>JABDBP010000008.1 GCA_013288565.1 Alphaproteobacteria bacterium | reverse complement strand
TGAAGGCGAAAGGCAGCATCACGGCAGAATATTTGCGCGGTGAGAAATTCATCGCGGTTCCCGGCAAAAGGCGCGATGCAAAAAAAGCCTGGAAGATAAAAATTACCGGCGCTAAGGCGAATAATTTGAAAAACGTCAGCGCCGAAATTCCGTTGGGCTGCTTTACCGCCGTCACCGGCGTTTCCGGCGGCGGTAAGTCCAGCCTTATAATCGAAACATTATATAAGGCCGTATCAAGAAAACTAAATCACAGTAGGGAAATTCCTGGTGCGCACGATGGCATTCTGGGCCTCGAATATATCGACAAGATAATCGAGATCGATCAATCACCCATCGGCCGCACCCCACGCTCGAATCCTGCAACATACACCGGGGCATTCATGCCGATCCGCGACCTATTCACCATGATGCCGGAGGCAAAAGCGCGCGGCTACAAGCCCGGGCGGTTTTCATTCAACGTCAAGGGTGGGCGCTGCGAAGCCTGTGAGGGCGATGGTCTGATCAAAATCGAAATGCATTTCCTGCCGGACGTTTATGTAAAGTGCGATGTTTGTCATGGCGCACGCTACAACCGCGAAACGCTCGAGATAAAGTACAAGGATAAATCGATCGCCGAAGTGCTTGACATGACGGTGGAAACCGCGGCGAAATTCTTCGATAAAATCCCGCAGATCAAGGAAAAGCTCGATGCGTTGGAAGAAGTGGGCCTAGGTTACATCCATCTCGGCCAATCGGCTACCACTCTATCCGGCGGCGAGGCACAGCGGGTGAAACTGGCGAAGGAATTATCCAAACGCTCCACCGGCAAAACACTGTATATATTGGACGAACCGACAACGGGACTTCATTCCGATGACGTAAAAAAACTGCTGAAAGTTCTGCATAAACTGGTGGATGTCGGGAATACCGTTGTTGTCATTGAACATAATCTGGATGTGATAAAAACTGCCGATTGGATAATTGATATAGGCCCCGGTGGCGGGGATAAAGGGGGATTGATAATTGCCGAAGGTGCGCCAGAAACGGTGGCAAAAAATGCAAAAAGCATGACTGGGAAATATCTGAAGGTAATTCTGGAAGGGAAGAAAAAGGCTGCATAATCAAATAGTTATACTGTTAACCTTTTATTAACCTTTATCATGTAAATTAATATAGGTGAATATCAAGTTTAGGTGAATTATGCCCAAGCAGAGAAAAATTAAAAGTCATCAACCTTCCATTTATTTTGATGACCAAGTCATATATTTAAGAGCTAGCGGCATGATAACCGCCAATCCTGGGTATAGCCGCTGCAATATCGCGACTATACCATTTGATGAATTTGATCCGGCTCGTAGCTATGCTGATCGTAGGCAGTTTCAGGGACGGTTGGTTAAAGCGCTCAAATATTCCAGGGAAACGGCCGAAGATCGCGCAACAATATTACAGCAATACCTTAACGGAACCGTTGCTCCCAAGGCTAAAATCTTATGGCTACTTGCAGATATCATTAAAGATGGGGTTTTTGAAATTACAAGAAGCGACGGAGTAGTATCCATAAATCCTCCCGATGAAATAGAAGCGATAAAAAAAGGGATGTTTAATAATTTAGCGCTTATGTTATTCTCTACTAATACTGTTGTCGAATTTGTTGATTTTGTCAAAAGCAGGTCTAGCACTGATCTTACCGCGGCAACACTGATAAAGAGGCTAGATTTACCGGAACCTGCGGAGTTAAGACTCTTTGTTGGGCAGGAAATTAAATTGGAATTAGAAAAACTAGGGTTTTCAGGGATAGCAGTAACTGGTGACGGATCTCAGGCATTTTCTGATGGCGATAAAGTCCAGATGATCGCTGCAATAAAAAAAGGTGCAAAAGCACGAATTGAAAATATCAGTGGACTTATTGCAGAAGCGCGTGAACATGTAAAAAGGCACGGAGGGCAGTTTAAAATATCTCCTGAAAATGAAGCTTTATCTGATTATTTACTGAAGGCGCCGAAACGCGCCAATCCTGATATAGCAGTGCTGTTTGATCTCGGATTGCAGAGTGAAAAATTAATAGTGATATTTTACGGCAAGAATGCTGCCGGAAAAGTCGTAGCAGAGTATGGGCAGTACATGAATTCAATAGCGGTGTATATCCCTACACGGAACAAGGTGATTTTGCCGAAAAATGATTTTACCCCCTGCGAATTAACCGTGTCTCAAGCTTTAGGCAGGTTACAGGGTTGTTTCACGACAATAAATGACATGGTAGTAGCGAAAATTGATGAACCAAGGACAAAAGAATCAATATGGAACGAAGAGATACTTCATCGTGGCTTTGATGTAATTTCTGAATTTGGCTTCATACCATTCAAGCCTGATAGTAAAGAAATGCGGGAATTCTCTTTATGTCTGACAAAGGATCTCCCTAATCTTGATGTTGACGAATTGAGAAAGAGTTCTTCTATCAAAATATTTATGGAGACTAATAATTTAAAAAACATAGCTGAGCTTGTTCCCCATGTTACTATAGGTAACCCAAAATTCAATGCAAATATATTTAATGTAGTTGCGGCTGAATCCCTAGCAAGTGTTTGCCTTGCCGTTAATCAAGGAGGTTGGGAAAAAGCTGGGAGTACTGCGCCGAATATTGTTAGCAATATACGAGATGTAATATTGCCATTAGCATATGCAAAAGCCAAAACATCAGGCATAAAGCTGACCCATCCTGAAGCGATGGCTAACCGCTGGCAGAACATGACCCGTCCAGTTATACCGGAGACAAACGGCATTAGCGCTATAAGATTGCCCGGGAAATAATGGCTGCTATAAATGGAAGATGCAAAACATCTTCCACATCCCCGCCGGAGTTCCATTCCTGAAGGAACTGGCACGAGGGATTCATATCCGCTGGCCAGATTTTTCCAAGGTAACCATATTTCTGCCGAATAAGCGATCATGCCGATCGTTGCGGGAAATTCTTGGGATAGACCCAAAAATACTCCCACTTGGCGAAGAATATGAGGAGGTTTTAGACTCGCAGGAAACTACCGGCCTCAGACCCATCTCGCCCATCCGGCGTAAGTTTTTACTTACGCAAATCATTACTGAATGGCGGAGCAGTAAAGAAGAAACACCTGACGATTTTTCCGGTTCGTTTATCGACCATTCGGCTTATCTCGCCGATCACCTAGCGCGGTTCCTAGATGAAATGCAACGGGAGAAAATCCCGTTGGAAAAATTGCGGGAGATAGTCCCGGCGGAATTGGCGAATCATTGGCAGGTGACACTCGATTTTTTTTCACTCCTAGAGCAAAAATGGCCGGAGATTTTAGCGGAAAAAGGGCTGATAGATATTGCCGAATATACCAATCTGTTGTTGGAGCGCCAGGCGCAGGCATGGACAAAAAATCCCCCAGAATTTCCGGTTATCATCGCCGGATCGACCGGCAGCATCCCCGCCACCGCAAGCTTGATAAAATCCGCCGCATTGTTGAGTAATGGCAATATCATCCTACCAGGGCTGGATTTGGCAGCGGACGTGGAATATTGGAAAAATATCGACGAAACCCATCCACAACAAGGCCTAAAAAACCTGCTCGAATCCATGAAAACCGAGCGCTCCGAGATTAAGAATTGGACTGATGCGAAAACCGATCTAGGCCGGCTGAAATTCGCCTCCGAAATAATGTGCCCGGGGGTAGAAATTGATAAATGGCTTTCCCTGAAAATAGCAAAAAACACTGTGGACGGCATAGAGCGTATCGATTGCCATAATCAGCAGGAAGAGGCGACCGTAATCGCCATGCGGTTCAAGGAAATCCTGGAAGAACCTGATGCCACTGCCGCACTCGTCACTACCGACCGGCATCTGGCGCGCCGGGTTTCCGCCATTATGAAAAGATGGAATGTCAGTATCTTCGATACGGCAGGCGTAAGACTACTCGAATTACCGGATGCGGTTTTTCTACACCAATGCCTCAAAGCTGCCGATGCGAGTTTCTCGCCGGTTCATCTGCTGGCACTTTTGAAGAATCCTTTGGCTGAATGTGGCATGGCGGGAAAGCTGGAACGGGCGGCGCTGCGCGGGATCAGGAATTATAATGACCTCGATTCATTGCAAAAATTATTGGAAGAAAAAAACGAACTGGAATTGGCGGCGTTGATTCTATCTATCGCGGAAAAAGGTAAAAAGTTTTTAAATCTGCTGCGCGGAAAACAGGCGGATTTCGGGGCGCTGCTCCAGGCACATATGGATTTTTCCGGGAAACTTTCAGAAAAATTATGGCAGGGTGCAACCGGGAGGAATCTGAAGGAATTCCTGGAAAAACTAATCCGGATTTCCAGCGGAACGAAAATCGACCCGATGGTTTCGTATCCCGGCCTGTTTGAAGCATTCCTGCAAACAGAATACTACTACCCCGAAACAGAAAAACATCCGCGCATTTCCATTATGGGGATGCTGGAGGCACGGTTGCAACAATTCGACCTAGTGATTATCGGGGGCTTAAACGAAGGAAGCTGGCCGGTCGCCTCTGATAACCCATGGATGAGCCGGGCGATGCGGCAAGCGCTTGGGCTTTTCACCGAGGAGAAGCACAAAAGCCTTTCCGCCCATGATTTCTATAGCCTAATCGCGGCAAAAAAAGTCCTGCTGACACGGGCGGAGAGAATCGGCGGCGAGGTTACTATACCGTCAAATCTTCTGCTGCGCATGGATGCACTACTGAAAGCAGCGAAGATGGAAAATGCCCTGCAGCCGGCGAAGCCATGGCGCAAATGGGCAGAATTGATGTATGAACCTTCAGAAAAAATCGAGCTGGTACCGCCAGCGCCGAAGCCCCCGATTAATGCGCGGCCGAAGAAACTTTCGGTGACGGCAGTGGAAAGGCTGCTTCGCAACCCATACCGAATCTACGCATCACACATCCTTCGACTCAAGCCACTGCCAGCAATTGACCAGGACCCAGAGAAGGCTGAGATTGGTGAAATTGTGCATAAAGCGATGGAAATATTCGGGCAGAATTACCGGGATGCCGGTTTCGTGGATATTCGTGCGCAGTTGACAGTTGCGGGAGAACAGGCTTTTTCCCGGATAGCGGGCAAGGCAGCGTATAATTTTTGGTGGCCGAAATTTGCAAGTATCATCGGCAATGTGGCGCGGAACGAAATCGCCAGAAGAAAAACCACCAATAAATCTTTCTTTGAGATAAATGGGGAAATCACTCTTGACGATTTCACCCTAACCGCAAAGGCTGATCGCATCGAAATCGCGGACAGCGGCGGTTGTATAGTAGATTATAAAACCGGCGCTCTGCCTGCAATAGGCGAAATCGAAAAAGGTCTAGCAGTGCAGCTTTTTTTGGAAGCCCTGATTTTTCAAAGCGGCGGGTTCGATAAATTCATGATAGCACTCGGCGGAAGAAAAGCAGCCGATTGTACGATAAAGGAACTGGAATATTGGAAATTATTTTCCGACGAGGGCATAACCATTCATCGCGTGAAGGATGTTGCAAAACATATTGAACAAACCACCCAGCAACTCAAGAAAACTATCGAACAATATTCCGATCCCGATACGCCATATGCTTCAACTCCCTGGCTGGACAAAGGCGCGAAACACGATCCATACCGGCATCTCGCCAGAGTGGGAGAATGGTTATACTCATAAAATTAATAATGGGTTTTTTATACCCCATGGCGTAACAACCTTGACTTGACTGCGTTATAATACCATACAAACCTGTAGGATTCATTTATTTGGGAGATAAGCATGGCTAAAGCTCAGAAAAAATCGAAAGTAGTTCGCATGAAGAAAGCACGACCAGCGTCAGCAGGCACAGTGCGCCAGGCTAAAGCCGAGTGGCCAGCGGCGAAAACATGGGGTCAATATGCAAAGCCGTTCGGGGCAAAAAGCCCGTTCGGAGCAAATCCATTTAATGCACACTCACTCAGCGAAATGTTTTCCGGCAGTCGTAAAGCCCTGGAAAACGGGTTCGTCCCCGGTATCGAAGAAGCAAAAAAAGTACATGAGAAAATGCTGGAGATGGGAAGCGAAAGCGTAGAAAAATTTGCAAAGCATGCCGATTCGGCAGCGAAAAGCCTTGGCAATGCAGTGGAACTCGGTAAGGAAAATTTCGAGGCGCTAGTGGAATCCGCGAACATCGCTTCCAAAATCGCCAAGAACATCGCCTCGGAAATCTCCGAATACACCAATAACGTCGTTACTGATAATTTCAAAGCATTCGAGGATTTCCTGACCTGCAAAACGGTGAGTGATTTTTTGAACTTGAACAGTACTTTGTTGAAGAACAACGTCGATGCCTGTTTCAATGAATCATTGCGCCTGAGCGAATTGTTCGTAGAACTGGGCAAGGCTGCGGAGCCGGTGAATCAACAAGTTGCTGCAGCCACGGAAAGATTGACAAAATCGATGGCTGCGTAATTCACTGCTGAATTTTCTAATAGTCTGAAGTTTGTAACCCCTTGATTTTCAAGGGGTTATTTGCTATTTGACTGTAACAAAAATTTAATATTTCCCTCCTTTATATTCGTCCAAATTTTTGCGATAATAAAGCCGTTATATTTCTTCTCGTTGGGAGGCCTATGTTTTCCCCCACGAGGGAAATTATAGGTCACGCGAAAGAAATGTGACTTGAAAAAAGGAGGCAATCTTAACTTCGAGGTTGCTCCTTAGATCTCTGTTATAGGAGATGTTATTATGGCGTCCGAACCACTACCGGTACTCCGTAAGTTGCTTCTGCCCGCAAGCCTGAACGACAAATTAGAAGAGCTTGCTGTTCAGGCCAACAAAACCGTCAATGAATTGATCTTCGACATCATTGCGGGGTATTGTGCCGAAGGAGTGGGCTCCACAAGCGACGAGCCCCCTGATCCCGCCGCCTACCGCTGAAATCGTGGGTGATCCCGCCGTTGAACTTGGCGGACTGGATTAGTTCCACGCCCGTCAACCTTTCTCCCTCTAGTGCGCTCTACTCAAGAGCCGCACCGGAAGGAGAATCCTTCCAGAAAATAATTTTCTTGTCATTCCCGCAGAGGCGGGAATCCATAACCACAGGCCATCCATCTTACCACAATAATTGCCACGCCTCTGGAATATGGGTCCCCGCCTTCGCGGGGATGACACTAAGGGATTAAAACCGCGCTACCAATAATCTTCCTGCCCTCCAGATCGCGATGGGCGGTTGCGACGTCTTTCAACGGATAGGTTTTTGCGACGCTGATTTTGAGAATCCTTTTTGTGATAGCGGAAAACAGGGCTTCCGCCCCCTCCTCCAGTTGCGCCCACGATTTCATGTAGGTAAAAATTGACGGCCTAGTCATGAACAGCGATTTCCGCGCTAGCAGCGATATATCAAAATCTGGAATTTTTCCTGATGACTGGCCGAAACTGACCAGCATTCCAAAGTCTGCCAGCGATTCCAATGAGCCGATTATCGTGTCCTTCCCCACCGAATCATAAGCGGTTTTGACGCCCTTGCCGCCGGTGATTTCCATTATTTTCTTGGCAAAATTTTCCTGCCGGTAATTTACCACATGCTGGCAACCAGCCTGCATTGCGGCTTTGGCTTTCTCTTCCGAACCGACGGTACCAATGACTTTAGCACCCAAATGCTTTCCCCATTGGCAAACCAACTGGCCAACCCCACCCGCCGCCGCATGTACCAGGATGAAATCACCGCGTTTGACTTTGCAGGTTTTATGCAAAAGATAATAGGCGGTGAGGCCTTTCACCATACAGGCGGCGGCATGCTGGTCGCTTATGCCTTTTGGGACTTTCACCAGGTAATCCTGGTTTACCGCACGCCACTGACAATACGCGCCGGGCGGAGTAGTGCAATATGCCACTCTATCACCAGGTTTTAAAACCGTTACGCTTTTGCCGATTTCCTCCACTACTCCACATGCCTCAACGCCGATTATAGCCGGGAATGCTGGCAGCGGATAAAGCCCGGTTCTATGGTAAATATCGAGAAAATTCAGGCCGATGGCGGTATGGCGGATGAGCACTTCGCCCAGTTTCGGCTTAATTATGGGTAGGTCTTTGACTTCAAAAACCTCTGGTCCGCCGGGACGCGTAACTAAAACCGCTTTTTGCATATATCTGGCATGTACAAAGCCAATATGCCGCAATTTTCTAGCGGCGCAAGAAATTATTAGGGCTGCCGCGTAAGTTTTGCCGTGCCAGTAGCGTTGAAAAGGAGTATGAACTCTGGTCGTGGCGATGAAAAAATGGCGCGACCGGGAATGAACCATAACGAAAATCATCAGGAAGACATTGAGCTTATGCAGCTTGTAGCGCAGAAGGATATCCTGGCCTACCGTCATTTGGTGGAAAAATACCTGCACCGGGTATTGCGATTCGCCGAGCGGATAGTTGGCGATTACGGCACGGCGGAAGATATGGTGCAAGAATTATGGATAAAAGTTTGGAACGAGGCGCCTCGCTGGCAGCCAAAGGCCAAATTTTCTACCTGGCTATATCAGGTTCTGATGAACGCTTGCATAGATCACAAACGCAAGAAACGACCAGCCAATTTCGGCGAGATTGAGGCTTATGATGAATCGCCCGGGCAGGTAGAAACCATAATAGCTAAGCAGAAGGCTGAAATGGTGCGGGATGCGGTGGCAAAATTGCCTGAGCGGCAGCAGATCGCTTTAGCGCTTTGTTATTATGAAGAAATGAGTAACCAGAAAGCGGCAGAAATTCTGGGGGTCAATACTGGAACGTTGCAACAGTTGCTTTTCCGTGCTCGCAGGAATTTAAAAGATATGCTTGAGAATAATAACGCTGGAAAGATGGCTATATGAATATGAAAAACGAGGAATTGAAAGAGTTGGTGCATAGCTATGGCGCAAATTTGCAGCGCTGGCCATGGGATTTGCGTGATTCGGCACGGCGGATGTTCAACGCAAACCCAGAACTTCTGGCCGAAGCTGCGGAGCTTGACCGAACGCTCGATGAATTCACGCTGGCTGCGGATGGAAAAAATGCCGATACGGCACTGCTTAATTTGATAGTGCAATCCGCGAAACGGCAGGTGGATGAAACTGGCGCAACCGGCATAATTTTCATTTTTCGCCCGGCATGGGCGAAAACGGCAATGCTTCTGTTCTGCGCGCTTTCTGGTTTGTTTCTCGGCAGCTTGAATCTGAATTCCAATTCCGCGGTTAAAATGGCCGCAAACTATAATCAGGAAATATTCGACCCAACAATTATAAACGAGGTATTGCCATGACTCTCGATTGCTCCGGTAAAAACCGACTGATCTATTTCGGCTCAATAGGCTTAAATATTTTTTTAATCGCTTTTATTATAGGCCGCTGCCATTGGTTCCATCCCGGTCAAGGTGCCATTACGATACCGGCGATTCCGCAAGAGCAAATGCAGGCGGATAAGCCTGGGGGACGGGGATACGGTATGTTCGGGCATACTTCCGCCACGATGTCACAGGTGTTGTTCAGTCAGGTGGAAATCGAGGCCAACCGACAGTTCATCGATGAAGGAATGGCTCGGGCACGGCAGGTGCGAATTGATCTGGCAAAACAACTAAGGGCTGGGCACACCACGCCGGAAAGCATCAAGGAACATCTGGCGGCGGTCGACGCTATAATGAAGGAAATTAAAGATCGTGTGCGCCAAAAGGCGATAGAAAAGATCACCGCCATGTCGCCTGAGGAAAAAAACCGCCTGGCGGATATATTGGAAAAATAGGGATAGCGCGTAAGTTTTTTTTTACTGTCTCGTTTTATGACAAGGGAATGTCATAAGACGCATGAATACATCCGAATTCGCAGCTATCCAAAATAAAACCCTGGAAGTTCTGGGCAGGAAGCTGTTTTTCATTTCCGGCGTACCGAAATCCGGCACTACCTGGATGCAGAAAGCGCTTGACGCTCATCCGCAAATCTCCTGCGCCGGAGAGGGGCATTTTTTCGACATCCTAGCTGATTTAATCGGTCGGTCTATAAACATTTATAACAAAGATCAGCTTACCTTGGTGGCACGCGAAGTTTATGAAGGTAAGCCATATTACCCGAACGTCACCGATAATGATTTCCACTTCCTGGTAGCCACTTTTATCGGACTGATGCTCGCCAAGAGCGGGATCAAGGAGAATGCGCAGCATATAGGTGACAAAACTCCGGCAAACACGTTAATGCTGGGGAAAATACGTAGTGTATTTCCCGAGGCTAAGTTCATATACGTATATCGGGATGGCAGGGACGTTGCGGTATCGACATATATGCATGGACAGCGCAATAGGGGAAACCAGAATTTATCCAAATACATTGAACCTATTGCGGAAAAATGGGTTCAGTATAATCGAGCAGCAATCGAATTCGGTAGAAAGCATAAAAATGCGCTTCTCATGGTTTCTTATGAAGCAATGATTGAGGATTTCGCAAAATCTTTCTCCGATGTATTGAGATTCCTGGGAGCCGATGATTCTATGGCTGCGGTGGAATATTGCCGCGCATCTTCAAGTTTCGAGTGGCTCTCCGGCGGGCGGAAGCCCGGCGAGGAGGATTCGTTCTCCTTTTACCGAAAAGGGGTGGTTGGAGATTGGAAGGATTATATCTCGGCCAACGACCTTAAATCATTCAACCGTATCGGCGGAGAAATGCTGGAAGAATTGGGATATGAAACCGGTGAAAACGCAGCTACGCCGCCACCACTGATTCTACCCATTCATACAGACTGCTTTTCGGTAGAGAGCCGACCTTAGTAGCCGCCGGTTTCCCATCCTTGAAGATGATGAGAGTCGGGATGCCACGGACACCGTAGGTTTGTGGGGTTTCGGGATTCTTGTCGATGTTGACTTTCACCACCTTCAGCTTACCCTGCATTTCCTTGGAAAGCTCCTCAACCAATGGAGTGAGCTGGCGGCACGGACCGCACCACTCAGCCCAGAAATCCACTAACACCGGGCCTTTTGCCTGTAATACGTCACTCTTGAAAGTTGCGTCGCTCGATTCGTTCGCCATAAATTTTCTCTCCTGTTATCCGAATGTAGGTATACAGGGGTAAGAAGTCAATACCCAGTCAGTTATTGATATTATCGGCTATAACCATTAGAAAATAGCTTTATTATCAAGATATTATCTTGAATATCTCGGGTAATGATTCGCTATAATTTTCAACAATATATTCCTTCTTATAAATATGCTTGCCACCCGGCATAGTTTCGATGAACAGGCATTTCTTCTCATAGTTCAGGACGAATTCTGGATAAAGAAATTCCCGTTCCCGAATTTTTCCTAGGTTGTTCAAAAATTCTCCGGTTATCACACCGTACCAGTTTTTTTTACTCATATTGCCGGCACCGGTAATGTAAAGCTCGTCTTCCGCCCTAGTCATCGCAACATAAAGCAACCTGAGGTATTCCTCATAAGCACCAGATTTCCCAGCCAGCGAAAGATTTTGTGTGCTGGAATTGTGATTAGCGGATTTCATTATATATAACGGGACTTCCCTTTCCCTGCCAGACATCCAGAATAATCGCTGATTTCCATCCGGTGGTACGGTGCTATCAACCAGAAAAACTATCGGCGATTCTAAGCCTTTTGCAGCGTGAACCGTCATTATTTTCACTTCGTCTCTGGCCATTGCGAAATCGCGCTTTATTTCGATTTTTCCTTTGTTCAGCCAATGTATGAAACCCTGTAATGAAATGCTGTGACTGGCCTCATATTGCAGAGCGAGATTCAACAATTCGTTCAGCGGGTCTTCTGCCTGGCGGCCAAGCCGGGCGATCATTTTTTCCCGCCCCCGGTTTTTTTCGAGTAACCCAGAAAACAGCTCGAATGGACGAAGTCCGGCACATGATTCGATGATTCCCGCCAAATAATCATGCGCCCCAGCAAATATTTCCCGCTCACCTTTTTTTTCCTGCAATCTATGCCAGAGCGAAGTTTCACCACGCCCGAAGGCCAGCACGAAAAGATCGTCCTCACTAAATCCGATTAATGGACTTTTCAAGACCGCGGCCAGATTCAGATCATCCTCTGGCAACAGCAGAAAATCAGCGACAGCCAATAAATCCATGACGGCGATTTGCTGATTTAGCTCCATGCGATCAATGCCTGATGCCGGGATGTTTTTGTTTTTTAAGCTCCTAGTGAGATAATCTATGAATTCGTCACGCTTTCTGACCAATACCATTATATCACCAGGCCTGATTTTCCAGCCTTTTCCCCGCAATATACGGCCTTCAGAAATCCATTCGGCTATTTTTTCCGCGATGGCACGAGCCAGGATATTTTTTGGATCGTATGTCTCACGGGCTTCTTGACCTTTCTCCAGTGCTTTCACCAGCGGCCAGACTTCCACCTTCCCCGGATGCCCGGTTCTTTCCAGGCCATGCTTTATCGGCAATGTCGAACTGGTTATCGCGGTGCGCCGTTCGTCATCAGCAAAAACTATATCCACAGCGGAAAGCACAGCTTCGATAGAGCGGAAGGATTTATCCATCCGCTCACTGAACCATTTTTGTCCGCCATCTTTTGCCAGCTTAGAAAACCTATCATGCATAGCTGAGAACATTTTTCGCTCGGCGCCCTGGAAACTAAATATAGATTGCTTCTCGTCCCCGACGAAAAAAACCGTTTTCTGGGATTTCCCTGAACCCTGGCCGGAAAAAAATTCGAGAGCAATGTTTTCAATTATCAGCCATTGCTCGAGGCTAGTATCTTGCGCCTCATCGACCAATATGTGGTCTATGCCACCATCCAATTTATACATCACCCAGGCGGAAAGCTCCCGGTTACTAAGCAGTTGCAAGGTTTTGACGATTAGATCGTCATAATCCAGGAACAGGTTTACCCGCTTCAAATGATTGTAAATCACAATGAGCGCTTCCGCTACATTCAGAAAATCCCTAGTATCCTTAGCGATTTGCATGGATTTCATGGCCTCTGATACAGCGAAAACTCTGGTCTGCTCCGGCCGCAATTCTTCTGCGATGCGCTTGCGCGGCTCATATTTTTGCGTCAGGAAAAAATTAATGTAATCCTTAGGTTCCCTCTGGCTCACCGGAGTGGAAATATATTCCAGCAATATCGGGATTTTTTTTTGTTTTATGATTTCGCAAATTTCCGACGGCAGATTCGTCAGTGCTGCGGCCAGCAAATTTTCTTCGGTATTTTTTTTAATCCCAAGAAAATCGCTTATATCCTCGAGTACTTTATTTTTTCGTGGCAGTAACTCCTCCAGAGCAATCCGCTCATGCATCACCTCATCAATTAGCTGCGAGAAACGCTCCTCATGCAGCCGGGAGGCGAGGTTTTTCAATGATTCGGAAAGTTCTGCGTCATCCTTAGGTGATGAAAGAAGGAGTCGCCGTTTAGCTTCCTCAAGCAATTCCTCGGCGGTTTGCCGATCAATGACACGGAAATTGGGCGTCAACCCAGCCTCCAACGGAAACCGACCAAGCACCGCCTGGCAGAAAGCGTGGATAGTCTGAATTTTTAACGCTCCCGGCCGGTCTATAACATTAGCAAAAAGCCGCCGCGCGAGTTTTATTTCCTGAAGTCCCGCTGGTTTTCCGGCCAAATACGCCAACTCCTTTTTCAGCTCGGCTTCATCGCATATTGCCCAACCAGTCAGCGATTTGTTGATGCGGCTGTGGATTTCCGCTGCCGCAGCACGGGTAAAAGTTATGCAAAGGATTTTTTCCGCCGCTACACCGAAAAGCAAAAGACGAAGCAGCCTTTGCGTGAGTACCGTGGTTTTTCCCGAACCCGCCGAGGCGGAAACCCAGAACGAAGATTCGGGATCGGAGGCGTTCACTGCAACAAAATGTCCGGTAATACCGTTTCCAGGTAATGCGGCTTGATGCCCAGCAGCTCTAGACCATTTTTGCCACTTAAGACATTATCGTATTTCAGCAGCCGCACCTGGTCAGGCGTCAGCGGACAGCCCGGAAAAAATTGCAGGAAAATCGACAATAGCTTTGCGATGGGAAACAGCAGCGGCAGCAACAATCTTTCCTTGCGCATTTCCGCCAGCATCAATTCCAGCAATTCCCTGAAACTATATGTTTTTGGACCCGCCACTTCATAAATTTTTCTAGGGCGTTCTGCACCAAGGATTTTCACAAACGCTTCAGCCACATCCTCAACATATACCGGCTGAAATTTGCTTTCCCCGCCACCAATTAGCGGCAAAACTGGTGAAATTTTCGCCATGCGGGAAAATCGCCCGAAAAATCCGTCGCCCGGCCCGAATATTATGCTAGGCCTGACGATATAGGCATTCGGGAAAATTTCCAGAACCGCCTTTTCGCCATTCAATTTACTCCTGGCGTATCTTGAATCCAGCGCCTTATCGACGCCAAGCGCCGACATGAAAATGAATTTCTCAACACCTGCAGCGTGCGCGGCTTTCGCCAGGTTCTCCGCTGCCTGCGCATGAATAACAGTAAATTTCTGCTTGCCACTTTCATGCATTATCCCAACTAGATCAATCACCGCAAAACTGGCTTTCAGATAAGGCTTTATCGAATCAATATCGCGGATGTTTCCGCTCGACAGAACAACTTTGCCCACCGGCCCAAGAACGCGTAAATCACCAGCTTGTTCGGGTGTACGTGATACCGCATTCACAACGTATCCGGCGCGCGCCAGGTGTTTCACTACACATCGTCCGACGAACCCAGTGCCGCCCAAAACCGTTACTATATTGTTTCGCATCATCGTCTTTTAGCAGGGGAACTATGACGTTGACAATAATTAACCTATAGAGAATATTAGCGCCTTCTTTTTGCCCGGGTGGTGGAATTGGTAGACGCGCTAGCTTCAGGTGCTAGTGACAGCAATGTCGTGGGGGTTCGAGTCCCTTCCCGGGCACCATCCGCTTTCGCTAATTTTGGCAACCCGCTGCGCCAGCGCTAGCGCGGCGAGAGCCAAAATTTAGCTACAGCGCGATTGGGTGTACCCCAATTGCGGTGTAGCGTGCGAAACGGATGCCGCGCCGTAGTGAAACGAAGGCGGGCTAGTTTGAGTTATGAAATACGTATATATTCTGCAAAGTGAAAAGCATCCTGAAAGATTTTATACCGGTTCTACTACCGATCTAGAACGCCGTTTAAATGAGCATAATTCAGGTAAGTCTATTCATACAAACAAGTTTATGCCTTGGAAAATCAAGATTTATATTGCCTTTAACGATGAACATAAGGCAGATGAATTTGAGGCGTTTTTGAAAACGGGAAACGGCAGAGCATTTGCGAAAAAGCATTTTTGAGTTTTTTTCCATCTCAATGCATTATATCAATCTCATCGATTGATACTTGATTGCGGCCGGTGTTTTTCGCGATGTAGAGCCTGGTATCAGCCATTTTATATAATTCGGTGCAGTCCAAATCCTCGCCAGCATTAGCCGAAGCCACTCCCAGCGAAACCGTAACACCGAGCGGCATCTGCTTATCCCCGGCCTTGAAATTATGCTTGGCGATGGCCAGGCGAATCCGCTCTGCCACCCAGAATGCGCCTTCCATCGGCGTTTCCGGCAATAATATGCCGAATTCCTCGCCGCCCAAACGCGCCGCCAGATCGGTATCGCGCAGGCAGGATTTTATCACGCCCGATATTTCCATCAAAACCTGATCGCCCGTTGCATGGCCGAACGCGTCGTTTACTTTCTTGAAATGGTCGATATCGGCGATGATGACGGAAACTTCGCTGTGAGTACGGTTTATCCGCTTCAATTCGCCGTCAAGCCGGGTGAAAAATTCCCGCCGGTTGGCCAAGTCGGTCAATACATCGGTATGCGCGATTTTCGCCAGTTCCTCCCGAACTTTTTCCTCAACGCCGATCCGCTCAGTAATGTCGCGCAAGGTGCCGACCGAGCCGATTATCCTGCCCGCTTCGTCGAACCATGGGTATGAAATATCAGAAATCCAGATCTTCCGGCCATCACGCGTGCGTACCAGATAATCCGCCTGCCATTTGTTGACGTCACCGGATTTCCGGCGCTTTTCCAGTTCGGCGAATGAATCGACCTTCTTCATCCCGCTGGTGACGATGCGCGTTTCCAATATCAACGACCGGAAATTCAAGCGCTTCACTTCCTCTTCGGTGAACCCGAGCAGCCGCACGATGGATGGGCTGATGTAGTCGTAAGACATCGTGTCATAACGCAGGCGATATATCGTGTCGGACGAATATGAAGTTAGGAATTTAATTTCATCCTGTAACTCCATGATTTCCTTGGATATTTCACCTGGGATTTGAGTGGCCGGAACGTTCCTTCTCATGGATTTTGCTGGGAATTGGCGGATTTTTTGTAATATTGACATTTTTTACCCCTACCTAGGATATAGCTATATGTGGTTTATATGCTATATGAATAACACAAGATGTTGCTGAATGTCTATACCCGGCATATTGATAAGATTGAGTTTCCTATTCGCCTGTGGCGGGAATGTGACGGATTTACCGGACATCGTATTAGGCAAAGCAAAATTACTTAAAAAATTTCCATTTTATTAACGATTTGTTAATAATTGTGGGTGTATATAGCCTATGGTTATGGATTCCCGCCTACGCGGGAATGACAAAATGCCATCAGCCCGTTCATCCTCTTAGCAAACCCAGCCGGGTCGGGGACGGGTTCACCTTGGATGATTAGGGCTTGGTCGAGCAGCAGGAAAACTGAATCACTTAAACTTTCCGACGCACCATTTTCTAACAGCTTCGCTGCCAGTTTTTTTATCACTGCGTGTTCAGGGTTTAGTTCCAGAATCTTGGCCTGCCGCCCTGGAATCTGCCCCTGATCAGCCAGGAATTTTTCGAACCGAATGTCGATTCCCTTTTCGGCTGAAGAAATGCAGGCTGGGCTATCGGCCAATTTCCCGGTGGTTTTCACATCTGCCACTTTATCACCCAGCACAGTTTTGCAATAAGCGATGAATGCCGTTACGTCTTTTTCCGTTTCTTTTTTCTCACCAGTTTTTTCCAGCTCTATACCACTGCGGGTGATCGACTTCAGTGGTTTTCCCTTATATTCAAACACCACCGTCGTCCAGAAATCATCAACATTATCGGAGAGTAATAATACCTCGACACCTTTTTCCTTGAAACCGGAAACCAGTGGATTTTTAGCCATTGCAGCCGGATCTTCACCGATTAAATAAAAAATTTCCTCCTGGTTAGGCCCCATCCGCGAAATATATTCTTCCATCGAAGTATATTTCTCATCATGTGTTGAACGGAACCGGCAAATTTCCATGATGGCACCCTGGTCTTCCATGCCTTCGCACAGCCCCTCCTTCAATACCGCACCAAAATTTTCCCAGAATTTTATATATTCCTCCGGCTGCTTTTCCGCCTTTTTTTTCAATTCTGAAATAACTTTTGCGGTAACGGATTTCTTGATTTTCTGCAGAATCACACTGTCCTGCAAAGTCTCGCGGCTGATGTTTAATGGCAAATCCTCCGAATCGACGATGCCACGCAAAAACCGCAGATATGCAGGAATAATCTTTAAGTTTTCCTCAGTAATGAACACACGTTTCACATATAACTTCACCCGCGTCTGCCGGTCGGGATGGAACAGATCGAATGGTTTTGCGCCGGGAATGAATAGAAGATTTATATATGAAACCGTGCCCTCTGCCTTGTTGTGCAATATCATCCACGGCTTATCGGCGGCGTGGGCAACGTGATGATAAAAATCCTCATATTGGTTCTCAGTTATTTCAGATTTGGGCTTAAGCCATAGCGCCTGAGCGCTATTCAGAACCTTAGTTTCCCCACCCTTCTCCACCAGTTCGATGGGAAACACGATGTGGTCGGAATAAGTGCGAACGATGTGCTGGATGCGGTGTTTATCAACAAACTCCTTCTCGGAATCGCGGATATGTATGGTTATGGAAGTTCCATGCTCCGGCTTTTCCGTTGCGGCGATCGAATATTCCCCCTCGCCTGTTGACTCCCATTGGAACGCCTTATCCTCTCCGGCTTTGCACGAAATCACTGTAACCTTGTCTGCCACCATGAATGCCGAATAAAAACCAACCCCAAACTGGCCGATGAGCTGTGTTTTATCTTTTTCCTTTCCTGATAGCGCCTCTAAAAATTCTCCGGTTCCGGAATGCGCTATCGTACCCAGATTTTCAATCAGCTCCTCCCGGTTCATCCCGATTCCATTATCGGAAATTGTTAAGGTTTTTGCCTTTTCGTCCAGAGAAATGGTGATTTTTAATTCTGCATCGTTTTTTAGCGAGGCATCAGTCAGCGCCGCATAACGTAATTTATCCAACGCATCTGATGCATTGGAAATCAGCTCGCGCAGGAAAATTTCCTTGTTGGTATAAAGCGAATGGGTAACCAGCCGCAGGATTTTCCCAACCTCGGCATCGAACTTAAGAGTTTGTTTTTTTAAGGTGGCAGTCTTAGGCATGTTTGTGGATATAATCACCGATAATTCTATTTCAAGACCACATCAATAAGTCTTCCCCAGCCCCACATCCCTGTTTATATCCGCATTTAATACAAATCCGTAAGTAATCAGCGTCATCACCATCACGCTGCCGCCGTAGGATAGCAGGGGCAGCGGCACACCGACCACCGGGATCATGCCCATCACCATCGCCATGTTAATGAACACATGGACGAACAGCAGAATGCTGGCCCCCATCGCTATCATCCGCGCGAAATGATTTTTGCATTGCAGGGCGATATAAACGCCGTAAAACATCAGGAGAGCATAGAGGGAAATTACTATCAATCCGCCGAAAAAGCCGAATTCCTCGGCAACCATGGTGAAGATAAAATCGGTTTGTTTTTCCGGCAGGAAATTGAGCTGGCCCTGTGACCCTTGCAGAAATCCCTTGCCCCAGAATCCGCCGGAACCTATGGCGATTTTTGATTGGATGATGTTGTATCCGGCGCCGAGCGGGTCCTCGTTCGGGTTCAGGAAAGTTATGATGCGCTGGCGTTGGTAGCCGTGCAGATGATGCCAGCCGAGCGGAATGATCGCGGCGACGCCAAGCCCGGCAACGGCGAATTTTTTCCAGCCAACGCCGGTTGCGAAAAATATCCCGACTCCGGTCAGCAGCAACACCGTCGCAGTACCGAGATTCGGTTCCTTTAATATCAACACGAATGGCAGGAATATCAGTAGCGCCGGGAATATCAGCTGCTTCAAATGATCCGAATCGTTGGAATGGATGCTGTGAAAATAGCGAGCCAGGGCTAATATTAGGAATATTTTCATCATCTCGGATGGCTGGATATTCACCGGCCCCAAGTTTATCCAGCGCACCGCGCCCTTGCCCATGAACCCGGCGACGGCGACCATCATCACGAATGCCAGCCCGAAAAAATAAAAGGCGTAGGAATAACGGAACCAAATGCGGATATCGGTGACAGCGATCAGCAGCATTATCGGAAATGCGATTACGAACCGCGCCACCTGCTTCATCGCCCAGGGCTGCATATTGCCGCCCGCCGCGGAATAAAGCATGGCGAAACCGATGCAGGAAAGCGCCGTCACCACGAAAATCAACGGCCAATGCAGCTTGCCGATCCTGCGGTAAAGGAACAATTCGTTATCCGAGCTTGCCCGCCGCTCGCGGAGGAAATTGTAGGTCATGTGGTTAGTGGTTGTTTGTTTTTATTTTGCATCATTGCCTTCTTCGCAAGCATCCCAGGCATTTATGTTAGGATTGAACCTAGCCCTTATCGTTGTAAAATGCCTCTCAATGCCTATTGCATCAAAGTATTCAATTTTAGCAACTACCCAAGCTTTCAAATTTCCCTGCATAATTCCATTAACTTGCTCTTGAGTAAGAGGAGCCTGGTCTTTAAATGGGTAGTGCCAATGATCTCCTTTGGGCATAGAGGCATAAGTTGTGACCTCATCTGTAACCGTTGAAGGAACTGTGGGTATTGTAGCATCGATACCAGCCATAAAACTAGCACGCACATTAAGGGCAGGACCATTACCATAATTCCTGATAATAAAGCGAGGACTAGGTTTTACTCCTACAGATACTCTCAATGGGTCTACTTCTTTAATACCTAGCCAAGGTCTATTTGTTGCTTCGAAAGCTTTAGCGGATATTTCAACACCACGTCTAGCAGTCTCAGCAGCTTCTTTAGCTGATATAGCCGCCTCTTTGGCATCGCCAACACTCCTATGAATGAGGCGCAGTTGCCACCAAAATAGTACAAATTGTCCAATGCCAACAGCCACTAGAGAGCCAGTAGCAACAACAGTCCACCAATCAGGAACTGCCCACCAATTTATGTGTGATGTACATATCATCTAACCACTCTCCTTCTCCCCCACCGTTTTATCCGCCGCCATTTGCTGCACCTGAATTAATATATCCCTCCCAACCGGGGCGGCGGTTGTCGCGCCGTGGCTGCCGTGCTCGATCACCACGCCGACGGCGTATTTCGGTTTATCAAGCGGGGCGTAGGCGATGAAAAGCCCGTGGTTCCTATATTTTTTCTCCGGCTCCTTGGAGCTATCGGCGCCGTGGGCTTGGCTGCGCACCTGGGAAGTTCCGGTTTTCCCGGCCATAGCGAATTCCGGGATGTTGATACGGCTCATGTATGCCGTGCCGCCGATCTGGTTCACCACCATTTCCATTCCATCCTTCACGATGCGAATATTTTTTTGCGAAATCCCCTCAATATCTGCAAACGGCTCGGCCGTCTGCTTCAGCCGGTTCACCAATTTCTCATCGTCGATATTATCAAGCTGCACGTTTTTCAAATATTCGCTATCAGTTTTTATCAGCCGCGGGATGACTTTTTTGCCACCCGAAGCGATGCGTGCGGTGGCGACCGCCAATTGCAACGGTGTCGTCAAAACATAGCCCTGGCCGATCCCGGTATTGACGGTTTCCCCAGCCATCCAGTCCTTTCCGTAAGTGCGTTTCTTCCATTCTTTCGATGGAATGAGGCCGGGCTTTTCGCTCGGCAATTCGATTCCCGTAGTCGCACCATATCCGAGTTTAAACGCCATTTCCGCGATTTTATCAACGCCAGTGCGCTGCGCAGTATTATAGAAAAACACGTCGCAGGAATGGCACAGCGCATCACGCACGGCGAGCGAGCCATGGCCTTCTTTTTTCCAACAATCGAACCGGCGACTCCCAAGCATATAATATCCCGGGCAGAAAAATGTGCTGTATTCGGTGATGGCGCCGGATTCGAGCGCGGCCAGCGCTACCGCGGTTTTGAACGTGGAACCCGGCGGATATTGGCTGGTGATGGTTTTGTTTATCATCGGCACATCCGGGTCGGTGCGGAGTTCGTTCCATACATCCAGCGGAATGCTGCGCAGGAACAGGTTGGGATCAAACCCCGGCGTCGAAGCCATGCATAATATATCCCCGGTTTCGACGTCGATGCATACCGCACCGCCACCTTCCTTGGCAACACCACCAAGTCCCGCCATGCGCTTCACCGCGAATACCTGCAAATCGGCGTTGATGGTGAGTTGCAAATCGTTGCCGCTCTGACTTTCATCTATGGATAATTCTTTGACCGGCAGGCCATGCACGTTTACTTCGATTTTTTTAATTCCAGGCTTACCGCGAAGTAAGCTCTCTGCGGTTTTTTCTATGCCATTCTTACCGACCTTGAAATCGGGGATATTCGCCAATATGCTATTCTCATCTTCGTCCTTCACCGCACCGAGATAACCGATCAGATGCGCGGCAACGTTGCTGAGCGGATAATTTCTGACCTGCCCGGTTTCCACGTAAACTCCCGGTAAATCTGGTTTGTTCACTTCCAGCTTCGCTACTTGATCCCAGGTCAAATATTCCTCAACTAAGAACGGCTCGCGGCTGTGGTTTTCTGAGAATTTTTTATCCATCAATTCGCACTTCTCATCGGAAAATTCTAGTAGACTATAGAGGCGTTGCATGATGGCTTTCGCCTCCTTGTTGCCGTAATAATCGAACATGGCGCGATGGTAACTGGTGTTTTCCGCCATGGCTTTATCGTTGCGGTCAAAGATGCGGCCACGGAACGGTAGCACCGGCAGGATTTTTATCCGGTTGCCGTCGGAAAGCGTTTTAAACTCAGAGGATTTTATGATTTCCAGGTAATAAAGCCGGGAGGCAAGCGCCGAAGTGAGTAGCAATTTCCCGGCACCAAGCAAAAGTGCCCGCCGCTCGAATATCTTGGATTTTACTATTTCGCTGCGCATTTTATTATTTAATGCGCCCTGCTCGGTTTCCTAACCTCGCAATGGCGCGCCGCTTCGCGGGCTCATGGCTGGCTCGGACGTTCTGTCCTCGCATAACAACCCTTTTATAATTCTAGAAATGATTTATATGAAGGGATTTTTAGGAATTTTCGCGCGCAGAACCGTAGTGTAGCAGCGCTACATGAGGATTCGAGCACGAAAATGACGACAAAATCACTCATAGAAATCATTTCCCCTTATCGCCACCCAGCATATCTGAAATTCCTGACCATCGCCAGGTATATGTTACTGAAAATCCAGTGCGCAAGCGGATAGCAACCGATGGTGAAAAGCCATTGCATCAATATCGACGGTGTAAAGAAAATCCGTCCGTTAACCAGCGAAAAAACTAGCCAGGCTAAAATGGAGCAGAGCAGACTGGTGATGGCGAATATGCCGCACAGCACTGAAAAACTTTCCTTAATCAAAAATCGTCGCTGCGAATATATGACCCCCCACAATACCAGGTTTATCGCCGCTGATTGTCCTAAAACCGCGCCGTTTAGTGCATCCTGCAAAATCCCTAGCAGAAAGCATAACCATTGCGGCATGAACCTGGGTGCGTAAATCACCCAGAAAAATATCGCCATTACGGAAAATGACGGAATAAATTCCGCTGCGCCCGGCAATTGGAAATTCGCCGCCCCGGCTATCAGCAGCGCCACCGTTAAAACCCCGGGAAGGACAGATTGCAGCCGGAGCCTCAGCTTAAAATAATAGCTGCGCTTCATTGCGGAGCTTGGTTATCGCCGCCGTAATCGACGACGCTCACATAAACCAGCCTTCCCCAGTTTACCGCCGGTCTGACCACCATATTTTTATCACCTGCGCTTTCGGCGTATCCTATCAACAACCCATGCGGAAAAAACTGGCCGTCCCCGGAAGTATAAACTTCCTCACCGAGTTTTACCTTGCTGCCCTCCGGTAGATATATAAGCTGCAATAGGGAACCGTTATTCCCAGCCGCGATAGCTAATTCTCCGACATCGCCCGTCACCACCGGGATGCGTGAATTTATATCGGTGATGAGTAACACCCGCGAAGTATTTTCCCCAACCTCTATTATCCTACCGACTACGCCTTCCTCGTTCATCACGATCTGCCCTTTTTTCACCCCGGCTTTCTGCCCTGCAGTGAAATACGCCGAGCGTATATACGGCCCACCGGTTTCTGCTGCGATCCTACCAGTGATGTATTTCACACCGTGCTCCGGCACAAAATTCAGCATCTTACGTAAATTCTGATTTTCTGAAGCAAGTACCAGCGAAAGCTCCTGCGTCTTTTTTAATGCCGCATTTTCCTCTTTCAGATTTCGGTTTTCCTGGTATATGGATGCCATTTCAGCCATTTTTCCACGTAGGAAAGAGAAAAAATCCAGCGGCAGGGAGAGTGTTTTCTCCACCGGAACCGTGGCATCAGCAATTTTCATTCTGAAAAAAGAAGAAATTTCTGGATTGCTTTTGCTAAGGAAAACTGCCATCACCGCCGCAACGATCATCAGGAAAACCGACAGCCTTTTCAGCAACATCCGCAGCGGATAGAGGATTTGTAAGAAAGTAATTCTATTACGGTGCTGGATCGGCATAATCGTTGTAGGTTATCCGTTATCCGTTATCCGTTGTCCGTTTTTTCGATCAACGGACAACGATCTCATTCTTGTTTAAATAAAACATGCTTGAACTTTTTCGGGTCCTCGATCACTTTTCCTGTGCCCATGACGACGCAGGTGAGTGGATCGTCGGCGACGAAAACCGGAAGCCCGGTGGCATTGCGGAGAACCGTATCCATGTTATGCAAAAGCGCGCCGCCGCCAGTCATAACGATGCCTTTATCGACGATGTCGGAGG
The DNA here is from genome assembly GCA_013288565.1 of Alphaproteobacteria bacterium. Taxonomy (GTDB): domain Bacteria; phylum Pseudomonadota; class Alphaproteobacteria; order Rickettsiales; family JABDBP01; genus JABDBP01. The sequence continues at coordinate 33,864 of JABDBP010000008.1, read as the reverse complement.
ATAATTCCGGCGGCGTGCATTCGAGCGCTACCTTCACTGCATCGACGATCGCCCCAACTGGCTCCTGAAGGCTTTCCGCGATCTGGTATTCGCTTAAAGTCAATTCCTTCGGCACGCCGTTTATCAAATCGCGTCCCTTGATTTCCATGACTTTGCCCTTGCCGTCCTGTGGGTGGCAGGCCGCGCCGATGCGTTCTTTGATTTTCTCCGCTGACGATTCGCCGATCAATAAATTATGGTAACGGCGGATATAAGAAATTATCGCCTCATCCATCTTATCCCCACCAACCCGCACCGAGCGGGAATATACGATGCCGCCCAAGCTTAATACCGCAACTTCCGTTGTCCCGCCGCCAATATCAACGATCATGGAACCCGTGGGTTCCGTTACCGGCAGCCCGGCACCGATTGCTGCCGCCATCGGTTCCTCGATCAAATACACATCCCGCGCACCAGCCGATTCCGCCGCATCCTGTATGGCGCGGCGTTCCACCGGCGTCGAACCAGAAGGTACGCATACAACTATCAACGGTCCGGTGAAGGTTTTCCGGTGATGCACGTTGCGGATGAAGTGCTTTATCATTTCCTCAGCGCCCTTAAAATCGGCTATCACACCATCTTTCAGTGGCCGTTTCGCCTCGATTTCCGCCGGAGTTCTGCCGAGCATCAATTTCGCCTCGTGCCCGAAATAATACGGCACCATGGTGCCGCGATCCTTGAGGAACGCCACCACCGAAGGCTCGTTCAGTACGATCCCCCTGCCCTTTACATATACGAGAGTATTGGCGGTGCCGAGGTCAATCGCCATATCAGAGGAAAACATGCCGAGAAGTTTTGAGAACATTGGTTATATCCTTAATGCAAGATGAATATTAGCAGTTAGATATAACACAATATTTTCCCGGGGCAATAAGTGAGTTGCAAGTTGCAGTAATTGGAAGTTACAAGCACCTCTCTTACTTGCAACTTTGCAACTTAACTCACCCCGCCAGTGACGAAGTTTCCGGCTTCAGGGTTTTGGCCTGGGTCAAAGGAAGTTTATTCAGTGCGGAAATATAAGCCATTACGCTGGCAACGATAGTATCGGTATCCGCCGCGCTGCCGTTTACCACTACACCGTCTTTCTCCAGCCTAACCGTCACTTCCGCCTGTGCGTCCGTGCCTTTGGTGATGGCACTCACCTGGTATAAAACCAATTTGGTTTCTGTGGGCACCAGCTTTTTTATCGCGTTGAAAGCAGCATCCACTGGGCCATCACCGTTGGTTTTGGCGGATTTAGCCGCGCCATCAATTTCCAGTGCTAATTCCGCCGTTGCCGGGCCTTTTGAGCCGCAATTCACCGAGAGCGAAATAAACTTTATCCGTTCATCGCCCCGGATCGTCTGGTTATCCACCAGCGCAATCAGGTCATTATCATAAATATCCTTCTTTTTATCCGCCAGTTCTTTGAATTTATCGAACACTTCCTCGAACGAATTATCGCCGAGGTTTAACCCCAATTCCTGCAATTTTGATTTCAACGCATGACGACCGGAATGCTTGCCCAGCACCAGGCTCGATTTGGAAAGCCCGACCGATTCCGGCGTCATGATCTCATACGTCCCCGCATGTTTCAACATGCCATCCTGGTGGATACCCGATTCATGCGCGAATGCGTTGGCGCCGACGATCGCCTTATTCACCTGCACCATCGCCCCGGTGATGCTTTGCACCAGCCTTGAGGCGCGGGTGATGTGCCGCGTGTCGATGCCGGTGGTGAACGGAAAAATATCCTTGCGCGTATGGATCGCCATCACCACTTCTTCCAGCGCCGTGTTGCCCGCGCGCTCGCCGATGCCGTTTATGGTGCATTCGATCTGCCGCGCACCGTTTGAAATCGCCACTAACGAATTGGCGGTGGCCAGACCGAGATCATTGTGGCAGTGGGTAGAGATTATAACTTTATCCATGCCGGGAACTTTTTCGCGGAGGGTTTTTATAAGCCGACCGTAATCCTCCGGCGTTGCGTAACCTACCGTATCGGGCATGTTGATGGTTGTAGCTCCGGCTTTTATGGCAACTTCGCAGGCCTTGCAGAGGTAGTCGACATCGCTTCTTGTGGCATCCATCGCGCTCCATTCGACGTTATCGGTGAATTTGCGCGCCAGTTTCACCGTATCGCGGATGATTTCCAATACCTCCTCGCGCGTAAGCCGGAACTGATATTTTAAATGAATATCGCTGGTGGAAATGAATGTGTGGATGCGCGGACGTTTGGCCGGTTTCACCGCTTCCGCCGCACGTTCGATATCGGCGGATTTGGCCCGCGCCAATGAACATACCACCGCATTTTTCGTGACTTTGGCGATAGCCTCGATCGCCGCAAAATCCCCGTTGCTGGCAATGGCGAAGCCGGCCTCGATCACATCGACGCCCATAGCATCAAGCGCGCTCGCGACTAAGAGTTTTTCCTCCAGGTTCATCGACATACCAGGCGATTGCTCGCCGTCGCGTAGTGTGGTGTCGCAGATGATGATTTTGTTATCTTTTCCCATATTTGCTAAACTAATATTTCCCCTTTATATTATCAAGTGCAATGACGCTGAACCTCAAGAAATTCCTGCCGAAAACGCTGTTCCAGCGGTTCCTGCTGATAATATTGCTGCCGACCATTATAGCGCAGGGAATCGCCGTTTATATATTCTATGAGCGGCATTGGGCGAGTACGCAGCGCAATATCGTGGCAAATCTTGGTGAGGAAATGGCCGCCGTCACCCATATAGCTGAAGGCAAATCCGACCACAACCAGGATGAAGCCTTAAAAGTCGCCACTGACCTCGGTTTCAATGCCGCGATAAGAAAAGACCGGAAACTGCCGGAAGCACCACCGAATTACAGCGGCGAGCGGCTGCTGTTGGCGAAGGAATTGCAGCACCGCCTTGCGCATCCGTTCACAATTTCAAAGATGGAGGACCCAAGCGAGGAGGCTTTTTATATAATACGCATTGACCTCGGAGACCGTCTGCTGCGGCTGAAATTCAGCAACAAGCGCCTCACCAATTCCAGCACATATATATTCATCATGTGGATGGTGGGAAGTGCCATGCTGCTCATGGTAGTCTCAATACTATTCCTGAAAAACCAGGTGAATTTTATTAGCCGGATGGCGCAAGCAGCTGATGAGATCGGCAAGGGGCATGAGATAGAAAACTTCAAGCCACGTGGCGCGCTGGAAGTGCGGCAAGCGGCGCTGGCTTTCATAAAAATGCAAGAGCGGATAAAACGGCAGATTGAGCAGCGAATCGCGATGCTGGCCGGAATTTCGCATGATTTACGCACGCCGCTGACGCGCATGAAATTGCAGCTCGCCCTGCTAGGGACATCAGAGGAAATCGGCAATCTTGGTGGTGATATAGACGAAATGGAAAAAATGATTGAAGGCTACATAAACTTCTCCAAAGGCCAGGAAAGTGAGGAATCAAAGGAAATTCGGCTTTCTGAATTGCTGGGGAGCGTGGCCGATAATTACCGCCGCCAGGGAAAATCGATAGAATTTAAGCCCACAAAAAAAGACGAGCGGCCGGTAAAACTTCGCGAAAACGCGATAAAACGCATGCTCGGAAACATCATCGACAACGCCTTCCGCCACGGCAAAAACGTCCATGTATCGAACGACGCCGTCGGAAATTCTGCGATAATTTTTATCGACGACGACGGGCCGGGAATTCCGGAAGATATGCGCGAGGAAGTGTTTAAGCCGTTTTTCCGCCTGGATTTTTCGCGCAATGCGGATACGGGCGGCTCAGGCCTTGGCCTTGCCATAACTCTCGATATAGTACGCGCCCATGGCGGCGATATAAAGCTGGATGTATCCCCGCTCGGTGGCCTGCGGGTTATGGTAAGATTGCCGATAACATAACATGATAAAAACTCCGTCCTGGCCGGTGCCATTAGGCCATAAGCCAATCGACCTGGGCTTAGAAAGAATCCGTGCATTATTGCAGCGCCTAAAAATCGAAGAAAAAAAGCTGCCGCCGGTCATCCATGTTGCGGGAACCAACGGCAAAGGCTCGACAATCGCATTTTTACGGGCTTTCCTGGAGGAAGCCGGATATTCCGTTCATACTTACACTTCGCCGCATCTAGTTTATTTCAATGAACGCATAATTCTGGCTGGGAAAATGATCTCCGATGATTTCCTGAACAAAGTTTTGCAGGAATGCGAAAAAACGGCGGCGGAAATCCCGGTCACTTTTTTCGAAGGAACAACGGCAGCAGCTTTCCTCGCGTTTTCTAAGATTTCAGCCGATATATTATTGCTCGAAACTGGCATGGGCGGCCGGCTTGATGCGACGAACGTCATAGAAAAACCCCTGGTTACTATAATCACCCCGGTTTCGCTAGACCATATGGAATATCTAGGGACAACGGTCGAGAAAATTGCGGCGGAGAAAGCAGCGATAATCAAACCCGGTGTTCCTTGCATTGTTGGGCAGCAGCAGTCGGAAGCAACGAAAGTTATCGTAGTGGCGGCGAAGGAAAAAGGTGCAGAACTATATCGGTTCAGCCATGAATGGAATGTGGAAAAAACCTGGAATGGATTCAAATATATTTCCGATTCCATGAAACTAGATTTACCAGTTCCAGGCCTCTCCGGTGATCATCAATTGCAAAACGCCGGAGCGGCGATTGCGGCCATCGAAAAATTATCGGGCGAAAAAATTCCGGGTTTTAAAGTAAATGAAACTCACATCCGCGCTGGGTTGCAATCGGTGAAATGGCCAGCACGGCTGCAACAACTTGCATCCCCTAAGCTGCCAAAAAATTATTCATTATGGCTGGATGGCGGGCATAACCGCGCGGGCGGAAAAATCTTGGCTGATTGGCTGAAGACGCGGCCGGAAGAAAAAATATACATCATTTGCGGAATGCTGAAAGATAAGGAAATCAAGGTATTCCTGGAAAATTTCCTTGGGTTGGCCGATAAACTTTATGCAGTCGCCATACCAGGCGAGGAAAAATCGCGAGAACCGGGGGAAATTGCTGGAATCGCTGCCAACATCGGCATAGAATCGGAACCGATGGAAAATATTTCTGCTGCCCTAAAAGCGATTTCGCGTTTGACAACTCAGCCAGCGCTTATATTAATTTGCGGCTCGCTATATCTGGCAGGAAGCGTATTAGAAAATGAAGCCGTTAACATCTCATAGAGCAAAAAAATTATCCGGCGAAATTACGGTTCCCGGCGATAAATCTATATCGCACCGCGCATTGCTGCTCGCTTCCCAGGCGATCGGAAAATCGGAAATCCATGGATTGCTGGAAGGCGAGGACGTAATCAACACCGCGAAAGCACTGGAAAAAATGGGCGTTTTAATCAAGAAAAAAGGCCGTGTGTGGGAAGTAAACGGCGTCGGCACCGGGGGATTATCGGAACCGGAGGGTATTTTATATATGGGCAATTCCGGCACCGGAACGCGACTGATGCTGGGGCTTTGCGCCACCCATGGATTCACAAGTTCCTTCAGCGGCGACGCAAGCCTGAACAAGCGCCCGATGCTTCGCGCTATTACACCACTCAAAAAATTTGGTGCAGAATTCATCACACGCGAGGGTGGATTGTTGCCAGTTACAGTAATAGGCACAAAAAATCCTATGCCTATTTCATACGAACTACCAGTCGCCTCGGCGCAGGTGAAATCTGCGGTATTGCTGGCAGGACTCAATGCCCCGGGTAAAACCACCGTGATCGAAAAAACCCCGACGCGCGACCATACCGAATTAATGATGAAATATTTTGGGTTCGATATTTCATCCCGCGGCGGAAAAATCACCATCACCGGCCAGGCGGAAGTTTCCAGGAAGAAAATCACCGTTCCCGGCGATCCTTCGTCCGCCGCTTTCCCGATCGTAGCTGCGCTGATCGTTCCCGGATCGGAAATAATCGTAAAAAATGTTTGCATTAATCCGGCGCGCACTGGGCTTTATACGACGCTCAAAGAAATGGGCGCGCGGCTGGAATTTCTGAATATCCGCGAAAACGCAGGAGAAAAAATCGCCGATATTGCGGTCAGCTACAGCCAGTTATCCGGCGTGAGAGTTCCAGCTGGCCGCGCCGCCTCGATGATCGATGAATATCCGATATTGGCCATAGCTGCCGCCTGCGCCAGTGGCAAAACCGTAATGCTTGGCTTAGAGGAATTGCGGGTGAAGGAAAGCGATAGGTTATCGGCAATCGCTGAAGGCTTGAAATACTGCGGCGTGGAAGTTTCCAAGACCGAAAATTCACTTACCGTTACCGGCGCGAAAAAAATCCCCGGCGGGCAAGTGAAAACCCATATGGATCACCGCATCGCTATGGCATTTGCAATTTTGGGAATGGTTTCTGAAAAACCTGTCACCGTAGATGATGGGCAGATGATCAACACCAGCTTCCCAGGATTCGTGGAGTTGATGAATGGGCTGGGCGGGAGGATTGAAAGCTGATATGGAAAGATGGCTTCCAAATAAATTCGTAGTTGAGGAAACATACCGCAGCGGCGCAGGCAGGGAAGTGGATGGCTATTGCAGCAACACGGCCATCATCAATCCCGATCCGGAAAGTATCATATATGCGGTTCGCGTTCTTTACGGACCAGTTTCCAGTCCAGAAGTTGCATTAGCCGGTCCAACCGAGGAAGGACAGTATAGGCATCTCAATTTAATTCCGCAAAATTATACTTCAACCGGCTCTCCAGATGCTCTAGCAAAATTATTGAAAGAGTACGGAATAAGAATTGGTTTGTCTTCTGGCCATCCTGTACATTCATCGGTGCTAAAAGTTTTCAGTGCGTCAATGATACTGCCCCCCCCCGAATACCTTGACTTAGGATTAGAACCGCTTGGAGAAGCCCTCTCGCAAAACAACACGCGCATAGCGAAATTAATTCTACCGGCTGTAGAAAAATTATTAAAGGCGGAGACGGTGGATTTGCTTAAGCTAGATAGAAGCCTTGACTCGATTGCACGGCTGTTCCGTGAGAACCAGCCCGGCTGGGGCGAAAGCGAAGAACGGGATAGATAATGATCCATGCCGCAGCATCAGAAAAATAAACTCCTCATCGCTGTTGATGGCCCAGCGGCAAGTGGGAAAGGGACGCTGGCGCGGAAATTGGCCGCACATTTCAGTATTCCTTACCTTGATACCGGGAAATTATACCGTTATGTCGGCTATCAAATACTCAAAAAAAAACTTGACCCGGAATCCTGCCGCTCCGGCACTGCTCTGAAACAAGCCGTTGATATTGCGAATAAAATTCGCCCAGAGGATTTAAATGAAAAAGCGCTGAACAGCGAAGAATCTGGTCGTGCAGCATCCATAATCTCCGGCATTCCGGAAATCCGCGCCGCGCTTTTGGAGTTCCAGCGTAACATCGCCAAATCCCCGGCAGGAGCAGTTTTAGACGGGCGAGACATCGGTACCGTGGTCTGTCCGGAAGCCGATTTTAAGCTATTCATCACCGCAAGCCTTCATGCCCGCGCCAAAAGGCGATATAAAGAGTTGCAATCCATGGGGCTTTCGGTTATATACCCCGCAGTCCTGGAGGATTTGCAGGCAAGGGACGAGCGGGACGAGCTAAGAAAAATCTCCCCGCTGGTTCCAGCCTTCGGTGCAATTCATATAGATACTACCGATATGGATGAAGCCGCCGTTTTCGAGAAAGCATTATCGATAATAATGGCCGCCGCTTGAATCCTCCTTTTTTTAACTCTAGCCCTTGGGCTTAAAGAGTTTGAGAATCTGAGAGTCTGAGAATCTGAGTAAGAATCCTTTCTTCACTCATATTCTCAAACTCTCACACTCTCAGATTCTCACCAAGATAAGGAACATAAAATGCCAAAAAACAGCACTGCCACTCTTACCAAAGAAATCGTCGCCCGCGAAACTCCCCAGGAGTTCGCCAGTAATGAAAATTTCGCCGATATGCTGGAGGAATCCCTACATGGATCCAAGAAGGAAGGCGAGGTCGTAACCGGCCACATCATCGCCATAGAGGGCGACGTGGCGATAATCGATATCGGCATGAAAACAGAAGGAAAAGTGCCGCTCCGCGAATTCAGTTTCGGCGGAAAAAACGAATTAAAAGTCGGCGATGAAGTCGAAGTATTTTTAGACCGCACCGAAAACCGCTACGGCGAAGCAATTTTGAGCCGCGAAAAAGCACTGCGTGAGGAGTCCTGGGTGAAATTTGAAAAAGCGTTTGAGGCAGCCCAGCACGTCGAGGGCATTATATTCGGACGCGTGAAAGGCGGATTCACTGTGGATTTAAACGGCGCCGTCGCTTTCCTTCCCGGCAGCCAGGTGGACGTACGCCCGGTGAAAGACATCACGCCGCTGATGAACATCCAGCAACCTTTCGCTATTTTGAAAATGGATAGGAAACGTGGAAATATTGTAGTTTCCCGGCGTGCAATCCTGGAAGAGTCGCGCCAGGATGCCAGGAACGAACTGTTGGCGCAGGTCGAAGAAGGCCAGATCCTGGACGGCGTGGTGAAAAATATCACCGATTACGGTGCGTTCATTGACCTAGGCAGTGCCGACGGGCTGCTCCACGTCACTGATATTTCCTGGAAGCGCATCAGCCATCCTTCGGAAGTGCTGAAAGTCGGCCAGCATGTGAAGGTGAAGGTCATCAAACACAATAAGGAAACCGGGCGGCTTTCGCTCGGCATGAAGCAGTTGGAAGAATCGCCATGGGCTGGAATCGAACTGAAATACCCGGTCGGCGGCAAGTTCAAGGGCGGCATCACCAACATTACTGATTACGGCGCATTCGTTGAACTTGAAGCCGGAATAGAAGGCCTGGTGCACGTCTCGGAAATGAGCTGGACTAAGAAAAATAATCCGGGGAAAATCGTTTCCACCGGCCAGGAAGTCCAAATCACAGTGCTGGATATCGACCCGGAAAAACACCGCATCAGCCTTTCCATGAAACAATGCCAGGATAATCCATGGGCAGCCTATGCCGATAAACACAATCCCGGCTCGGTCATCGAGGCAGAAGTCAAGAACGTCACCGATTTCGGGCTGTTCGTAGGCCTTGGGGAAGGCATTGACGGACTGGTGCATATTTCCGATTTGAGCTGGAAGCAAGCACCGGAAGAAGCGGTGAAACAATACAAGAAAGGCGATAAAATAAAGGCCATGATGCTCTCAGTCGATCCGGAGAAGGAGCGCATCAGCCTTGGCATCAAGCAGCTTGAGCACGATCCGTTCGACCAGGTGGTGAAACCTTTGAAAAAAGGCGCTGTCGCGACGTTCCAAGTCATCGCCTCGAGCGACGAGGGAATCGAGGTTCAAGTAGCTGACGGCGTTTCCGCCTTCATCAAGCGGAATGAGCTTTCCAAAGATCGCGTCGAGCAACGGCCTGAGCGGTTTGCCGTCGGCGATCGCGTCGATGCTAAAGTGATTTCCGTCGATAAGGCAACGCGCAAAATCAGCCTTTCGATAAAAGCGCTTGAAGCCGAAGAGCAGAAGAAAGCCATTGCCGAATACGGCTCGGCCGACTCTGGCGCAAGCTTAGGCGACATACTAGGTGTGGCGCTCAGTAAACCATCCAAAGCCAAGGAAAAACCCGCGGCAAAGAAAGCGAAGAAAGCAGAGTAGCTTTCCTGGAGCTTTCAAACAAAAACCCCCGGCACAAGTTGCCGGGGGTTTTTTTAATTCTATATATGTGTTATGCGATGGTTAAGATAACGGGCTATAGCAGTTATATACGCGGTGGCGTGAAAATTCCCGAAAATGGGTTCAGCATTAACGATTTGTTAATCTTTAACCATTATAATCTTCTTATAGAATCATGAAGGTGGTTATATGGTCCTAGATACAAAGGACAAGCTTATCCAGAAGTTAGTCGTTGCTGGGGTCTTAAGCTCAGATGAGATAAGAGCAGCTCTGGCTGGGTATTGTTTGATCGTGGATGATGATGAAGATTCTCTATTCATCAGTCAGAAGATTGTCGGCAAGATGGGGTTTTTAACCCACACCGCAAGAAACGGTGCCGAAGCATTGGCAGAAATTGAAAAGAAACTTCCGCAACTTATCCTGCTCGATTGGAACATGCCCAGCATGAGCGGGCTTGAGTTTATCAAGCGTTTAAAGCAGATCCGCTATGGCTCTCAGATACCTATCATTATGTGCACGGGAGAAAGTGAAGCAAAGAAAGTGCGGGAAGCCTTGGCTAGCGGAGTTAAAGGTTATTTGGTAAAGCCGTTTTCTGAAGGTGAGGTGGTGAAGCAACTAGAATACCTGAAGATTCGACCGTAGATGGTAGTTACGAAGACAATATGTTACTGGTTAATAACCGTGAACTTGTAAATCGATACTGAAACTTCAAGGAAACCAGCCTGAAAACGACAATATCTGCTCCCCTTGACTATCGTCCGGACATTGACGGCTTACGGGCTTAAAGACATTTACGGCAATGAAACCGCGGACTAAAGTCTGCAATTTAACTTCTGAAAAAACTAGGAGAGCCGCCCGGACATACCGGCTCCGCCAGGTCCTGCAAGCGCGTTCAAACGCCCTAACGCATCCACACAGAGCTTGATATCTTGTTTTACAGCACTAACCTCCAATAGCGCGAGCGCGATGTTATTTGTATTTCCCTCAATTTGCTGCACCGCCCCCTTTAAGCTAGGGGCTGTATTTGGGTCAGGTGTCTCAGCTACATAAGACGCAATAGCATCATGCAGCTTGACGCAATAAAATTGTATGCTTTTGGCAAAATCCACACACGCCTTATCGCCTTTTGCAGCTTCCAGGCATGGATATTCCGCACCAATGCGCTCTTCGGGCATCCATTTTTTGTCGTTCTTCCCCGTCGTTTTCTCCATGGAAACGTACAAATTCCGCAAGCTCATGCTCACGCCTTCCAATAAGTTCACGGTCGTTTTCAGCTGACCGTACGAAGCGGTATAGTCTACCTGCCCCTCCTCGCCTATGGAGGATTTCTGCAGCGACTGCTTCAGCGCAACCATCGCGTTCACAGAAGGCACCGACCAGCACAAGTTCCTAAGTATGCCTACTACAGCTTCAGCCTTGTTCTTCGCGTCTGAATCTTTGATTGTTTTTATTGCTCTATCCAACGTGGTAAAATTAGTGGCATCGATCCTATTCCCCAGATCGGCAACGCCACCTATCTGCCCCTGGAGATGCGCCAATGCAGAAGGAGTAAATGAAAACTTTTCACGCTCCGGCACAATTTCCGTAAAATCCGCCTCCATCTGCTCTGCAAGGCCAAGCCCGGAGATAAACAAGCGGTGCGCCTCTTTTATTTCCTTTTTCAGCTCATCTATCGATTCCAGCTCTGTCATATCGGCTACACAGGCAACTGCCGCATCCAACGTATAATGCAAATGCCGGTAAGGATTGGCTTTTGCATAGCCGACATGCATAGAAAGTTCCGCCATATGGCCATACGCTTCATGATAGCGTTCCACTTGCTCTACTTCTTGTGCGGAAAGTGATTGACCGAGAATTTTTTTCTTGAAAGTACCAATGACCGCAAGTGGAATTGCGCACAACTCGCGCACATATGTTTCTGTCTGTCCCGTATATAGAGCTTTTTCCTCTGGCAAGTTTGAAGGGTTAAGGAGCCCATGCAATTCTAGAAACTCTTCTATCAAATGGCGTGTCTGCTCTTTTTCACGCTGTTTAGCCTCCACCTTTTGTGGATCGGTCAATGAACGGGCGGTAATACTAGCCGCAATATTCTTTCTTTCCTTTTCCAAGCGGCTCCATGCCTTATTCACAAAGGCATAGCAATCCTCTCCCCCAATCGGTGCCATATCGCTCCCCCCCAACAACTGGTGGGAAGTGTTTAAAAGTTTAGTGATGACTTTTTCGGTAGCACTGCCTGAAGGTGCGTTGATGCGGTCGAATGCCAGATTCACCTCTAAACATGCTTTTATTAGGGCTATTGACGAGCCAAACATATGTGCCTGGATGTCGGTAATCCCCTCACTGAGTGCCAAAAACTCCACATACCTTTGCTGATATGCTGTTTGATCCAACGTCTGTAGGCGCGGAGTAACAGCTTTTCTTACCCAATTGTCAGATGAGCTTTGTGTCATTGGTCTTTCCTTTGTTAGATGAGCTGCACCTCTGCGTCAAACAAGTATCCGGGGTTCATATCTCACAGATATTAGGAAGTTGCTTCGTACCGGCATAATAGAGGTAAAAGGTTAATAAATCGTTAACGAAACATCCGTTATTTTTTGGAGCATAAAAAAAACTGATAATACACTGAATTTATTGATCAAAAAAACTTGGTGCCGCTTGTCGGATTCGAACTGACGACCTACCGCTTACAAGGCGGTTGCTCTACCACTGAGCTAAAGCGGATAAATCCAGGGAATCATAAGGATTTAGCCTATTATATGCAGACCCCTTTATTCTCTCAGTGCTACTCAGGTGCTACTGGTTAATAATAAAGTCTCCGGGGAATCCTATCAACAAGCTCAGGAAATATCAACAGCAATTAACGGTGTTTTGTATGATTATGAATCGGTGCTAATGTAAGCTGGCAGCCCTATACCGTGGGTATGCGAGGGACAGGGGGATGGGTGATAGTTGCATATACGCCGTTATGTGAAAATCCCTGAAAAGGGCGCGTAGTTGATTATGGTGTCGCCTTCTTAAGCCCTTTTAATTTCCTCACAAGAGCAGAATGTTGATAAACAGATTCTAATATCTTCTTACAAACATCTAAGGCTATTTCAACCTCCTCTTTACCAATATTCATATAGGCTGCTGCCTCAACGTGTGCAGCATCATTGCCAAGAATCTTTAGGGTCATTGCTCCCTCATGTAGTTCTGCGGACATGATTACATGTTTCTTCAAGTCCTCTAAGCGTTCATGTAAATTGTTTCCCTTACAACCTTTTTCAGAGCAGACTTGTTCTAGAGTACGCCTTAGCATAATTGCTGTAGCGGTATAGCATTCATTGCCAAAGCAAATTATTGCTTCTTCTATTAGTTTCTTTACGTCCTCTGGAATTTCGCTTGAGTCAAAGTCAATCTTTTGTACTGGACTAGAGCTTATTAACTTTCCATTTGAATGGGCGACAAATAAGTGTGAATGACAGTTGGGACACATTCTAACACCAACACAGATTGGGAAAACCTGCCCATTGTTGTGTTTAGCCGTTTCTTGAGTGTAAGCATCGGGTATAGTGCTTATTGGTAGAAATGAACATATTTCACCGCAAGCCGGACATCTTCCACTAACATTAATAGCTCCGAAAGCTGTGCCAGTTAATTTATAACTCTTCATAATGTTCTTTAATCCCTTGCCTTGTATTGCTCGGATTCATCCCACAGACCTTGCCAGTTCTGACTATACGCTTTAGCAATATCATGATTGTTCCTGATGACAATAACATTCTCTGCATTGTGGTTTTCCGCTGCCTTGGTATAATTGAAGCTCCCCGTTTCAACTGTGTCATCATCTATAACAATATACTTGCTGTGCATGATGGCGTACCGGCTATCAATCCTAGTAGGTATCCCCATATTTGCTAGGAAGGTTGCGGCAGTATATTTATCTCTGTTATTGCTCTTATCCAATACAACCTGGACATCAATGCCCCTCTTATGAGCCGCAATCAGGGCTTCTGCAATCGGCTTTGAAGTAAAGGAGTATGCGGCTACCCGGAGAGAGTGCTTTGCCTCTGATATGGCTTTTACCACCAACTCAGTTGCCCCGGCATCAGGGGAGAAAGCTACCTCTATTGGCGGCTCTGCATAAGCAGTGGCAGAGAATACCAGTAAGCCTGATAGGATGATAACCCGGAATATATTAAGTGGATGTTTCATTAAGGCTTGTCTCTAACTCCCCACTTTGTCTTGCGGCGATATAACCCCAGGATTATTGCGCCAAAGAATAGAGCGCTAGTTAATACAATATTAATCACTCCCAGGGCAGGAAAGAATACCCAGCCGAATTGCAATATCCCCAGGGCAAGCATTATTGCTATCAGGTAAATATCATACAGGGCGGCTTTCATTAGTGCAGCTTGCTTTTATCCTTTGAGCGTTCCAAATCCCGAATTGCATGAGCAACGTCTAACCAGAAGCCGGAGGCCTTTACATCATCCGCTGCCAGAAACTTCTCCATCTTCTCTACGGCATAATCCTCGGCATCGTCGCCGTATTTCTTGATAAGGATATTGGCGGAACGGTATATATCTATTCTCTTTACCATAGATTAATTCTAAGGGAATAATATCATACCGGAAGGGGAAATATAAATATGAGGAAATACTTTCATGGCCGATACTAACATTACCGAAGAGCAATTATTAGTTGAGCTAGAAGACCTATTAAGAACTATGCCCCCCAGGGCAACAATGCGTCATGCGACAGATGAAAACTTTAGCTGGCAAGGACGCGCTTCGGCAATAATTGAACAGTGGAATGGGCTAAAAATCCCTCTATTTACCCACTCTCTCTCAAAATTCAATAATATGATGGCACGTGAGGCGGATGAAGGTCAGAGAGAAATGATGGTAATGCTTCACCAAGCCCGAAATGACCTCAAAATGCGAACGGGAAGGGCAACAAATACCGCCATAGGGCATGGTATGGAGTTTGAGTACTTTGACGTAATACGTAAAACTATAGAATTGGCAAGCAAGGAGGTATTCTTTGTTGACCCATACCTCGATGCTGATTTTGTTTCACGCTATTTGCCTCATATTCGTGAAGGAGTAATAATTAGACTGCTAACAAGCGACAAAAAACTTGGTACCCTTTTACCGGCAATTGATTTATTTGCTAAACAAGACAGCAAAGTTATAAGTGTACGTTCTGCAAACGGATTTCATGACCGCTACGTATTTATTGACAAAGAGAACTGTTACCAGTCTGGAGCTTCATTCAAAGATGGCGCAAGAGTTGCACCTACTACCATAACACAAATTACTGATGCCTTTGGTGCAGTACGGAATACATATGAGGAGATATGGACTGCTGCAAAAGTGGAGAGGGGTATTTAGTCTCTTCCTATTTCTCCGCCTTGTTTATAATATCACCCAACGAAATCTCCATAGCCTCTGCCAACTTTAGGCATAACAGCAGGGTTGGCCTTCGCCTTCCATTCTCTAAGTGACTAATGGCTGGTCTGGTAATGCCAGCTTTATCAGCAAGCGTTTGATGTGATATTCCTTTAGCCTTCCTCAATTCCTTGAGTGCTGCAATGACCCTAGATAATACTTTCTCGGAGTAACCTTTTCTCATTAAGAAAAGACTAATCCCGATAACCTATTGAATATACGTAACAGTAGTAACGTTATTCCTTGAACTATTAAGTAACTATAGTTACGGTAATGACTATTGATTATATAATGGTAGTCATGCTCAAGAAATCACCCATCATTATTATTGCCGCCTTCGCTGTTATCTTCACAGCCTGGACAATCACGGATGCAATAGCTGATTCTTTTGATGATGCAATAGCAGCCTACAATCTCAAGGATTACCAAACAGCCTTACACTTATTACTTCCCTTGGCCGAGTCGGAAAACGCCAAAGCAGAATCTCTCCTTGGTAATATGTATGCTCATGGTCAAGGCGTTGGCGCACAGGATTATATTGAGGCTGTAAATTGGTATCAGAAGGCTGCTAGAACAGAATCTCTTCTTGGTGACGTGTATGCTCATGGTCAGAGCGCAGAGGATTACGTTGAAGCTGTGAATTGGTATAGGAAAGCCGCAGAACAGGGCAATCCCAAGGCACAGAATTACCTTGCTGAAGAATATTACAATAATGGCAAAGGCGTAACCAAGGACTATGCCGAGGCTGTACAGGCCTATAGGCGTAATGATTATAAGGCAGCTTTACGCTTGTTACAGCCCATAGCAGAGCAGGGAAATGCTAATGCAGAGGCGTTGCTCGGCAAGATGTATTATTATGGTTTAGCCGTACCCAAAGATTATGCCGAGTCTGTAAAGTGGTACAGGAAAGCCGCTGAGCATGGAAATGCCAAGGCGCAGTTTAACCTAGGGGTAGCATATTATGAAGGCAAAGGCATAACAAAAGATAGCGCAGAAGCTGTGAACTGGTATAGGAAAGCCGCTGAGCAAGGTTTTGCCCTTGCAGAGTATAACGTTGGTTTGGCGTGTATTACCAGATTCCCCATACCACCGCAGGACAAGGCTGAAGAGGTGAAATGGCATAGGAAGGCCGCTGAACAAGGTGAATCCATGGCGCAATCTAGCCTTGCCATTGCCTATAATATGGGCAAAGGAGTACCGAAAGATAATATACAAGCCTATGTTTGGGCTAACCTAGCAGAGCCGTATCCGTATGAAGAACATAAACTCCTTGATACCATCGCAGCGGAGATGACCCCAGAGCAAATAGACCAAGCACAGCGCCTATCAGTAAAATGGATGCAGCAACATCTCGTTAAGGCTGCACAATGACGAACCAGTATGGCAGTTAATCGGGAAGCAAGAAGTTCAAAAGACGTACCTATTACAAAAGGTGCTATTACTGATTAAGCGCTGAATCATATATAGACAGAGCTTATTGTTTACGAATTTCCTTTAGCCAGTTAATATCTCCGCAAGGAGTTACAGAGAATGAATGAAATTCGGGCTTTCGTAGGTCATAGTTTTACTGATGATGATACAGAAGTAGTTAATATCTTTCTTAAGTATTTTGAACGGCTATCAGCCTTACACACAACTTTCAAATGGGAACACGCGGAGAGAGCTGAACCTAGGATTATTGCTGAAAAGGTTATGTCACTAATTGCTGATAAAAACGTTTTTATTGGCATATGTACGAAAAAGGAACAGACAGTTCAAAGTGCATTCCTAAAAAGATGTTTCTATCCTAAAGGATTCCTAAAAGCAAAAGCAGATGCTTTTGAATGGAAAACATCCGACTGGATTTTACAAGAAATTGGACTCGCAAAAGGAAGGGGTCTTGAGATTATTTTACTAAAAGAAGTTGGTTTAAGAAATGATACAGGGCTTGAAAGCGATATAGAATATATTGAGTTTGACCGCGCTGCTCCTGAAAAGTCTTTTAATAAGATTTTAGAAATGCTTATTGCACTATCTCCTAAGAATTTAACCATAGGTGGCGGTGTCACTACAGACGTGAAACCGGAGATGGATGATGAGCAAAAAGCTTCCACACAAGATAATAATACTGACTGGAAGACCCCAAAATCAGAATGGTCGCATGATGAATATGAAACGGCTTTTGTACGTATGCTTATTGATAAAGATGAAATCGCAGCAGAGAATATAAGCACTGCATATCTTAAAAGCAGCTATGCTGTAGAAGATGATAATAAAAACGTATGGATAGCAAGGTGTGAATATCTGAGAGTTCTCTTAGGAAGGGGTGGGAATCTAGATAATCTGAAGGCATTCACTGTTTCAAATCCTAATAACAGTGCAGTTTGGTATTACTTAGCCAGAGGCTACGCAGTGTATGAAGATTATACAAATGCAGCTTCTACTTATGAAACAGCGGCAAAACACGCTAAAAATGTTTCATGGCGTCTAGAATTATTAAGTGATGCTGCGAAAGCATATACAAAAACAGGAGCTGTCAAGGCGGCAACAAATATCATTAATGAAATGAAAACCTTGGCTCCTGCTGGAGGTTTAGAAGAGATAGCACTGCTTAGAACGTTAAAGGAGGTGGCTGAAGCAAAGAAAGAAGATAACTTGGTTTTAGGCGCTACGGAACGCATCTTAGAACTGAACCCATCCGATATTAACATGAGATTTTCACTCGCACATAAATATAAAGAAGTTGGAAATAGTGAATTGTCGCTTTTTCACTACTTAAAGATTCCGTACCAAGAACGTGAACCAGCTACCTGGAATAACCTTGGGGTGACTTATGAGGCTTTAGAATTAGCAGCAAAATCTGTAGAGTCTTATAGAAGAGCAGAAAAAGCTGGTGAAACATTAGCTATGAGCAACTTAGCACAAAAGTTAATTACCGCAGGTTTTATACCGGAAGCACAAGAGAAATGTGATTCTGCACTTCAAATTCAGGATTATCATAAGAATATCTTGAGTGCCATGACAAGACTGAAGGAGCTGCCAAATAAAGAAGAGAAAAAGGAAGCAGAGGTAATTGAGAAGGCCAGACCACTTAGTAACTTTTATATGAAATACGGTCATGCTTTGTCACTTACAGAGCCGAGTAGTCTACCGCAACACTGGAAAGGCTTAGTTTGCTCTCTTGATGTAATATTGACAAATTCGGAATTTGAAGCAAAAGGTAATTACGAAGAACAGCCTTCAGCTCTTTCAGGTTTCTTTACAGCCACCTACGGTTTAGGTGGCCCAAAACCAATCCCAGAATCTTATCAAATCAGATATTATGGCAGTTTTCGAGGACGCGCTATTGAAGGATTTGTTATTCGGGAAAAACAAGGAGAATCTAAAAAAGTATCTTCGATATTGGGTTCAATAGAGAACAGAACTCCAGTTTTGATGATACTTTCAGAGGATGGGAACAAAATTCGTGTAATGGAAGGAAAACAAGGAAGTAAGCCTTTATTTTATTCACTGAAAGTTATTGCACCCTTAAATTAGTGACTTTAGAACCGCCTGGAGGCCAGATTTGGGGTTGAGAGTATGCGCACCCATTTTATACATCTTTTTCTGGCTGGCCTGTCCTATTAAGCACAGTAGTTTTCCCCCTTTTATATCCATAGGATATTGGCTATCCGGCTCACTATAAGGAGTTGGGAAAACCACCGAAACTTGTATGTACTTTCCCACAGTTTTATAGGGGTTTTGGGGCTAACTCCGATATTCACACTCACTGCCCCCATCCGAGGTGCGAAGGGAGGACACAATTAGTGTCCTTTTAGTATTCTCCCCTATAGTTACAGCATATAAGAGTAGAATAGAAAAACGCCCTTACCTGCGTCCCTTCGTCCCTTGCACTTCACCACATCCCCGCCCTAGCCTCGGGAGTAATAATCAACCCCTTCCAGCTTCGTGCGCCGTTAGATTTAGTTTCTTCTAGGCCATAGTTCTTGATGATACTGCCAAAGGCGTTCTTGCTCTCGGCTTTCTCGCCATTCTTTTCGCACCATTTGGAATACGTTTCGTATAAGTCTTTCTTAGTCGTTACCCCATGTTCAGTACCTATTAGGCAGCAATCCTCAAGAAATTGGCTGGTAATATCCATTTCCGCCCTATAACTTTGGACTGCTGACTTTACCCCTTCTGGTGGATTTAGACTTTTATCACTCTGCCATTCCAGGCAACCCTCAATAGCCCAGTTCAGTATGCCGGGTAGTTCGTTCTTGAGTTTATCGGCAAGTTCTTTATCCATTTCTTGAAGGGGAATTGAAACATTAAACGGGATGAGGTTTATCCGCCTCCATATTCCGACATCGTTTCCCTTAATTTGTGGTAAATTATTAGTGGCAATGCACAGCTTGAACTCCGGCTCGAACTGAAAATGCTCCCCAAACAGAAATCTAGCCAATACCTTATCGCCCCCAACTAATCCCTTGACCCTCGCTTCGGCAAATCTTTGCCCACGCTCCCCTTCATTTGCACTCACAAACCTAATTTTATCCAATCTCGCAATGTCGCTCGAGGCAGATGAGGAGGGTTTGTTCACCATGAAAGTTTCCATGTTGGCATTGGTTGAATAATCTCCCATTAGCGCATGTACAATATTAATGAGTGTGGATTTACCATTAGCTCCCGAACCATGCATTATGAATAACACTTGTTCGTTTATCTGTCCTGTAATCGAGTACCCCACTATTCTTTTCAGATAATTTATTACGTCCTGCTTACCCTGGAATATCCGATTTAGGAACCCCTGCCACAACGGACACTTAGCATCCTTATAAAAAACTACGGGTGATAGTTTAGTGATAAAATGCTCCGGGTTATGCTCAAGCAATTCGCCGGTTCGCAAGTCAAGAGTGCCGTTTGAACAATTAAACAGATATTTATCGGCATCCAGTTCGCTTTTATCTATGCAACAAATACTTGCGGCTAGCTTCAGCATTGACCTAATTCTTTTCTCATCAAGAAGACCTGCGGCTTTTCTTACAATGTCTTTGTCTCCAGAAGTTTCTATAGCTTCATGGGCTGTTGCCTTCGCCATTTTCTGAGCCAACCGGCCTATCTCGCCATTGTCCGATGCTTTCCATCTCTTGCCATCATACACCAGCCACTTATTCATTTTATGACAGAACTTGGCGCGGTTTCCAACTCGTCTGGCAAATCTTTCAGCGTTATCGGTATCGCTGTAAATTTGTTCTTTGGCGGTTACTTCAACATCCGTATTTGCGGCGGATACGGCAATCTGTTGCTCTCTCTTGATTCCTAAGCACTGACAGAAATATTTAGCTTCTTCTGCCCCGATAAAATGAGATAAATGAGAATACCCCGTTACTGGTAGTTTGTTTATTATCCTCTGCCATGTGGTATGGACGGAATTAAGCCGGTCTGGGGTTTCCTCATCATTTGTAGCCGCACATATTGCCGCTATAAACATTTCAGTTTCATCATCTTTCCAGCCATTACCAAGCAGTATGCCGGATAGCGCCATAGCTATATGGTGCCTCGCACCCTTTTTCCATTTCGATGCTGCTACAGTTGCGGCGGCTACTTTGCTTACGGCTTTAAGTAATTCGGCTCTAGTTATTTCTGCGGGCTTACCGTTAGAGGAAAACCTAATCTCTTCGCCAAATTGATGAATAGATGGCGGGAATACAGTATGTCCACCATTTGCACGATACTCAGCTATCATGCCAAGCTCAGGAAATTGATACTTATGAGTTTCACCGCAGTCCTCAACATTATAAACGTAATGACTATCTGGATTTGATTCGTGGCCAAATGTCATACCTGTTGGAGACAATAACTTTGCAGCAATCTGAAGTGCTAGTTTATTATCTATATCAATATCAACAACGCCGCCGGAGTTCTTACCTAAAACTATTCCGACATTGCAAGGTTGCTTGAAATCGGCAGCTATATTCACATCCTTAATAGTTCTCTTTTGCCATTCATCGAATATGGGGGTTTTAGATTTATACTTTACGGGAATGGGAACCCAGCCTCGCCCAACATAAGATTCAATTTGTTTGATAAAACTTTCTTGTTCCATAATAAACCTCGCATGTTTGGTTAATAAATATAACATCAAACATACCAGTCACCTTATAGAAACACCCGATTACGCTCTATTTGGCTTCTATTAATCTCAATTTATCCAATTGATTTTACTATCATTTCTTAACGCTATTAATCTTTTTCTCATAGTTGTACGCTCTGGTATTTCTGTTGATGTAAATTTCATTTCCTTGAGTTTATCTTCGGTTGCTTTGATTAACTCTGCATCTGATTTCCATACTTTTGACTCAGCTAATTTGATGAGTAAAGGTTCAATAACCTGCCAATCGAGTTCTTGCTTCCTGCCTCCTCTAGGATTCTTGTTTGCGCCTTTTATTATATTATGCTCTTTGACTTTCTCAGCCAAGCTATTTGGCTCTATAAGAAGCGGCCAGATGGTGTTGCCATTTATGGCAGTAGCTTTAGACTCAATAACGGAAATCTCAAAACTCTGGTAATCCCAAACTTCCTGCGGTACATCGTTCCAGCTACCAGCAACCCTGCATTTAGAGCCTATCTCTCCAACTGAAAGCGGCTTGAATAGATAAGTTTCTACAATATTATGTTGACGTATATCATCCTCCGAAGCATCCGCATATTGTAGCCTTGTATCGGTAGATAAATTAATTGGCTCTAGTATCTCTTCTTTATCTGGTCTGTTAATTTTCCTGAGATATGGAGAGAGGTTTGTCTTTTTCCACACCCCGTCTTTATTAATGCAAACCTGATAATCTACCCAATCAGGAAGCATAGCCTTTCCCAACGCCTGATATGCGTCAGAGAGCTTTACATAATACTCTAGGCTTGTTGCTTTCTTGGCGACTGCTGCATCCGTCATATATGATAGTACCTCCTACGATTGAGCCTTCATATTAAACATAGCTTGCGTTGCAGTTTCAAGCGATTGCCGAACTGGGTCAATATTCAATCGTGCATAAATAGCAGTTGCAGCAACGGACTTATGGTTGAGAGCCTTGCCGATGATGAAGCTGTTAGCCCCGGTTGCTGCCATATAAGAACCTATAGAGCGCCTTAAGTCATGTATCCTAAAGTTAGCTATGCCAGCGCGTTCAAGTATTCGCTTCCATACTTTCTTAGGCTCCTCTAAGTGGCCGGACTTGCTAGTTTCACTAGGGAATACCCACTCGCTATTAGTAAGTTTCCTGCGCTTCTCTAATACTTCTATTGCCATTGTTGTTAAGGCAACTACCTGGGATGTTCCGTTCTTAGTTTCCTTAATATGCCAACTGGCAGCGGTAAAGTTTATCTCTTCCCATCTCATAGCAAGTACATTACCTCTACGCACTCCGGTAAACAGACATATGAATACAAAATCCCTGACAGTATGATTATGCTCCTGCTCTAGTGATGCAAAGAGCTTCGGCAACTCATCAGGTTGTAAGAATCTATCCCTACTAACCTCTCTAAACCTGGTTACTCCTAATGCCGGATTCTTGCCGGTAAATAAATCCCACTCGATAGCCTTATTGTAAATGCCTCTTATCAGATTAAGCACAATGTTAGCAGTGCGTGTTCCTATTTCCTGCCCCACTCTTTTATGCAGGGAGTTAATATCGGTTTGCGATATTGCAGCAATCTTCTTGTTAGATAACACACCTATGTATAAACGATTGACAGCTTTATCCTCTTTCCACTTCTTCTTATGATGCTTGGCGTGTTTCTCAATATAATGGTCGAACAGTGCTGCGAAAGTTATATCTCTTTCTGCTGCTTTCTTCTTCGCTTTCGGGTCAATGCCGTTTGTAATATCGCACTTCAACTTTAATGCTAGCGTTCTTGCATTCTCAACAGATATATCGGGGAACCTACCAATCTTGAATCTCTGCGGTTTTCCTTCATGCTTCATGTATAGGAAGTAGGTTTTAACGCCGGTAGGAAACACCATAATTCCCAGGCCGCTTACTCTCTGGTCGTAGTGATGATACCGCTCCAGTGCTACCGGAAGGTTGCTTATATATGTATTGGTGAGGTTGATTTTCTCAGATTTGCAGCCCATTTAGGTTACTCCCTCTGGTGCTACCCTAGTGCTACCAGAGAGGATAAAATGAGGGTGTTTTGCTGCTCTTTAAGACCGTTTCCTAATCTTGCCTATTCCGCCTGAACTTGGCGGTTATACTGGATTTTAGATGGTGCCGCTTGTCGGATTCGAACTGACGACCTACCGCTTACAAGGCGGTTGCTCTACCACTGAGCTAAAGCGGCTTAGGCAAGGAATATAATTAGATAAAATTTCCGGCGCAAGCCGTATCACCACCGAACCAGCACCGAGCCCCAGGCAAGTCCGGCACCGATGGCAGTCATGGCAACGAGATCGCCTTTTTTTATCCGGCCTTCACGCACGGCGGTATCAAGCGCCAGCGGAATTGATGCGGCGGAGGTGTTGGCGTGATTTTCAACCGTTGTAATCACCTTAGATGTTGGGATTCCCAGTTTTTTCGCGGTTGCTTCCATTATCCTGACGTTGGCCTGGTGTGGGATGAGCCAATCGATATCCTTTACTTTTAGGTGTGCAGACTGCAGAGTCGATTCCACCGATTCCGACATTTTATGTACGGCATGGCGGAAAACTTCTTTGCCCTGCATTCTGATTTTTCCCGAAGTCGCGGTAGTTCCCACCCCACCATCTACATAAAGCAAATCGCGCGTGGAACCGTCGGAATGAATATTACCGCCAAGAAGTCCTCTATTTTTTTGTTTCGAGCTTTGTAAAACTACCGCACCGGCACCGTCGCCGAATAATACACAGGTTCCTCTATCCTCCCAATCGACGATGCGAGAGAGAACGTCGGAACCTATTACCAACGCGTTTTCATATTGCCCGGATTTCAAAAAACTATCCGCCGTCAGCAGCGCATAGATGAATCCGGCGCAGGCAGCGTTGACATCAAAAGCTGGGATTCTTGAGAGTCCGAGCACCGCCTGGATTTTCGTGGCAGATGAAGGAAAAGTATTATCCGGCGTCGCAGTGCCGAGGATAATCAAATCGATAGAGGATTTTTTTATTCCTGCCGATTTTATTGCCTTCAGCGCCGCTTTAGCCGCCATGTCAGCGGTCGATTCGCCTGCTGCCGCGATGTGGCGTTTTTTAATGCCGGTGCGCTCGACTATCCATTTGTCATTGGTGGCAACCAACTTTTCCAAATCGGCATTGGTAAGAATTTTTTTCGGCAAATAGGAGCCGGTTCCGAGGATGATGGAAGAGTGCCGAGTGCCGAGTGCAGAGTGCTGTGTTTTCATATTTCTCAGCACTCTGCTACTCAAGCACTTGGCACTTCCTTTACATGCGAAAGCGCAAGTTCTTTGGTGATCTGCTCATTTATCCCATGCGTTGCCAGCTCGTAGGCAACGCCTATGGCGTTGGCAAGCCCGAGCCAATCAGTGCCGCCGTGGCTTTTTACCACGATGCCATTTAGCCCTAAGAACATCGCACCATTATATAACCGGGGATCGAGCTTGTTGAACAACGTCACCAGCGCCGGTTTGGCGAGCAGGTAGCCGATTTTCGCCAATATTGAGCTTTGGAAGGCGTGTTTCAGGAAACTGCCACAGATTTTTGCCGTGCCCTCAGCAGTTTTTAAACAGACATTACCAGTAAAACCATCCGTCACCACCACATCGACTACGCTTTGCGCTATGTCGTTTCCTTCTATATAGCCATGGAAATTTATCGGCAGTTCAGTGTTTTTCAGCAATTGCCAGGCGGCTTTTATCACTTCGTTACCCTTCATTTCCTCCGAACCGATATTCAAAAGCCCAACCTTCGGATGGGTGAGGCCGAGAACGGTGCGCGCGAACGCATCGCCCATCACCGCGAATTCAAAAAGATTTTCTGGGCTGCAATCTATATTCGCGCCCAAATCAAGTAACACGCATTCACTGACGACCGTCGGGAAAATACTGGCGATGGCAGGGCGGCTGATACCGGGTAAAGTTTTTAAATTGATTTTGGAAATCGCCATCAGCGCACCGGTGTTGCCAGCAGAAACCATGCCGTCCGCCCTCCCCTCCTGCACCGCGCCCACGGCCTGGTACATGCTGGAATTCTTCCCCTTACGCAGCGCGGCAGTGGGTTTATCGTTATCGTGTATCACATCGTCGGTATGGATGATTTTCGTTATCGCCGAAAGCCCGGAGAAATTCTCTACCAAGGCCGCAACGCGCGATTCATCCCCGAACATCAGGAATTCAAGGTTGCGGTAGCGCTTATTGGCATGATGCGCTCCTTTCACCACCGAATGCGGAGCGTGGTCACCACCCATCGCGTCGAGCGCGATGGTTATTTTTTTCTTATGATCGGGAGTCATCTGGAAATCCAGCGACCAGTCTAAAAATTAAGAAGCCGCTTCGGATTCCGGATTTTCATTCGTAGAAACCACCTGGCGGCCGTTGTAAAAGCCGTCCACCGAAACGTGGTGCGGCAATTTCAATTCGCCAGTGGTTTTATCTTCCACGATATTGATGCCTTGCAGCGCGTGGTGCGAGCGGCGCATGTTGCGCCTGGACTTGGATGTTTTTCTCTTTGGAACTGCCATATTCTAACCCTTGTTATTTATAAATTTTTCTATATAGACTAATACGATAGGCTAAGGGGGAAATTCTATAATATATTATTCTTATAAAATCCAGCAAAAACGCCCAATGATAACAAAAATTGGCCTGAAACCTTTGGTTTTTCTATTGTTAACACTGGTTTCCTGTACTAGCTACCCGGAAGATCACGGTTACGTCATGCATCAGGAAAACCTGGAAAAAATCGCGGTCGGCCAAACTGATAAGACTGGAGTCACGGAACTCCTCGGCTCACCCTCGACTAAATCGGATTACGGCACGGAAAAGTGGTATTACATAGGCAAGAAAGCGACCGCGACCGCCTTTTTCGACCCGACAGTGACCGAGCAAAGTGTAATCGCCCTGGAATTCGACAAGGGTGGGAAAGTGCATAATATGCAGAAATATAGCCTGAAGGACAGCGTGAATATCCAGCCAGTACAGGAAGTCACCCGGACGGAAGGCAGCACGCCTGGCCTTATAGAACAGTTCCTAGGAAATATGGGACGGTTCAATTCGGAAAGCCATAGCAGACCAGGCGCACCTGCAGGAATTCCGTGATAATAGTTATAATATTGCTGGAATTTCCTTTTATTTATTGGCCCTTTTTAGTATAATTATTGCGTAGAGGTACCTTCCCGGATGAGATATATTTTTAACAGGATTAGTTCCGTTGCCACGCGGCTGTTTCGGGTTGGCCTCCAGATAAAAAATAGGGGCATTACTTTCGTCGAGCTTACCATCGTCCTGGTGGCCGTGGCAGTGCTGATAGCAGCGGTGCTGTTCGGGCAATCATTGGTGCATTCCTCCAAAATCGTGGGCTTAGTGCAGGATGGAGAAAAACAGGTTAACGGCCCGATCACTATTTACCGCGAGAAATATGGCTATCTACCCGGCGATGATCCAAACGCTCCCGTCCATCCCGGCAACGGCAACGGCGTAATAGATTCCGGGGAAGTTCAATATATATACGCACACCTGATAGCCAGGGGAATCCTGGATAAATCCGCCGCCGCCGTTTCCGGCAATAATAATTGCATGAAGGTATCGTACGGCAACGGTGCATGTTTTGCCATGCAGCAGGATAGCACCCGCGGCACCTACGCCGTACTCACCAGGGAAGTGAGCGGTGCGCAGCAGCCGGTGCTGAATGGCGGCGACGCCAGGAGTTTCGATCTGAAAATGGGCGGCGACGGGATGATGAACGTTTATCCAGCTGTCAGCCAAGATGTGGTTTGGAGCTCCATAGCACCAGGCTCATGGCTAGTGGCGGAAGGCAATGTCTTCGGCGATGCCCTGGCGACCAGTTGCGACCCCACCACTTGGAATTCTGATAGTTACCCTGATAGCAGTTGTATAGTTCCCAGTAATGTATGCGTGACCGGCACCGGAAGCCCCTGCTCCGCCAGCTCCGGCGGCGGCAGCGGTTCAGGCGGTGCCAGTGGTTCAGGTGGTAGTTCAGGATCAGGCGGTGCCAGCGGTTCGGGCGGCAGTTCAGGATCAGGCGGCGCCAGTGGTTCGGGCGGCAGTTCAGGATCAGGCGGCGCCAGTGGTTCGGGCGGCAGTTCAGGATCAGGCGGTGCCAGCGGTTCGGGCGGCAGTTCAGGATCAGGCGGCGCCAGTGGTTCAGGTGGTAGTTCGGGATCAGGCGGTGCCAGCGGTTCGGGCGGCAGTTCAGGATCAGGCGGTGCCAGCGGTTCAGGTGGTAGTTCGGGATCAGGCGGTGCCAGCGGTTCGGGCGGCGCCAGCGGTTCAGGAGGTGCTAGTGGCTCAGGCGGTAGTGGCGGAGTACCTGGCCCTGGCGGTAGCGGTGGCTCTTCCGGCGGCGGCGGTGCTGGCGGTACATGTCTTCCTAACGGCTCCACATGCACTAGCTCTCTTGATTGCTGCAGTAATTTTTGCCCCAACAGCCACCAATGTGGATGTTCTAGTTCAGGAGTTCCATGTACCGGTGCCAGTCAATGCTGCAGTGGCAGTTGCGTTGGTGGAATCTGCGGAGCGGTAAGTGGTGGATCATGTGTTTCTAACGGTTCAGGTCCATGTACTTCAGGCTGCGACACAATGAGTACATGCTGCTGCAGTCCCTTAGTTTGTAATGGCACCTTTTGCGAAATGCCTGCAGGCTGCGTACAGGATAGTAATTGTATGAGCGGTTGCTGCATTGGTAACTTATGCGTGTTAGGCCCAGGCCCCTGCACGCCAGTAGGCGGCGGGTAGTATATCTTATATAGTGGGCACCGGACATATCCAATACTATGGTGAAACTACTGCGGTCATTCTGAAGGCTTTAAGCCGAAGAATCTCATAAGATCTTTCGCTCAAGATAACCGTATCAAACCTAAGTTACTACACTCCGCAAACACTCATTTCCCGAATAGTGATTCAGTAAATACTACATAAAATTATATAATACCGCTTGACGATATTAACGAATAGCGTTATTATCGATTGTGATTAAGAGCTTCAAGGATAAGCGCACACGGTTAATTCTGGAGAAGGAAGATTCCATTAAGGGAATGGCCAGCGAAATCCAGAGGAAAGCGAGGATAAAGCTCTTAATCATAGATAGCGCATCCGGCATTGATGATTTACTTTCGCCGCCCGGCAACAGGCTGGAGAAACTTAAGGGGAGTAGGAGAGAGCAATATAGTATCAGAATCAATAACCAATGGCGGATTTGCTTTCGTTTCGAAGATGGCAATTTTTATGATTTAGAAGTGGTGGATTACCACTAGAACTAGAAGGAGAAAAAAAATGGTAAATAAACTGCATATCACGCCGGGCGATATATTAAAGGAGGAATTCCTGGAGCCTTTGGCAATCACCCCTTACAAGGTGGCCAAAGATACCGGCATCTCAGCAACCGCCTTGGGTGAGATCATAGCGGGGAAAAGATCGATAACCTCGGAAACCGGCCTGATCCTGGATAAATATTTCAGAATGAGCGAGGGTTTCTGGTCGCGCATACAGAATCATTATGATCTTTTTGAAGCCAGGAAGAAAATGAAAAAACGCCTTACTGCTCTAAAGCCGCTTAAGATGGCGCATTTGGAAGCTCATCCCGTATAGATGCCTTACTCTTATTCAGCTATACTTTCCTAAAAATCGGAAACTACTCAACGCCCCGCCATAAACGCTTTTACCGTATTAATGTCGGCATCCTTGTTCTCCGGATCGGTTTTTACTATTTCATCCAATGCTTTTTTGCCCCTATCACCCAGTTTCTTCAGCACTTCCTTGACGAATTTCTTATCCTCCTGCTTGCCTCCTAGCATGATGTTCTGCTTGTTTAAATTCCCGGAAATAAAGGTTATCAACCGGTTTTTATAATCATCGTCATTGACGGCTGCATTAATTTCCTGCACGGCAAGATTTATTTTCTTGTCTTGATCCCAATAAGTATATTCGACCGCGCCTTTTTTGGTCGTCACCGTTTGGGCATGCGCGGACGATGCGGTAAAAATTAAAACAAATAATACTATTATCCATTGCATGCAGAACACTCCGAATCCCGGTTCAGTTTAACTTTTCTGAAATTGTTTTTCAATAAATCCACCAGCAATACATATCCGGATAAACTCTCGCCCGCGCCGGTTAATTCCTTTATCGCCTCCGCTGCCATCAGTGATCCCATGATACCGCCGAGCGGCGAGAATACCCCATTTTCCGCGCAACTCGGCATGGCGTCTTCTGGCGGCGGCTCTGGGTATAAACAGCGATAACATGGATTATTCCCTGGAATATGGCTCTTGAAAACCGAAACCTGCCCTTGAAACCCAACAATTGCCCCGGAAACCAGGGATTTCTTCGCCGCATGGCAGGTATCATTCACCAAAAACCGCGTTCCTATATTATCGCTGCCGTCCAGAATTATATCGTATTCGGGAATCAGCGCCGCGGCGTTTTTTTCTGTGAGCCGGAACGTATGGCTTTCCACATGCACCAACGGATTCAAATCATGCAGCGCGTCGCGCGCGCTCTCCGCCTTCGGCCTGGATATATCGCCGGTTTCATGGATTATTTGACGCTGGAGGTTGGATAATTCCACCTTGTCGGAATCGATGATGCCGATATGGCCGATGCCGGTCGCCGCAAGATATAACAACGCGGGAGAGCCAAGCCCCCCCGCGCCGATAACCAGCACTTTCGCTTTTTTTAATTTCTGCTGCCCCGCTTCACCGATGTCCGGGAGGATGATGTTGCGCGAATAGCGACGGAGTTCTTCTTCAGTCAGTATGGAACGCGCCATCAAAACGGATTTATATGAGGCAAGTTTTAGGAGTGACAAATTTTTTAAACCGGAATGTACCCTGCAGTACATGAGGATTTAAAAAATTTGTCATGACACCAAAATTGCCCATAGAAATTCGTTTTATACCTCCGCAAACAAATCCGTACTCAGATAACGCTCCGCAAAGGATGGAATAATCACAACGATCAGCTTGCCTTTATTTTCCTTCCTGCTGCCTACTTCCAACGCCGCCGCAATCGCCGCACCGGAAGAAATACCACCTGGAATTCCCTCCAGTTTCGCAGCTTTCCGCGAAGTGGCGAATGCAGTCTCATTGCCGATGCGCACCACTTCATCCAGCAGTTTCACATCCAGCACATCGGGGATGAATCCGGCGCCGATGCCCTGGATTTTATGTGGCCCCGGCTGGCCACCCGACAAAATCGGACTGTCCTCCGGCTCAACAGCGATGATTTTCACGCTGCTTTTTTTCTTCTTCAAAACTTCCGCGCAACCCTGCGCCGTCCCTCCGGTGCCGACGCCGCTGATGACGATATCAACCTTGCCTTTGGTATCGTTCCAGATTTCTTCGGCAGTGGTGTTGCGGTGAATCAGCGGATTCGCCGGGTTCTTGAATTGCTGGAGCATGACCGCATCTTTATTGCCTGCGACGATTTCCTCAGCCCGGGCAATGGCACCGCGCATGCCCTTCGGCGCCGGGGTAAGTTCCAATTCCGCACCAAGGAATTTCAGCATTTTCCGCCGCTCTTGCGACATGCTTTCTGGCATGGTGAGGATCAATTTATATCCCTTCGCTGCCGCTACGAACGCCAACGCAATGCCGGTATTACCGCTGGTCGGTTCTACCAGCGTGGTTTTGCCGGGTGAAATTTTTCCCTCAGCTTCCGCCACTTCCACCATCGAAATTGCCAGGCGGTCCTTCACCGACGACAGCGGATTGAAGAACTCCAGCTTGGCGTAAATATCGGCCACCACTCCTGCTTCCTCGGCGATGCGGTTTAAGCGAACCAGCGGAGTATTGCCCACGGTTTCCAGAATATTATTATAAAGCCTGCCGCGCCCCTCGGTGTGGGTGAATTGGCTTTCGTCGATTTTCTTCAATGTTTGTGCAGTCATTTTTTTCCCCGTTCTATTGTGAAAGTTTTATTATGAAAGATCGATCAAATTGTGAAATCGGAAGTTTTCGCCGAAGTTTTGGTTTTTGCCGCGCTTTTGTGCGATATCTCGATTTTCGCGCATAAATCTTCAATAGTGATCTGCATAAGTTCTTGCCGCATCTTCTGTTTTATCTCATCTGCCATGGGGCGGATAGCTTCCCCCGCCATTTTTGACCACGCTGCGTCTTCAGTTAAATCCAGGCTATATGTATCCATAACGTCAAAAATTTCTCCCAATGTCAATTTCCGGCGTTCTTTGGCAAGCAGATAGCCACCCCTCGGCCCACGCACTCCGCGCAATATGCCAGAATGCACCAACTGCTGCATCGCCTGCTCCAGGTAGCGCACTTTGACGCCCACCGCCCCGCATACTTCTTTCAGCGAAACCGCACGCGCCTTGGAATTCAGGGCTATATAAAGCACTGCTTCAAATATATATAAGCATTTCCGGGGAAGAATGTACATAAAAAAATGTGTTTTTTATTAAAATACATTATCTAAATGTGGTTTTCAAGAGTTTTATCCACAAGTGACACAAAACGGCACAGAAATTTTCTTCCGAGGGTTTGAAAATCCAGCATAAAAAATTTATCAAAATTTCAGCTTCCGGCTCTTTTATTTTGTGATATATCCGAAAATCACCCCGGATGACTTTTGCTTTGTCATTTTATTTTTCAATTCAAAGTTGTGAGAAACAGTAAAACCATGCAGCAAAAACACAACCCTCTACCGAATCCATCGATAAAGCACATAAATACGCAGGCGGAGCCTGAGCCGGATGTATTGCCGGATCACTTAATTTTCAGCCGATACAAAGAAGAAACCCGCGGCGAAGAATCACTGTGGAAAGCGGTAATTACCCAGGCCTTGATGGATGCCGGAAGTAATTCCACTAAGCGGGAAGCTAGGGTAGACCGGGCTCGGGCGATATCGTGGCTTTCCGGCAGAAGCCAAGACTTCTTAACCGTTTGCTCGCTGGCAGGGTTGGAACCATATTATGTAATCGAGCGGGTTGGAAAAGCATTAGAAAGAGGCTGTAAATGGCGGGAAAACAAGATATTAGGCGGAAAAATTTTGGTAATGAACCTGGTGAAAAGCCCGAGAGGAAACCACTAAAATATCAAGCCTGTTTGATTACGCAGCTATGACTTAATAAGCAATTTAGGGTTGAAATTTCTGGACCATTTATTAGAAGGTATCATGGCGCACAAAAAAAGAGGTCGGCCGCCCTTAAAACTGGTCAAAAACGATCAAGGAACAGAGGAGCTCAGGATTAAAAAAAATCTTGGCATCACTACAGAGCTTCCCGACCTACTGTTGAAAAAAAACCTGATTTCCTTAACCGAACACCAGGCAGCGCTACATTTTCGTTGGCTGCACGCCATAAAATTCGGTATTCGTAGCCTGATTTCACCCTACAGTGACGCCTTCCACGAATTTTCGTTCTCCCGGCATGACGAGGCATGGAAGGGAAAGCGCGAAGAAGAATATAATAGCGCCTTAAAAATATTGGAAAAAGGTGGAGCACGAAAAATGGTGATAGAAATATGTGTTTTCGGCCAGCGGACGGCGTTTATAAACCTTGCCGAATCACACACCAGATTAAACAAGGAATTCCAGTTGGTAAAAACCGGACTGGCGCTACTTGCCGATGAATGGCGGTTTTCCTCTGTAAGCCCTCACCCGACAAAGCAGAGGATAAATTTCAAGCAGCAGGTACAAAAAGCGTTGTCGGATTGAGATATTTAAGTTATATCAAGTTCATAAGTGAAAAAACCCTTCGCCGATAACTTGATATATTACATTAATGTCTCTTGATAACACCTTGAAAAATCAAACTGAATTTGATAATACCGTGAACCGGCGTGAGATGGCAGATGTTATTCGGGCATTGTCCATGGATGCGGTAGAAAAGGCTAAATCCGGACATCCCGGCATGCCGATGGGGATGGCCGATGTCGCCACCGTTTTATTCAGCAATTTCCTGAAATTTGATCCCTCAAACTCTGCATGGCCGGATCGCGACCGGTTCGTGCTCTCTGCCGGGCATGGCTCAATGCTTTTGTATTCGTTGCTCTATCTCACCGGATATTCCGATATGACCATTGAGGAGATAAAAAACTTCCGCCAACTCGGGTCAAAAACGGCTGGGCATCCGGAATATGGCCACGCGCATGGCATTGAAACCACCACCGGCCCGCTTGGGCAGGGCTTGGCGAACGCCGTAGGCATGGCGCTGGCGGAGAAAATAACGGGGGCGCGCTATGGCCGAGAAATCGTCGATCATTATACTTACGCAATCGCTGGCGACGGCTGCCTGATGGAGGGAATTAGCCATGAAGCAATTTCGCTCGCCGGGCATTTGCGCTTGAATAAACTGGTCGTTTTCTGGGACGATAATAAAATCTCTATCGACGGCCCAACTTCGCTTTCGGTTTCCGATAATCAGGAGCAGCGATTCAAGGCTTCCGGATGGGACGTGATTTCCATCGACGGCCATAATCATAACCAGATAAAAGCAGCAATTGCCAGTGCAAAGGAAAGCAAAGCGCCGACGCTCATCGCCTGCGCCACGCAAATCGCCTATGGTGCACCAACCAAAGCGGGAACCGCCGCCAGCCATGGTTCTCCACTTGGGGAAAAGGAAATCGCTGGCACGCGGGAGAGGCTTGGCTGGGAGCATGAGCCGTTCCATGTGCCACAAAATATTCTCCATAAATGGCGGGAGATCGGGCGGAA
>JABDBP010000007.1 GCA_013288565.1 Alphaproteobacteria bacterium | reverse complement strand
TAACGAGCTGGTCGGAAGGGCTGCTCGGAGGCCTGGTGAAGCGTTTGGGCGAGCGCGAAGGTGAAGGGCTTTCCTACAAATATGCCGAGCGCTTTCCCGAAACGTACATGGCACGCTATCATTTCGGCGGCGCGGTATGTGACATAATGAAGATGGAGGAGGCGCTGCAAAAAAACAGAACCGCCATTGATCTCTACCGGTTGATCGAAGACAGGGAGGAGAATTACCAACTGAAAATCTATCATCCGAAAACCCAGATTACTCTTTCTGAAATACTACCGCTGCTGGAAAATATGGGGTTCCACGTCATCGATGAAACCTCGTTCCTGATTCAGCCGCGCGCCGGGGCGGACGGCATATGGCTGCACCATTTTTCGCTTAAGGATAGCCGCCCGGAAAAAAATATCAGGGAAGTCGATTTCGCCCTGATTAAGCCGGAATTCGAGGATGCACTACTCCGCGTCCATAGCAGGAAAATGGAGGACGATGCGTTCAACAAGCTGATGCTGCGTGCCGGGATGAAAAGGCGCGATACTGAGATGTTGCGTGGCTTAAGCAAATACCTGGCGCAGACCTCGTTCACCTACAGCCATGCTTTTATGGCGGAGAGGTTGGCGAGAAACCCGGATATCGCTGCACTACTGGTGCAATTATTTTATAAACGGTTCGCACTAGGCAAAAAAACCGGGCGTGACGAAACCAGCGGCATATTGAAAGAATTGGATAAAAAACTCTCCACCGTGACCGGTGTTGCCGAAGACAGGATCGCCCGGCGGTTTGCAGACACCATAATGGCGATGATGCGCACCAACTTCTTCCAGAAGAATAAAAGTGGCGGGGAAAGAAATTATATTTCTTTCAAATTCGCTTCCTCGCAGGTGCCGGATTTGCCCCTGCCCAAGCCGTATGCTGAGATTTTCGTCTATGGCTACGGCATGGAGGGAATCCATCTGCGCGGTGGGAAAGTGGCACGCGGTGGCATCCGCTGGTCGGATCGCAAGGAGGATTTCCGCACCGAAATCTTAGGGCTGATGAAAGCGCAGATGGTGAAGAATTCCGTTATCGTCCCGGTTGGCTCGAAGGGTGGGTTTGTGGTCAAGCACCAGCCCGATAACCTGACCCGTGAGGAAGTTCTGCAAAACGGGGTGCAGAGCTATAAAACCCTGCTCAGCGGGCTTTTGGACATAACTGATAATATAGTCGATGGAAAAATCGTCCCGCCGAAAAACGTTACAAGGCATGACGATGACGATCCTTACCTGGTGGTCGCTGCCGATAAGGGCACTGCGACTTTTTCTGACATCGCCAATTCGGTTTCCGCCGAATATAATTTCTGGCTCGGCGACGCTTTCGCTTCCGGCGGCTCGGCGGGCTATGACCACAAAAAGATGGGCATCACCGCGAAAGGTGCCTGGATTTCCGTCGTCCGACATTTCAACGAAATCGGCGTCGATATAGAAGCGGAGGATTTTACCGTGGTCGGCATCGGCGACATGTCGGGCGATGTTTTTGGCAATGGGATGTTGCTTTCCAAACGTATCAAGCTGCTTGCTGCATTCAACCACCAGCATATTTTCATCGACCCTAATCCCGATCCGGCGGAATCGTTCAAGGAGCGCAAAAGATTATTCAAATTGCCGCGCTCGGGCTGGGGCGATTATAACATAAAACTCGTCTCTAAAGGCGGCGGTATTTTCGACCGCAAAGCAAAATTCCTGAAGCTCTCTCTTGAAATTATGAAGTTTCTGGAACTGGCGAAAGATACGGTCACGCCGGAAGAATTAATCCGTGCCATATTGAAGGCAAAAGTGGATTTATTGTGGAACGGTGGAATCGGAACTTACGTCAAATCCTCGCATGAATCGCATGAGGCCGCCGGCGACCGCACCAACGATATGCTGCGCGTAAACGGCAACGATCTGCGTTGCAAAGTTGCAGCGGAAGGTGGAAATCTCGGGTTCACCCAGCTCGGCCGTATCGAATACGCCATGCACGGCGGGAAAATAAATACCGACGCCATAGATAACTCTGCCGGGGTCGATTGCTCCGACCATGAGGTGAACATCAAAATCGCATTCCGGCATGCGATGCAGGCGAAAAAAATCACCCTGGAAAAACGCAACGCTCTGCTCATCGAAATGACGGGTGACATAGCCGAGCTGGTGCTGCGCGATAATTTCCTCCAGACCCAGGCGATCAGCATTTCCGAATCGCAGGGGGTCGGGTTGCTGGAACAGCAGGCGCGGCTGATGACAAAATTAGAGCGCTTAAGCCTTCTTGACCGCCGTATAGAATTCCTGCCGAATGATGAGGAAATCGGTCTCCGGTTTGCCGCCAAAACCGGCCTCACCCGGCCGGAAATCGCGGTTTTATTCAGTTACAGCAAAATCGCCCTTTATAATGAATTGCTTGAATCCAACCTGCCGGACGATCCTTATTTCTCCAGCGATCTGGCGCTCTACTTCCCAGAGCGCATGCGGAAGAGTTTCGCGCGCGAGATTGAAGCTCATACTTTGCGACGGGAAATCATCGCCACTTTCGTTGCCAACAGTATGGTAAACCGCGTCGGTAGCACCTTCTCGCAGAGTATGATCGAGGATACTGGAATGCAGGGCTGTGACGTGGCGCGGGCCTATACCATAACCCGAGATATCTTCAACCTTCGGCCTTTGTGGCGGGAAATCGAGGCATTGGACGGCAAGGTGAAGGTGGAAACGCAGATTGCAATGTTCGGCGACATCGGGAACCTGATCGAGCGCGCCACCGCCTGGTTCCTGCGCAACAGTCCGCAACCGCTGGAAGTCGCAGCAATCGTCGGGGTATATCGGGACGGTGTGGAGGAAGTGGAAAAATCCCTGCATCGGCTGATGAAAAACGTGAATAAAAAGGCCTTCGAGGACCGCTATAAAAAATACCGTTCCGATGGCGCACCGGATGCCTTGGCGAAGAAGGTCGCCTATCTGGAGCCGCTTTCAAGTGCGCCTGACATCGTCAAAATGGCGCAATCGTCGAAGCTGTCGCCATCAATAGCGGGCGAAGTTTATTTCGCGCTCGGCACCAGGCTTTCGCTCGGCTGGCTGCGCTATTCGGCAGCGCGCCTGGCTGGGGATAATTACTGGCAGCGTTTGTCCTGCAAAACGCTCACCAACCAGATATACGACCAGCAGATGCGGCTTACCGGCGAGGTGATAAAATCCTTCTGCCAAGGTAACAAGTGCGAGATGGCGCTGGAAAATTGGGAGCGTTCTAACGAAAAACAGCTAAGCCGCTATTACACTCTCATAAATGACCTGAAAGCCCAGTCCGCACTAGATTCGGCAACGCTCATAGTTGCAGTGGATAATTTGAGTTCGATCAGGACGGTTTAGGTATTGTTGAAGACCAACCCGTCTTTTCTTACTTGCATTCGGCTAGAATCCTTGCAATTTTCTGGTGAATGCGGGCGGCAATTAATTCTCTCATCATCCTCTCTCTCGTACTTTTCCCCATGGGAACTTGGGCGGAAGGCATGTCGTTCATCCGCGATGCCGAAATCGAATCCTGCGTGCGTCAGATGGCCGAACCGATATGGAAAGCTGCCGGGCTGGAGCCGAGAAACGTCTCCATCCACATTATCGCCGATCCAAACATAAACGCCTTTGTCGCCGAAGGGATGAACATATTCGTCAACACCGGCATCATTGCCCACAGCGACGACCCTATGGTGCTGATGGGCGTGTTGGCGCACGAAACCGGCCACATCGCTGGCGGGCACTTGATTCGCCGGAAAGAGGAGATGGAGAATATCAGCACCGGCACTATACTTGGTATGCTGCTAGGTGCGGCAACGATGGTGGCTGGTGGCGGATCGGCGGGACCGGCGGTGATGATGGGAACCGGACAGGTGGCTGAGAGGAATATGCTGCAATATTCGCGTGTGCAGGAGGCTTCGGCTGATAATGCCGGCATCCGGTTCCTCGCACGACTGAAACTTTCGGCAGAGGGGATGCTGAAATTATTACAATATTTGAACAGCCAGGAAAATCTGTTTTACGATAAGCTGAATCCCTATCTGATGACCCACCCGCTTTCCAGGGAGCGCATTGAAAATGTGCGCGCCGCCGTGGAGACTTCGCCATATTCCAATAACCCAGCCCCGGAAAATCTGCTGAAATGCTATCCCAGGGCCGTCGCGAAATTGAAAGCCTTCATGCAGGAGCCGAGCGAGACTATGCGCGATTATCCAGAGAGCGATAAATCCCTTCCCGCCCGCTACGCCCGGGCCATCGCCTATTATAAGATACCGGAATTGCAAAAGTCGTTTGCCTTATTGGATGAAATCATAAAAGAAAATCCGAACGATCCTTATTTTTACGAACTGAAGGGCCAGATTTTATTTGAGAACGGGCGGATCAAGGAATCGGTTGCGCCATATCGCAAAGCTGTAGAATTGGCACCGGATTCGGCGCTGATAAAACTGGGTCTTGCTACTTCGGAAACTGCTATCAACCAACCGGAATTGAATAAGGCGGCAGTGCAGCAATTGAAGCAGGCGGTGCAGATCGAACCGGATAACGCCATGATCTGGCATCAATTGGCAACCGCTCACGGCCAATTGAATCAAATCCCTGAATCCATGCTGGCGCTGGCCGAGGAAGCGATGCTCGAGGGCGACAAGAAGGATGCCGGGCGGTTTGCCGCCATGGCGAAGAAAGGATTGCCGGAAGGCTCGCCCGCCTACATCCGGGCTGGAGACATAATCGCCGTGGCGAATCTCGATAAGAAAAAGGATGAGAAGAAACTGGGGTCCCAGTCAAGAATCCCGTAAAAACCCCTTGATTTTATTTAGGGTATAGTCAATCATGGCCGGTGTTTTCAAAAACCCCATAGGAATTTTATATGCGTAAATCTGGATTTTCCAATTTCCTGCTGTACGTGCTGATTGTTGCGGTCGGCGTGCTTATTTATAGCAACCGGCCATGGTCGCCTGGCACAAACAGCGAAGAGGGCGTAAAGAAAATCGTGGAGAAATATATCCAGGACAACCCAGAAAAAATAATCGCCTCATTACAGAATATGCAGAAAAAGCAAGCGGGGGTGACGTCTGAGAGTGCCAAGAAAACCATTGTTGCCTCCAAGGAACAGCTTCTGAACGATAAAAACAGTGGCTTTGGCGGCAATCCGGATGGTGACGTCGCCATCGTGGAATTCTTTGATTATTCCTGCCATTATTGCAAGAATGTTTTCCCGGATTTGAAAAAGTTGTTGGATGAGGATAAAGGCGTGAAACTCATCCTCAAGGAATTCCCGATACTCGGTCCGGATTCAGAAACCGCGGCGAAAGCAGCGATAGCTGTGTTCAAGCTCGATCCGAAGAAATATTTTGCCTATCATGCTGTGCTGATACAGCTTCCGGGCCAGAAATCCGAGGAGGTAGTGCTGGATCAGGCGAAAAAACTGGGCCTTAGCCCATCCAAGGTCAAGGAAGAGATGAACAAGCCG
Source organism: Alphaproteobacteria bacterium (assembly GCA_013288565.1). Taxonomy (GTDB): domain Bacteria; phylum Pseudomonadota; class Alphaproteobacteria; order Rickettsiales; family JABDBP01; genus JABDBP01. The sequence continues at coordinate 57,608 of JABDBP010000007.1, read as the reverse complement.
GAAGTGGCCGAAATAATTGCTGCCAACCGGGCGCTGGCGGGTAGCCTCGGCGTCCGCGGCACTCCCGGATTCATCATCGGCGGCGAGCTTATTCCCGGTGCATTGCCTTATGACCAGTTAAAACAGAAAGTTGATGAGGCGCGCAAGACCTCCGGCGGCGAAAAACCGGCTGAAGACAAGAAAGGTGGCGGCGATAAGGAAAAGTCGGAAGGCGAAACACCCCCGGCTGAGTAACCAAGGCCTGTCGACACTCAGCACGAGGTTGCGACAGGGGCCCACGGCCCTAGGCTGATTTAAGGATTTCCTCCAGCAATTTCCTGTTTCCCGCTGCGATTACGTCCCCGGATGAATCTAACGTGATTTCCTGGCCACGCCAATCGGCAAAAACCCCGCCAGCACCTTCGATAATTGGCCGAAGTGCACAGAAGTCATGTGGTTTCAGGCCAGATTCTATTACCGCATCAACCAGCCCAGCCGCCAGCAATCCATACGAATAACAATCGCCACCATAAACCGTATACCTGGCTTTTTTGCTAACGCTCGCGAAAAATTCTTTGGCCTTTTCAGAAAACAAATAATCTGGCGAAGTGGTGCAGAGCACCGCTTGGGAAAGCGGCAAGTTTTTTCGTGTGGAAATTTTTTCGCCATTCAAAATGGATTGGCCGTTCGCGCCTATCCACCTTTCTGCCGTTATCGGCTGGTTGATGATTCCGAGAATGGGAGTTCCATTTTTCAGCAGCGAAATGAGGGTGCCGAAAATTGGGCGTCCGATCATAAAGGAAGCAGTACCATCGATGGGATCAAGCATCCATGTATAATCAGATTTTGTTTGCACGTTCCCGAATTCCTCGCCGATTATGCCATGTTCCGGGTATGCCGCCGCGATGGCCATACGCATTTCTTGTTCCGCCTCTAAATCTGCGGTGGTGACAGGCGAAAGATCGTCTTTCGCAGACAGGCCATTCGGCTGCCGGAAATAGCGCCGGATGACACGGCCGGAAATATCAGCGAGTTTTCCGGCGAAATCGATGAATTCTTCAGGGCATTTTTTCATATGCTTTTATTTTTTTATAATGTATAGCCGATTAACCTAATATATTTATATTTGCAGGAGGAAGAAATGAAAAAAGGACAAGTAAAAAATTTTGCAGGTAGTTTACCCTACATGGAAAATTTTTTACGCCGTAATTTTTTCATTTCTTCCCATGCCCCGAGGGTTGCGGAGAAAATTGCTGTCCGCGGTGTCGAAGCGCTCGACCGGAGCGTAAACTGCGCTCTTCGCGCTTCTCCTAGCGGGGCAGCAATTTTCGTCACGCAACAAATGCAAATATATTTGGTTAATCGGCTATAACAAAAATTCCAACTATGAAAATCGTTATTCTCGGCAGCGGCGTGATCGGCGTCACTTCCGCCTATATTCTGGCGGAGCGCGGGCATGAAGTGACCGTGATTGAGCGTCAAAGCGGCAGCGGCATGGAAACCAGTTTCGCCAACGGCGGCCAGCTCAGTTATTGCCATGCCGAACCCTGGGCGAACCCGGAAGTCTTGCCGAAAATCGTAAAATGGCTGGGGCGAAAAGATGCACCGCTGGTTTTGCATCCGGGTTTTGATCTGGCAATGTGGCTTTGGGGGTTGCGTTTCTTGAGGAATTGCACCAAGGCGCGTGCGCGGTACCACACCATCAACACGCTCCGCCTGGCGCTTTATTCGCGTGAAATTATGAAATACCTACGCGGGAAAACTGGCGTGGATTTCGCGTTCCGGGATGCTGGAATTCTGCATATTTTCAAAGACGACAAGAACTTCGAGTCGGCGCTCTTGCAAGCCAAAATGCAGCAGGAATTCGGCGCGTCCTATAAATCTATGACTTATCAGGAATGCATGGAACTGGAACCAATGCTGCTTTCCGCCAACGATCGCATTATAGGCGGCATCCATTTCCCGCTAGATGAGAGCGGCGATATTTTCGCCTTCACCAGGCATCTCGCGAAAAAATGCCAGACGATAGGCGTAGTGTTCAAATATGATCACGCAATATTAGGCATCGACACAGTTGGTGACGAAGTTTCCGGGGTGCTGGCGGGCGACGGCGTTTTCACTGCCGATAAATATATCGTCGCACTCGGCTCTTACAGCTCGGTTTTTTTGAATAAACTCGGCGTCAAAACCCATATATACCCGATGAAAGGTTACAGTGTTTCGATTCCCGTGAATGTTGGAAAAGCTCCGCAGGTAAGCATCACCGATCAATCGCAGAAACTGGTTTACAGCCGACTCGGCAATATTTTACGCGTGGCGGGAACAGCGGAATTCGCCAAGTATGACACGTCTATCGACGAATTCAGGACGACTTCGATTCTGCGCCATGCGAAAAATCTTTTCCCGGAAGCCGGGGATTTTGCGAACGTCACGAAATGGGCGTGCCTGCGTCCTTCTACGCCGGGAGGCACGCCGGTTTTGGGCCGGACGAAATTCAAGAATCTTTTCCTAAACACTGGGCACGGGACTTTGGGCTGGACTTTGGCTGCCGGAAGCGCCAGGATTCTGGCTGATTTCATCGACGACAAACCGGCGGAAATCGACCTCACAGGATTGACGTTATCATGACCGAGCCGCAATTATACAGCTTTTTGGTACGCGAAAATGATGGCTCAGGGCGAATAGTAGGTTATTGGAGCTGGGGTGACGTGGCGGCGAAAAAAGTGATTTTCTGCCTGCATGGCATGACGCGCAACGGCCGCGATTTCGATTTCCTGGCACGTCGATTCATGCCGGATTTCCGGGTCATCTGCCCGGACGTGGCTGGGCGCGGCACAAGCGGATGGATCAAGGATAAATCCGGGTATCATAATTTCACCTATGCTGTTGATATGTTGCGATTGATCAGCTTTTTGCGGTTGCAAGAAATTTATTGGATCGGGACTTCGATGGGTGGGCTGATCGGTATGATTGTCGCGGCGTTGCGACCTGGAGTGATCAGAAAAATGGTGATAAACGACGTTGGCCCGTTCATCACAAAAGAGGCGTTAAAAAGAATCGCCGAATATACCGGGAAAAATGAAACGTTCCCGGACGTAGCGGCGGCTAAAGTTCATTTCAAAAAAATATATTCCCCGTGGAAGGTCAATGATTTCGCGCTTGAGCATATGATGAAATATGGCCTAAACGCGGTTCCTGGTGGATTCGCTATGAACAATGATCCTGGCATTGGGGCTGCTTTCCGTGATGAAAAAGGTAATTTGAAAGATTTTCCCGACATGGATTTATGGCAATATTGGGAAAAAATCACCTGCCCGGTTTTGCTGTTGCGTGGCGCGGAATCAGATATTTTATCTGAGGAAACGGCGGAAAAAATGACCCAAACCGGTCCGCGCGCGCGCCTTATCGAATTTCCCGGCATTGGTCACGCGCCGTCACTGATGGAGGAGGCGCAAGTGGAAGAGGTGAGTGGGTGGTTAAGGAAATAAGCAAATTGATTTGTCATCGAATATTTCCTTAAATATCAATTAATTAAAAAATTTTCCAATAATTAATCAACTGTTGTTAACGTTTTGTTAATAAATTCATGTTATTTTCATTTCTTAAATGAGCTTACACGGGGAGCGGTATTATGGTTGAACACGTTGTAAAAGTTGAAAAGAAAAGCGGCGAACTGCCAAGGGAACAACAGCTGGCATGGAAAATTGCGGAGATCGCCGCAAAAGCCAAGGATGTGGAAATAGACCCTGATGTGCAGGCAATGGTAATAAATCGCATCATCGATAATGCGGCGATAGCTATGGCGGCGATTAATGAACAAGCTGTATTAGTGGCGCGTGATAAGGCATTACAAACCGAGGGCGTTGGTGGGGCTACCGTTTACGGCGTTGATAACAAAAAAAGTTTTGGCTCGAAAGAAGCGGCATTTGCAAATGCTGTGGCCGTTAGGTTCCTTGATCAAGACGATACATATCTTGCAGCCGAGTATTCGCACCCGGATGATAATATATCCCCGTTATTGGCAGTTGCTCAACATATGGGGCTTAGTGGAAAAGATTTGATAAGGGGGATCGTTACAGCATATGAAGTGCATGTTTCATTGGTTGGTACGGGAAAAGGCACCGGCATCTGCTTGCATAAACATAAAGTTGACCATATGACGCATATTGCTGCCGGAACTGCTGCTGGAATTGGAGCCATGTTAAACCTTTCAACGGAACAGATTTATCATGCGGTGAATTTTGCAGTACACAATGCCGTTTCCTCCCGTCAATCCCGAAAAGGCATGATCGGTTCGCAGAAAGAGTTTGTACCAGGATTTTCAGCGGAAATTGCTATTGATGCTGTCAATGCCGCCATGCACGGCCTTGTCGGTCCTAACCCGGTATATGAGGGAGTGGATAGCATTATTGCGCAATTCCTTGACGGCAAGGATGCGCAGTACAAGGTTGATTTGATTGCGCCTGGCGAAAAAATGCGCAGGATATTGCTGACATATCCAAAAGAACATTCATTTGAGTATCAAGGACAGGCTGTCATCGATCTTGCCCTTGAAATGCGAAAGCAGGTTCTTGATAAAGGCGGTATCAGCGAAGTTGCATCCATAGAACTGCAAACCAGCCACCATACGCATCATGTCATCGGCACGGATGCTAATGACCCGCAAAAATCAGATTTGGAATCAAGCAGAGGAACACTTGATCACAGCATTATGTTCGCCATTGCCAGGACACTAGAAACCGGTGAATGGCATCATGAAAGAAGCTATCAGGGTTTAGTTGGAAACCAGCCTTTACAGGATTTGCTATTAAAAGTGAGAACTTCCTTCGATCAAAGATGGGAGGATATGTACCACGACCAAGACCCTGCAAAGCAGGCATTTGGCGGAAAGATGGTAATTACTTTTAAGGATGGTACTAAAATTGAGGCAGAGAAGGAACGGGCAAACGCGCATTCGTTCGGCTCTTCCCCATGGCAGCGCCCACAGTATGTTAGGAAACTTACTGATTTAACTACGGGTGTTGTTTCCGAGGCTGAGAGAACTAGGTTTCTGAAAGATGTTGAAGCCTTACCAGAACTTGATGGCGTTCGCCTGCGCGGACTCACCACCAAAGCGGATGTTGTTAAGTTAAAAGCACTGGAAACAACAGGAATCTATAGTGGCGGACAAAGATTAGGCCAAAGAAAAGATTAAGCGCGGTTATTATAAACGAAGTAAAAGTTTCACAAATTAGCTTCCATCTACTCCGCCAATTCTTCCTCGGCTCACTCCCCGCTAGTGATCCAAAATTAATCCCCCAAAACCGCGATGAAGGGGAGTTCGCGGAAGTTGTGGGCGGAATCCAGGCCGTAGCCGACTACAAATTTATCCGGCACCATAAACCCGACAAAATCGGCTTCGATCTCGGTTTCGCGCTTGCCAGGTTTTTCCAGGAATACCACGGTTTTCGCCGATTTCGCACCGCGCTTTTTCAGCAGGTTTTTTACAAACGCCAATGTGTGGCCCGATTCTAATATGTCATCGACGATCAAAGCGTGACGGCCTTTGAAATTTTCCCGCGTGTCGCCTATTATCTCCACTTTGCCAGAGCTTTTTTTGCCCATGCCGTAGCTTGATAACGCCATGAAATCAACCTGAGGGTGGATGCCTTCCGCGTATAACGCGCGAATTAAATCGGCGGTGAAAACAAACCCGCCTTTAAGCAACGAGATGATGATTAGTTTATCGCTCGCGATGTTTTCTGCCCGCAGGGCTTCGCCGATTTCCTGAGCCAGGCTGACCACGCGGCGGCTTATTTCGTCGCTGTTATAAAATACCGTCAATTTCTGCGCGGGAGGGTCTTTTTTTATCTGTGTTTGCATTAGCGGAACAGCATTTCCAGGCTGTTTCCCATATCTAGGTAAATTGCGGAAACTTTGGATGCCGGGATATCGCTTATCTTTGGTGCGAATGGGATTTTTTGCCCGGGATTCATATATTTTATCTCGAGCGGATAATTGCGCGATAGGAGCTTTTTGCCATCCCTATCTATGAAACTTATCAGAATTTCCGGCGCTTTCCTTATTTCATCCGAACTATTCACGATTTCGCCGTTTACCAGCAGTGTCGCCTTGTCGTCGGTGATTTCGCGCTGGTATTTCACGTCATGGAATTGCACCCCGCGCGAGGAATATACCCTGATTTTTTTCTCCAGACGGGGATAGTCCATCAATACATCATCGCCGAATACCAGCAGTCCGCCCGCCAGATTTAATATCAGTAGAACGATAAACAAGAACTTGGGAAAAGGCCCTATAAAAGACGCGACGGGCGGTTTTGCCGTCATCGGCAATCTTGACTCCCGGAATATGCTTTTGCCAAAGGTTGCTTCTCTTAAGTCTCTTTCTGGTGATTCGTCTTCAGGCGGAAACTGGCGCCAGATATGACCGCAATCGCTGCATTTTACCATTCTGCCGCCCGCGCCGATGGCGGCGCTGTCCAGTTCGTATCCGGTGTTGCATTTTTCGCAGGTGACAATCATAATCGTACCGTATAGTAGGATAAATTTTTAATATCCCGCAAGAGGATTTATGAAACTGGTTCTTCTCGACAGGGATGGGGTAATAAACGAAGATCAGCCGGATTTCGTGAAAACTCCGGAAGAACTGGTGTTGCTGCCCGCCGTTGGCGAGAGCATCAGCAGGCTGAACGAACACAATATACGTGTAGCGCTGGTCACCAACCAGTCGGCGGTCGGCCGGAAAATCATAAACGAAATGATGCTGGATAAAATCCATGAAAGGATGCGGCAGTTGCTGGCGAAAAACGGCGCAAAAATCGACAAGATAATCTATTGCGGCGACCACCCCGATCGTCCGACCGACCGCAGGAAACCGGGCGGTAGGATGTTGACGGAAGCCATGCTGCATTTCGATTCCGACCCCAACCGCACCATAATGATCGGTGATTCTCTAATTGACCTCCAGGCCGCAGCCAGGGTCAAATGCCACCGTATGCTGATATTGACCGGCAAGGGCCGGAAAACCCTGGATGACGGTATCCCCAAGGAGTTGCAGCCGGTGAACGTTGCCGTAACACTGATGCAGGCGGTCGATAACATCTTAAGCGGCCGCATTAAACCTAAGGGATGACGGGTATAGGCTCGTAATGGGAAAATTACCAAAGGTTTTGCTTGTTTTTTCCTGCATGGCGGCACTGCTATGGTTCGTAGGTTTGTTGTGGTTCGTCGAGCAGATTCCGCGCTCGCTTGGGCATAGCCGCTATAGTGACGCCGATGCGATAGTGGTGCTGACCGGTGGCGGCGGCAGGCTGGAATCTGGGATTTTCCTACTCGCCAACGGAATCGCTGGAAAATTGTTCGTCTCCGGCGTCAGCAAGGGTACCAGCTTGAAGACACTTCTTTCCGGTTCCGGCATTCCCAAGGAAATGAAAGAAAAAGCGCTGGCACGGCAAAACGATATAGTCCTTGGCTTCATGGCATTTTCCACCTGGAGCAATGCCTGGGAAGTGGCACGTTGGGCAGAGGAAAGCCGCTACAAAAAACTTTATCTCGTTACCGCTAATTACCATATGCCGCGTGCTCTCTTGGAATTTCAGTTGACAATGCCCGGCGCAGCTTTCTATCCCTATCCGGTGTTTCCCCAGGATTTTAAACCGGAACAATGGTGGCGGCATTACCCATCGCTCAGGCTCGTCATTAGCGAATATGATAAATATCTGTGGGCTCGGGCACAGATATATTTTGAATGATGATTCCCATCCTCCGCTCCGCATTATTCAATATTGTTTTCGCATTATGGACGGCTTGCATCGGTATCGCCTGCCTTTTGCTATTGCCGCTGAAAAACGGCGCTTTCCTGGCCGGGAAAACCTGGGCGCGGGGCACGCTTTTTTTCCTGAAAATAATCTGCGGCATCACATACGAAGTGCGCGGGTTAGAAAATATCCCGCTTGGGCCCGTTATCATAGCTTCTAAGCATCAGTCAGCCTGGGAAACCATTGCTTTTTTTATATTTTTTACCCGGCCGGTTTACATATTGAAGCGCGAGCTTTACCTGGTTCCGGTGATAAATTTTTACATATGGGCAATGGGCGCGGTGGCCATCAACCGAAAATCCGGGGCGAAGGCAATGCGGAAAATGCTGGCCGATTCGGTCACGACTTTGCAGAAAGGCAATTCCATCGTGATTTTTCCGGAGGGCACCAGGATGGTTCCCGGAGCCACACCGCATTATCACAGTGGAATCGCCGGAGTTTACCAGCGTGCGGGCGTCAGTGTAATTCCGGTTGCCCTAAACTCCGGGTTGTGCTGGCCAAAAAATTCTTTTCTGAAAGAACCTGGGGAAATAATTATTGAAATATTGCCGGAAATACCGCCGGGACTAGAACAAGGTGAGTTTATGCGAGTGCTAGAGGAGAGGATAGAAGGGGCGAGCAGGAGATTGAGAGTATGAGCAAAAACTTCTTCTTTGCTTATACTCTTAGATTCTCAAACTCTTATCATCAAACATCCAGATTCACCACCTTCAGTGCGTTTTTCTGGATAAAATCCTTGCGCGGTTCCACCACTTCGCCCATAAGGGTCGAGAAAATCGCATCGGCTTCCTCGGCGCGGTTGACGTTGACTTGAATCAGCGTCCGCGCGTCCGGGTCAAGCGTGGTTTCCCATAATTGCTCGGCATTCATTTCGCCAAGCCCTTTAAACCGCTGCACCGAAATTCCGCTGCGGCCCAGATCGTTTATCGCGTTCGATAATGCGGCCGGACCGGCAACGGAATGTTCGTTGTTCTTGCGCTGCAATAGTGCAGGTTTCGTGAATATTCCAGCCATTTCTGTGCTAAGCGAGTGAAGCTCATCGGCATCATGGCCTTTGAAGATATTTTCCTCAAGTACGTATTTTTCTGTCACGCCGCGCAGCGTTCGGGATAACAGAATTTTATTTTCCTGTGCTAAGATTTCCCATTTGGTACGACTGGAATCGGTGGATAATTTTTGCTCCAATATCGCTGCTTTTTCCGCGATGTTTTTCTTGGAATCGAATGCGCCGGAAATCGCTGCCGATTCCAATATATTCGCCGGGAGTTTGCGTGCCACCTTGGCGATAAGCGCATTGAAACGCCTGGCTTTCAGGACAAAATCATGCAGATCATTCCCGGCGATTTGTGTTCCAGTCGCTGATTTCAATATCGATCCTTCAATTGCGCTTGCAAGCACGTGCTCCTCCAGCGCCTGTTCGTTTTTCAAATATACTTCGCTAGTGCCGCGTTTGATTTTATAGAGCGGTGGCTGGGCGATATATAAATATCCCTTTGCGATGATGTCCGGCATATGGCGGTAGAAAAAAGTCAGCAGCAGCGTGCGGATGTGGGATCCGTCAACGTCGGCATCGGTCATGATGATGATTTTGTGATAGCGGGTTTTTTCGATGTTAAAATCTTCCTTGCCGATTCCGGCGCCGATCGCCGTTATCAACGTGCCGATTTCCGCTGAGCCCAGCATCCGGTCAAACCTGGCCCGCTCGACGTTTAATATTTTTCCGCGCAGTGGTAATATCGCCTGGAACGCCCGGCTACGCGCCTGCTTGGCCGAGCCACCCGCCGAATCGCCCTCGACGATGAAAAGCTCCGATAGTGCCGGGTCGCGCTCCTGGCAATCGGCCAGTTTGCCGGGAAGGGAGGAAATATCCAACGCGCCCTTCCGTCGCGTCAATTCTCGGGCTTTCCTGGCTGCTTCGCGTGCTGCCGCGGCTTCGTAGGCCTTACCGATGACGATTTTCGCCTCCTGCGGATGCTCTTCGAACCATTGAGATAATTTTTCATTCACTACGTTCTCCACCACCGTCCGCACTTCGGAACTGACCAGTTTATCCTTGGTCTGAGAGGAAAATTTTGGATCGGGAACTTTCACCGAAAGCACGGCCGTCAATCCTTCGCGCAAATCCTCACCCGTAAGCGCGATTTTTTCTTTTTTGCCAAAACCTTCTTTAGTGGAATATGAATTGATGACACGGGTCAGCGCCGCGCGGAAACCCATCAAATGCGTTCCGCCGTCGCGCTGGCGGATGTTGTTGGTGAAGCAGACGACGTTTTCGTGGTAGCTATCGTTCCATTGCAGCGCCAACTCGACGCCCATATTATCTTTTTCGGTGTCGATGATGATGGTCGGATGCAATTCTTTTTTGCTGCGGTCTAGGTATAAGACGAATTCCTTTATTCCACCTTCATACATCAGGTCGGAGACTTGCTCTTCGGCTCCGCGCGGGTCTTTCAGCACTATGTGAACGCCGGAATTGAGGAATGCTAATTCGCGTATGCGATGCTCCAGCGTAGTGAAATCGTACTCGGTTTTGGTGAAGGTTTCGGTCGAGGGCAGGAAGGTAATTTTCGTACCGCGCTTGCCACCGGAATCGCCGATCATTTTCAATGGTGCTTCCGCAACGCCGTCGGCGAATTTCATGAAATATTCTTTTCCATCGCGCCAAATCGTCAGTTCCAGCCATCTGGAAAGGGCGTTCACCACTGATATGCCGACGCCATGCAATCCGCCGGAAACCTTATATGAATTCTGGTCGAACTTGCCGCCGGCGTGAAGTTGCGTCATGATGACTTCCGCTGCTGAAACGCCTTCTTCCTTGTGAATATCGACTGGAATGCCGCGCCCATTATCTGTCACCGTTACCGAGCTGTTGGCGTTTAAAACCACTTCGATCAGGTTGCAATGCCCGGCCAGCGATTCGTCGATCGAATTATCCAGCACCTCATAAACCATGTGGTGCAGACCCGAGCCGTCATCGGTATCGCCGATATACATGCCCGGGCGTTTGCGGACAGCATCCAGCCCCTTCAGAACTTTAATCGATTCCGCGCCGTAATCGTTGGTGTTGACGTCTTTTTCTTGCACTATTGAGCTCATATTTAATTAATCCTGTTGTCATTCCCGCAAAGGCGGGAATCTATATTCCAGAGGCTTCACGGTTTGTTGCGCGATGAATTCCCGACTAAGGACCTTTGACCCTCCCGGGAATGACAATGCAGTTCTAGCAAATTACCGAGTCATGTACACTAAAAAACTGCATTTTTCCGGCGAAATTTTTGAAAAATTTTGGGTGGGTGGCTGTCATCCAAGCTTGGATACCCAAACTGGCGATTTGCCCAAATAATTCTTCCCTTCTTTCATCATCCAGATGTGCTACGATTTCATCGAGCAGCACTACCGGGGCCGCATTGAACCAGGTGGCTTTCGCCCGTGCTGCTCCCAAAATTATCGAGAGCAGGAGCGCTTTTTGCTCGCCCGTCGAGCAATTTTCTGCCAACGCGCCGTTTTCCGCATAAACCACCGAAAAATCGCTGCGATGCACTCCATAATTGGTGCGGCCGCTGAAAAAGTCTAGCTTTCTTGCCTCCTCCAACTTGGCTTTAAAAAACTCCTCTAATTGCAGAGCTGGCATTTTCGGAAAATTATCCTCAACCAAACCCTTCACCTCCATCCGCGCTCGCGGAAACCGGGAATCGAATTCGGCCAGCGCTTTTCCTATATATTCGAGCGCTTCCAGTCGGCTCGCCGCTATTGCCACCGCCTGTTCCGCCATCGTGCTTTCGGTAGCGGAAAGCCAGATTTCGTCAGGATTTTCCTTAAGCAACCGCCGACGCTCGGCACTGTATTTTTCATAAACGCCCAAGCGTTTCGGATGTCCATAGTCGAAAAGCATGGTCAGGCGGTCTAGGAACGCCAGACGTGTCCTCCGACCCTCGGTGAATATATGGTTCATCTGTGGGACGAAATAAATGAGGGAAAAAGCAGATTCCAGTGCGCTGGAATTTCTTTTTATTTCGCCGTCGATTTTTATGATGCGTTTGTCGATGTTATCACGCGATGTTTCGCGCGCGGTGCTGATAACGGTTTGATTTTCGCCTAGGTTCACTGCTGCGTTTATGGCCCAGCCGAAGACGTTATATGGCGAATCGGATTTTTGCCGCTTATCGATTTCCGAAAGCCGTGCCATACGTAGCCCCCGACCGGAGGCAAGCAGCGAAACGGCTTCGAGAATATTGGTTTTTCCAGATCCGTTAGGCCCGGTTATCACAACCGGTGAGGGATCGAACTCCAATTTCAAATGATCGTAGCTGCGAAAATTGGTGAGGGTAAGATTCGATATCCAGAAGGCGCTGTTCACACCCGCATTGGCATTATCACGTAAAGCGCGGTAACATCCGCTGGGTCGCGCACCAGTGCGGGTGAGGTGGAATCGGAAAACAGGAACTGCGCGGTTTCGCCCTCCAGTTCTGCCATCATTTCCAGCACGTAGCGGAAATTGAACCCGGTTTCGATGGTGTCGGCAGAATAATTCACCGCGATTTCCTCAGATGCCGTGCCGCTGTCCTGGCTGTTGGCGGAGAGCGTCAGCTTGCCTTTTTCCAATGCGAATTTAATTGCCCGGTTTTCGGTAGCAATGGTGGAAACGCGGTCAACCGCCTGGGCCAGTAATTTGCTGTCCACTTCCATCAATTTATTGTTTTCCTTGGGGATAACTTTTTCGTAATCGGGGAAAGTGCCGTCGATCAGTTTCGATACCAGCGTAATATTGCCGGAATCGAACTTTATCTTGGTTTTCGAGAGGGAAATATTGATTATCTCCCCCCCCTCGTCGGAGATTTTTTTCACTTCGATCGCGGTTTTGCGCGGGATGATGATGCCCGGCATCCCGGCCGCGCCGCCGGGCAGCGGCACTTCGATGCGTGCCAGTCGGTGCCCGTCGGTCGAAACCGCGCGGAGCGCCTGGGTATCTGGGGTGATGTGCAGGTAAACGCCGTTCAGGTAATAGCGCGTTTCCTCGGTAGAGATGGAGAATCGCGTTTTCTTAATCAGCGCGTTGAATTCCGCCTTGCTCAAAGAAAAATGGTGGGTGAGCTGGCCTTCCGAAATCACCGGGAAATCGTTGGCAGGCAGGCAGGAAAGCCGGAATTTTGAATTGCCGGATTTTACCTTAAGCTGGCCGCTCTTTTCCGCGTCTAGCGAAAGCTCGATTTCCGCGCCCTCGGGAAGTTTTCGCACTATGTCGTAAAGCGTGTGGGCGGGAACCGTAACTGCGCCTTCCTTGGCAATTTTCGCCTCGACTTTTTCACTGGCGGCGATATCCATATCCGTCACCGTCAAGGCCAGATGGCTGCCGTGCGCCTCGATTTTCACGTTGGAAAGGATCGGGATGGTGTTGCGCTTTTCGACTATGCTTTGCAGCCGGCCGAGTGAGCGCAGGAAAGCAGCGCGGTCGATGGTCAGCTTTATATTGTCGAAATTTGCCAAATTGACGTTGGCGGCGGCGGATTTTGCTGGCATAATTTTTACCGTTGTAATTCTTCGGGGAGATTACAACGTTTTTTTATAGGTGCCAATAGAAAAAAGCAGAGGGGCAGGGGTCAGGGGATCGGGAGGGGTTGGCAAAAAAACCCTACCTCTAATTCTGCAAAATCCTCTGAAGCAGCGCCAGATCGTCTGAGAGTTCCTTGGTTTCTTTGGCTAGCGCCTCGACTTTTTTTATCGCATGGATAACGGTGGTATGGTCTTTCCCGCCGAAATTACGTCCGATTTCCGGCAGGCTTAAGGTCGTAAGCTTTTTCGTCAGATACATGGCAATTTGCCTGGGCCGCGCGATTGAACGCGAACGCCTGGCCGAATTCAAATCCGACATTTTAATGTTATACCTGTCGCAGACTTTCTTTTTTATATCCTCAATGGTGATAGTGCGGATATTGGAGCGCAGCAGATCCTGTAATATTTCCTGGGTATTCTCCAGGCTAATTTCACGGCCGAACAGGTTGGAATGGGCGATAACCTTGTTTAGCGCGCCTTCCAACTCGCGCACGTTGGAAACGATCCGGTGCGCGAGGAATTCCAGCACCTGCTTCGGCACTTCCATCTTCAATAATTCCAACTTCGATTGCAAAATGCCAAGCCGGAGTTCGTATGTTGTAGTGTTGACGTCAGCGACTAAGCCCCAGCCCAGACGCGAGCGGATTCGCTCCTCAATGCCTTCGAGATCTGAGGGCGAGCGGTCGGCAGAAATCACCAACTGCTTGTTTTGGTCGATCAGTGCATTGAAAGTGTGGAAGAATTCCTCCTGCGTCGAATCCTTGCCGCCGATGAATTGCACGTCATCGATCATCAGCACGTCCACAGAACGGAACTGTTCCTTGAACGACATTATATCCTTGTTGCGCAGCGCTCGGATGAACTGATACATGAACTTTTCCGCTGAGAGATAAACTACCTGACGCTCTGGGTTGTTTTTTCTGATATGCCAGGCAATGGCATGCATTAAATGCGTTTTACCGAGACCAACACCGCCATAGAGAAACAGTGGATTGCTGCCGACATTCACCTCTTTTGCCTCCGCGACGCTTTGCGATGCTGCATGCGCCAACTCGTTGGGTTTTCCGACTACGAAATTCTCGAACGTAAATCGTGGATCAAGCGGCGAACCGAGTTGTTCCGCGCTGGTGCGGATGGAAATATCTACGATGTTGCTGTGTTGCGGCAGATCGTTCAGCGGCGGCTGCTTTTCCTGGATTTCCGTCCGCACCAGTATGTCCAGGCTGTGAATGGAAGAATCCTCCGCACTCAGGGCCGATTTTATCTCTTCCGCGTAATGCGCCTCTATCCAATCCCGGATGAATCGCGTTGGAACCGAAGCCTCGACCTGCCCATTACCATAGCCGACCAACTTTAAATGCTTGAGCCAACTATTGAACGCTGCTTCGCCGAAATGCGTTTTTAATTTCTTTAGCGCCTCGGAGAATTTGTCCGCGCCCGAATCAACCTGGATAGCGGTGTTAATCATAATGTCGCACGCCATGGCAGGGAATTCTTCCAGCCACCTTCATAGCCGTCATATATATTGTAGCAATTCCGGTATCCGCGCGCGGCCATCAATTCCGCCGCCGCCCGGCTGCGCCCGCCGCCCTTGCAGATAAACAATAGCGGTATCGATTTATCCTTAACTTTATTTTCCATTTCGCGGGCGAAATTTTTATTTACCTGCATTTCTGGATAGCTGCAGAAAGTTATGCTCAACATCTTCGATTTTTCGACATCCGGCTGGCCGACTGCTGCCCATTCATCTTTCGTCCGCACATCCACCAGCAGTGCGCCAAATGTTCTCTCGAGCAATTTCCAGGCAGTTTTGGAATCTATATCGCCAGCGTAGGAATCGTTTGGCATTGGTTGGGCGGGCATGTCTAAAAATAATTTATTTAAGGGAAGGACAAACTACGCCGAAAAGATTTTTCGTAAACCAATTTTATTTGTGCTTTTGGCAAATAAATTTATTGACAATGAATGATTTGAATTTTTTCAGATGTTTAAACCGCAACCAGCGCGCAAGCGACTTTTCTTTCCTCGGCAAGCAAGATGTTATAGGTGCGGCAGGCGGCGCCGGTATCCAAGGTTTCCAGCGCGATCCCGGCCGATTTCAATGCCTTAGAAATTTCCTCGGACGGAAAAATAATTTTCGCGCCCGAGCCAAACAGCAATATTTCAATTTTATCTTTCTTGGCGATGATTTCAGAAAAATCCTCGCCATCCCAGAGGGTAGTGTGGTCGGGAAAAACAATTACTGACGAATTATACCTTCGCCCGCTGACAATGAACCCGCCATTGCCGTATGTGGTGATGACTTGTTTTTCTTTCGGAATTAGGGGGGTGATATCTACCATAGGTTCTAAGGGCTAGGTTCTAGGGGCTAATAACACCTAACACCTAGAACCTAAAACCTCAAATCGGAATTCTCTTCGGCTTGGCTTTCCTGAGCCACGTCACCACCATCAGCCGCGTCAGCATTATCGCGGTGAACAGCGATGCCATGATACCAATCGTCAGCGTCACCGCGAAGCCTTTAACCATCCCGGTGCCGATTATATATAGTATAACCGCCGAAATCAGGCCGGTGATGTGGGTATCGATGATGGTCTGAAACGCATGGCGGAACCCGTGATCCACCGCCGCAATTGGCGTTTTTCCGGAGCGGATTTCCTCGCGTATGCGTTCATAAACCAACACGTTGGTATCGACCGCCATGCCGAGCGTCAGTACGATTCCGGCGATTCCTGGCAACGTCAAAGTCGCTTGGAACAGCGTTAGCGCCGCAATCAGCAGCATAACGTTTATCACTAGCGCAATGTTGGCAAACAGCCCGAACAGACCATAACTTAATATCATGAACAGGGAAACCAGCGTGGTTCCGATCAGCGCCGCCTTGGTACCGGCCTTGATGGAATCGGCGCCGAGTGATGGCCCAACAGTCCGCTCCTCCAATATTTTTATCGGCGCCGGCAGCGCCCCGGCACGGAGCAACAGGGACAGATCGCTGGCCGATTGCACGGTGAAATTACCGGAAATCATGCCCGAACCGCCCAGTATCGGCTCGCGTATCACCGGCGCGCTGATGACTTTATCGTCCAGCACGATTGCGAACGGCTTGCCGACATTTTCCCGCGTCACGTCGCCGAATTTCTTCGCGCCGATATTGTTGAACCGGAAATTCACCACCGGCATTGAACCCTCGAACGAGGCATGCGCATCCACCAGCATGTCGCCGGAAAGTATCGGCTGGCGGTGCACCGCGTAATTCCTTAAACTCCCCTGGCGGTCATGTTCCTCGCCGGTCAGCAGCCGAATATCCCCGGTTGGGATGAAATTTTCGCCAGGGAACGGATTGGCTTCGTCCATCAGGTGAAACGTCAGCTTCGCGGTTTGCCCAAGTAGGTTTTTTAAAGACTCCGGATTATCCAGGCCGGGAACCTGCAGCAGGATGCGGAGATCGCCCTGAGCTTGAAGAATCGGCTCTTTTGTGCCGGTCTCATCGACCCGGCGGCGCACGATTTCCAGCGATTGCTCGACGACTTTTTTCTTCAGGTCTTTAAGCGAGTCCTCGGAAAAACTTATAGAGAAACCATCGGAAACTTTATCTATATTCAACTCGCGAGAAATATCTCTTATCGCTGCCATCACTGCATCGGCATCATTAGGCTCGCGGAGCGAAAAGAAAATTTTGTTTTCCCGGACGCTAAGGTTCTGGTAGCCGATTCTTTTTCCATGCAGCGCTGATTTCACTTCCTCGCCCAAGTTCTGCAACTGGTCTTTCAAATAGGAATCAAAATCGATTTCAAGCAGAAGGTACGATCCGCCGCGCAGGTCTAAACCCAGATTGATACGGTTTAAATTTAGCGCACTGGCCAATCTCCCGCCAGCATCGCCAATGAAATTCGGCAACGCAATAACAAATCCTGCTATGCAAACTGCGAAGACCAGGAAGATTTTCCACTTCGGGAAATTAAGCATTTATTTTTCCGGTTTTACTATAACTTCGCTGATGGTGGATTTGACGATTTTCACCTGGATTTCCGGCGCGATTTCCACCAGTGCGATATCCGGCTCAGCATCGGCTTTCTGCACGGTGCCAACGATTCCGCCGCTGGTGATGACCTTATCGCCGCGCTTCAGGTTTTTCACCATCTCCTTATGCTCACGCAATTTTTTCTGCTGCGGGCGGATAAGCATGAAATAAAAAATTACAAAGATCAGCAGAATTGGCATCAGGCCGGTCAAATTCCCACCCAAACCAGCAAATCCAGCCGAACTCGCCGCACCGCTATCGGCAAAAGCTTCATTGATTAAAGACATAATAATACCCTCCTTGTTTTAATGGATGGAACATAATGGGTGAAGTTGCAATCGTCTAGTGCAGATAAACCAGCGGATCAACGAGTTTCTTTTTCTTCCGTAAAACCAGGTGCAACTGGGGTACCTTACGCTCTTCCGTTGCACCAATATAGCTGATGATTTGGCCCTGACCCACTATTTCACCTTTTTTGACTGCGGCGATTTTCTTACATGAATAGGCACTGAACCAGCCGCCGTAATGCTTTAGTACCAGTAGGTTTCCGTAACCTTTGATGTTGGTTCCGATATAGATGATTTCGCCGTCGGCTATGGCTTTTACTTCCTGGCCTTCGGTTCCCACTATGTTTATTCCATTGTTGAACATGCCACCATTCAAAGGCCCAAACTTAGCTGTTACCTTACCTTTCAGCGGCCAGATGAATTTCTGTGGTGTGAGTTTCTTAGGCAATTCCTTTGGTTTTACGACGATTTTAACCGGCGGCGAGGGCGCCGATTTCACGGCTGACGGGGGGACGGGACTAGATGGCAATTTCAATTCCTGGCCCTGATGTAGTTCATACGGTGATTCTAGATTATTCACCGCCGCCAGCGCCGGCAAATCCACCGCTAGTTTTTTTGCGATAATCGGCAGCGTATCGTTATCCTTTACTATATATATCGCCTCTGCTGGGTTGATTTCCGTAGGTTTTACCGGCGCCTCATCCGATACGGCACACGCGGCCAGCAGGGTGGCGAAAAAAATGCTGAGAAAAATTTTCATTTGTGTGGACTATATAACCATTTCACTATTAATTGAATCTGCCTTATTGATTTTCCGCAATTTTTTACAATATATTCTTGCAAATAGCGTCATAAAATAGTTAATAAAAGGTTAACGATGGCAAAAAGCCATGGAAATTTTTTATAAATGCCCAATACCGCATTAAAAATCAACCCATATCTCGACCTGGAAGATGAGATAAACCGGCTGCGGCGTGAGATGAATGCCGTCATCCTGGCGCATTATTATCAGGACGGGGATATACAGGATATCGCGGATTTCGTCGGCGATTCGCTGGATTTATCGCGCAAAGCGGCGGCGGCAAAGGCCGACGTCATCGTTTTCTGCGGCGTGAAATTCATGGCGGAAGTGGCGAAAATCCTTTCGCCACAAAAGCTGGTGTTATTGCCAGATTTAAACGCCGGATGCTCGTTAGAGACCTCATGCCCGCCCGCCGCTTTCAAAAAATTCCGCGAGCAAAACCCTGATCACATCGCACTCACATATATTAATTGCTCGGCTGAAGTGAAGGCGCTTTCGGACATTATCGTCACCAGCGCCAACGCCGAATCCATCATCCGGCAAATCCCGGAAAACCAGCCGATTCTGTTTGCACCGGATAAATATCTGGGAAAATACCTGGAGAAAAAAACTGGACGGAAAATGCTACTGTGGGAGGGAACCTGCATCGTGCATGAGCAGTTTTCTGAGCGAGAATTGATAAAATTACAGACGAATCATCCGGATGCTTTCACCATTGCCCATCCGGAATGCCCGGAAAACTTGCTGGCACGCGCCGACCATATCGGTTCGACATCATCGCTATTGAAATTCGCCGCCGAGCACTCGGGCAAAAAATTCATCGTGCTTACCGAGTCGGGAATCATTCATCAAATGAAAGCGAAATCGCCGGGCAGTGTGTTTTTCACCGTCCCCGGCACCTCGGAAGGCGCCTGCGCCACCTGCAACGATTGTCCGCATATGAAGTTGAATACGCTGGAGAAATTATATATGTGCATGGCGGCGAAATCCCCGGCGCTGGAGCTGGATGAAAACATCCGTATTGCCGCGAAGAAATCGCTGGATAAGATGCTGGAGATGTCTAAATAGTGTTATCATGAAAAACCAGAACGCACTCGAAACCCTCCATTACTGCATAAAAAAAATCCGCTCCGACGGCGCTGACAGCGCCGATGCGTTCATGGTCGAGAGCCGGGAATTGAGCGTCAGAACCCGGCTAGGGGCGACCGAAACCGTCGAGCGTTCAGAATCAAAAGACCTCGGCATCCGCATATTTTTTGCCACGAACAAAGGGATGAAACAGGCGATAGTTTCATCGAATGATGTAACCAAAAAAGTTTTGGACCGCATGATCGATCAGGGAATCGCAATGGCGAAAGCTGCGCCGGAAGACCCGTATGTTTCCCTCGCCAATCATTCAAAATCGCCAGAAAAAACAAAGAATTTGGAAATTTATGATGCAAAAGAACCCTCGATAGAAACTCTCATCGAAAATGCGAAAAAGACCGAGACGGCAGCGCTTAACGTGAAAAACGTTATCAATTCCGAAGGCGCGGAAGCGCATTACGGGCAAAATAAAATTTCGTTGGCGACGAGTAAGAAATTCGCGCATCAGTTCGATACTTCAAATTCTTCTGTATCGGTTTCAGTCATCGCCGGGAAAGACGGCAAAATGGAAACCGATTACGATTACAGCAGCGCCATTTTCTTCTCCGACCTGAAATCCCCAGAGGAAATAGGAAAAACGGCGGGTGGGCGAGCAGCAGCGAAATTAAATCCGAGGAAGGTTGCCACAGCGCAGGTCCCGGTGATATTCGAAGCGCGCATCGCCAGGGAGCTGGTCGGCACTTTTGCATCGGCGATAAACGGTGCGTCCATCGCCAGAAAAACCAGCTTCCTCAAGGATAAAATGGGAGAAAAGATTTTTGGCCCAGGCATCAACATCATCGACGACCCGGAACGGAAACGCGGACTGGCCTCTAGGCCGTTCGACGGCGAGGGCGTCACGGGCAAGAAAATCGTGCTGGTGGAAAACGGAATCTTGAAAAGCTGGCTGTTGGATATCCGCTCGGCCAATCAACTGAGATTGAAAACCAACGGGCGCGCATCGCGCGGCATTTCATCGCCTCCCTTGCCGCATTCCACCAACCTATACATGGAAAACGGCAAAATCCCGGTTAAGCAAATGATTGCGGAAATAAAAAACGGGTTTTATATCACCGAGGCGTTCGGCATGGGAATCAACATCATCACCGGCGATTACAGCCAGGGTGCTTCAGGATTCTGGATCGAAAACGGCGAGATTACATATCCGGTTAGTGAAGTCACCATCGCGGGGAACCTAGCGGAAATGTTTGCAAACCTGACACCGGCTAACGATTTGGAATTCCTGCATTCCACCAACTCCCCAACACTACGGATAGAAGGAATGACGGTCGCGGGGGATTAGTCAGCGCTTCGCTTTTCCCATCACGTACAATAATTTTTTTATAGCCAGATTGGCCATATTTTTCCGGCTCATGCGTGGTGGGGCGATCACGGAAACTTCTGTCATGCTTGCGGTATCGATGGCGCTAACCTTCACCGAATTGCCGACTTTTCGGTATTCTATTATGTATCCTTCGTCGCTCATGCACCCTTAATAACAGGAACAATAGTTTATTGACAATACCGCATAATCGACTGATATACTCAAGTTTTTAGAGGGGATTTAGCAAATTGATTCCGCACGTCCTACCAGTTTATAACCGTTCGTCTTTAAGCTTCACCCACGGCAAGGGTGTATGGCTTTATGCCGAAAACGGCCGGAAGTACCTAGATTTCGCAGCTGGAATCGCTGTGAACGCGCTCGGTTATTCGCATCCGAAATTGGTGCGGGCGCTAACTCGGCAGGCGAAAAAATTCTGGCACCTTTCTAATTTATACCAAATCCCTGGGCTGGATGAATTAGCGGGGAAGCTCACTGGGAACACTTTCGCCGATACAGTTTTTTTCTGCAATTCCGGTGCTGAGGCGGTGGAATGCGGAATAAAAATGGTACGGAAGTATTTCGATGAAATAGGCCAGCCGAAGCGTTATCGCATCATCACTTTCAAAGGCAGTTTCCACGGCCGGACGCTTGCAACAATTTCCGCAGCGGGCGAAGAAAAACTGCTCAAAGGATTCGAGCCGGAGGTCGATGGTTTCGATCACGTGCCGTTTTTGGACATAGAGGCAGTAAAAAATGCGATCAACCCAAAAACCGCTGCTATCCTCATTGAGCCAATACAGGGCGAAGGTGGCATTCGCGTCGCACCGAAAGAATTTTTGCAGAATTTAAGAAAAATCTGCGACGAAAATGAGCTACTGCTCTTCCTTGACGAAATCCAATCCGGTATGGGTCGCAGCGGAAAATTATTCGCGCATGAACTGGCCGGAATCAAGCCGGATATCGTAGCAGCAGCGAAGGGAATCGGTGGCGGATTTCCGCTTGGGGCTTGCCTCGCCAATGAAAAAGCGGCGCAAGGGATGAAACCCGGCAGCCACGGCTCAACTTACGGCTCAAACCCCTTGGCAATGGCAGTCGGCAATGCGGTGATGGATACGATACTTAAATCGGGTTTCTTAAAAAACGTCGTGGAAAAAGGTGAGTTTTTAAAATCCCGGCTGGAGGGTTTGCAGAAATTATACCCATCGATAATCAAGGAAGTGCGTGGGGTTGGTCTGATGCTTGGCCTGAAGGTTGTGGGCGAGAGCAAGGATTTCACCGCAAAACTTCGCGATCTCGGATTGCTCACCGCGCCCGCTTCGGATAATGTGGTGCGGATATTGCCGCCGCTCATCGTCGAAAACGAGCATATCTACCGGGCAGTAGAATTGATTGGTCTGGCCTGTGCGGAGATAAAAAAATGAAAAAATCCCCAAACCATTTCCTCGATCTCGATAATTTTGACGCAGTGTCTTTGCGAAAGATCCTGAAAGCCGCGGAAAAGGTTAAGAAAAATCGCTACGGAAAACTGCTAAAAGACAAAAAAATTGCGATGATCTTCGAGAAACCCTCCACGCGCACCCGTATTTCATTCGAGGCAGGAATCATCGAACAGGGCGGCAGCGCGATCTCCTTGAATCATACCGACATCCAGCTCGGACGCGGCGAGACCGTCGCCGATACCGCACGCGTCATTTCGCGTTACGTTGACCTGATAATGATCCGCTGTTTCCGCCACGAAACATTACTGGAAATGGCGGAAAACTCGAGTGTTCCGGTGATAAACGGCCTGACCGATTACAGCCATCCCTGCCAGATAATGGCCGATATCCTCACTTTCGAAGAGAAAAAAGGCAGTATAAAAGGCAAAAACGTAACCTGGGTCGGCGATAGCAATAACGTGCTGAACTCCTGGATTCACGCCGCCTGCCGCCTGGATTTCACGCTTAAGATAGCAACGCCGGAATCGGTGCGTCCCTCTTTGGAAATTCTGAAATGGGCGAAAAAAAATAGTGATAACGTGGCAATTCTGTCTTTAAAAAAAGCGCTGGAAAACGCCGATTGCATTGTCACCGATTGCTGGCTTTCGATGGGCGAGGAACATTTGGACGACGTAATCGCGCGGAAAAAAATCGAGGAATTAAAAGCTTTTCAGGTGAATAAAAAACTGATGGCACTAGCGAAAAAGGATGCAATTTTCATGCACTGCCTGCCAGCGCACCGTGGCGAAGAAGTTACTGCCGAAGTAATCGACGGGCCGCAATCGGTAGTGTGGGACGAGGCGGAAAACCGGCTTCACGCGCAGAAAGCGATCATGCTCTGGTGCTTGGGAAAACTTTAAGCTACATTCTCCATCATTGGCGCTTTCTGTGAAATTTGATATACCGCGGCTTCCACTTTTGCCGGGCTTATGTCCCTCATCAAACTATCGCCAGCGTAGGATTTGAACAATTCCTGCCAAGATTTTTCCGATCTTATTACTATCGCTTTGTCGCCCCATGGCCCGTAAACCGCATCGTTGGTGGGGCCAAATAGGGCGATAGTCGGTATTCTGGAGGCAGTGGCCATGTGCATAAGCCCGGAATCATTTCCGATGAAAAGCGAGGCTCTAGACAATATCGCCGGCACGATTGACAATTCAGTCCGGCCGGCAAGGTCTATATATGATCCGTGTGGTAGGGAATTTATGAAAGGCAATATCCTTTCCTTCTCGCCTTCCGCCGCAAGTACAACGAACTTTATGCCCTTAAGCCGCGATTCTACGGAAAGCAGCCGCGACACCAGCTCAGAAAAATATGAAAGTGGCCACTCTTTGCCAGGCCAGTTTGCGGTCGGCGCAATTACTATATAGTTCGGCCCCGGCGGTAGCATGGACGCCGCCCTTTCTTGTTCTTCGTGGCTTATCCATAGAGTCGGTCGGGCTTCTCTGCCACTGACACCAAATAATTTAGCAAGCTGCTCGACTTTGTGGTTTTTTCTCCTGGGCGATGAGCGGTAAATCTTTCTCTTCTTGGTCATAAGCAAATACGATATCGGCGAATTTTTTAAATCCACCACAAGGTCCCACCGCTCCCGGCACACTTCTTTGTATAGTAACAGCCAGTGAAATTTAAAACGTCTTTTACGGACTGTTATTATCCGCTCCAGACCAGGCAGATTCTTGAATATCGGCTCGGAAATTTCGCCGCAGGCAACGGTGATTCTCGCCCCCGGATGCTTCGTAATCAGGTACGACAGCAGCCCGGTTGAAAGAACCGCGTCCCCGATACGATTCCAAGTAACAAAAAGTATCTTCATTCAATTACGGCCACATCAATAGTATAGATTAGAGTGGTTGGCTACAACTCATGGTCTCTTTATATCAATCCATTCGCCTTGAATGAATAATGCTTGGCGCCACCGATGACGATGTGGTCGTGAATTTGGATATTGACCGGAGCAGCGGCCGACATAATTTTCCTGGTCATTTCTATATCGGCCTTCGATGGCTCCGGGTCGCCGCTCGGATGGTTATGCGCTAAAATTATCGAAGTGCTCCCTAGTTCCAGCGCCCGTTTTATCACCTCGCGCGGATAAACGGGAGTATGATCAATCGTTCCCTTCTGCTGCAATTCATCGGCGATCAGGCGGTTTTTCAGATCTAGGAAAAATATGCGGAACTGCTCAGTTTTATTGTGACCCATGCTGGCGCGGCAATATTCTAGCAGTGCTTTCCATGAGCCGATTATCTGCTTCTTCTCGATCTCGTCTTTCAGCATCCGCAAGCAAACTTCCTGGGTGATTTTTAACGCAACTATAGCCGCCTCGCCGACACCCTCGATTTTTGCAAGTTCATCCGCATCGGCGCTTAGTGCCTTGGCTAGGCTCCCGAATTTGGCGATTAATTTTTTCGCCAGCGGTTTTACGTCATCGCGTGGCTTTGCGGAAAACAGGAGAATTTCCAATATCTCGTAGTCGGCGAAACCGGCTGCACCGATTTTCAGGAATTTTTCCCTGACGCGTTTGCGGTGCCCGAGATAATGCGGTTTTTCTTTCATGGCTCAAAAGGAATAAGGCGGGAAATTTAGGCCCTTCGGCGATGTGGTAAAAATCTCATATCCGGTCGCGGTGACGCCCAAACTATGCTCGAACTGGGCGGATAGTGAGCGATCACGCGTTGTCACCGTCCATTTATCCACCTTATTCAGCCGGGTTTCGTATCCGCCCACGTTCACCATCGGCTCGACGGTGAAAAACATTCCTTCTTCCAGCCGCACGCCTTCACCTTTTTTGCCGTAATGCAAAATATTTGGCGCGGTGTGAAAAACTTTTCCCAATCCATGTCCGCAATAATCGCGCACCACCGAAAACCCGTGTTTTTCTACGTGAGTCTGGATGGCATGGCCGATGTCACCGCTGGTTTTCCGCGGTGCTACTTCGGCAATTCCCAGCATCATCGCATCATATGTGATCTGACAGAGGCGTTTTGCTTTTATCGCCGGTTCGCCAGCCCAGAACATGCGGCTAGTATCTCCGTGCCAGCCGTCGACTATGACGGTGACATCAATGTTCACGATATCGCCGTCCTGCAATTTTTTTTCGTCCGGGATGCCATGGCAGATGACGTGATTTACTGATGTGCAGATCGATTTCGGGAAGCCCTTATAGCCGAGTGGTGCCGGAATTGCGCCGTTTTCTACGATCATGTTATGGCATAATTTATCCAGATGCTCGGTGGCGACGCCAGGTTTCACGAATGGTGCGATGTAATCCAAAACCTCCGCCGCAAGTTTTCCCGCGCGCCGCATTCCGGCGAAATCCTCCGGGGTATGGATAGTGATTTTACGAGCGTCCATGTGTTAAGCTTTATTTTCTCACCCGCACTTCTCTTGATGTGAAATGCTCTTTTATATATTCCTTAATTTCGTCTTCGCTAAATCTTGATAGTTTATCAGTAGAAAAATTTACCGCTCTCACATCTCGCAAAAACATATTTGTCTTTTTGAATCCTGGAATTCTGCCGTGCTCTACTCCGTCTCCTATTAATATGAATGTACCGCGTCCAATAGGTTCGCTTAAAAACACACTTCTATCGCTATTATAAACGGTTGTAGCGTTGCGATCATTTCCTTCAATATCTGGTCCGCCGCTATTTACACCAAAAAGCGCAGTCATTAAATGTGTGTGTGGCACGCTTTCTGAAGTTGGAACTCCTAGATCAACAAGGTGATTCCATTTTATTTTGTGTTTATACCTGAATTCTATGCCAAGATTAATTTCTTTTTCAGGTGGCACATAATATGAATAGTCATTGAGCATTTCTGCAGATGCAATTGGATGACCTATCATTCCCGTTATGGCAGAAAGTAACTGCGAACTTCTTTCCGCCCAAAGTGCCCAATTAATATAATTATAAATCCTATCTGGTGGTAGCTTATTAAATTTTCCTATCGGAAAGCCATGAATACATATTCCGGGAATTTTCCCTCTAGCTACCTCACTTATTTTCTCCGCTATATCGCTAAAAACCGGATTGGCATTATTAGTAAACAAATATGCTGCTGCAACCGAATGTAGATTATGACTATCTTTCAGAGACTTAATCTCATCTACCGGTGAGATGCTTACAAGCAATCTCCTGGCATCGGTTTTATGAAACCCGTTAAGGTTTATCACATAAGGATTATCGGTCATTCACGGCGATTATACCATCGCCACCGCAAGTTTTCCAGTTGGTTTAGCAAGAAAGCCCGGCGATTACATTGCTATAGTTAGTTCCGGCTTTCCTTTATCCGAATCATGGTTTCGGCGATAACGACTTTCACTTCGAAATGGTGGCGGTCGGGGTGCTTTTCTTCGAGTGCCACTAATTTTTCCTCAGCATCTTTCAGCTTGGCGCGGGCATCTTCGAGGATGATGTCTTTCACCGGAATTGCCTCATGCGCCAGCACCGTTAATTTATCACCGCCGGCTTCGGCAAAACCGCTGGAGATAAAAATGCTCTCCAGAACTTTCTCGCCCTCATAAATTTCCAGCACCCCGGGACGGATAGTGGAAATCAGTGGCATATGGCCTTCCATCACCCCGAAATCGCCTTCCTTGCCGGGTATTACAACCATTTCGGCATTCTGGGAGATGAGGGTTTTTTCGGGGGTTATGAGGTTGAATTGGAGCATTTTACCTTGTTTTACCCTTTAAAAAAATTTCTCTAGCCCCATCTATAATGATGCGATCAGGTTCTGAGAGTTTTATATTTCCCTTTTTCAAACTTGCCAAAATAATTGGGACTTGATCTGGATCTTCAAGAATCGCCCCCATTGAAACTGTTCCATTTATTTCCTTATAACCGCCTATTCCAATAGACGCCCTTCCGATACCGGCCAAGCCAAAGGCGATAAAAAAATCCTGTCTGGGATCTGGCGTTATCTTTATGTCATCGACGATACCGTCGAATCTAAGTAATAATCCTTTGCCCTCTGGATTTGGCCCCAGAAAAACAGCTATTTTGCCATCGCTATTATTCACGCCGCCTCTTTCATCAATTTTTCTGCCTTTTCCTTGGCCTCTTCAATATTCCCTACCATATAAAACGCTGATTCCGGCAAATCGTCGTAATCGCCGGCCACTATGCCTTTGAATCCTTTGATGGTATCTTCGAGGCTGACCAATTTTCCCGGATTTCCGGTGAAAATTTCAGCGACGTGGAATGGTTGTGAGAGGAAACGTTGGATTTTCCGGGCCCGTGCCACAGTTAATTTATCCTCTTCGGATAATTCATCCATCCCGAGAATGGCGATGATGTCCTGCAAGCTCTTATAAGTTTGCAGCACTTTCTGCACATCGCGCGCAGTATTATAATGCTCTTCGCCAAGAATTTCCGCCGATAAAATCCGCGAAGTCGAATCAAGCGGATCGACCGCTGGATAAATCCCGAGTTCCGCAATTTGCCGCGAGAGAACGGTTGTCGCATCCAAGTGGGCGAATGAAGTCGCCGGTGCCGGGTCGGTCAAATCGTCGGCGGGCACATAAATCGCCTGTACGGAGGTGATTGATCCTTTGTTGGTCGAGGTAATCCTCTCCTGCATCTGGCCCATGTCGGTCGCAAGCGTCGGTTGATAACCCACCGCCGAAGGAATCCGGCCAAGCAGCGCTGAAACTTCCGATCCGGCTTGGGTAAACCGGAAAACGTTATCGACGAAGAACAACACGTCCTGCCCTTCCTGGTCGCGGAAATATTCGGCGAGGGTAAGGCCGGTCAATGCCACCCGCGCGCGTGCGCCCGGCGGCTCGTTCATCTGGCCGTAAACCAGGGCTGCTTTGGATTTTGAGAGGTCATCCGGCTTTATAACCCCGGATTCGATCATTTCGTGGTACAAATCGTTACCCTCGCGCGTCCGCTCGCCGACGCCGGCAAATACCGAGAATCCGCCATGCGCCTTAGCGATGTTGTTGATGAGCTCCATGATGAGCACGGTTTTCCCTACACCAGCTCCGCCGAAAAGCCCGACTTTCCCGCCTTTAGCATAGGGTGCCAGTAAATCCACCACCTTGATGCCGGTGACGAGGATTTCCGATTCGGTTGATTGATCGATGAATTCCGGGGCAGGCGCGTGAATCGGTGCGAGCTGTTTGGTTTTTACCGGGCCTTTTTCGTCGATCGGCTCACCTATCACATTGATTATTCTACCCAATGTTTCCGGCCCCACGGGAACGCGGATCGGGTATCCGGTATCGCTGACTTCCAGGCCGCGCACTAAGCCGTCGGTGGAATCCATCGCGATGGTGCGGACGGTATTTTCGCCGATATGCTGCGCCACTTCCAGCACCAACCGCTTGCCGTGGTTCTGGCACTCCAACGCGTTTAAGATTGACGGCAACTCTCCCGAAGGGAACTGCACGTCAACAACGGCGGATATTACTTGGGTGATTTTTCCAATTTTGCCCGTATTTTTCGTCATAACTAATTATTACCCGATGATTCTTTGTAAATCCCGCCACTTATCTAGTGAATAGGCCAAGATTTGTCTACGAATTTCTTCCCATAAATAGATATTTTCCAGAAATTACCTCACGTTAACCATTTATTAACCATTTTATGCTTAAATACAATTCTTAGGCAGTATTTCAATATAAACCTTAAACAGCATTATGAAAAAACCCAAATCTTCCCCGGTAGCCTTTTTGGTTAATACTAGTAAATGGGAAAAAATAGCAAGAATGCAGGGATGGGCGGATAGTAATGGCTATGATGCAGTATTTTATCCTTCGACTGTCCTGAGCAGACCAATACACTCTGCGGAAGAAGATGCCGGAACGCAACCAGGCAACGCCGCCCAGAAAATGGATGAATTTTATGACTACTTAAAGGCTCTTACTCCGGATCTCCGTTCTAAAACGGCTTTGAATCGTATGTTATCCTCCGATTCAAAATTTGCGGGCCGTAGAATTATTCTACTTGTAGACGATAGCGGTGGCACCTTCATGAACTCGCCAGATGACTATTATTCGGGTGTTAAGGAGAGATTTCAGCAAGCTTTTTTCAACCTAAAACGCTTCGATTTAGAAAATCCCAAACAGAAAAAAGATCATGATTTGATTTTTGGATTGATAACACCTCCCGATCATGGGGGAAAAGCATTGATAAACCCTGAAAATCCCAATTTCCCGGGTGCTGAGTTGGTGCATCTATTATCCGCAATAGGAGGTGTCAAGAATGTAATACGAATGTTCAAGGAAGCCTGCGAATATGCTGGAATTGAAACTGACATAACGAAGACCAGGCGCGAAAACTGCCTGGTTTTCAATGATAAATGCACACTATTTGCAACATATTGGCAACCCAGACGCCCGTTCACTTATGGCAAATACGACTTTGAAAAAACCTTTGCTACTACTAGCGTTATGCGCTTTGATGAACCCAACGTACCTTCACCTCAATTTTATGATTACCTGATACCATGGAAGCTTTTTCAGAATAATTCTCGTAAAAGTCAGGGAGAATTGGGTGGCGATTATTTAACTCCTCATGTCAGGGCTAAGGCACTGGAAGAGTTATTTAAAACTTTGAAAGTAGCAAAAAATCTCCCTTCTAAAATCTCCCAGGGTATCGCACAACCTATCTCCATAGCAACAATAGGTAGGCCTACTGGGCTTATCGGAGCATTGTCGCATACCTGTAATGAAATAGGGATAAAGCTTCAGACCAGAACCATAGAGGATTCAACAAAACTTCCTGAAGAACAGGTTCTTGTTGACGATGTTCTTATTTTTCCAGCACGGCCTAATAACGGTAATGGAACTAATGGCAGCAAAAATGGTCATTCTGATGATGACCAGGAGATTTTCGATTTTCCGGCAATTTTCGATACATTGTCCCTTGCGTACGCCATGGTGCATAAACAATTGGACCCAACAGGACGGCAAAAAATGATACTAGCAGTAAACGAGAATGAATCGCGAACACCCCAGCTGGATTTGATATACGATATGTCACGTCAAGGCGCTTTTGGGGAGCACCCATCTCAGTTTCTAAAGGTGTGCCAAAGTAACAATGAATTATTACTTTATTTGAAAAGTCCGGAATTCCAGCAGTTCTCAAAAAGGTATTATAAAGTTGAACCTGATGCACAGAAAGAAGGGGAGATTAAAAAATTTGATTCCGGTCAATATATGTTGGGAATTTTCACTTCAGCCTCCCTTGAGGGATATTTCCACAGGATGAATTATGAATCAGCACTGAAGCTACTTGAGGCAAACATTGGATTGGTATTCGGCATCGCAGATCGCCCCAATGCGATGGGTGCAATTTACCACGCAGGACTAAAGTTTGAACAAAAAAATCCTGGACGGGATTATTTTGTAGGCGGGTCAAGCGTCCCAAACATTCTGACTGCGGAATCGGTGAGAGGAAAAAAGCCTGAACGCATAAAAGATGAAAATTTCTATCTCGCTCCCACCATAACCCATCGCATGAGATGCATAATTGGCAACAGCCACGCCATAGCCGTAGAAGGAGATGGAGGTATCGGTACAGCGCAGGAAATTCTAAAAGTCATTTACATGATGGTACATAATCGCGAGCTTATCCAGGGTAGGCCTTTGATAATCGAAACTGCACAAGTAAGAAACAGCGAGGCAAAACCTTTATGGGACAATCTGTTTAAGATAATGCTGAAAGGCCGTGATTACAGAACCATCCCGGAGAGCAAACTAAGGGAAAAAGGATTGTTCATAGTAGAGAACGATGAACATATGCGCGATACTGTATATGATCTAAGAAAAATTCTGGTAGAAAGTCTTGGGCGACCCAACCGATTTCCTAGCCCGTTCCCCAGCTAAACCGCCTCTGCTCCCGATATAATCTCAATCAATTCCTTGGTTATAACAGCCTGGCGCGTTCTGTTATACACCAAAGTTAAATCCTTTATCATATCTCCGGCATTTCTGGTTGCATTATCCATCGCCGTCATGCGGCTGGCATGTTCGCTGGCGGCATTTTCCAGTAGCGCCCGGTAAATCTGCACCGCTATATTCTGCGGCAATAATTCCTGTAAAATCTCTTCGGCGTTCGGCTCGTATTCATAAGGAATAAGCGCGGATTTTTCATCCTGTTTTACTTCCAGCGGAATCAATTGTTGGTAAGTAACTTCCTGTGAAATCGCGGATTTGAACCTATTATAAAAAATCCCGCATACATCGAATTCGCCATGGGTGTACATGGAAATTATTTTCTCAGCGATATGCTCCGCATCCTTGAATTGCGGGGCGCGGCGGGAAAGCCCGGTGACGGTTTCGACGATATCGTTTTTCTTGAGGCCCTCGCCGGCTTTTTTGCCGACGTTGAACAACCGCACTTTTTTTCCTGCGCTTGCCAATTCTCGGATTTTCACCCGGGCGCCTTTGATTATCGAGCCGTTGAAAGCCCCGGCCAGACCACGATCGCTAGTTGCGACAACTAAAAGATACGAACCATCCCGCCCGTTCCCAACCAGCAACTCAGGCGCATTGTCATTCCCGGAAAATGAGGCTGCGAGATTTTGCAGCATCTCTTCCATTGCTTTCGTATATGGCCTGGCATTTTCCGCCGCAGTTTGCGCGCGCCGCAGTTTCGATGCAGCCACCATCTTCATCGCCTTGGTGATCTTCTGCGTCGATTTAACCGATTTTATTCGGATTTTAAGGGATTTGAGATTGGCCATTAGAGAGTTCCTGTGATTTTCCTTATGACTTCTTTTTTAATGTTGCTTTGATAAATGAAGCAAACAGGGGATGCGGGGCGAAGGGGCGTGACTTAAATTCCGGGTGGAATTGGACGCCGATGAACCACGGGTGCCCGGGCAGTTCGATGATTTCCGGCAAGTTGCCGTCGGGCGAAAGCCCTGAAAATTTCATCCCTGCTTTTTCGAGTTTTTCCTTATAATTTATGTTCACTTCGTAACGGTGCCGGTGCCGCTCATAGATTTTTGCCATGCCATAAATTTTTCCTGCCAACGAGGCTTTTTCCAGCAAACATGGATAAGCCCCGAGCCGCATCGTTCCGCCTAGGTCAGCCTTTTTCCCACGTTTTTCTAGGGCGTTTCCGCGCAACCATTCGGTCATCAGCCCCACCACCGGATCACCGCATTCGCCAAATTCCGATGAGCCTGCGTCTTTGATTTTTGCCACATTACGCGCGCACTCAATCACCGCCATCTGCATCCCGAAGCAAATGCCGAAATAAGGAATTTTATTTTCGCGTGCGATTTTCACCGCGGCGATTTTCCCTTCCGCTCCGTCTTGGCCGAATCCGCCGGGAACCAGGATTCCGTGGGCTTCCAGCAGTTTTTTCTCCAGACCGCTATCCGCGTTGCGCGCATTTATCCATTTCAAATTCACGGTTACATTATTCGCAATTCCGGCATGCGCCAGCGCCTCGTTCAATGATTTATAAGAATCCTTGAGTCCCGTGTATTTCCCGACTACGGCGATGGTGATTTCATCTTTTGTCTCGCGAATATTTTTGATGATATTTTTCCAGCGCTGCAAATCCAGCCGTTCCTTAGAATCGATCTCGAAGCATTTTAAAACCTCACTATCCAGCCCTGCCGCATGATAGTCGAGCGGCACTTTATAAATATTATCGGTATCGAGCGCCGGAATCACCGCATTTTCCGCTACGTTACAAAACAGCGCGATTTTCTTGCGGTCAGCTTCGGGAATTTCGTGCTCGGAGCGGCAGAGTAGGATGTTTGGTTGGATACCAATGGTGCGGAGTTCCTTCACCGAATGCTGGGTAGGTTTGGTTTTCAGTTCCTTCGCGGCAGCTATGTATGGAACCAAAGTCAGGTGGATGAATATCGCTTTTTTAGGGCCAAGTTCAAACCCAAGTTGGCGGATCGCCTCGAAAAACGGCAGGCCTTCAATATCGCCCACCGTGCCGCCAATTTCGCAAATCACGAAATCCGCGCCCGCCGTATCTTTCAATATGAATTCCTTGATGAGATCGGTTACATGCGGAATCACCTGAACCGTGCCGCCTAGGTAATCACCCCTGCGCTCCTTCACGATCAATTGCGAATAAATCTGGCCGGTGGTGACGTTATCCCCGCGCCGGGCGTCGACTCCGGTGAAACGCTCATAATGGCCGAGATCGAGGTCGGTTTCCGCGCCGTCTTCGGTGACGAAAACCTCGCCGTGCTGGGTCGGGCTCATCGTGCCGGGATCAACGTTCAAGTACGGGTCTAGTTTTCTGAGCCGGATTTTGAACCCGCGCGCCTGGAGCAACGCGCCAAGGCTCGCCGCCGCCAATCCTTTCCCCAGGGAGGAAACAACGCCGCCGGTGATAAAAATAAATCTCGTCATTTAGCTACGGGAACGCTTGGCTCTCCACTATTCACCGGCACTTCGGCGGGTTTTTCCTCTTCGATCATTTTGTTGATTACTGAACCTTCAGTACCGGAATGCGCGGCAAGCCAGGCCAATAACAGGCAATTGGCCATGAACAGTGCTGCCAATACCGCCGTGGTGCGAGTGAGCAAATTGGCGCTTGCCCGGCCCGACATGAAGCTGTTGTTGCTGCCGCCGGAAAGACCGAGGCCATCGTTGCTTGAACGCTGGATGAGGATTATGCCGATCAACGCCAGCGCTATGAAAATCTGGATGACTAATAATATGGTTTGCATTTTTTATCCTTTAGTTAAACAGTTTTTCCGCGAATTCCTTCGCCTTCTCCTTTCCATCGGGCGCAAATGTGCCATCCTTCCCGATAGGGCAATAAAACGCACCTTTATATACCATATCCATATATCCGCAAGTGGCGGCGATGGGCGATTCAAACCCTGGCGGCAATTCGGAATCGGACCCGGTCGATATCACATAGCAGGTTTTGCCCTTCAAGCGCCGCCCCAAATCCTTGCGGATGCTGATTAAATCGGTGAAGCGATCGAAGAAGGTTTTGAGCTGCGCGCTCATTGTGTACCAGTAAACAGGCGTGGCGAAAACTATTATGTCCGACTCCGCCATCTTTTCAGCGATTTTCCGGAAATCATCATCGCGGTTGCGGTTATGGTAATCGTACGGCGTGATGTTTTTTTTCGCTAGGTCGATGATTTCCGGCCGGTGCCCGTTTATCACCGCATCCAGCGCTTTCCTGGTATTGCCGTTGTTTCTTGAACTGGCGAATAGAATTAAAATTTTCATACCGTCACATTCACAGAGTTTACGATTTTCCAGAATTCCTTGGGATTAAGGCTGGCGCCACCAACCAGGAGACCGGAGATGTTTTTGATCTTCAATAAATCCGCCGCGTTATCGCCATTCACCGACCCGCCATAGATTATCGGGATATTCTTTGTCGCCCGGACAATGAATTCCGCTGCCTGAGCGACTTCCGCATCCTTGGGAACAACGCCGGTTCCGATCGACCATACCGGCTCATAGGCGATGATAGCATTGCCGGGATTTGCACCAGCGGGCACCGAGCTAAGCAGTTGCTCACCGATTATTTCCAGTGTATGCCCAAGTTTCTTTTCCTCCGCCGTCTCGCCGACGCAGATTATAGGAATAAGGCCAGAGTTCAGCGCTCGTGTAGCTTTTTCCCTTATCAACTCGCTCTGCTCATTTAAGTTTCTTCGCCGCTCCGAATGGCCGAGGATGACGTAACTGCATCCGGCGTCTTTCAGTTGGGATGCGGAAATTTCCCCGGTATGCGCGCCTTTTTCATGGGCGGAACAATCCTGCCCACCGAGTTTTAGGTTTTTCAGCGCCTGTACCAACGGAAACAGCACGGTGAACGGCGGGCAGACGACTATATTGTGATTCCCGGCGTAACCCGCGATGGCGCGTGCGATTTCCAGGCTTTCTGCCCTGGTGCAATTCATCTTCCAGTTGGCGATGATGATGGGATTTGGCATAAGCTGCCGACTTTATAGAAGCATAAAAGGGTTGGCAACAATCAACCAACAATCCCTTTGAATATTGCCGCATCCCCGCTGCCGGGGAAAATTGTGTTTTCCAGCTTATCCTTCGGCGCGTTCAAATGCGCGTAGAGGATGGTTTTGAAGATGCTCCGCATGTCAGTAGTGGGCATCAGATCGCGGCCCTGGTATAAGTTCCCCGAATCCAGCCCCGGCCATTGGCCGTAAACCTTGCCTCCGTTTATATTTCCGCCCATCAGGAAAACCGCCGAGCCAGTACCGTGATCAGTGCCCTTGGTGCCGTTTTCCGCTACGGTACGCCCGAATTCAGTGACGACGATTATCACCGTTTTCCGCCATACCGGCCGTAGCAATTCCGGCAACGCGCTTAAGCCCTGCCCTAGATCAGC
Organism: Alphaproteobacteria bacterium; assembly: GCA_013288565.1. Lineage (GTDB taxonomy): Bacteria > Pseudomonadota > Alphaproteobacteria > Rickettsiales > JABDBP01 > JABDBP01. The sequence continues at coordinate 21,925 of JABDBP010000007.1, read as the reverse complement.
CAGCCGGTTGGCGAGCTGGCCGTTGGCGGTTCCTTGGTTGGCATGGGTATCCCAGCCGCCGGCCTCCAAAACCGCAACGCGCGGGCCGTTTTCTTGGGTTAAGAAAATCGCTGCCGCCCTGGCTGCACCATATAAATGATCGACGCCCTGCGCCTTGCCTGCCGATAATAAATCCTCCTCCGGCAGTGCGTTTTTTACTAGTGCATCAGCACGCATGGCTTCGGCGAAAGCTGGCCCGAGCGCCGCATCGTTTTTATAAAGCGCCGAGATTTTTTCCATGAAATTTTCGTTGTTTTTTTGGTTCTTTTTCGGTGCCCAGGATGCTGCCTGCAACTCGCCCTGCAATACCAGCGGCACCTGCTGGTTCATGGCGATGGCGGAAGTGGCATTGCCACCCATGGCAACCAGCGCCCGATTCAGCCAACCAGTATCCCCGCCCGGTTTCGTGGTGCCGTTTTCCAGCAGATTCTGCGCATCGAAATGCGAGCGCTCACGGTATGGCGTGGCAGCGGCGTGGATGATGGCCATCTGCCCGGTCTGGAAATGAACGAGCAAAGGCTCGAGCGACGGATGCAGCCCGAAAAATCCGTTCAAGTCAAGCGCCCCGTCAGGCTCGCCCGGCATGGCGAAGGCCAAACCTTTCCGCTGTTCGGCATATGATTTATCGGCATAGGGCGGAACGGCGGCGAGGCCATCTAGCGCACCGCGCAGGATTACCAGGATGAACCGGTTATCGGTCGGCAGATCGGCGAAGGTGAGCCGTGGGAACCCGGCTAATAGCGTCCCCGCTGCTAGTAGGCCGGTGGATTTTATGAAATTACGCCGGGTGAGCATATTATTTTCCCCGCTTCTCCTTCTTTCCTTCTAACATATCGTCAAACAGCTTGGCGCAACCAACAAGTTTTTTTCCAAGCCCTGTGTCAAGCCCATTCTGACAAAGCAAATTTTCAAGTACTTGAACGGCTTTCTTAGCAGGATAAGGTATGGAAAGAACCACTATATCTTCATCGGTTTTTGCGATAAAAGGAGCAGTTGGAAGATTTTCATTAATGAAATTAGTGGCCGCCTCGGGCGTTGTATTAGGACCAGGTTGCATTCTGAGCAACATGAAAATATTGATGCCGCCTTCCGACAATGGTAGGCTTTTGCCTTTTACACTATTGTCTATAGTTGTTCCCTTAAATATTGGCGAAATGGGTTCCGATTTCGCCTCAGACTTTAATTTCAGGGTTTCTATGGTAATTGTGCCTGGTATGATTTCAACCGGCTTAGCAATATCTACTAGCAACTGATTATTTTGGCCTTCCTTATCAGGAATAGCCAGCATCCGCAATCTTTCATAGGCCTTTTCTTTTTCTTCTTCTTTTAATAGTTTTCCTGGGAAATAGGCTGCCATATATATAAAAGGGAGCCGCTTTTTTGCTAGTTCGAACAAACATTTTGCCGGATCTTCATCTTCACGGACGACGCATAAAGTGCCGTCATTAAAATTCTTTGAGAAATTTCGAAGCTTACCGAATTGAAAATTTTCACTACCAGGCAGCTTGGATAAAAAATCTATAATATTAATAGCAAGGCTTTTTTCTGATTGTTTTTGCGTTATAAGATCAGAATGATACGCCCAGCCTTCTCCATTGTTAAACCAGCGATGAATCATTACCAATCCCTTACTCATAAATCACCTCTTCTGAAATTCCGGTGATGCTAGTAACAACGCCAGGCCTTCGCGCTCACCAGTGGCAGATTCTAGGGCATCCCTAGTTTCCTCCGATATTATAGGCGCAATCGCAAGCCCAGCCAATTCCTTATAACCATAACCGGGAGTGAGTTTTACCGCGGCGAGCTGCGCCCATTCGACACGGCGCATCACGTTTTCCGGCCCGGCGGTATCCTGCGCCACGTCAGGGAATCCAGTGGGCGAATCGGCGGTGAACGGCAGGCCACCTAAAAATTTCAGTGATTGCAGGCAATAATCCAGGTTCGGGTCGTTTTTCCCACCGGCCAGCCGCGCGGCGGAAATCACCAGGTCGTAACCGTTTTTGATCTTCAGATTTTTAAAACTCCAGGCATCAGGCAATTCCAGCAGCGCTTGATAAACCGATTTCAAATTCCCGCCGGTTTTCTGGAACGCGGCTTGCAGCTTGCCGACCGCCGCCTGCGGCGGATTATCGGCGATGAAATGCCTAGCAAGTTTAAACGCAATGTGATGCGCTGTAGCCGGATTCGCGGCGAAATCCTGTAAAACCGCTATGCCCTGCTTTTCGCCGTCACCCAAATAAGTTTTGCCGAGGAGGGTTTGGTCGCCCGGCTCGTGCCGGTTTTCTGCGAACTCGAATACGCCGGGATTTCCTGATTCCAGCCTGCCGATGCCCCAGCCGGTCAATATTTTGGCGAAATTGGTGACGTCTTCCTGCGTGTATCCGCCATCGACGCCGAGTGTGTGCAATTCCATGATCTCACGCGCCAGATTTTCGTTGAGTCCCAAGCCGCGCCTGATTCCCGCTTGCGAATCCGGTCCGCTTGACTGGGCATTATCCAGATACATCAGCATCGCCGGATGATGGTAAACCGCGAGCAATAAATCGGAAAAATTACTGGTGACATTTGGCCGAATCGCCTCGCGCTCGAAACTTCCGGCCAGCGCCGCCACTGCTCCTTTCTTTGCCGAAACCGTGAAATGATTGCTCCAGAAATCAACTAGCCTTTCATAAAATGGAATGCGTGTGTTTATTGCATGCTTGGCGCGGGCGCGGATTTCATCCAGGGCTATCTCTTTGATATTGGAGCGGATTTCTTGCTTGGATTCATCCCCGGATTTCCGCGCTTGCATTATTTTCACCGCATTGTCGCGGGAAGAAGTAAGTGCGGCGAAATCAGAAAAATCATCCTCCGGCCGCTCGATTTGTGTGAGCAACCACTGCATCGGCTGGCGAAAAACCTCCTCCGCATCGTCCGGTCTGGCGCCCATCCCGAACCGGTTGGCCGCTATGAACCCTTCCTTGTTCATGACCCCACCCTACTATTTTCACGCCGAAAAATCACCGGAAAACGAAAATACTGATTATTTTGTAACATTTATGACTATTTTTTAGGCAAAATGCATCGAATGGACACATAATATTCTGATTTATGATGATTATTATTCGTTAACGATTTATTAACTATCATCGTGTTATTATGCTACAATGTTAGTCGGCAATAATAAACGAAGGAGTGAGAAATGGTAAGTTCAATAAGTATGCTCCCGTCGGTCGGCCAGTTGCTAAACCCGCTAAATCCGGTTACTGGCAAGCCGCAAACCGCTTCCGCTCAAACAACCGGCCCTACAACGGCTAGCGGCAATACCAGCACCGGCGTTCTATCGTCGGCAAATAGCGTATCGCTCAGCCCCGATATATTGAGCTTGCTCCAAGGCACCGGTTCCTCGTCTGGGGCTGATCCGATTTCAAGACTGCTCGGCGGTAATAGCGGTAACAGCGCGGGCGGCAGCGTGACCAGCCTCTACACCAACTTGCTGCTTACTGCGGTCACTTCTTCGATATCAGGAGCTTCCGATAATGCGGCCGCCCAGAAATCAGCTAATTCGCAACTTACCACCGACCCGTTACAGGCAGTGATAAAGGCTTATAATAACGCAACCACCACAGCACAAATATCTCTCCCATCCCAATCCACGTCGGCATAATCGCAAAAAAGTTTTAGGTTGATCGCTGCCGGAGAGTAGCTACTATTCTCCACATGGCAAAACCCCAAATCCAATATGTCTGCCAATCATGCGGTGCGGTTTATGCCAAATGGGCGGGAAAGTGCGAGGATTGCGGCGAGTGGAACAGTGTGGTCGAAGAAAAGTCCTCCGCCGCATTTTCCAAAGTTTCCAACATTTCCGGAAAAAAAGGGGTGCGAGAAATCGAGATAACGGGGTTGGATAAACCCACCGATCTCACGTCATATGCACCAACCGGAATAAAGGAGTTGGATAGGGTTTTAGGTGGCGGTCTGGTTTCCGGCTCGGGTGTTTTGATTGGGGGTGATCCAGGCATTGGCAAATCAACGCTGCTGCTACAATTGGCTGCGGCCATAGCATCCAAGGGTGAGGCTTGCCTTTATATCACCGGCGAAGAATCGGTGGAGCAGATAAAAATGCGCGCCACCCGGCTCGGCCTTGGCAAATCGCCGATCGCCATCGCCGCTGCGACTTCGGTGAAGGATATCCTCCACACCATGAAAAAAGGATCGTCGCCGCGCGCGGTGATAATAGATTCGATACAAACCATGTATCTCGATTCGGTAGAATCGGCGCCGGGCACAGTTTCACAGGTGCGCAGCTCAGCGTATGAATTGATAAATTTTGCAAAGCAGAGCGGCGCGGCGATGCTACTGGTTGGCCACGTTACCAAGGATGGGCAGATCGCTGGCCCTAAAGTTCTGGAGCATATGGTTGACACCGTGCTTTATTTCGAGGGTGAGCGTGGTCACCAGTTCCGCATCCTGCGCTCGGTGAAAAACCGGTTCGGCCCGGCCAACGAGATCGGCGTTTTCGAGATGACGGAAAAAGGATTGACCGAGGTGGAAAATCCCTCGGCACTGTTCATTTCCGAATCTCACGGAAACGTCAGCGGCTCTTCGATTTTCGCTGGAATCGAGGGAACACGGCCGTTATTGGTGGAAATCCAGGCGCTGGTCGCGCCGTCATTCCTGGCCACGCCGCGGCGAGCTGTTGTTGGCTGGGACATCAACCGACTGGCTATGATTATCGCGGTGCTTGGGACGCGCGCTGGGGCGCAGATTTATGATAAGGAAGTTTATCTGAACGTTGCTGGAGGCTTAAGAGTCACCGAGCCGGCGGCGGATTTAGCGGTCGCGGCTTCGATTATGTCCTCTCTAGGGAATATTCCCCTGCCCGGCCAGACCGTGATATTCGGTGAAATTGGCCTATCGGGCGAGGTGCGGAAGGTGGCGCATGCCGACGTTCGGTTGAAAGAGGCGGAAAAGCTTGGGTTTTCCCGCGCCATCGTCCCTATGGGCACTAAACCAAAATATAAAACCAATAATGGCTTTATTTTAACCGAGATTAATCATATAAACCGGCTGAAGGAGTGCCTAGTGTAGAGTGCAGAGTGATGAGCACCTTATCACTGCATTTACACTCAGCACTCGGCACTCATAACTAGGCACTCGTAAATGGAATCTTCATTCAACGAATATGACGTAGTCGTACTGCTCGTTATACTAGCTTCGTCGCTATTGTCGCTGTTGCGCGGATTCATCCGCGAGTTTTTCTCGGCTGTAGCCTGGCTTGGCGCCGGGCTGATAACCTTCCTTTATTTTTCCAAGGCCGCGACCTTCCTAGGCGGATATGTCGAAAGCAAGACGGCGGCGAAAATCATCGCCATCATCAGCGTTTATATCGTATCTTTGATACTAATCCACATCATTAATGTGATAATCCTAGATTTCTCGCGCGAGGTGCGGTTAGGGGTGATAGATCGGACACTTGGCCTGGCATTCGGTTTCGCGCGCGGCTTGATTATTGTATCCATCATCCATTTTGCTATAATGACCAAGGCTGAGGGGGAAAACCGGCCTGAGCCTGCGTGGCTGACAGAAGCGAAAACCTATAACCTCACCGCATTCGGCGCCGGTATTTTGCAGAATGGTGCAGGAGATTTAAAAGCTGTCGTTGATGATTACATTCCTGGCGGTCACTCGCCGTCAAAAATCGACGCCAATGCTTTAAGCCGCAAACTCACTCCATCTTTCGCAGACGCATTGAAGGACGCGGAATATTCGAATACTGAACGCAACCAAGTTTTCCGCAAAGTGATAAAGGGATTACCGGAAAAAGATAAGGAAAGGCTGGCCAAGAAACTTGCTGATATGGGTGAAAAGCCGGCCTATGAGGAAATTTCGGAAACGACGCTGGAAATGTTGGTTTTATATAAAAAGGCTGACCAGGCCAGCCTGATAAAGAAGGAAAACCGGTTGAATGATGATGAAAAACCGATTCTCGACTCCGCCATTAAAGGGTTGCAGAAGAAGGTGATAAAAGATGCGCCAGATACCACTAAAGACGAGGATTTGGATATTGATCTTCCCAAGGTGGTGAAATAAAAATGCTGAAAAATGATTTCTCATTACACCCCTTTGATGACGACAAACTCCGCGAGGAATGCGGGGTTTTCGGTATTACCGGCCAGGCCGAAGCGGCGGCACATACGGCTTTGGGCTTGCATGCACTCCAACATCGTGGGCAGGAAGCAGCAGGCATCGTTTCTACCGATGGCGAATTTTTCCATAACCACTCGGCGGTTGGCTTGGTCGGCGATAATTTTAATTCGGCGGAAGTGATAAAAAGCCTCGAAGGGCATATGGCAATCGGCCATGTGCGCTATTCCACTACTGGCCGCAAAAATCTCCGCAACGTTCAGCCGCTTTTCGCCGAATTAGGTTTCGGCGGATTTGCACTCGGCCATAACGGCAACCTGACTAACGCCGCGATATTACGCGAAAAACTGGTGGATATGGGCTGCCTATTCCGCACCACGATGGATACCGAAGTAATCATCCATTTGATTGCCATGAGTGAGCATAAAACCCTGCTCGACGCGCTGATTGATGCGCTGAAGCAGGTGGAAGGCGCATATTCTTTGGTAGCCATGACCAAGGATAGCTTGATCGGTGCGCGCGATCCGTTCGGCGTCCGCCCGCTAGTTCTTGGGAAACTTGGGGATTCATATGTGCTCGCTTCGGAAACCTGCGCGTTCGACATCATCGGCGCAACTTACGAGCGCGAGATCAATCCGGGCGAGATAATCATCATCGGCGCGGATGGCAAAACCGAAAGCTATTTCCCGTTCCCAAAAACTCCCCAGAAATTCTGCATATTCGAATATGTCTATTTCGCGCGCCCCGATAGCCTGGTCGAAGGCAAAAACGTTTATGATTTCCGGAAAAGCATGGGCAGCCAGTTAGCCGTGGAAAACTCGAAACTGAAAGCTGATGTGGTTGTTCCCGTGCCGGATTCCGGCATCCCGGCGGCGATGGGATTTTCCGCAAAATCCGGCATTCCGTTCGAGCTTGGCATCATCCGCAACCATTATGTCGGCCGCACCTTCATCGAGCCAAGCGACCAGGTGCGCCACCTCGGCGTGAAATTGAAACACAATGCCAATTCGGCGGTGATTAAAGGCAAGCGCGTGGTGTTGGTAGATGACAGCATCGTGCGCGGCACCACTTCAAAAAAAATCGTCAACATGATGCGCGAAGCCGGAGCGAAAGAGGTACATATGCTGATTTCCAGCCCGCCCACCACCAATTCCTGCTTCTACGGCGTCGATACGCCGGAGCGCGATAAATTACTCGCCTACCGGATGGACGTGAAAGGCATGGAGGAATTCATCGGTGTCGATTCGCTCAAATTCCTGAGCATCGATGGACTATACAAAGCGGTTGGTGAAACCCGCCGCAACTCCGGCGCATCGCAATATTGCGATGCCTGCTTCACCGGCGATTACCCGATCCCGATTGCTGATAGGAGGAAGGATATATTGCCGTTGTTTGATCGGGAGCCGGTGAACTGACGTAGCCTAATGATCCTGTAATTTTATCTCTATCGGACCTTCGGCGCGGCCGTGGATGAATTGCTCGACGTAGGGATTGCCGCTTTTGTCAATTTCCTTTATTCCGCCCTGCCAGATGATTTTGCCGCCATAGAGCATCGCCACTTTATCGGCGATTTTGCGCACGCTTGCCATATCGTGGGTGATGGTGACGGTGGTGGCGCCGAGTTCCTTGGAAAGTTTCACGATCAGGTTATTTATGACGTCCGACATGATAGGGTCAAGACCCGTCGTCGGCTCGTCGAAAAAGATGATTTCCGGCTGAATGGCAATAGCTCGCGCCAATGCAACGCGTTTCTGCATCCCGCCGGAAAGCTCCGCTGGCATCAGGTCTCCAACTTCAGCACCCAGACCAACAGAAGTTAATTTCTGCAGCGCGATTTTTTTCGCCTCGTCTTTCGCCATTTTTTTCCGGCCGTTGATGAGCGCAAAGGCGATATTTTCCCACACTTTCAAACTATCGAACAGCGCGCCACCCTGGAATAAAAACCCAAATCTTTCCATCAATTCATCCCGCGCTTTTCCCCTGATTCCGGCGGTTTCATTCCCGTTGATTTTTATGTTGCCGGCAGTCGGCCGCATTAGCCCGGTGATGTTTTTTATCAGAACGGATTTGCCCGAACCAGAACCGCCGATAACTGCCAGCGACTCGCCTTGCCGCACATCAAGGTCAATCCCATCCAGCACTTTTTTATGGCCGAAATATTTGCGCAAGCCGCGAATTTCGATTTTGTTTCCAGCCATTTTATATCCCGAAAAACATGCTGGTAATTATGTAATTAGTGAGAAGAATTAATATAGAGGAGCTTACTACTGCCATCATTGTCGCCTGGCCAACGCCTTGCGCGCCGCCCTTCGAATGGAATCCCTGGTAGCAGCCGACTAATGAGATGATGAATCCGAATACCGAGCCTTTGACCAGACCGGAAACTACGTCCTTGGTTTGTAGGACTTCCAAAGTTTTATGGATATAAGTGGTGGGGTTGAATCCCAGTTTGTGTATTGCCACCAGGTAACCGCCGTAAACGCCGATGATGTCGGCGACGGCGACTAAGAACGGCATCATCAGAAGCCCGGCTAAGACGCGCGGGACGACGAGATATTTCAATGGATTAGTGGATAATGTGGCAAGCGCGTCGATCTGTTCGGTTACCCGCATAGTGCCAATTTCCGAGGCTATCGATGCGCCGATGCGGCCGGAGATTACCAAGCCTACGATAACTGGGGCCAATTCCCGCGTGAGTGCTATAACCACTACGTTTGCTATAGAGCTTTCAGCATTGAACCGCGAGAATCCGGTATAGGTTTGCAGTACCAACACCGCACCGGTGAAGATAGCGGTGAGCCCCACGATCGGCAGCGAATTATAACCAACCTCGACCACCTGGCGCATGAAACTCCGAAAATAAAACGGCGGGATAACGCTTTTAAAAACCTCGCCGGCAAAAATCGCCAACCGCCCGAGCGCATTCAGGAAAGAGAGGAAAACTTTCCCGAGGATTTGCAGAAAATCATTGAATCTTTCGGCGACTGCAATCATTTTATTTCTCCAGGTATATTCTGTCGAACCGGCTTCCCAGCCGCGTCAAAATTTCATAACTTATCGTTTCGGCCTGACCTGCGATTTCATCAACGCTCAAGTGTTTCCCGATCAATTCTACTTCCATCCCTACATGCGGATTTTTAACTTTAGTCACATCCAACGTCAGCAAATCCATCGAAACCCGGCCGATTACCGGAACTTTCACCCCACCGATAAAACAATGGCCGGTATTGCCTAAAACCCGCAAATAACCATCAGCATAACCGACTGGCAAAGTGGCGATAATTGTTCCTTTCGCCACGTTTGCGGTTGCACCATAGCCAACGGTTGTAGGCCTGTCAATCTTACGGATTTGGATGATTTTTGCTTTGAGCGTTACCACCGTATTTGCTCCGGCATAAAGCGCAATTCCCGGCCTCACTAGATCGAAATGATAGCCCTTACCCAGGACAATCCCAGCCGAATTAGCCAGGGATTTTTTTGCATTGGGGAAAAATTTTTCAATATTGCGGAACGCTTTCAATTGCTCTGCGTTCTTCGGATGATCTGGCTGATCAGCACAAGCCAAGTGGCTCATCAGGTATTTAATGTTGATTTTAGATTCAAAATTTTCCGCTTCTTTAAGACCAAGGCCCAGCCGATTCATCCCGGTATCGACATGTAGGCAAGCGGGAAGGTTGTTGCCGTTTTTCCCCCATAATTTGGCTTCTTCCAATGTGTTCAGCACCGGGATTATTTTATTCTCACAAAAGATTTTCTCCTGGCCCTTGCGGATGCCGTTGAAAGCAAGGATTTCCACGCCGTCATTCCTGCGAAAGCAGGAATCTTTTAGCTCCAACGCCTCATCCAGCGTGGCGACAAAGAATTTTTTGCAACCCGCTTTTTTAAGTGTTCCGGCGATTTCCTTAACACCGAGTCCATAACCATTCGCCTTCACCACCGCCGCGGTTTCAGCTCCCTTAGCTTTTGATTTCAGCAGCAGGTAATTATCGCGGACGGCGGCAAGGTTTATATAAAGGGTGGAGTCAGAATATTGGCTAGTCATGTTTCTGAAATAACTCAATTCTCCATTATATTCCAGTTATTTAACCAATGAATTTTAGAAACTGTAAAAATTCACAAAATCTTAACGTTTTATTAACCATTTATCCCATATGATAGCTAGGTTCTGAAATGAATCCAGTATGGGAGAGTTAGTCTATGGATAATACAAAATACGTTGATTTAATTAATGCATTGCGGTCAGACGCTCAAAAAAACACATTCCGAATGGAGTGGGAAGGCGACAAAACGCCAAGAGGGGCTACTATTAATGGCACTAAAATTGGGTGGCTAAAAAATCGTATGATAATAGGTGACGGTGACGGTAGTCTACAGCTTGGCACTTATATACGGGCAGTTGAGTTTGGTGGCGGTAGTGAGAGAACTCATATTATATTCATTAGTACTGACTATGAAGATGTTATTCCTCCTCCAGGTGGCAAGGTTGAGAAAATAATAATAGAAAAAGGCGGGCGTGGTGGAGCCGGAGCTAAATAAAAAACATTAGCTAAAACTTCCCATGTCCCTTATCCAAATTCCCGAAAGTGGTGAGGAATTTGTCGAAAAATAGTTCGACATTGCCGATCGGACCGTTCCGGTGTTTTGCCACCATTATTTCGGCGACGTTGTTTATCTTCTCCATTTTTTCCTGCCAGGCCGGGAATTTTTCCGAGGATTCCTGGGGCTTTTCCCGCTCGACATAATAAGCCTCGCGGTAGATGAACATCACCACGTCGGCATCCTGCTCGATGGTTCCCGATTCTCGCAAGTCCGCCAGCTGCGGCCGTTTATCGTCACGGGTTTCCACCTGACGGCTGAGCTGCGAAAGTGCCACCACGGGAATATCCAATTCTTTCGCGATAGCCTTTAGCCCTTGCGTAATTTCGGAAACTTCCTGCACGCGGTTTGCCTTCCCGGCATCACCAACGCCGCGGATAAGCTGCAAATAATCAACCACGAGCAAACCCAGATTATGCTTGCGCTTTAAGCGCCGTGCCCGTGTTCTCAATGCGGCAATCGAAATCGCCGGGGTTTCGTCGATGAAAAATGGCAGTTGGTAAAGCTCCTGGTTCGCCTCGACCAGCTTGTGGAATTCGCGCTTGTCCTTATCCAGCCGCCCGCGCCGGATATTACTGGAATTGATGCCGGATTTCATCGAAAGCAACCTTGAGGCAATCTGTTCCGCCGACATTTCCAGCGAGAAAAACCCGATAGATTTCGGCAGATTTTTTTCCTTCTCCACAAAATCCGGCTCGGTTTCCGTTTCTTTTTTATGCTGCTGTTCTTTCAGGAAAGCTTCGGCGGCATTCAGCGCGACATTAATGGCCAGTGCGGTTTTCCCCATCGACGGTCGGGCGGCAATGATTATCAGGTCGGATTTATGCATCCCGCCGAGAAGCTTATCCAAATCGAGCAATCCGGTCGGCACGCCGCTGATGCCTCCCTGGTTTTTCAGCGCAAATTCGGCGCGGGTGATCGCCTCAGCGAGCGATGTTTTCAGATGCTGGAATGCCCGTTCGCTTAAGCCCTCGCTGGCGAGCGAAAAAAGCCGGTGCTCAACTTTTTCTATCTGGTCGGTGGCTGGCGAAGTGGTTTCATCGTCTTTATACGCATCGTTCACCAAATCGCCGCCTATTTCAATCAGCGAGCGGCGTAGCGCCAGATCATAAATAATCCGCGCATAATCAAGGATGTTTATTATTCCGGTGGAAAGCCCGGCCAACTTAGTTAAATATGTTGCTCCGCCAATGTCGGACAGCGCTTCGTCCTTGTCGAACTGGGTTTTGAGCGTAACCGGCGTCGCCGCCAGCCCACGCTCCAGGTAGCGGGAGATCGCCTCATAAATCCGCTTATGCACCGGCTCGTAAAAATGCTCCTGGTTGAGGAAATCGGCGATGCGGTTTAACAGCTCGTTATTGGTGAGCAAACTCCCAAGCAAAACCTGCTCCGCCTCGGCGTTATAAGGTAGTTCGCGGTAAGGAATTTCCTCCTTGCGCTCGAGTAAGACTATCTGTTTCTGCTGGGCTGCCATAAAAACTATTGAACTTGGCAATATAGAGAATTAAAGATGGAAATGACAACAGCAAATATGAAAAAATACTTAGCCATTGTATCACTGGGTTTATTGCTCTCCGCCTGCCAGGATTATTGGCAGACGCCGCAGGAAAAATTTGTTGGCAAGGCGATGATGTTGCCTTCTGGCCCTTACTACATCAAAAATGAAAACGGTTATCAGATCGCGAAAGACCAATGCAACAACCTTGCAATGTGGCATAACCGCACCAACGATGAATGCATGAATGAATTGCGTTGGCAACGGGAATATGGGGAGCTGAAGTTCCTGGGGCCGGAAAAGCTGAAGCCGATTTATCAGCAGTAAATCTTGATGTAAATTTCAAGTCCGTGATTCCAGCCCCAATTCCTTAAATGGTAAATCGACTGGCTGGTGCGAGGATAATATAACGATCCCGCCCTGCTCCGTGCGGGTGATTATCAAATTCCGCAAGCGTTGGGCAGTTTCCTTATCTATATGGGCGAACGGCTCATCGAGTAGCCAGGTTTTTTGCGGAGAGAATATCAGCCGCGCCAGTGCTGCCCGCCGCTGTAATCCGTGCGAAAGCGCCTTATAAGGCAAGTCCGCATAATCCTCGAGCTGGAAATAGGCTAGGCTTGCGGGAACCAGTATTTCATTTCCCTCTAAATCCGCCCAGAATTCCAGGTTTTCCAAAACGGATAGCTCCTCCTTCATTGCATTTTTATGGCCGATATAGAGAATATCCCCCGGGATTTCTATTTCCCCATGAAGCGGCACCACTAACTCGGCCAATATTTTCAATACAGTCGTTTTCCCCGAGCCGTTGGCGCCAGTTATCACCAGCCCGGCGCCTGGTTTCACGGCGAAATCTAGGTTTTGCAGGATAACCCTTTCCCCGCGCCGATATTCGAGATTTTTGACCGAAATCATATAGTGTTTTTAACACACTTTAATTTTCAAAACGGAATTTTTATGTGGCCATGGTTATATAAACGGAATATCGTTCAGTTTTTAGATTACAATGCCACGACGTTGCATAAAAAAGGAGTCTAATCTATGAGCAAATCCATCGACAGCCTGAAAACCAGGAAGGAATTAAAAGCCGGCGGCAAGGCCTATGATTATTTTGATATAAGTGTGGCGGGCAAAGCTATGGGGAAGGATTTATCTCGGCTGCCCTATTCATTAAAGGTATTGCTGGAAAATTTGCTCAGGTTTGAGGATGGTTCGAGCGTTAAGAAGGCTGACATTCAGGCCATCGCATCTTGGCTGGATAAGAAAAAATCCGATCACGAAATAGCTTATCGCCCGGCAAGGGTATTGATGCAGGATTTTACCGGCGTTCCGGCGGTGGTAGATCTGGCGGCGATGCGCGATGCGGTGAGGAGTCTGAAGGGTGACATCAAGAAAATAAATCCGCTGACTCCGGTTGATCTGGTGATTGACCATTCGGTGCAGGTGGATAGTTACGGCAGCAAAAAATCCTTCGGGGAAAACGTGCATCTGGAAATGGAACGCAACATCGAGCGCTACGAATTCCTGCGCTGGGGGCAGGAGGCGTTCGATAATTTCCGCGTCGTTCCACCGGGGACTGGCATTTGCCATCAAGTGAACCTGGAATATCTGGCTAAGGTGGTGTGGACGAAGAAAGAGAACGGAAAAATCGTGGCTTTCCCGGATACGCTGGTCGGCACCGATTCGCATACGACTATGATAAACGGGCTGGCGGTTCTCGGCTGGGGTGTTGGTGGGATTGAGGCGGAAGCTGCGATGCTCGGCCAGCCAATTTCGATGGTCATACCAGAAGTTATCGGGTTCAAATTGAACGGATCGATGAAAGAGGGAACCACGGCGACCGACCTGGTTTTAACGGTTACGCAGATGCTCCGCGCTAAGGGCGTGGTGAATAAATTCGTCGAGTTTTTCGGGGCGGGCTTAAATAACCTGCCGGTCGCCGACCGCGCGACTATCGCCAACATGGCGCCGGAATATGGCGCAACCTGCGGGTTTTTCCCGATAGATGCGGAGACGATTAAATATTTAAAACTTTCTGGCAGGGATGATGCAACCATCGCGCTGGTTGAGGCTTATGCCAAGGCGCAGGGCATGTGGCACGACGCCACATCGGCCGATCCGGTATTCACCGATGTGCTGGAATTGGATTTATCCAAGGTTGAGCCGAGCCTGGCCGGGCCAAAACGCCCACAGGATAAAATCGCACTTAGCAATGCAGCGCAGTCGTTTGGTAGCTATATGCGAGAGCTTTCTGCGCATAATCCACCGCCGGGCGGGAATATAGCAAAAAAACGCGCTGGTGATGAGATGATCCAAAGTAAGTTGAAATCCCAGTTGAGGGATCCGGAGATTTATAATGAATCCGCAGTGGACATGAAAACGAACGGCGAGTTTGCCATGAACCACGGCAACGTCGTTATTGCTGCAATCACCAGCTGCACCAACACATCCAACCCGAGCGTGATGTTGGCGGCTGGTTTAGTTGCAAAAAAAGCGGTGGAATTAGGGTTGAACGTGCAGCCGTGGGTGAAAACTTCTCTCGCACCCGGCTCGAAAGTTGTCACCGAATATCTGGAAAAAGCCGGTCTCCAGACATATCTGGATAAGCTCGGTTTTGAATTGGTTGGCTATGGCTGTACCACCTGTATCGGCAATTCCGGGCCTCTTAAGCCGGAAATCGAGGAGGCGATAACCGCGAATGATTTGATCGTGGCCGCTGTGCTTTCCGGCAACCGCAATTTCGAGGGCCGGGTGCATCCGCTGACCAAAGCCAATTACCTCGCATCGCCGCCATTGGTGGTAGCTTACGCACTGGCAGGCTCGATGAATGTTGATTTAACCAAGGATGCGATAGGGAAGGGGAAGAACGGCAAGCCGATATATTTGAAGGATATTTGGCCGACTAACCATGAGGTGCAGGAATTGGTTTTATCCACCGTCACGCCGAAAATGTTCAAGGAAAAATACTCGGATGTTTTCGCCGGCGATAAAAGCTGGAAGGGAATAAAAATTTCCAAGGGCGAAAATTATAGCTGGAACGATGACAGCACTTATATCCAGAATCCGCCTTATTTTGAAGGCATGAAAATGGAACGGGTGAAAACCGGCGATGTGAAAAACGCCAGGATTTTAGCCATTTTTGGTGATTCGATAACCACTGATCACATTTCCCCGGCGGGCAATATTTCCAAAACTAGCCCGGCGGCAAAATATTTGAAAGAGCACGGTGTCGAGCAAAAGGATTTCAATTCATACGGTGCGCGGCGCGGCAACCATGAAGTGATGATGCGCGGCACCTTTGCCAATATCCGCATCAAAAACGAGATGGCTCCAGGCACCGAGGGTGGCGTGACGAAATATATCCCGAATGGTGAAGCAATGCCGATTTACGATGCTGCGATGAAATATAAAACCGATGGAACGCCGCTGGTGATTTTCGCCGGCAAAGAATACGGCACCGGCTCCTCGCGTGACTGGGCGGCAAAGGGTACGTTGCTGCTCGGCGTGAAAGCGGTAATCGCCGAGTCATTCGAGCGCATCCATAGGTCGAACCTGGTCGGAATGGGCATATTGCCGTTGGTTTTCAAAGGTGATGCGAACCGCAAAACTTTGAAGCTGGATGGCAGCGAGACCATCAGCATCGAAGGCATTTCCGGAAGCATAACTCCGCGGATGGATGTGGATTGCGTTATTGCCAGGGCCGGCGGCAAAACCGAAACCGTCAAACTCCTCTGCCGCATCGACACGCTGGAAGAAGTGGAATATTATCGTAACGGCGGGATATTGCAGAATGTTATCAGGAATATGCTGAAGGCGGCGTGATCTCTACTAGGCCGCGCTGCAAAAGTGGTTTTTCTGCGCTTCCGATGCTCATGTACTTTTTTGTACACTGCGCTTCGGTTCTCGAAAAAACCACTTTTTCGCTGCGGCCTAGCGAGATCATGAATTATTCTTAATTCGGCTCCTGTTGGCTCAGGCAATGGATGGTACCGAGTCCCCACACCAGATCGACCGAATGTATGCCGATCACTTCGCGTTTTGGGAATAATTCAGCCAATATGGAAAGCGCGATTCGGTCGTTCGGGTCGTTGAAAGTCGGAACCAATACCAATTCATTGGTAATTAGGAAATTCGCGTATGAGGCGGGCAGCCGCTGGCCCTCGAAAAATAAAGCCCTAGGCATTGGGATTTCGACGATGTTGAATTTCCTCAATCCTTTCAGCCGCCGCAGATTTTCCTTCAATGATGCGTGGTTAGGATCGTGCTTATTTTTTTCGACCATTGTTATAATCGTATTGGGATTCACGAACCGGGTTATATCATCAACATGGCCGCGGGTATCATCTCCTACGATGCCGTTGCCAAGCCAAATTACTTGTTTAATCCCCAAATATTTTGCAAAAATTTCCTCGTAATCATCGCGTGAAAATCCCGGGTTGCGCACCTGCACGTCGGATAGCAGCCATTCTTCAGTAGTCAGTAGCGCGCCTTTACCGTTCACATCAATTCCGCCGCCTTCCAACACCACATGGCGGCCTTTGTGCCGCGGCTTAACAAGTGGTAGTTTCAGTTTTTCATTAAGACGCTCACGTACCTTGTTATCCAGCCGGTGATTGGGATATTTGGCCCAGCCGGTGCTTTTGAAATCTAGAATTGTTTCTTTGCCATTGGTGCCCTTTACGAAAATCGGCCCGGTATCACGCATCCAGCCACGATTGGTGGGGATATGAAAAAACTCCACATACTTTAGGTTCGTATGCGCCCGTGATAGCATATTCTGTGCTTGTTTTTGTGCGTCTGTATTCTGTACCAACAGCCGTACCTTCTGATGCGTGGCTATGTGTCGTATGATCTCAGCATATACCCAGGGAATCGGCTCAAACTTCCCCGGCCAATCTTCCTTATGATGCGGCCAGGCGAGCAGGATGGATTCCTGCTTCTCCCACTCGGCAGGCATTCTCCATTGCGATGCCATGCTAATTTCCAAAACGCTTGGTAATCTCGCCGTATGCGTCAACGCGGCGGTCGCGGAAGAACGGCCAGTTGCGGCGGGTTTCTTCGATTAATACCGGGTCGATGGTTGCGGTGATTATTTCTTCTTTATCATGGCTACCCATTGCCAATATCCGCCCAAACGGATCTGAGATGAACGAATGGCCAAAAAATTCCAGACCATCACCGCTCAAGACTTCATGTCCAATACGATTTACCGCTGCAACATAAACACCATTGGAAATCGCATGTGCGCGCTGCATCGTCTCCCACGCGGAAACCTGAGCTTCGCCAAACTCCTTCTTCTCCTTAGGATGCCAGCCGATCGCCGTCGGATAAAATAACACTTCCGCGCCCTGCATGGCGGTGAGCCGCGCCGCTTCCGGATACCATTGGTCCCAGCACACCAGCGTCCCAATTTTTCCGGCACTGGTAGCGAATGCTTTGAATCCCAGATCGCCCGGAGTAAAATAATATTTTTCATAAAACAGCGGATCATGCGGGATGTGCATTTTGCGGTAGATTCCTTTAACGCTGCCATCACGCTCAATGACAACCGCCGTATTATGATAAACGCCTGCCGTGCGTCTCTCAAATATCGAACCCACAATCACCATGCCGGTTTTCTTGGCGATTTTGCCGAGCGCATCTGTGGTGGGGCCGGGGATGGGTTCGGCGAGCTCGAACAGGGCGGGATCTTCCCGTTGGCAGAAATACTCGGTGAGGAATAATTCTGGTAAGCAGGCGATTTGAACACCGTCCGCCGCGGCGCGCTCTAGCATTTTGGTGGCTTTCGCAAGATTTTCTGCCGCATCGTCCGAGCAGCGCATTTGTATCAGTCCGATCTTGAATGGTTTTTTACTCATAACGCAAACCTTCGGCTGGGTCGAGGCTAGCGGCGCGGAGCGATGGATATATCGTGGCAAGCAGGGTAAGTACGAGTGACATGGTGACTATCATTATCACATCATGCGCTTCCACTCGCGCTGGCAAGTGCGAGAGGAAATATATTTCCGGCGAGAAAAGTTCGGTTCCGCTTAAATGCTCAAGCCAGCCTTTTATCGTGTCAATATTCCGCGCGAATCCAAGGCCGAGGAGGAATCCCAGGAATGTTCCAGTTACGCCAACGGAGGCGCCGCAGAGGAAAAATATCCGCATGATTGAGCCGCGCGTTGCCCCCACTGTGCGGAGGATGGCTATTGCTTTCGCCTTGTCCTTTACCAGCATAATGAGGCTGGAGATGATGTTGAATGCTGCGACTAGGATGATGAGTGCGAGAATCAAGAACATCACGTTGCGCTCGACATTCAGCGCGTTGAAGAAATGTGAATTGGTGAGTTTCCAGTCGCTGACGCGGTATTTCCCCCCGGTTTGTGCGAAAATTTTTGCCGCGATCACCCCGGCTTTTTCCGGATCGTTCACCATCACTTCGATTTCGCTCGCGGCATTCGGCAATTTGAAATAAACCTGCGCGGCCTCAAGTGGCATGAAAATATTGCTGCTATCATATTCATACATCCCGACCTCAAACGTTCCGGCGATGCGAAAATCCTTAAGCCTTGGGATCGCGCCTATTACCGTATCAGTAGTTTGCGGCGAGATGAGGGTGATGTAATCGCCGGGCTTCAGCCCAAAATTTTCTGCCATGCGCGTGCCGATTAGAACGGTGTCTTTTCCTTGGAAATCGGCAATGTTTCCTGATTTTATATTATCCGCAATCAAAGTTTTTCTGCGCAAATCATCAGGCGAAATGCCGCGTACCAGCGCGCCGGCTGAATCGCCCTTCGCCCGCACCATTACCTGGCCTTCCACTACCGGACTTGCATCTACCACACCGGGGATTTTTTTTAAATCTTCGGCAAGTTTTAGGTAATCGGTTATTGGTGCATATCCAGCGACGGTGATGTGGGCATTGATGCCGAGTATGCGTGAGAGCAACTCGTCCCGGAACCCATTCATCACTGCCATAACGACTATTAAAGTTGCGACGCCGAGTGCGATTCCGGTCAGCGAAAACCCAGCGATCACCGAGATGAACCCATCCCGCCGCCGTGAGCGGAGATAGCGAAATGCGATTAGGCGTTCTAGGGGGCTAAAAAGCGGTATTAATTGCATTATAGTGTTCAAAATTACTGTCCATTAATATATGATACCAACCATATAACTTAATTTGTGATTTACAATTGGAACAATATTAAAGGGGTAGATTATGGGGGATAGAAGCGATAGAGAGTATAAGGGGCCAAATGATCCAAGAGACTGGCAGAAGGGAATACAGAAAGGAGAAAAAAAACCTTTAACTTATGAGGAGAAAGCTGCCAATGACGCGGCTTATGCAGTGAACAAAGAGCATCATGAGCGTAATAGAGTAGCAAGGGATCAATTAACAAGATTTCGTAAGGAAGCGGATGAGTATTCCCGAGAATATAGTGGAGATGTTTATGCAGCAAGCTTAAAAGTAGGAGCCGTTGCTGGAGAATCTATGTCCATTTTTACTATTTTTATGAATGCAGGGCTTGGATTGGACAAGGTACGATGCAGTTCCCGGTCTTTTCCAGAATATAGAACCTTATATGCGTTAATTGAAGCTGCAAGTACAAATGAAGCTTTTAAAAAAGCTGTGCAATCGACTGCACGCAGTAAATTAGTCAAAGATGATATTTTGACCGTCTACCTGACAGAAGCGCAATACCAGCAACTTGTGCAATTTTATTCACCCCAAAAACCAGGTCAGGGGCCGGGTGTAGGCTGATAATCAAACCAATTTTCCCAATGCCATCTCCGGTAGCATCTCCACCTTCTCCCCCGTCGCCCGTTTTTTTAGCTCTAATTTTCCAACAGCCGCGCCCCTCGGACCGATGATGATTTGATATGGAGTGCCGATTAAATCCTGCGCGGCGAATTTCGCGCCAGTAGATTCCTCGCGGTCGTCATATAAAACCTCGATATTTTTTTCGCGGAGTTTTACATAAATCTCATCGCACATTTTTGTGGAACTTTCATCGTTGGTTTTTAGGTTTATGATTCCAACCTTGAATGGTGCGACACTATCCGGCCAGATGATTCCGTTTTCATCATGGTTTGCTTCAATGATCGCCGCTACCAGCCGGGAAACGCCGATTCCGTAGGAACCCATTTCCGGGAAAACATCCTCGCCTTTATTATTTTTGACGGTGATATTCATCGCCTTGGAATATTTGGTGCCAAAATAAAATACATGCCCAACTTCGATGCCGCGCGTTTTATTCAATTTATGCGGAGGGAGCTTATTCTCTTGGGTTTCATGTTTTTCATCAGCAGCGGCGTAATATTTTTGTAGTTTTTCTATGTCAATTTCATCCTGCAACAGCAAAGTTTCCAATTCTTTTTCATAATAAATTTCGCTTTCGCCGGTTTGCGCTAACACCTGGAATTCATGGCTCAAATTCCCACCAATTGCACCGGAATCGGCCTGAACTGGGATAACTTTCAATCCCATGCGCTTGAAAATTTTCAAGTAAGTTTTATACATCGAATCATAGGATTTTTTTGCCGATTCAAAATCCATGTCGAAGGAATAAGCATCCTTCATTAGGAATTCACGGCCGCGCATGACGCCGAAACGCGGGCGGATTTCATCGCGGAATTTCCACTGGATATTATAAAGATTTTTCGGCAAGTCTTTGTAGCTTTTTATATTCTTACGGAAAATATCGCTGACCACTTCCTCAGCCGTAGGCCCATATAACATCTCGCGCTCGTGACGATCTTTTATCCGCAGCATTTCCTTGCCGTATGCGTCATAACGCCCGGATTCCTGCCATAATTCGGCGGGCTGGATGGTGGGCATTAGGATTTCCAAGCCGCCAGCTTTATCCATCTCATCACGGATTATCGTCTCGATTTTTTTCAAAACCCGTAGGCCGAGCGGCAGCCAATTATATATCCCGCTTTGCAACTGCCGAATCATCCCGGCGCGCAGCATCAGCCGGTGCGAAACAATCTGCGCATCGTTCGGTGTTTCTTTCAGGAGTGGGAGGAAATATTGAGAGAGTTTCATAAAAAAAGTTGCAAGTTGTAGGAGGTGCAAGTTGCAAATTTTACGGACTCGGCTTGAAACTTGCAACTTGAAACTTGCAACTAACTCTTCACCCTAACGTAACTTCCCGGCGCGTCTTCGATGGCTTTCAATTTCCCCTTGCCAGGTGTGCGCTTCGCAACTTTTTCGCCGCTGTATTTTTTCGCCCATTCCAGCCAATCCGGCCACCAGGAGCCGTGATGTTCCTTCATCGCCGCCAGCCATTGTTCTGGCGCGAGGGTTTTGCGTTTCAGGATTTTATCGTCCGCTGTCCAGTAAGAATATTTCTTTTTATCGGGATGGTTTATCACCCCCGCCACATGCCCGGAAGCGCTTAAAACGAATCGCACTGGGCCTTTATATATTTTTGTCGCGGCGAAAGTTGAGCCCCATGGAGCGATATGATCTTCGCGCGTGGAAAGTATGTATGTCGGGGTTTTTACCTGGGATAAATCTATATCGACGCCGCATAGCCTGAGTCCGCCGCGCCGGATCATCATATTGTTCAAATACATATTACGCAGGTAATAGCTGTGCATTTTGGCTGGCATGCGGGTAGTGTCGGAATTCCAATATAAAAGATCAAAGGGGAACGGCTCGCGGCCCAGAAGATAATTGTTGAT
>JABDBP010000006.1 GCA_013288565.1 Alphaproteobacteria bacterium | reverse complement strand
TACGCCCAGCTTATAGATGATGGAAAAGGAGTGACGCTCGCCGCGGCTTCTTCCACAGAAAAAGAAATCGCCGGTAAGGGGAAAACTGGCTGTAATGTCGAGGCGGCAAAAAAAGTTGGGGCGCTGATCGCAAAACGCGGTCAAGAAGCTAAGGTAAGTGAAGTGGTTTTCGACCGCGGTGGATATTTATTCCATGGTCGGGTGAAGGCTTTGGCTGAGGCGGCAAGAGAGAGTGGATTGAAATTTTAAGGGGACATATGGCACGCAACAGAGAAAATAAACCGCAAGGAAACGAGCAGCAGGAGCGCGGAGAGTTCAGCGACAAGCTGGTTGCCATCAACCGCGTTACCAAGGTGGTGAAAGGTGGGCGCCGGTTCGGTTTTGCTGCGCTGGTCATCGTCGGCGACGGCAAAGGACGTGTTGGCTACGGCTCGGGTAAGGCCAAGGAAGTGGCAGAATCTAAGCAAAAGGCTACGCAGGACGCGAAAAAATCGATGGTTCGCATTCCCTTGCGCGAAGGCCGGACGCTGCATCACGACGTGAAAGGCCGTTTCGGGTCAGGCCGGGTGATTCTCCGCGCCGCGCCGCCGGGAACCGGAATAATCGCCGGAGGCCCGATGCGTGCGGTATTTGAAACATTGGGAATTCAGGATATAGTGGCAAAATCGGTCGGCTCGTCGAACCCATATAACATGGTGCGGGCGACTTTCGATGCACTGCTGAAACTGCAATCGCCGAAAGCTACGGCGGCCAGGCGCGGCAAGAAAATCGGCGATATTATCGGTGACCGCGAGACCAAGGCGAAAGGGGAATAATATGGCGGAACAGAAAGCAACGGTGAAGATACGGCAGGTTGCTTCGGCGGCGGGACGTTATAAAGACCAGCGCCAGACGCTTATCGGCCTAAAACTGAATAAAATTGGCCGAGTTTCGATATTGCAGGATACCCCAGCAGTGCGCGGGATGATAAAGAAAGTCGGACATTTGGTAGTAGTGGAAGGTAATTAGTTATTAGTAATTGAGATTTTTCCAATTACTAATCACCAATCACCAATGAGGAGTGAATTTATGACAGTGACATTGAATAACATAAAAGACAACAAAGGCGCGCGTCACCGCAAGATGACGGTTGGCCGAGGCATCGGCTCGGGTAAGGGCAAAACCTCCGGACGCGGTGGCAAGGGCCAGACTGCACGTACCGGCGTTGCGATAAAGGGCTTCGAGGGTGGCCAGACGCCAATTCACCGGCGTTTGCCAAAGCGCGGGTTCACCAATAATCTGCGCAAGGAGATCGCTGCGATCAATACTGGGGACATCCAGCGATATTTGGATTCTGGGAAATTAAGCGGGAAGATAAATGCGGAAGCGTTAAAATCTGCTGGGGTGGTGAAGAAGATCGCGAACGGTGTGAAGTTGCTCGCCAAGGGCGGAATTAAGACCGCAATAACCATTGAAGTCGATTACGCCTCCGAAAGCGCAATCGAGCAAGTGAAAAAGGCTGGTGGGGAAGTTATTATAATCTCCAAAAAGTTAATCGCAAAGAAAGCGGAAAAGCCTAGACCAGAAAAAAAATAAATGTCATCAGCCTCGGAAAAGCTAGCCTCCAGCATAAACATCGGTATATTTGCGAAGGCCGAGGATTTAAAGAAAAGGCTGTGGTTCACACTAGGTGCATTGCTGGTTTTTAGGCTGGGTGCACATATTCCGCTCCCCGGCGTCGATTCTCGCATACTAGGCGAAATCCTGAACCGCAACACCGGTGGCATCCTTGATTATTTCAACATGTTCTCCGGTGGCTCATTCAAGCGCATGACAATATTCGCGCTTTCCATCATGCCGTATATCACCTCGTCGATCATCATGCAGCTTTTGACGGTGATAATTCCGACGTTAGGCACTTTAAAAAAAGAAGGTGAATTAGGTCGCAGGAAAATCAATCAATATACTCGCTACGGTACGGTTTTGCTTGCGACGTTCCAGGGGTTTGGCATCGCGATGTTTCTGGAAAGCATTCACGGCACGAACGGTGCGGCGGTTGCCGATCCAGGATTTTTCTTCCGGCTGACCACCGTCATAACGCTGGTGACAGCAACATTATTTTTGATGTGGCTCGGTGAGCAGATAACCGCACGCGGCGTCGGCAACGGCATATCGCTGATCATCTTCGTCGGAATCGTCGCTGCCATGCCATCGGCGATTGCTGGGCTGTTTGAGCTTGGCCGCAAGGGTGCAATGTCGCCACTGGCGATTATGCTGATACTCACGATGGCGGTGGGTTTGACCGCTTTCATCGTGTTTATGGAACGGGCACAGAGGCGGATAATCGTGCAATATCCCAAACGCCAGGTCGGCAACAAAATGTTCGGCGGAGAGGCTTCGCATCTGCCGCTGAAACTGAATACCGCAAACGTGATTCCGCCGATTTTCGCTGGCTCTCTGCTTTCTTTCCCAGCCTTCATCACTGGGTTTGCCTCCGGCCACGGCCCCGGCTGGCTCCAGGATGTTTCCATCTATCTCGGTCATGGAAAACCGCTTTATCTGTTACTCTATGTTTCTCTCATCACCTTCTTCTGTTTTTTCTATACCAAGCATGTGTTCAACCCGGCGGAAACAGCGGATAACCTGAAGAAATACGGCGGATTCGTCCCCGGCATCCGCCCCGGCACCAACACGGCGGAATATCTGGATTATGTGCTGACGCGGCTCACCGTCATCGGTGCGGCATACCTTTCGCTCATCTGCGCCTTTCCAGAAATATTGATTGCACAATATTCGGTGCCGTTCTATCTCGGTGGGACAAGCCTGCTTATCGTCGTTAACGTTACCATGGACACGGTGGCGCAAATCCAGTCCCACCTTCTCGCCCATCAGTATGAAGGCCTAATTAAGAAGGCGAAATTGAAAGGTCGGTAATGAATATTATCCTGCTGGGGCCGCCGGGAGCGGGTAAGGGAACGCAAGCGCAAATCCTGCAGGAAACATTGGGAGTTTGCAAGCTTTCAACCGGCGACATGCTGCGCGAGGCCGTGGCCAAAGGCAGCGAAATCGGCAAGAAAGCTGAAAAAATAATGAAGGAGGGAAAGCTGGTTCCCGACGAGGTTATGGTTTCCATGATCGCCGATCGCATAGCGCGCCCTGACTGCAGTAAAGGATTCATCCTCGACGGTTTCCCGCGCACACTTGCCCAGGCGGTTTTTCTTGATGAAACATTGCCGAAACTGAATAAGAAAATAGATAAAGTCATCGAAATCCACGTCGATGATAAGGCCCTGGTAGAGCGGATTTCCAATAGATTCACTTGCTCCAAATGTGGTGCCGGTTACAACAAAAAGACCCGGCCGACCAAAGCCGAGGGTGTATGCGATAATTGTGGTTCGGCTGAGTTTTCCTGCCGCGCCGACGACAAGGCGGAAACCGTTGCCGCGCGCCTCAAAGCTTATAATGATTTAACGGCGCCGCTCTTACCCTATTACCGCGAAAAAGGGATATTATATTCGGTCGATGGTATGGCGGAAATCGGGAAAGTCACAGGCGAGATAAGGAAGATCGTTGCCGGCAAAACTTAATTCCACCCGCCTCCCAGGGCGCGAATCAACGTCACGGTAGTTACAAACCTCGCTCCTCTAACTTCCACCAATGCACGTTGCTCAGCAAGCGAAGTACGGTCTTCATCGACTACTTCGAAATAATTGGTTTCGCCTTCCTGGTAGCGCTTCCTTGATAATTCTGCCGAGCGTTTCGCAGAAGTTGCGGCGGTTTCCTGTTCATGCAGCTGGTCGGCAAGCAGGCGCTGGTCGGATAAATTATCCTCCACTTCGCGGAATGCCACCAATACTTGCTGGCGATAATTTGCTACCGCCTCGTCATATCCGGATTTTGCTAAATCAAGATTGGCAAAATCGGCCCCGCCGCTGAACAGTGGAATGGTCAGCGCCGAGCCGAACAGCGGCCCTAAGGCCCAGGTGCGGTTCGGCCAGTCAAACAGATTATGCAGCATGGTCGATTCGAACCCGCCGGAGCCAGTCAGCGTCAGGCTCGGGAAAAACGCCGAACGCGCGACGCCGATCCGCGAATTTGCCGCTTTCATTGTATATTGTGCGGCGGAAATATCGGGGCGACGCTCTAAGAGCGCCGATGGCAGTCCGGCGGGAACCGCGGGTGGTGAACCGTCCAGTGGCATTTCAGCAAATGTGAATTCCGCAGGCGTTTTCCCGAGCAAAACCGCCAGCCCGTGCTCGGCGCCCGCGCGAGTTTTATCAAGTGCAGCGAGATTGGCCTTCGCACTTGCCAGCTCGGTTTCCGTCCGCACCGCGTCCTGCTCGCCAGTTTCACCAGCTTTAAATTCATCTTGCATTATGCGGTTTCCTTCCGTCCGGATTTGCACCGTATCACGCAGCAACACGCGCTCGGCATCCATGGCGCGGAGCGCGAAATAATTTTCGGCGACGTCGGCTTGAAGTGCCAGCAATATGCTGTGGTAAGTTGCCGCTTCACCTTTGGCGTCGAATTTCGCGGCTTTGTAAGTATCCTGCACCCGGCCGAACAAATCGGCTTCGTAGGAAACCGAGCCTTCGGCGCTGTAGAGTGTATATGGCCGGAATTGCTTTGCCGGAAGGCCGAACGCAATGCCGGAAGCACTGGGAGGCTTAGATCTTAATGCATTGCCGCCGAGGTTGATTTCCGGGAAGAAAGAGGCGCGCGCGGCACGCACAGCAGCGCGTGATTCTTCGACGCGCGCAGCGGCGGCTTTCAGTGATTGATTAGCTTTCACCGCCTCCGCTTCGAGACTATCCAACTCAGGATCATTGAAAATTTTCCACCACTCCCCGCGATCCTTATTTTCCCCCGGCTCGGCGATCTTCCAATTACCTGCCTCTTTGAATTGCTGCGGAATGTTCATTTCCGGTTTTTTGTATTTTGGTGCCAGACTGCAGGCGGAAACCATCAATGCAAAAAGGCAGAAAAACTTTCTCATTTTCCCCCCTCTGTCCCGCCGATTGATACTCCGCCCGCATGATGCAGCGGCTTGTTCACCAGAAGCCTGAGTCCCACATAAAATACCGGCGTCAGGAACAAGCCGAAAAAAGTTACGCCGAGCATCCCGGAAAACACTGCGACGCCCATTGCATGCCGCATTTCCGCGCCAGCGCCGCGACTGAGCACTAGCGGGATTACACCCATAATGAATGCGAATGACGTCATCAATATGGGCCTGAGCCGCATGCGGCAGGCATGTATCGCTGCCTGCACCGGCGTTTCGCCGGAAATCTCCAATTCACGGGCAAATTCGACGATAAGTATGGCGTTCTTGCAGGCTAGGCCGACCAGCACGAACAAGCCGATCTGCGTGAAAATATTGTTATCGCCACCGGAAATCCACACGCCGGTGATGGCGCAAAGCAGGCACATCGGCACGATCATGATGATGGCGAGCGGCAGCGTCAGGCTTTCATATTGTGCCGCCAGCACCAGGAACACGAACAGCACGCAGAGCGGAAACACCCATATTGCTGTATTACCAGCGAGAATTTGCTGGTACGGCAATTCCGTCCATTCGAAATCCATGCCCTTGGGCAGAGTTTCACGCACGATTTTTTCTATCGCATCCTGCGCCTGGCCGGTGGAAAATCCCGGAGCAGGTGCACCGTTTATATCAGCCGAGCGGTAGCCGTTATAGCGCATAGCACGGTCCGGCCCATAACTCTGACTCACCTTCAAAACGCTGCCCAAAGGCACCATTTCCCCCGTCACATTCCGGACTTTCAACTGCCCGATATTTTCCGGTAATGCGCGGAACGGTGCATCGGCCTGGGCAATCACCTCATAGGTACGGCCGAATTTGTTGAAGTCGTTGATATAGAGCGAGCCGAGATAAATCTGCATTGTATCGAATATATCGGTGATGGAGAGTCCGAGCTGCTTGGCGCGGGTGCGGTCAATGTCGGCGAAAAGCTGGGGTACGTTTATCTGGAACCCGGAAAATGCGCCCGCCACTTCCTTGCTCTTGTATGATTTACCGAGAACCGCACCCACCGTATCGCTCAAAGCGTTATTACCCAAATCCGCCCGATCTTCGATTTCCAGTTTGAATCCGCCGATAGTGCCAAGTCCCTGCACCGAAGGCGGCGGGAACATGGCGATGAACGCATCTTTTATCGAGGCGAATTGCATGTTCAGGCTATGCGCGATGCCGCCACCGGAAAGATCGCTGGAATTACGCTCGTCGAAGGGTTTCAGCGTCACGAAAACTATTCCAGCACTGGTGGAATTGGTGAATCCGTTAATGGAAAGCCCGGGGAAGGCTACGGCGTTTTCTACGCCCGGCGTTTTCATCGCGATTTCCGACATGCGGTGGATGACGGACTCGGTACGGTCGAGGTTTGCGGCGTTCGGCAGTTGCGCGAAGCCGACCAGATACTGCTTGTCCTGCTGCGGCACATATCCCATCGGCACATGCGAAAACCCGATATAGGTGAACCCTATTAGGATCATATATACCGTGAACGCCAGTGCCTTGCGGTTTAAAACTTTCATCACCCCGCCGGAGTATTTTTCCGATCCGCGCTTGAACATGCGGTTGAAGGGGCCGAACAGCCAGGCCAGGTTTTTATCCATCACCCGCATCAGCGGGTCTTTCGGTGCGTCACGGCTTTTCAGGAGTAGCGCTGCCATGGCGGGGCTAAGCGTCAGCGAATTGAAAGCGGAAATCACAGTGGACATGGCGATGGTAAGCGCAAACTGCCGATAGAACTGGCCGGTCAATCCGCTGATGAAGGCTATAGGCACGAATACGGCGATAAGTGAAAGCGCGATGGCGATTATGGGCCCGGAAACCTCCCGCATCGCCTGGTATGTCGCGTCCTTTGCCGAAAGCCCGCGCTCAATGTTTCGCTCGACGTTCTCCACTACCACGATGGCGTCATCTACAACGATACCAATTGCCAGCACCAATCCGAACAGCGAAAGCGCGTTGATAGAAAACCCGAATAGCAACATCGGTGCGAAAGTTCCGACGATGGAAACCGGCACAGCAAGCAGTGGTATGATCGAAGCACGCCAGGTTTGTAGGAACAATATCACCACCAGCACCACCAACGCCACGGCTTCGAGCAATGTATGAATCACTGCCCGGATTGATTCGCGCACGAATACCGTCGGATCGTAAACGATCTTATAATCCAGGCCTTCGGGGAAATCGCGCTTCAAATCCTGCATGACTTTCCGTACGTTCGCGGAAATGGCTAGCGCATTCGCTCCCGGCTCCTGGAAAATCCCGATGGCGATCGCCGGTTTGTTATCGAGCAGTGAGCGCAGCGAATAATCTGATGCGCCAAGCTCAACACGCGCCACGTCTTTTAACCGCGTCACCGCACCGTCTTTCGCCGTTCTCACGATAATATTGCCGAATTCCTCTTCGCTGTGCAACCGGCCTTCGGCATTTACCGAAAGTGTTAAATCTGGGCCATTCGGTGAGGGCGGCGCGCCTATAATCCCCGCCGCCACCTGCAGGTTCTGCTCCCGGATAGCGTTGATTACATCATGAGCACTCATGCCATGTTCGGCAATTTTCTCGGGATTTAGCCAAATACGCATTGCATAATCGCCGCCGCCGAAAACCCGCACCTGGCCAACGCCTTGCAGGCGCGCCAGCCTGTCTTGGACGTTCAGCAGCGCGTAATTGCGCAAATAAAGCATGTCGTAACGGTCTTTGGGCGAAATCAGGTGGACAACCATGGTGATATCAGGCGAGCTTTTCACCACAGTGACGCCAAACTGTCGAACGATATCCGGCAGCCTGGGCAGTGCCTGACTGACACGGTTCTGTACCTGCTCCTGGGCTAAATCCCCGTCGGTGCCCAGGCGGAAAGTGACGGTGAGATTCATCTGTCCGTCGCTGGTGCCCTGGCTGAACATATAAAGCATGCCCGGGACACCGTTGATTTGCTCTTCGAGCGGTGCCGCAACGGTTTCGGCGATTACTTCCGGATTAGCACCTGGAAATTGGGCGTGCACAACCACCGACGGCGGCACCACTTCGGGATATTCGGAGATCGGCAATTGCCAGACGGCAATCGCGCCGGCAATGAAAATCAGCAGCGAAAGGACGCCCGCGAATATCGGTCGGTCTATGAAGAAGCGGGAGATATTCATTTCTTTTCCGGCTTCTGTGTTCCGGATTCAGATTTCTGATTCTCCATCCCCACCAATTCTGGCTTCACTTCCATTCCCGGCTTGGATCTCTGGAGGCCATTGACGATTATTTTCTCGCCCGGACGCAAGCCTTCCTTGATTACACGCAATCCTTCCGTCACCCCGCCTAGCTTGATTTCCCGGTATTGCACTTTGTTATCTGCGCCAACTACAAGGACGAATTTTTTGCTCTGGTCGGTACCGACAGCCTTATCGGTGATGAGTATAGCTTTGGTCAATCCGGCATCGCCCAGCATTATCCGGGCGAACAATCCGGGCACCAGGGCACCGTCGGAATTATCGAACACGGCACGGACGCGGATAGTGCCGGACTGCGGATTCAGCCGGTTGTCAAAAGATTGTATGGCGCCGCCGCGCAATATGTTGTTACCAGCGTCCAGTGCTAGCATGACCGGGATTTTTCCGGCATCCTTATTGCCGGTGGCCTTGGCCCGAACATAATTCAGAAAAGTCTGCTCATCCACATCGAAATCGGCATAAACCGGGTTGTTCGAGACAATGCTGGTGAGTGTCGGCGCGCTTGACCCCGCTTCGACTATATTGCCGACGGTTATCTCGGCGCGGCCGATGCGGCCAGTGACCGGCGCCTTGATATGGCTATATTCAAGATTAAGTTTCGCAGCTTCGAGCGCCGCATGCGCAGTTTTTACGTTTGCCTCTGCCACTTTTAACGCGTTTATCTTTTCGTCATATTCACGCTGCGGAATAGCCTTATCAGCCAAAAGCCGCTTCGCACGTGCGCTTTCGGTGATCGCCAGCGAAACCTGGGCTTCCGCCGACGCCAGCGCCCCTTCTTCTCGCGCAATTTCGGCGGCATATGGCCGCGGATCGATGATGAAAAGCAGGTCTCCTTTCTTCACGGTTGCACCTTCCTGGAAATGTATGCTGTCGATCGCACCGGAAACACGGGGTTTTACCTCAACCTGATCAACCGCAACTAGGCGGCCGGAAAATTCGTTCCATTGCTGGACATCGCGCTCAATGACGGCTGCGACATCAATCGGCATAGCCATCCCCTGTTGTTTTTCTTGGCCATGACCACCAAAAAGCCTAGGCAAATAATATACCGCCAGGCCAATGGCGACCAATATCAGAATTATCTTAAGTTTCTTTCCGCGCATTATTTTGCCTCATTATTTTCCTTTAATCGCCACCATAAAATAATTTACCGAAATGTCATCGGTTAAATGCCAGGAATTTTTTAAGGGCGAATATGACATGCCTTTCAACTCCACCAATTTCAATCCGCCCACGCGGAGTAGCGGCTCAATCTCGCCGGGACTCAAGAATTTCCGCCAGTCATGCGTCCCTATGGGCAGCCAGCGCAGGATGTATTCCGCCCCGATTTTGGCGAGTGCCAGGCTTTTAAGCGTATGGTTGATGGTGGAAAGAATCATCACCCCCCCCGGCGCGAGCAATTTGCAGCAGCTTCCAACGAAACCCGGTACATCCGCCACATGCTCAATTATCTCCATGGCGAGGATAATATCGAAGAGTTGCAAGTTGCGATTTGCAGCTAACTCCTCCACATTCCCCGCCCGGTAATCAATCTCCAACCCCTCCGCTGCCGCGTGAAGTTTTGCCACCGCGATATTTTCCGGCGATGCGTCAATGCCAGTAACCAACGCCCCCAGGCGCGCCATCGGCTCGGCCAGCAGCCCACCGCCACAGCCGATGTCTAAAATGCGTAACCCCTGGAGAGATTGTAACCCGCAACCCTCAACTTTCTGCAATATAAACCCGATCCTGACCGGGTTTATCCTATGCAGAGGCGCGAAATCCCCGCGCTCATCCCACCAGGAATCCGCCACTCTGGAAAATTTCTCTATTTCTTTAAGGTCTATGCTTGCGGCAACCATGCTATTTCCTCTAATACATTTCGTCAAGTTTTGCTATTTACTTCTTGGCAACCCCGGTATTTTGAGGGATTATAACCCCCTAAAAAAATAAAAGTATATTGGAAAGTTAGATCCCTGGAACACTGCAACCGACGAATTTTTAAAACATGATCTCTACCCTCGCGAAAAATATTCGGTACTGTCAATGAGCTTAAAAGATACAATAAAACGTGCTGAATTGGAAAATAGCCTGAAAGTACTTCCTGGTGCCATTGCTGAGTTAGATTTAACGCGTGAGGCTTATCGGTTGCCTGATCGTTACGATGCTCTGATGGTGTTGATGCAAGAACAAAAAAATGCAATTGAGGCACTTCTCAATAACCAATCAATTGGTCTTGAGCTATTATTAAGCTTGGTTTTAGACAAGCAGGTAATGGTTGATAACCCGCACCTTAAAAATCTGGCACACTTTGCCAAACAAGCAAAAGATATGACAACAGGTGAGAAGGATCAAATACAGCATATGAAGTTAGGAGGAATAGTGCTTCATCATATCAATGGCAGAATTGCACAAATAGCAATGGATGCACAAACAGCCATTTATGAGTTTTTGGGTGCAGAAGCACTACATTCATCCACTATAAAAAGCGCTGGCAACCCAAATGATAGGGTGCGTTGAGTTATATTTTTTTAATTCTTTTATGCAGAAAAAACCAAGGAACTGATTCAAACTATGTTATCAACAATAGCCAAAAGAATATTCGGCACCGTCAACGAGCGGATGATAAAATCCATCCAGCCGATCGTTGTCGAAGTGAACGCACTTGAGCCGGAACTGCAAAAGCTTTCCGATTCCGATTTGCGTGGCCAGACCGATAGGTTCCGCAGGAAATTGCGCTCCGGCGAAACATTGAGCGATATTTTGCCGGAAGCCTTCGCCACGGTGCGCGAGGTTTCACGGCGGACTCTCGGCCTCCGCCATTTCGATGTACAGATAATCGGTGGTGTAATACTCCACCGCGGCATGATCGCGGAAATGCGCACCGGTGAGGGAAAAACCCTGGTCGCAACGCTTGCGACATATTTGAACGCGCTGGAAGGCAAGGGCGTGCATATCGTCACTGTCAACGATTACCTCGCCAAACGCGACTCAGAATGGATGGGCAAAATCCACGAATTCCTGGGGCTAACCGTCGGCTGCATCGTGCATGATCTGGACGATGACGAGCGCCGTGCGGCCTATGCCGCTGATGTCACTTACGGCACGAACAACGAATTGGGATTCGATTACCTACGTGACAACATGAAGTTCACCCGCGCTGAAATGGTACAGCGGCCGTTCAATTTTGCCATTGTCGACGAGGTCGATTCAATCCTGATTGACGAAGCACGAACGCCGTTGATCATCTCTGGTCCGTCGGAGGATAATTCGGACCTATATGTGAAGGTTGACTGGTTGATTCCAAAGCTGGAAGCGGCGGATTTTGAGAAAGACGAAAAAGCCCGCACCGTCACATTGACCGAGGAAGGGAGCAAGAAAATCGAGGCAATGCTGACAGCCGAAGGAATTGTCGAGCCGGGTTCCAACCTTTACGATATGGCGAACATCGGAGCCGTGCATCACGCGAATCAGGCGCTCCGCGCGCATAAATTATTCACCCGCGACGTTGATTATATCGTGAAGGACAATAAACTTGTCATCATTGATGAGTTCACCGGCCGGATGATGGAAGGCCGCAGATATTCTGAAGGCCTGCATCAAGCGCTGGAGGCCAAGGAAAAAGTTCCGGTGCAGAATGAAAATCAAACACTTGCTTCGATCACTTTCCAGAATTATTTCCGGCTTTATAAGAAACTTGCCGGTATGACCGGAACGGCTATGACCGAAGCTGCCGAATTCCGGGATATTTATAAATTAGATGTGATAGAGATTCCAACCAATATGGCGGTAGCACGCAGCGACCGCGATGATGAAATCTACCGCACGTTGGATGAGAAGAACGCCGCGATAATCGCACTCATCGAGGAGTGCCATAAAAAAGGCCAGCCGATGCTTGTGGGAACGATTTCGATTGAGCGCTCGGAATATCTTTCCGGCCTACTGAAGAAAAAGAAAATTCCGCATCAGGTTTTGAACGCGCGCTATCATGAGCAGGAAGCGGAAATTATCGCGCAGGCCGGACGCTCCAGGGGCGTCACCATCGCCACAAACATGGCTGGGCGCGGTACTGATATAATGCTCGGAGGAAACCCGGAACCTTTGATAAAACAGGCGCCAGAGCAGAAAGAAAAAATTGCGGCGGAAATACAAGCAGACAAAGAAAAAGTTATCGCGGCGGGAGGGTTATACGTCATCGGCACCGAGCGGCACGAAAGCCGCCGCATCGATAATCAGCTCCGCGGCCGTTCGGGCCGCCAGGGCGATCCCGGTGAATCGAAATTCTTTCTCTCGCTGCAAGATGATTTAATGCGGATTTTTGGTTCGGAAAAAATGGATGCGTTCCTGCGCCGCATGGGCTTAAAAGAAGGTGAGGCGATTTTCCATCCATGGATGAGCAAGGCATTGGAAAAAGCACAGAGCCGTGTCGAAGCGCGCAACTACGAAATGCGGAAAAGCCTGCTAAAATTCGATGACGTGATGAATGACCAGCGTAAAGT
Source organism: Alphaproteobacteria bacterium (assembly GCA_013288565.1). GTDB lineage: Bacteria > Pseudomonadota > Alphaproteobacteria > Rickettsiales > JABDBP01 > JABDBP01. Next base: position 60,723 of record JABDBP010000006.1, on the reverse strand, counting down.
CATTTACGAACAGCGCATCGAATTAATGGAGGCTGAAGACGTCTCCGAAACCATAAATGAAATGCTGAGGGAAGTGACGGAAAACCTGGTGAACTTGCATGTCCCGCAGAACGCCTATGCCGAAGCCTGGCAAACCGAAACTCTGGAGAAGGAGCTCAGGCGGATATTTGGCTTCACCATTCCGGTTGAGGAATGGGCGATGGAGGAAGGTGCTGCTGAGAAAGAAATCATTGAGCGCGTTTTGCACGAAGTACGTTACCATTTTGAGGGGAAAGAAGAAAAATACGGTGCAAGCGTCATGCGGAATGTTGAAAAGCGCCTACTGCTGTTCACCCTGGACGGCTTGTGGAAAGACCATCTGCTCTCGCTCGATCACCTCCGCCAGGGCATAAACTTGCGCGCTTACGGCCAGAAAGATCCGCTCAACGAATATAAGCGCGAGGCGTTTATGATGTTCGAGAGGATGCTCGGCAATTTGCGCGAGGTGGTGATTTCCAGGCTTAGCCATTTGGAACTAAGCGTATTGCCAGTTGAAAAACCCCGGATTATTCCGGCACCGAAAAGAATGAAAATGCATGAAACCCGGATCGATCCCGGCGCGCCGCCGGAAATGCGCCAGCAGGAGCGCGAGGTCGAAACCCACGTGCCCTTAAAAATCCGCCATTCGGAAGTGATCGATCCGAACAATCCAGAAACCTGGGGCAGAATAGGTCGGAACGAGGCCTGCCCCTGTGGTTCGGGGAAAAAATATAAGCATTGCCACGGAACGCTGTGATGATTTATTCTAACCCATGTATATGGCTGAAAATAAATTCCCCGATATAGAGAAAATGTCGTTTGAGCAGGCTTTGAAGGAGCTTGAAGGCATCGTGCGCAAGCTGGAAACCGGACAGCAGGAACTGGAAAAGTCGATTGAGGAATATGAACGTGGCGCGGCGCTGAAAAGCTATTGTGAAAAAAAACTGCACGAGGCCAAATTGAAAGTCGAGAAAATCGTTAAGGGTCAACCGCTCAAAACCGAACCGCTAGACGGGTAATCAGGCAAAGAAACGGCGTCATTCCTGTGAAAGCAGGAATCTTAAGATTCCGGATCGCGCTTCGCTTGTCCGGAATGACGGCGATACCACCTCAGGAAAAATACCCGACCAGGATTTCCCGGTAGATTTTCGTGAGTTCCAGGATATCCGCCACGGCTACATTTTCATCCACCTTATGCGCGGTAGCGTTCAGCATTCCAAGTTCCACCACTGGGCAGAATTCTCGGATGAACCGAGCATCCGACGTGCCGCCGGTCGTGTTCAAATCCGGCTTTGCCCCGGTTATTTTTTCAACTGCAGTGGAAACCAGCGCGCTGAAATCGCCCGGCTTGCCCTCCGGTTTGGTAATGAAGGCCTCGCCGGTAACGTGGATTTCCAAATCATATTTTTCCGCATGTTTCCCGCATATTCCGCGCACCCAGTTTTCCAGCTTTTTCGCGGTCTTAGAATCATTGAACCGGATGTTGAATTTAGCTGTCGCAAGCCGTGGGATAACATTAGTGGCCGGATTTCCGACGTCAATGCTCGTCACTTCCAGGTTCGACGCTGGGAAAAATTCTGTAGCAGAATCCAGCGGATTTTTTTTCAGATCATATAAAATATTCACCAGCCGCGTCACCGGGTTATCAGCTAGATGCGGATAAGCGACATGTCCCTGCGCACCATGCACGGCAAGCGCAAAACTGCTGCTGCCGCGCCTGCCGATCTTCACCACATCGCCCAATTTTTTTACGCTTGTTGGCTCGCCGACGATGCAGGTATCGATTTTTTCCCGCTTGGCGGCCATCCATTCCAGGACTTTTTTCGTGCCGTTGAAGGCCAGCGCTTCTTCGTCGCCGGTGATTAGAAAACTGATGGAACCGGGGAATTTTTTCCCAGCATTTCCCGCCAAGAATTCCGATACCGCGGCGGCGAAAGCGGCGATGGCGCATTTCATGTCGGACGCGCCGCGACCATAGAGTCGGCCATTTTCTATGGTGGGGTTAAAGGCGCCAAATTTCCAACCGTCGCCCGGCGGGACAACGTCGGTATGTCCGGCGAAACAGAAATTTTTCCCCGCATCGCCCCGCCGCGCGTAAAGATTCTGAACTTCCGCTGGATCTTCTTTCGAGATGAATGGCAGGACGTGGCAGGAAAATCCGAGCGGTTCCAGCGCCCGCACCAGCACGGTAACCGCCCCGCCATCTTCCGGCGTCACGCTTTCGCAACGGATTAAATCTTCGGAAAGTTTAATGGGGTCGATTATCAATTCGCTTCTCTATCTTGCATGTCTCCCTTACTATCTAGTATTCTTTTTCCATGATTTCCAGCGTGATTCTTTAGAGCCTATGCAAAATCCGAGAAACATTCCCATAATGCGGCCGCTGCTGCCGGAAGCGCAGTATATACTTCCCTATCTGGAGACGATTGATAAGAACCGCTGGTATTCGAATTTCGGGCCGCTAGCGGTGGAGTTCGAGCGGCGGCTGGAAAAATTCTTCGATATGGGGCAAGGAACAGTACTAACGGTTGCCAATGGCACGTCGGGCTTAAGCGCCACTTTGCGCGCGCTAGATTTGCCGAAGGGCAGCTTCTGCCTGGTGCCCTCCTGGACATTCATGGCGTCGCCCGCTGCTGCAATCGCGTCCGGTCTGGTTCCCTATTTCATCGACATCGACAAAGACAGCTGGGCAATAGAGCCGGAAAGCGTGAAGGAATGGATAAAAAAAGTTCCGGGGATGGTAAGCGCGGTGATGGTAGTTTCGCCATTCGGCGCGCCGCTTGATACCGCGAAATGGGACGAATTTTCCTCGGAAACCGGGATTAAAGTATTGATCGACGCTGCTGCCGGGTTCGATTCCTTTTCCACCGTTCCCAAAGCTAAACCCGGGAAATGCCCGGTGATGATAAGCATGCATGCGACGAAAGTTTTTGGGCTAGGCGAAGGCGGTATCATCATCTCATCTGACGCCGGTTTGATGCAGCGAGTGCGCGAATTGATAAATTTCGGATTCTCCGGCGCACGGGAAATCCGGCTGCCCGGAACCAACGCCAAGATGAGCGAATATGCAGCCGCAGTCGGCCTAGCTGCGCTCGACTTATGGAGTCACAAAAAAGCGGTATGGACGCGGCTGAAACTGCACTACATCGAATCGTTCCGCGAATGTTTCGGCAGGGATGTTTCATCGCCCTGGCTGCTTTCCGACGAGTGGGTCAGTTCGGTATGCAATGTCAGTTTCACGGGGCTGATGGCGAAGGATATAATCGCAGCGCTTAAAGGCAAGGGCATTGAGGGCAAACAATGGTGGACCAGGGGTTGCCATAATCATCCGGCCTATGCGAAATTTCTGCGGATGGAATTGCCGGTAACTGAAATGCTTGCCGATACAGTCGTTGGTTTGCCGTTTTCCATAGATTTATCCCGCACTGACATCGATTACGTCATTGAGCATTTGCGGAATATCACTAGGACGTAGTGATAAAGCCCCGCCACAGCCTTGACCGCGAGTCCAGTTATGCCTACTATGCCGGCCAGTCGGGGCGTAGCGCAGCCTGGTAGCGCATCTGGTTTGGGACCAGAGGGTCGAGTGTTCGAATCACTCCGCCCCGACCATTAATATCGTTTTCTATTCAATCCGTTAATCGAAAGATTTTATGGGTGACTATTACCATTTACGGCCAATAGTGCTCTTCCAAAGGTAACCATCACCCGATAATCATATTTTTCCGTCGAGTGCTAGATTCAGCTTAAGCACATTAACTGTCGGCTCACCGAATATACCAAATTGTCTGTCTTCGGTATATTTGGCAACTAACGCCCTTACGGTTTTTTCCGGCAGATTGCGCATTCTTGCTACCCGCTTTATCTGATAATCGGCAGCTTCCGGGCTGATATGCGGGTCAAGGCCGCTAGCGGAGCTGGTTACTAGATCAACCGGAATTAGAGCTTTATTTCCGGAATCGGCCTCTTTAAGGGCTTTAATGCGACCTTTTACGGCTTTTAACAAATCCGGGTTGGCGGAGCTGAAATTAGAGCCGGTTGATGAGCTTGCATTATAAGGATATGGCGAAGTTGCAGAAAGCCGGGCCCAAAAATATTTTAGATCGGAGAAGTTCTGGCCGATAAGTTCCGAGCCAAGGACTTTACCATTTTTTTGAGTCAAGCTGCCTTCGGCCCGGTGCGAGAATAACCCTTGAATTATTCCGGTGCAAAGCGCTGGATAAACAATTCCGAAAAGGAATGTCAGCAGGATTAAAAAAACTATAGTTGGGCGTATTGAACTAATCATTTTCCCTCGCTTTAAGCCAGCCCTGTCATTACCAGCAGCATATCAATCGCCTTTATTCCGATGAACGGGACGATGATTCCGCCCAGGCCATAAACAAATATATTGTGCTGAAGGAGGTTTGCCGCCGCGACATGCCGGTATTTCACGCCTTTAAGCGCTAATGGAATTAAGCAGACTATTATGAGGGCGTTGAATATCACCGCTGACATGATGGCGCTTTGCGGAGTTGCCAGATGCATGATATTAAGCCTCGCCAAAGCCGGATAAGTGCTGACGAAAGCCGCCGGAATAATGGCAAAATATTTGGATAGATCATTGGCGATAGAAAATGTAGTCAAGCTTCCTCGCGTCATCAATAATTGTTTTCCGATTTCCACAATTTCAATAAGTTTCGTTGGGTTGGAATCAAGATCAACCATATTTCCAGCTTCTTTCGCCGCCTGGGTGCCGCTGTTCATTACTACCGCGACATCTGCTTGCGCCAAGGCTGGGGCGTCGTTGGTGCCGTCTCCTACCATTGCAACCAGCTCACCACCCTCCTGCATTTTTTTAATCAGAGCCAACTTATCTTTCGGCGTTGCTTCCGCCAAATAATCATCGACTCCCGCTTCCGTAGCAATAGCGGCGGCGGTAAGGGGATTATCGCCGGTAATCATAACGCTCTTGATTCCCATTTTACGTAGCTCCGCCAAGCGGTTTTTAATATCCGGCTTTACTATATCTTTTAAGTGTATGACGCCTAAAATTTTTGCACCATCGGCGACAAAAAGCGGCGTACCGCCACTGCGCGCAATCGCCTCCGCATCTCCTTCAGTTTTCGTCGGAACTTTCCCGCCAAGTTTTTGCACATGCGCTGTTATTGCCTGGCCAGCACCTTTCAGTATTTTGCGTTCCCCAACAACCGCACCGCTGACCCTGGTTTCTGCTGAGAACGGGATAAATTCAGCCTTTAATACAGGATCAAGAACCAGGGCTTGAAAATGTTCTCGGGTGAAGGTAACGATGGATTTCCCTTCCGGCGTTTCATCAGCGAGCGAAGAAAGTAATGCTGCCTCTGCTAATTGCAATTCACTAATCCCTTCCGCCGGAATGAAAGCGGTTGCTTGCCGGTTGCCGTAAGTGATGGTGCCGGTTTTATCTAGAAGCAGAACGTTAACATCTCCTGCAGCTTCAACAGCGCGGCCTGATGTTGCAATCACATTCGCCTGAATCAATCTTTTCATTCCGGAAATGCCGATAGCTGAAAGCAATCCGCCGATGGTGGTGGGAATCAGGCAAACCAGGAGTGCAACCAATACTGTGATTGTTACGGGAAGTCCCTGGTGCATTCTTTCGACGCTGAATAATGAAAATGGCAGCAGAGTTACCGTAACCATCAGGAAAATCAGAGTCATCGCAGCAAGCAAAATACCAAGCGCGATTTCATTTGGGGTTTTCTGGCGTTTCGCACCTTCCACCAGCGCAATCATATGATCGATAAAACACTCGCCAGGATTAGCGGTGATCCTTATCATCAGCCAATCCGAAAGAACTCTTGTTCCCCCGGTTACTGCGTCGTGATCCCCACCCGATTCGCGGATGACTGGTGCACTTTCTCCCGTTATCGCACTCTCATCTACCGAGGCAACACCACGAATAACTTGCCCATCGCTAGGTATGTAATCTCCGGCTTCCACTAACACTATATCACCGGCGCGCAATTTATTTCCCGGAATTTTTTCGTAATTCTTGCGGTCTTTTATATTAGGCATTCTTTTCGCTTCAACATCCCGCCTTGCCTTCCTTAAGGAATCGGCCTGGGCTTTGCCTTTTCCTTCCGCTATCGCTTCGGCGAAATTGGCGAAAATCAGGGTGAACCAGAGCCAAAAAGTTATCCCGCAGACAAACCCAGCCGACTCGCCTGCGGATGGTGTGAACAGTTTATATATAGTGATTAGCGAAGTTATAACCGCGCCGACGAATACCACGAACATCACCGGGTTTCGCGCTTGATATTTAATGCCGAGCCGCTTGAACGATAGCGTTATAGCCTCTTTCGGGTTATCGAAACCGAGGAAATCGGAAATCGCGGAGTGATTCATAAATAAAATCCTTTTTTTAATGCGCCCTGAAAAGTTTTTCTAAACTTTTCAATGGCCCGACGCTGCGCTGGCTCATGGCTGGCTCATACATTCTGTATTCGCTCATTTTAACAAATTAAAATGCTCGGCCACGGGACCTAGCGCTAATGCTGGAACGTAAGTTAAGAGTCCGACCATAACCACGATGCCGACCAACATTGCAATGAACAACGGAGTATGAGTCGGAAGTGTTCCGGCCGATGGTGGCACACTATTTTTCTCAGCAAATGAACCGGCAATTGCCAGGATCGGGATTATTATCCAGAACCGCCCCAGCAACATGCAAATTCCGAGTGCTATGTTATAAAACGGTGTGTTGGCCGATAATCCTGCAAATGCGCTGCCGTTATTGTCTCCGGCGGAAGTGAAGGCGTAAAGAACTTCGGAAAACCCTTGCGCTCCGGGATTGAATATTCCTGCCTTCCCCACCTCAATCATCACGGCAATCGCAGTTCCGACCAGAACGATCAGCGGAGTGATCAGAATCGCAATCGAAACCATCTTCATCTCGAATGATTGGATTTTCTTGCCGAGATATTCTGGAGTGCGGCCAACCATCAGCCCAGCAATAAATACCGTAACCAAAACGTAAGCTAGCATTCCATAAAGCCCACTTCCGACGCCACCGAAAACAACTTCGCTGAATTGCAACATAATGAGTGGAATCATCCCGCCAAGCGGAGTGAAAGAATCATGCATCGAATTTACTGAACCATTAGAGGCGGCGGTGGTAACAGTTGCCCATATCGCGGAATTAGCTGTTCCGAACCGCACTTCTTTTCCTTCCATATTTCCCAGACTTTGATCAATCCCGAGATTGGCAAATAGCGGGTTGCCATGCTGTTCTATTCCGACACAGAGCAGGGTAAGCGGCATCAATATAGCCGCCATAGCAATCCAGATTGCCCATCCTTGCCGCCTATCACCCACCATCACGCCGAATGTGTAACAAAGCGCTGCCGGAATTAGTAGAATTGCAACCATTTCCAGGAAATTGGAAAATGCAGTTGGATTCTCGAAAGGATGAGCTGAATTGACGTTAAAAAACCCGCCGCCATTAGTGCCAAGCTGCTTAATTGCGATTTGCGAAGCTACCGGGCCGACCGCAATAGATTGCTCGGTAACAACATCGGCTTTTTGCGTGACAATGCCTTTATCGTCTTTTTTCTCTTCAACAATAGACTTTTCTATTAAAGGTACGGGAACATTAGGGCTAAATGTCTGCACTACACCTTGAGAGCCAAGCAATACAGCCAAAATAAGCGACAAAGGCAGGAGAATATAAAGATTCGTCCGGATCATATCGACCCAGAAATTCCCAATAAGATTCGTTTTTTTGCTAGTAAATCCGCGAATCAGCGCGACCAATATCGCCATGCCGACCGCCGCGGAAATGAAATTCTGCACTGCCAGCCCGGCCATCTGGCTGAAGTAACTCATTGTCGATTCGCCACTATAAGATTGCCAGTTGGTGTTGGTGAGGAAGCCGATTGCGGTATTGAATGCGAGATCAGGCGAAACTCCGGGGAAGTTTTGTGGGTTCATCGGCAAAACGCCCTGCAATCTTAGAATCGCATAAAGCAAAACGAACCCACCAACGCTAAACATGATTACTGCAACAGCATATTGCCGCCAGTTCATTTCCAATGTTGGATCGACTCCTGCGATGCGATAGAGTAGCCGCTCAAGCCACCCCAACCCTTTTTCGACAAAGGTTTTTTCACTCGTATAAACCTTAGCCATATAAAGGCCGAGCGGTTTTGTCAGGAGCAGGATTACTCCAAAATAAAGAACATATTGCAGCAACCCGTTAGCAGTAAAACTCATGGAAAGATTTCCGGTTTAAGTAGCGCCACTACTAAGTAACCAAATAGCCCCAGAGCAGCTATACCCGCTAAGATGTAAAACATATCCGCCCCTATTTAATATTTTCGCTTAAAACGATCAGCCCAAGCGTGAGGATAAAGAAAACGAGAGTGACACCAATATAAACAATATCCATATAAATTTCTTCCCTTTAGAAGTGAACTATAGCATCCATCGCGCCCAGCAAAGTATAGCGCCTGTCTGGAGCAATTCCCCGGTTAGAATTACCATTAAAGGCATCCTTATTAAGAGCGTAGTCATAATCGACTTCTGGACGCAATTCAATTTGTGGCGATAGCCAGTGCTGCCAGCCCAACCCGAAATTTAGATAGCGGGTTTTAATGCCGGTGCGTTGCCCTTGCTGGTCATCGTAAAACTCAGGCCGGAATGAAATATTATCCAGTGGTGAGAATTGATAGTTCAGATAGGCCACGGTGCCGATAGAATTTGCGGTGCAAGTGAGATCTGAGGATTTACACTGCGCCCCGTTCGGTGCATTAAAAGGCATGTATTGAGGGGAGAATGGCGTGCCACCATTTACAATAGCTGCTGCCGCAGTCGGATTGTTGATGTTAGCCACGTTTCTTTGGAAAAGATCATAGATTTCGTAAGAAAGGTGCCATTTATCATTGAATTTGTGATAATAGGTAAACCCATACCATTGAACGTTATTATAGCCCCAAACGCCATTATTGATACCATCCATGCATGGGTAAATATCGTCGCTACCGTTGTTCCAGGTATAGCGAGCGCAGGCGACAAGCGAGGGTTTGGCGCCGGGATCTTTAAGGAAGGTTGAGCCCGGATATAGCGGGTTCGGATCCGGGTTATGGACCTTTTCACCCATATGCCAAATCGCAGCTTCGGTTCCATCAATTACGCCCAATTGCAGCGTGAGATTTTTTGTGACGGCCAAGCTACCCACCAAGCCTTCATTAGTATAGTTATCGAAGGTGTAAGTCATCGAATGAGAATACATATAATTGTTTGGCGCAAGCTGTGCTTCAATATCCGGAATCGATATATAGCGCCCAAGACGAAGGACCAAGCCTTCGGCAACTTGAGGAATATACAACTCGCCATATTCCATAGGGAAGTCATAGCCATAGATGTCATTTCTTTTCAGGAGTTGGTAGCTTGCGATGCCATAGGCAGTCGTATAGCGGTAGTTCTGGCCATACAATCCGGATAGCCTAAATCCCCAATCTATATGGTCCGTCTGCACCGTATCAGGCACGCGCTCTACGTACAGCACGCTCTGATCCAACTGTGTTGTGTCCGGAGTATACATATATGCCATCGGCGCATTGCCGCCCGGCCTACGCGAATTAGTGCTGAAGTTAAAGTCGGGCTCAACCCAGCCGTAAATTTGTATGTGGTTATCCTGCAGCCATTTGCCGCCGGAGGTATTGCCGATGGAGGCCATCAATGGGCTATCTACTGAATTGGGCCGGCTAACTCCAATTGAGGTAGTGGCTCCGTAAGGCCACTCGGTGAACGGCATCGGCGGTGTGGATTCAGGTGTTGCTGGCCAGCCAGCCCGGCTGGAAGATGGGGCTTTTGGATCAGTGGGCGCTGCCGCATGATCCATTTCGAGTTTGTAATAATTGAAAAAACGCGTGGCGATATCATCGCCTAAATAATTATCAAGGCATGAGTAGTTGGTGTAGGGATCGCACTTTGAACCCTTAGAGGTGGAGACATCATCGGTAGCAAAAGCCTTATTGCCCAATAGTAGTGAAAAGGTTAACATTCCTATTACAAAACCGATTATAGTTTTTTTCATAGACTTCGTGCAGTTAAAGGAAATCTGATTACAGCCTTAATAGGTTGGTTATAAAGAGCTGTAATTGTTTGAAGTCAATCGCAATCGTAATAACCAAAACGAATTCAATCCAAATTTTGCGTGTATACGCATATATAAATAGTTGTATCAATATGTTGCCTAAGATAGCCCATTGGAGTTCAGTCAGTGTGGAACCGCTATAGAACGAAGGCTTCGTCCGTGCCGTAGCGGACGAATAATTGTTCCATCCCGGTACCGGAAAGCAGCAAATTGCCTATTTCCCGCAAGGAAATAGCTTCTCGTAGAATTTCCTTTTCTCGCAGTAAATTTTTTCTATAACCGGAAACAGGCTTGGTCTTATCAGATGTTCGCCGGTTGTGTGGATTTTTTCACTCATAACTTTTTCTGATATAGCTCCAAAGAAGTTGGCATCAGCGCCTATATGCTCCGCACAGCGTTTTAGAAAAACTGATGGATGAGCTTTTATCTCCCGGAAATCCATTATGAGAAGCTGATGCTTGGGATAGAATTTGCGCCAGTTCGCAATGCAGGTTTCGTAATCACCTCTTTGTATTGAGCCTTGGGAATTGAAATGATCGATGAACCATTGATCTGAGGCTTCCGCAATTTTCATCTCGGCGCGTTCGAGCGCCATCAGTGCTGCAGACCAAGCACGTTCTATGGGATCACGCAAAATATATATTAGCTGCGCATCAGGAAAATTTTCATGCAGTTCTTGTATTTTTTCCTGCGGCAGTATTGCGTAGGCAGGGGTAACCTCGCCGCTTTTTATTTTTGTACCGGCATCGGGAAATAAAGATTTATACCACTCAATGCCGTTGGTATAATGCGCGTCCCAGAAATGCAGTTCCTTGCCGGCCGGAAATTTTATTTGCGGATGTTTACGCAAATTCTCGTAAAGCCAGGTAGTTCCGGCCTTTTGTGCACCAATGCCAATGAAATCAAGCATTTGAATCTATATCCGCTTCGATCGAAAAATCTATCATTCCGGTGGAGATTGATTCGGTATCCGGGAGGATGGTAAACATCAGAGCATCGATTATACGGTGCAGGGAAACCCGCTCTCCGCCCTCAAGCCCTGAACATCCAGCATTCATGAAATATGTTCCAGGGGCTAAAATTGCCTTGAATTTAAACCGTACCTCACACGAAAATCCTGATATTACCTGGCCATCTTCGTTATCCTCGAACGGAACGCTAGCACCACCGAGTTCGATTCCGGTCTTGGTTTTTACCATCATTCCGAACCGGACAGCGGATGAATTTACGGTAAAATTGACGCGATAGCGGAAATAATATTCTTTGCCGCGTTCCAGCAGATTCACGGGCGTGCCGTCCAACGCCTCGATTCTCGGACTAAAAATTTCTGCACCGCGTGACTCGTAGGCGATGGTGGTTTCCGGCTGCAAATCGGGGTTGTAGAGGGGCTTCGAGAGATCCGTATGAATAATATCCTGCCGGATTTGCGCGCGTTTGCCCTCTGGCGAAAAAATCAATTTATGATAGCGTGATAAAACTTCCTTTGGCCGGCCTTCAAGCAGAAGTTCGCCATCATCCAACAGTACGGCACGATTGCAGATTTCTATCACGTTTGACGCCGAATGCGAAACGAACACGACAGTACCGCCGCGTTTCTGGATTTCGCGTATGCGCGAGAAGCATTTGCGCTGGAATGCCTCGTCACCGACGCTCAAAGCCTCATCGACAATCAAAATATCTGGGTCGGTGGCAATGGCTACAGAAAATGCCAGCCGTACATACATCCCGCTTGAATAAGTCTTTATCGGCTGCAAAATATGTTCCGCGATGCCGGAAAATTCGACGATCGAATCATATTTCGCTTTAGTTTCCTGGTGTGAAAGCCCCTGGATGGCTGCACTTAAATATATATTTTCCTTGCCGGTGAATTCCGGGTTGAATCCGGTGCCGAGTTCCAATAACGCTGAAATCCGCCCATTTACCTTTACTTCGCCGGTGGTTGGCGAAAGCGTGCCGCAGATAATTTGCAGCAAGGTCGATTTGCCCGATCCATTTCTGCCGATTATCCCAACCGTTTCGCCCTTATTGATAGTAAGCGAAACGTTTTTCAAAGCCGCGAATTCGTGGAAATATTTTCGGTTACGGAAAACGAATTGTTTCAGCCGGTCAGACGGACGGTTATAAATGAGATAGTATTTGGAGAGATTGGTGACGGCAATAGCTGCCGTAGTGGCAAGTGGCAAGTGGCAAGTGGCAGGATTCTCTTGCTTCTCTTGCAACTCATCAAATGACATCGGCAAAACCCTTTTTGGTTTTTTGGAACCATGCTAGCCCGGCGATAAAAACTAATATCGCACATATATAATAAACCGTTAAGGCCATGAAATCTGGGAGCTTGCCGAATACCAGGGCATTTCTTACTTCATCGACGATAAGGGAAATTGGGTTCAAGTAGATTACCGGCTTGATAATTGCCGGAGCGAGGCTGGTCGGATAAAAAACCGGGCTGACGAACAGTGCTATGGTTATGATAATACCGATGAATTGGGATAAATCGCGCAGATATACGCCGAGCGATGCGAATATCCAGGAAATGCCAGTGAGCATTATCAGAAACGGTAAGATGATGAGCGGCAGAAATATTATCGTCCAGTGTAATTCATGCGTGATTGCAATTACCCCGATCAACAAAACCAAACCAGAAATTAGGAAATGAAAAAACGCGGAGCACATGAGTACCGGAACCAGTATCCATAGTGGAAACACCACTTTTTTGACGTAACTCGGGTTTTGCAGAATGAGCGAGGGCGCGCGCGATAAACACTCGGAGAGCAGTGCGTGAACGATCAGGCCGGAAAATAGTATGATTGCAAAATTGCTATTAGGCTCTTGGCCAGCCTGCCATTTCGATTTGAATATCACCGAAAATACGAATCCATATACGCCAAGCAGCAGCAACGGGTTAATGAACGACCAAAGGATTCCGAACGCGGAGCCTCTATAACGCGCTGAAATATCCCGCCGCGCCAAAGAGATGATGAGATGGAGATTTTGTTTAGACACTGTTGGCAAAGATATTAATTGAATAGAATAACTATATAAATGAAACTTTCAGCATTTACAATTTACAGAATTATGTTCATAATAAAGTACTGGAGCATTAGAAGTAACCCGAGTTGGATTTAAGCACAAATGGCCACAATTTTCGCCAATACCGGCAATGATTCAATAGTAGGGCCGGACCCAAACAATTACCTGGTTGGTAATATTGGGAACGACACGTTTCTGGGTGGCGTAGGAAATAATACCATATTGGGTTTTGCCGGAAATGATTCAATCATCGGCGGCGATGGCTTTGCTGGCAGTGATTCCATCCGCGGCGGAATAGGGAGTTCCACAATAGTTGCCGGTGCTGGCGCGGATACTATCTATGGCGGCAAGGGAAATGCAAACATAACGGCGGGAGCCGGGAATGATTTCATAACCGGCGGGCCGGGAGCGGATACTATAGTCGGCGGCACCGGCCAAGCCACGATTCATGCCGGCCACGGAGCGGGTCACAACATAACCGGCGGCTCCGGGAACGATGTGATTTACGGGGACAAGGGAACCGGCACGATAACCGGTGGCAGTGGTACTAACACCATCTATGGCGGCACTGGCACCGAAGACATAATCGGCGGCGCCGGAATCAACTATATCGTAGGCTCTACGGCGGCAAATACCATTTTGGGCGGGGCGGGGTTAGATACTATTTTCGGCGGCCCCGGCAGCGACAGCATCACCGCCGGCAAGGGCAGCGCCTGGATTCAAGCCGCGGCAGGGGCAGATACCATCATTGGCGGACAGGGAAACGACACTATTTATACCGGTAAAGGTAACTCTTCCGTATTGGCTGGCAGCGGAAACGATTCTATCATCGCTGGCAAAGGTACCGATACGATAGAGTTCGGTAGCGGAAACGACACTGTATCCGGCCGGACGGGAGGCCAGAAAGATATATTCGTGATTGATGAGACTTTATCGCCCAATACCCAGATCGATGTACTAAGTAAATTCATTCCCACCGTGGAAAAAATCCAGCTATTGCATTCTATTAACGGCCCGCAAATAGCCACGGACAGTGCGGGCAATGCTGTAGTCATATTGGAAACCGGGACGCACATCACCCTTACCGGAGTTGCGGCAAAAAGCATATCCAACACCGATTTCCTTTTCAGCTAAATATTCCTAAAGTAATTCAATAATCGTGCCAATAATTCAACGGTGCGAATTCTTGTAGTTGCTAATTTGATACAGTCGCCAACTCCGTTGAAGTAATTGTTTGACTGGCCATGAAGAAAGTGCTTGATTGTTTATACTTTATATTCTAAGTGAGCATAACTTGAGTACTTTAACAGGGTGAGTGATCACCTTACTTTTGTTTAGGTTTCGCCTTGTTTCCTTAATAGGTAATTAAGGTAATTTTTAAAAGCTTTTAATAATTAACTACAAAAAGAGGGGTTATAATGACAGTTTACAATTTCACCGGTAGTCAAACGATTACCAATTTCAATCCGGCGACTGACGTAATTTCAGAAGGCAGCCAGTCGGTTTCCGCCTCCCAATTCGTGTTCGGCGGAGTTGGTGGCAGCACGACCATCACGGATCCAAGTGGCAATGTTCTCACATTGTCTGGCATAGCCACGAATCAGCTTACCACAACAAATTTTAATTTTCTCGGTGGCTCGCACATCAACGTAGGTGCGGATAACACCACCGCTGCCTTGAACGTCCTCGCCAATTCGCACACATTAACTGGTGCAGGCGCTGACCAGGTTTTGGAACTTGGCGGTAATGATACCATAAACGATAGCACTACCGGCGGCGGCAATTTCATCCGCGGCGGCTCGGGTAATGACACTGTCACCATTAGCTCCTCGACCGCGGTTAACGATACCATCGTCGCAGGCGGAGGCGCAGATAGCATAAACGCAAGTACCGTCACCAGCGGTCCGGAAACGATCTGGGCTGCGAATTATGCGGCTTACACCGGCCATGGCACCTTTGCTGGTGGAAATGATTCAATCACCACCGGCTTGGATGGCGGCTATTATCATGGCAGCACCGGCAACTCCACCTTCCAAGGTGGCGCGAACCTCGGTTCTATGACCATAATCGCCGGCCATGGCAATGATAGCATAGTCCTGGGCAATGCCAGTGCTCCCGCCGTATTAGCGGGCGGCAAAGGCGCTGATACCATCACCGATGCGAGTGTCTCTGGCCATGATACTTTATCAGCCGGAAACTTTCAAAATGGCAACCCTGTCGTGGGCAGCGCTGGCAACGGCTTCAGCATAAGCGGTTCAGCAGCAGCCAACACCGCTGACGTATTCTACGGCGACGGCGGCAACGGCACCATCACTTCCGGTACCGGTATAAATGAAACTGTCAATGGCGGCGCGGGCGCGGTAAGCATCACTTCCAGCACCGTCGCTACCAGCATCACCGGCAGCACCTTCAATATGCAAAAGGGTAATTCGACCTTTACCACTGCTGGTGCTGTCGTAAACTTTGATACAGTTGTTGGTGGTTCCGGAACCGATGTATTTAACGTTATAACTGGCGTGGCTACAAGGCAGCTTGATGTTCTTATCGGCTCGGGTGCCACGACTGTGAATGACACCGCTACCGGCGCTCAGGGTATCAATAATTTCGTCGAAACGGCTGGTACCAGTACCGGTGTTGATACTTTCAACATCCAGTTGAATGCTGCAACTACCGATACCGCCAACATCGTTGGTGGCCTGAAGACTACCGATTTCGTAGCTCTTACTGAAACGCATGATCTGGGTGCAGATACCATCACCGTAAGCTCCAACACTCTGGCTATCAACAACACCGGCACGGGGGGAACTCTTACTATTACGAACATGAGCACCGCTGGCGTTATAACCGACAATAACAGCGGCACGTCCAGCACCCTTTACTATAACTACGGCGGTACCGCGACTACTCTCGGCAGCTCTACCGCTACCCTCAACAATGCTGTAGTAAGTAATGGCGGCGGCGCTGACACGATTGATACCGGCACTGCGGGTAATGACAGCATTTATGTTGGCACCAACGACGCCGATCTGGTGATTCACCACAGCACGGGCACCGATACTATCCACTCCCTCAATAATTCGGCTACTATCGAAATGAGCGGTGCGGATACTATAGCTACCTTCGGCACTAACGTTACAGGATTTGATCACATTGTCGGGATTGGTGGTGGTGCAAAAACCATAACTATCGCCGCTTCCCTGGTCGGTGGAAACGTAACCGCCGGCACCACCGTAACCATTGATGGTTCGGCTGCTACCGGAGCTATAACCCTCACTTCCTTTGCGGGTGATGATGGTACTCCGCTGGTTGTAAAAGGTGGCACGGGAATAGATAGCCTTGACTTGTCTGCAAATACTGGCACGGAAGGTGCCACTGTCACTGGTGGTGCCGCTGCAGGGGTTGTCGTAAAAGGCCCTGCTGGAGCTAGCTCGCTCGTTGGCGGTGCTGGTGGTTTAGATACCGTAACAGGTGGTGCAGGTGCCGATACTATAGTGGCCGGCGCCAGCAGTACGCATGGCGATTCTCTGACTGGCGGTGCAGGTGTGGATGACTTCAAGTTCTCTACAGCGAGCTTGGTTGCAACCCCGACTGCAGGCGAGATACATGATGCCGCTGACTTTACTACTGGGACTGACAAGATGATGTTCCAGTCTCTAACAGCTGGCTTCACAGTTGGCCAAGCGACCGATTCTACCGCGAACGATACGATCGCTAACGTGCTCGCTCTTAATGCAACGTTGAACTCGGTAGAAGTTGTTAAACTGACCGGTGCTACTGAAACCGGTTTTACAGGAGGTGTTGCTAACCCTGCACAAAATGACTTTGTGCTTGTTGTTCAGGATTCTAGCGCCAATAAGTATATAGTATACACCGGTACTGCACATAGCGCAGTCACTGCCGACTTCATAATGTATGCTTAGTCTTTAAGCTCTAAGTTATAACTCTTAAAAAAAGGCGCCCTTAATGGGCGCCTTTTTTGTTGTGCTGTCATTGCGAGGAGGCAACGCCGACGAAGCAATCCAGAACCCCTGGATTGCCACGCTCCCGTTGGTCGCTCGCAATGACGGATCACATTCCCTCTTCCGGGTTTCCGGCATCGCTATTACCCTTCAGCAATACACGAGGAGGAGAGATGCTGGGAAATTACTCTTCGGGGAAAAACAACAACCTGAGCAGGCAGAACCTGGGACATTACCCTCCGGAAATAATCAACCAAAGGAGCGAACAAATGCTGGGAACAAGATTCGGGGCCATGGCTTCATCGCTGGTAACGGCAACCGGAAATTTCAAAACCGTCAGTTATACCGGCACCGGCTCGATGCAGAATATAACCAGCATTCCTTTTCAACCCGATCTCGTTTTAATATTCAATACCGCCGGTAATGCATCCGGAACATGGCCTGCTTTTGACTCAACCAATGGGCCGACAAACTATGCTGATTGGGCTAATAACAGCGCTAATCACGGCACCGATTCTAATTCCTTAACTTCTTTCAACTCAAATGGTTTCACGATCAGCAGCAGCAGCCTTGTAAATAACAACGGCACAACCTACCAAGCATTCTGCTGGAAGAAAGCGGCAAATTTCTTCGATATAGAAACTTATACTGGCAATGCTACTGCTCGGACAATTGCCCATAACCTGACTTCCGTGCCTCAGATGATAAACATATCTGCTACGGTATTAGGTATGGTTATAGGAAGCGCAAACTTAACAGCATCTTCACCATATGGAAGTTACGGATACTTTGGAAACACTTCTATTAGTGTTAGTGCTAATGTTAATATGTGGAATAACACCGCACCTAATTCTAGTGTTTTTAGTGTAGGAATTAGTGCTGCGGTTAATAATAATAGCGCACCTTATACCGCTTATCTCTGGGGAACTGGGGCTGGTAAGTCAGCTTTCGGCACTTATACCGGGAATGGTTCGAGTACAGGCCCCTCGGTAACCGGGTTAGGGTTTATGCCCTCTTGCGTGATGATACTGCTGCAAAGCCCAACCAGCAGCAATCTGCGCGTGGTATATGGCAATAACGCCTCCGGCGCATTAAACCTTGATTCTGCCGCCAGTTCCACCAACTTCATTAACCTGGTCTCCGGCGGATTCAATGTCGTCACCACCAATGCCGATTTCAATACCAATGGTGCGGTTTACCAATATATGGCCTGGGCTTGAAGATATTACCCAATCCTGCTAGTTTCTCCCGCCATGAATCAAAGCATAGCGCAGTCGCGGAATATTACCCAGGAACTGGTAGAATTAAAAAACCGCAAGGATTTTTCCGGAGCGTTTGCTTGCCTGGAGGATTACCTAGAGCATGGTGGTAAAACTCCGGAGCTGTTACAAGAAGCCGGGATGTTGGCAAAAGCCCTTAGGCTTAAGGACAAGGCGGTCTTTTATCTAGGCCAGGTGGTGCAAATGCATCCCGATGCGAGAACGTTAGGTTTTGAATATGCAGCTGCGCTTTTAGAAAATAGCGAGCTGGAAAAAGCCGAGGAATTGGCGAGAGGCTGGCTCAAGAAAAACCCCAAGGATTTTGCTTTCAATAACATCCTTGCCGTTATCTTGAGAAGGCAGAACCGGCAACAGGAAGCGGTTTCCTACCTTAAAGCCGCCAGGAAAGCCGACCCTAAAAGCATCGCGCCGCTTATAAATCTTGGCAATATCTATCTCGATCTCGGCGATAGCAAGAACGCCGAGGAAGCGTATTCCCAGGTGGTTCGCCAAGAACCAAGGAATTCCGAACATGCCAGGATGCTGGCAAGAACATATTTGGCCCAAGGGAACCACCAGAAAGCCTTAGCGGGTTTCCGCCGCAGCTTGGTTCTAAATCCAAGCAACGTCGATGCCCTTAGAGATCTAGCCAACACTTTCTGCAATTTAGGCGAATATGATGAGGCTTTGAAGGAAGTCGAACAGAAGATTTCGGCCTTTCCCGATAATGCGGGGATCCTGGCGGTTAAAGGCTGGGTATTCATGAAAATGGGGAAGATTAACGAGGCGGCGGAGGTTTATGAGAGCATATTAAATAATGAGACGAGTAATATCGATGTTTTACTCGCGATAGCCGTAATGTATGAGGGTTTCAACCGGGAAAAAGCCAACGGCTATTACCAAAGAGCGGTTATAGCGGATAATCGCTCGGTGAAAACCTTGAACATGCTTGCCGAAAGCTTAAACCGCAGCCGCTATGGCTTGGAAGCTCCGCACATCCAGGAGGCATATGAACTTTGCTGCGAGATTCTTGAAAAATCCGATGGACTCAAGGAGTCCAACACGTTGTATGGCGTCCTTTTGCGCTGTGTGGATTATGATAACTTAAACAAGCTTGATGTCGGCAGGTGCTTTGAATATTGGCTGAAGAACATGAATATCGGAGCATTTCACTTGGGGCTTTCAAGGGTAAAAACCATGGAGGATCGGTTCAAACTTCTCCATTATCACCGCGAATGGGGGCGTCAGATCGAAACGCAGGCTGCAGGCAGGAAATTGAAACGCTCGGCAAAACCGCCACGGGAAAAAATCCGCGTTGGCTATATGTCAAGCGATCTGCGCGCCCATCCGGTATCTTATTTCGCGCTGCCGCTGATGGAGCATTATGATAAATCCAGGTTCGAGGTCTATTGTTATTCGTTTTATACTTTGGCGGAAGATAACCTGCAGAAGCATATCGCTGGCCAGGTCGATAAATTTAATTGGTGGCCGAAAAAAAACGACCAGGATGTCGCGCAGGGGATTTTGGACGACCATCTCGATATATTATTCGAGCTTGGCGGCACTACCGATATGAACAAGGTGTATCTGATGGCATCGAAACTTGCGCCCATCCAGGCAAGCTGGCTTGGCTACCCGCATTCGGCGGGGCTTAAAGACATCGATTACATCTTGGTTGATCCCTTTTTGCAGCCGGATGATGCGAAACTGCTCCTGGAGAAGCCTTTCCAAGTGCCGGAAACCTGGGTTTCCCTTGGGCGCGGTGGGTTTTTCGATGTTCCGATAAATCCAATCATCCC
The DNA here is from genome assembly GCA_013288565.1 of Alphaproteobacteria bacterium. Taxonomy (GTDB): domain Bacteria; phylum Pseudomonadota; class Alphaproteobacteria; order Rickettsiales; family JABDBP01; genus JABDBP01. The sequence goes on along the minus strand of JABDBP010000006.1, from coordinate 40,538 downwards.
GGAGGAGCGCAACGGTTTCTTAACTTTCGGCACCATGAACAACCCTTATAAATATACCGCCGAAGGAATAAAAACTTGGAGCCAGATTATGAGCCAAGTTCCAAATTCCAAATTCCTGTTCGTCAGGCCCGAAGGTGATGTTCCGGGGTTTAGGCGCAATGTCGAAAAGGAATTTGCGCAGCATGGAATCACGGCGGATCGTATATTATATGTCGCGGTCAGGGGAAAACACCTGCCGCATTATAACGATATCGACATAGCGCTTGATACTTTCCCGCATGTCGGCGGCACCACGACTTGTGAAACCATCTGGATGGGCGTTCCGGTCATAACCCTGGTCGGCCCGGCATTCTATGAACGCTTGAGCTATTCCAATCTTTCAAATGCCGGATTGCCCGAGTTTTGTGCCTTTACCCGGGAGGAATATGTCAGTAAGGCGGTGGCGCTTGCGGGTGACAAGGAAAAGCGCAAATTCTTGAGGGTAAACCTGCGCCAGCAAATAAAAAACCATCCACTCGGCCAACCTCAGCGCTTCGCGGAGAATTTCTATAAGACTATCGAGAAGGTGATATAATTTTTGCCCGTTACTGATTATCACCTCTAACCTATTGATTTAGAGGTGGTACCCGCGGCCGGACTTGAACCGGCATGACCTTTAACGGTCCACGGATTTTAAGTCCGTTATGTCTACCATTCCATCACGCGGGCTGGGAACGCTCGAATATATAAACAGCCTGCTTACAAATCAATAACATAGCAAATCTTCACAAAAGCTTAACAAAACCGGGGCTTTTGCCGTGGTATAATGAAAATATGAGATATATCCGTATGTTACTAATACTTATGGCGATGATGGTTTCCTGCCCGGCTCCGGCCGGAATCAGCGGGGATATGGATGGTTTGACCTTGATTGGGATAGCGCCGCCGGTCAAAATTGCTTCTCCACAGCCGGGAATCCAGGCCGGTGAGCGTATAACAGCTATTCATCTGACGGATTCGTTGACTGTTTATTCAAAAAACGGAAAAGATGCAAAAGACCCAGTCAAAAGCGGCGTTTCCCCAGTGGTTAATTTCAAAAACGAGGCGGCATCTTTCATAAAAAGCCTGTTTGGCGAATAGTTCTACCACCTTCCATTGCCCAAAAGTTTAACAAAAGTTTAATATTCCTGCCGCCGATTTTTGCTATAATTGGACATGGTATATTGTTTTATCAATGGGTTGACATGAGTATGGCTCGTACAGATAGCCCGCCAATTGTCAGGCAGAATTCGGCCGATATGCAGGCGCCGGCCGGAAGGCCGCATGCGCTAACTGCGTTCCTTGGTACTTATCTTGCAACCGCTGTTATGGTTGCAACATACGGGGTGCTTAAGGGTGGGTTGACTTTTGCTTCGGCTACCGCAGTTGGTTTGGCTAATCCTCTTATACTCCCCATAGCTGCCAAGCTTATTGGCAGTGGTATGAACAATGTTTTTAAAAACTTGATGCCTACTATCAAAGAAAATACTTCAAAGCCTGTAATGGCTCTCCTTAGTCCCAAGCGGTGGTACAACATGACGGTTCTCAGCGTGTTGCCGGTCTTAACTCTTGCAGCACTGACAGTGGTTACCGGCGGCGCAACTGCTGGTGTGGCATTCAGCTTTGCCGCCCTTTGGCCGATGTGGGCTAAATTCACAGTTGTTAGCACCTTGGCAAGAAGTGCAGGGGATTGGATGGGTATTCAGGCAGGAAAAGTATTAGGCCGCGCCGCATAGGAGTTATTAACAAATGGAAAAAATAAATTTCCCCGATCCAGGAATAATTTTTCTCTCTCGCGGCACTACGTTGGAGGATAAACCTTACTGGGCATATGTGATGATACCGATGGATAATATGGACGCTTATCTTAAAGCGCAGGCCGAAGGGCCATTCTCGCTTCAGGACTACGGCCATGTAATATATTGGGACGAGGGGGAAGAGCCACCGGAATCGGTCAAACAAGAAATGTTCGAGCTCTATGGAACTTATGATAATTTCGCCGAAGATGTGGTTAAGAAACTGGAAAAAACTCCTGCCGGCAGGCAATTCATCGAAATGGTAAAAAAGGAAGCGGCGAAGTTTAAACCAGAAGAGTAGGTCAACGAGTTCTATTGCGAATCCGATTGAAAGCTCAGCATGGCTGCTCTAAAAATATTCCATGCAGAATTCCGCGCCAATTCCTCTTTCCGACAAGCAATCGAAAAAACGGTTGTATTTGATTGATGGCTATGGATTCGTTTTCCGGGCGTTCCATGCTCTACCACCAATAAAAACCAGCAAAGGTCTGCCGACTGGTGCGGTTTACGGCTTTACCAACATGCTGATGAAACTCCGCTCCGGCATTGAAAAAGAAGGCGGAGAAAATTACTTGGCGGTGGTTTTCGATTCAGGCGGGAAAACTTTCCGCGACGATATGTATGCCGAATACAAGGCCAACCGGGCGGAAGCTCCGGATGATCTGAAAACGCAATTTCCCTTGGTGCGCCGCGCAGCGGAAGCACTGAATATTCCATCCGTCGAGGCAGAAAATTACGAGGCTGATGATTTGATCGCAACTTATACCAAACTGGCGCGGGCGGAGGATTTTGATGTCGTCATCGTCTCCTCCGACAAGGATTTGATGCAATTAATTGCGGACGGTGTGAAAATGCTCGATCCAGTAAAATATAGGGAAATCGGCGAAAAAGAAGTGCTGGAAAAGTTCGGCGTTACTCCAGCAAGAGTTGCAGATGTACTAGCTTTGATCGGCGATAGTTCTGATAATGTCCCCGGCGTGCCGGGAATCGGCCCAAAAACCGCCGCCGAATTGATAAAAGAATATGACTCGCTAGAAAATCTGTTGGAAAATATCGGCAATATAAAACAGCAGAAGCGAGCGGAAACACTGCAAAATAATATCGAGAAGGCGCGGCTTTCAAAACGGTTGGTTTTGCTCGACCATAATGCTCCGGTCCCGGCGGATATTTCGTCTTTCGCATACCGCCAGCAGGATAATCATAAACTCGGTAAATTTTTTCAGGAAATGGAGTTCAGGTCACTGCTGGCGCGGTTGGAAAAACACATTCCGGGATTTGTGCCTGCGGAACCTGTAGAAACGGAAAAACCCACCGCACCATTCCAGGAATATGACGAAAAAAATTTTACAACCATCAGGGAAATCGGCGCACTGGAATCCTGGCTCGGCAATACGATAATCGAGCGGCAAATCGTAATATCCTTGGAAAACTTGGCAGAGAATAAATCGGGGTTGGTAATCGGCTATGCCGATGCGAATAAATATATCGCCTGTCTCGTCGAGTTCGGTGCTGCAACACAAAAGGGCCAGATCGGACTGGATTTCCTCGATCAGAAAAATGATTCGGCTATGCTTTCGGACGCAGTCGCAATCTCCGCGCTTAAGCCATTACTGGAAAACGAATCCATCGTCAAAATCGGCCATAGCATTAAAGAATTATCCGTTTTCTGCCTGAAATGCGGCGTTCGGATAAATCCGCTGGACGATGTAATGCTGCTCTCAAACGTACTGGATTCTACACGTCACAAGCACGATCTGGAAACCCTGGCGAGAACGTATTTACAGATAGAGTTGAACGATGATTTATCAAACCTGAATAAAACATTATATAGAAAATCAAAAGCTATCTGTGATTTACACAAACTTTTCCGCCGCAGGATTTTTGCAGAAAAAATGACCAGGGTTTATGAGTTGCTGGAAAGGCCGTTAGTCGAGGTTTTGGCCGAAATGGAAAAAACCGGCATTCTGGTAGAGAAAAACGAGTTGGCGCAACTCTCGGAATATTTCAATCAAAAGCTGACCGGACTGGAAAAGGAAATCTACCGAATCGCCGGGCATGAATTTAACATCGGCTCGCCCAAGCAACTGAGTGAAGTATTGTTTGGTGAAATGGGATTTTCCGGCGGCAAGAAAACAAAGTCCGGCGCGTTCACTACAGGAGCTGACGCGTTGGATAACCTCGCTGCACAAGGTCACGACATAGCTCAGAAAATTCTGGAGTGGCGGCAGTTCAGCAAATTGAAAAGCACTTATAGCGACGCGCTACAACAGCAGATAAGCAAGGCTGACGGTCGCGTCCACACCACCTACGCCATGGCCGCGACTTCCACCGGGCGCCTCAGTTCCATCAACCCGAATCTGCAAAACATCCCGATAAAAAGCGAAGAAGGCCGCAAAATCCGCCGCGCTTTTATTGCCGCACCTAACCACGTTCTAATCGCCGCCGATTATTCGCAGATTGAACTTCGGCTGCTGGCGCATATGGCCGATATTCCGTCTTTAAAAAAAGCCTTCGCCGAAGGCCTGGACATCCACAACATCACTGCACACCAGGTTTTCGGCGTGCCAGTCGATCAGGTCGATGCGCACACGCGGCGCATGGCGAAAACCATAAATTTCGGAATTATTTATGGCCAATCTGCGTTTGGGCTGGCCAGACAGCTTGGCATTACGCGAAGCGCGGCTGGGCAATATATCGACACCTATTTTGCCGCCTATCCCGGCATTTTGGAATATATGGAGCGGACGAAAAATTTTGCGCGGGAAAACGGGTTTGTTGCAACACTGTTCGGCAGGAAATGCCATATCCTTGGCATGAACGATCGCAACCAGGGCATCCGCGGAAACGCAGAACGCGCGGCGATAAATGCTCCGCTTCAAGGCACTGCGGCGGATATAATAAAACTGGCGATGATCCGGATTTTCCGGGAATTGCAGCAGAAAAATCTTCAATCAAAAATACTGCTGCAGGTGCATGATGAATTGATTTTCGAGGCGCCAGAAAATGAGGTGGAAATAGTTTCCATGCTCGCGAAAAAAATAATGGAAAACGCAGCCGTGCTCCCAGTTCCCTTAACAGTCGATATTAAAAATGGTCAAAATTGGGGTGAAGTGCATTGAGAAAATAATCAATTCAGAAGCTCGTTTCAGCAGCGGCAATCTACAGAATGCTCTTTTTGATGGCTCGTCATTAAATTTTCACGATATGCCAGAAGAGCATATAGTGGGGGCTCAATACCGCTTTCATCCGAAATTACTCCATACGCCACTAAATGCAGCGGTTTTATTTTAGAGTGGATCACCATAATTGACCGGCTGGCGGGCATAGCGGTTGTCAACACCGCCATATTGCTGGCGGTTCTGCGGCATATTGTAACTGCCCGGGCCGACTTGCGGATAGACGCTGGTCGGCGCATAACCGCTGCCCTCCGGGGCCATATAGCCGGAAGGGCCGGTCATCATCTGGCGTTCCTTGCGGTCGCAGTTCAATATGTCGTATATGCTTTGCAGATACTGCACGCGCTCGCGCGAAGTCTGCATCGCGTCTTCGGCACTCATGTAAGTGGAGACATAACCGAGCGGCATCAGCAGGTATTTTGCGTGGAAATCCTTGTTGTCCTCGGCGGTTCTTTCATAGAATTGCGCCTCGTTCATTTCGAGTTTCACGTCGTTGCAGCTTAAATATTTATCGCTTTTCTGCATGACGGAATCCACCTTAGGCGACTTATCCCCACTGCAGGCCGCGGCCAAGAATGGCAGAAGTAGTAACCATGTTTTACGCATTTTTAAGCCCCCTTATATTGGTTGCAAAACCACTCAATTACCAATACTACCCACAAAATGGTTAAGAAATCGTTAATGAAACGAAACTTTTTTCAATTTTCGCCGGGCGGCGAGAAAAATACTGAAAAATCAGATGGATAATCAGGCAGATTTTTTTAAGATAAATCGCTTTCCGCAATATGGGCAATCAACCTGACCCGTATCTGGCAGGGTCAAGTATATTAGCGGATGACCGGAAACACCGGCTTTACCGTCGCAGCTAACCTGCAGTTTTTCCACCATTATTGTCTCTAGGGGTTGCATTTTTGGCGTAAAACCTTCATATATTTCTTCCGGTAATTTATATCAATTAATATTAAATTGAAATGATGTGCTTGGCAATAACCCGATAAGGCGTCCGGTTTTTAAATCTGGCGACTGGCTGGAAATCAAGGAAATCTATCGCTCGATACAGGGCGAGGGGCCAAATTCCGGCTGCCCAGCGGTTTTCATCCGATTAGGCGGCTGCAATCTGGCCTGCAATTTCTGCGATACTGATTTCGAGGATTTTTCCACCATGAGCCTCAAGGAAATACTGGCTGAGGCCGGTGATTTGGGTAATCCCAGCCTGGCGGTGATAACCGGCGGCGAACCGCTGCGCCAGCCGATCGAGAATCTCTGTGATTCATTACTGGCCGCCGGTTTCCGTGTGCAGATTGAAACCAACGGAACTATTTTCCGTCCGCTCGATGTACGGGTGGAAATCGTCTGTTCGCCAAAAAATCTGGGCAAAGGTTATTTTCCACTGCGTGATGATTTGCTGGGAAGGCTGAATGCGCTGAAATTTCTGGTTTCTGCGCATGACCCTCTCTATGCCGAAATCCCGGAAATCGGCCAAGCACGCTATAAAATCCCGGTTTATGTGCAGCCGATGGATGAGTTTGATGCTGCAAAAAACCAATCCAACCTCGCGCTGGCGGCCGGAATAGCGCGGAAAAACGGCTATCATTTATCATTACAGATGCACAAAATTGTTGGGATTAGGTGATGGCGAAAAAAGCCATATTGCTTCTCTCCGGCGGGTTGGATTCGGCGACCGTTTTGGCTATAGCGCAAGCCGAAGGCTATGAAATGCACGCTTTAAGTTTTTTATATGGCCAGCGCCATGCGCATGAGCTGGAAATGGCGAAAAGGCTGGTGGAAAAATATAAAATCACTGAACATAAAATAATAAAAGTCGATCTCGCGGCGTTTCAAGGCTCGGCACTCACTTCCACCATCCCGGTTCCGAAACATGCATCAGTAAAGGAAATCGGCGGCGAAATTCCGGTAACTTACGTCCCAGCGCGCAACACGATTTTCCTGAGTTTCGCGCTGGCCTATGCGGAATCGATCGCCGCTTGCGATATTTTCATCGGCGTGAATGCGCTGGATTACAGCGGCTATCCCGATTGCCGCCCGGAGTTCATCCACGCGTTCGAGGCGATGGCAAACCTGGCAACCGCGATGTCTGTGCAAGGAAAAAAAATCAAAATCCATGTGCCGCTGATTAATATGACCAAAGCGGAAATCATAAAAAAAGGCTTAGGATTAGGCGTTGATTACAGCCTGACCACAAGCTGTTACGACCCGGGCGAAAACGGCCAATCATGCGGACATTGCGATGCCTGTTTGCTACGCAGGAAGGGATTCGCCGAAAATAATATTGAAGATACGGCTTAAGCGAATCAGTCGAACGTTCGAGTCGCCTTTGCCCACCAGGATTTTTTCTCTTTGCCGATTGCGATTGCCGCGGCGCGTGAATTCTCCACGGTATCGAATATACCAAAGCAGGTTGCACCACTGCCTGACATTCTGGCAAGCAGACAACCTTTTTGCCGCGAAATCGCCAATAAGACCTCCGCAATTTCCGGCGCGATTTTTATCGCGTTTTCTTCCATATCATTCCGAGTGCGCGAAAGAAATCTTACTAGTTCTTCCAGCGAATCAAAATTTTTCACCTTGGCGGCTGGCGCGGAAAATTTATCGAATCCCATCGAGAAAACTTTTGTGGTCGAAACTTGAACGTCAGGATTTACCAATAATAAATTTAAGGGCGGCAGTTTTATTTCCCGGATCTCCTCGCCGATTCCCGACATGACTGAACTTCTCCGCGCCAGGCAGACCGGCACATCGGCACCGATTTTAAGTCCGATTTTTTGCAATTCGCCACCGCTTAAATTTAGTTTCCATAAATCGTTCAACACCAGCAACGTCGCCGCCGCGTCCGACGAACCGCCGCCGATTCCAGCACCGACTGGCAGATTTTTTTTCAAGGTTATTTTGCAGCTACCCTGTTCACCGGAATATTTTTGCAGTGACTCCGCAGCTTTTTTTACGCTGTTATCGTTAATATCCACCAGATTTGCGAATTCGCCGGTTATTTCCAGCGAAAAATCTTTCGCCAGTTCTATCCGCAATTCATCTGCGGCATCGGCGAAAACCACCAGGCTATCCAGCAGATGATAACTGTCCGGCCTTTTGCCGGTGACGTGTAAATATAAATTGATTTTAGCCGGAGCTAATATCATTACTTTTCTGGATTTTGATCCAAGCCCTGCGCCAGTTTTCTTTTTATCAGTACCACCTGGCTCGGTTCCGGCTTCATGTTTAATGCTGCCGACCATTGGAATCTAGCCTCATTCCGCCTGCCAGCCATCCAATATGCATCACCCAGATGATCGTTCACCGTACTGTCGTATGGCATGCCCATCGCCGCTTGTTCGAGATTTTTGACCGCACCGGGATAATCCTTGAGCCTGAACAATGCCCAGCCGTAGCTATCGATTATATGAGCGTCATCGGGGCTTTTTTTAAGGGCTGTTTCCAGCATTTCTCGCGCCTGCTGCAAATTTTCGCCGCGTTCGACCCAACTGTAGGCGAGGTAGTTGAGCGCTTCCGGTTGGCCCGGTGAAAGCTTCAGAGCTTCTATAAGATAATGCTCCGCCTTTTTCCACTCGCCGATTCTTTCGTAAGCCGCGCCGAGCGAATAAAACAGCACCCAATGTTTTTCCTCCGGGTTTTTTATTTTTTCCACCGCCTTTTCATAAACTTTAGCAGCTTGTGCGTAATTCTCCTGGTGCTGGTATATGTCGCCCAGTGTGGCGATAGCTTCGAGATTTTCTGGGCGTTCCTGGTCGAGTGAAAGCAAAATGCTTTCTGCCTGTTTTGTTGTGCCAATTTTCTCCAGGTCACGGGCAATGCCTATGCGTCCGCGCCAGTTATACGGCGAGTTCGGGTTGATTTTTCCGAGCAGTTCTATCGCCTCTTTTTCATGTCCCATGCTGGAAAGAATGTCGGCAAGGATATATTGTGCATGTGGCAGATCGGGGCGCAAATACAGTGCCAGCCTCAGATATTCGACTGCCTCGATGGAAAATACGTTATCGTTCAAATATGAGCCGACTTCGGCGAAAAGTTCCGCTGCTCCTTCAATTCCGTCATTCACTATCGGCTGAGTGGTAAGCGGCAGAGAGGAATTTTCCGAAAGCACCAGGTATTTCTTCATGAATTCTTCGTATAGCTGATTCGCCAAGGGATTGCCGCTGCGGCGGTAAAAACTGATCGCGCCTTCCATGAACCGATAGGATTTCGGCGAATGCGATTTTATTATCGCCGAATATTCCTGATCGGCCCGAGTTTTCATGCCAGCCATGTCAGCGATAATCGCCGCCTGATAATGCAGAAATTGTGAGAATACCGGAGGGCCTTCGTGGATAAGCCGGTCGAGTTTCGCCATGGCTTTTTCGTAATCGCGGCTTTCCGCCAGCGCCCATATCTGCAACATATCGGTAACCAGGATGGTTATGTCTGCCCCCTGAGCATCCGGTTTCACGATTACGAAAGGCTGCAAAACCTGTTGCACTTTTTCAAGGTGCCTTTGCTTCAGGTGATAAGCGGCGATTATCGTGGCAGCGAGGGGATCTTTCGCTGCAAGTTTGGCCACTCTTTCCGCTAGGTTTTTTGCTTCCTCAATGTTGCCGAGGCGAAGTTCCAAGCGCATGGCGGTATCCAGCATCCCGGCGCTGACGTTTTCTTTCGTCACGGATGGCTTTATCGCCGCCAGCGCGTCCTCCCAGTCATTATGCAGGGCGGCAAACCGCGACGAAAGGTATTGCCCGGAAACACTATTGCCGTAATTTCCGCTGAAAAGCATCCTAGGCTTGGCGCTATGCTTGTGATGATAATGCAGCCCTGATAATCCGGCCACGGCAAGAAGCGGCAGCAGCCATATCCAGCGCATCAAGGATCTTTTTCTGGGATTGTAGAAACTCATAAATAGAGAGATTAAAGCCTTAAGCTGACTCGGTAAACGGATTTTTGTTTTTCTTGAGATTGATGCGGATGGTGATTCCTTCCAGCACAAATTCCTCCTTCAGCGAATTGCTTAAATAGCGCAGGTAGCTTTCTGGAAAATCGGCGCTGTTACTGACGAATATCACGAAAGCGGGTGGCCTAGTCGAAGTTTGCGTCATGTAGCGGAGCTTGATCCTGCGGCCCTTCACCATCGGCGGAGTATGGCTTTCCACCGCCCGCGCGAGCCAGCGGTTCAACTGCCCGGTGCTGATTTCCGTGTTCCACATTTCAAAAGTGGCGAAACAGGCTTTTATCAATTTGTCTATATTTTTGCCGATTTTGGCGGAAATAAAAATCAGCGGCAGTTTTTTCACCTGCGAAAGCGATTGCTCGAGCCGGTACTCTATCTCGCTCTTGAAGCCTGAATGATCCTCGATCAAATCCCATTTGTTGACTGCGATTACCAGCGCGCGGCCCTCCTGCAAAACCAGGTCGGCGATGGATAAATCCTGTTTCTCCAAGTTTAAGGTCGCGTCCAGCACAAGGATTACGACATTGGCGTATTTTATCGAGCGCAGAGTCTGGCTAGCAGAAGTTTTTTCCACCTGGCCGGTGATGTTCGATTTTTTACGGAGTCCTGCCGTATCTACAATTTCGAATTTTTTTCCACCATATTCAGCAGATATTGAAATACTGTCACGCGTGGTTCCAGCTTCGGCACCGGTCACCGTCCGCTCCTCGCCCGCTATAGCGTTCAGCAGGGTGGACTTGCCGGAATTTGGGCGCCCGGCTATGGTTATTCGCAATAATTTTTCCCCTTCCGGTGCTTTTTCCATCCACGCGATTTGCATTTTTGTCCGGAAATCCTCAATGCGCTCAAACAACTCCATCAATCCTTCGCCATGTTCCGCCGAAATCGTCACCGGCTCGCCGAATCCGAGTACATGGCTTTCCGCTAAAACGCCGCCGTCTATCCGTCCCTCTGCCTTGTTAGCTACCAGCAAAACCGGCCGGTTTTTTTTCTTGAGCCAAGCGGCAAAATGTGAATCAAGCGGTGTTATCCCATCTCTAGCATCAATCAAAAATAGCGCCAGATCGGCCTCAGCCAGCGCCTTGCCGGTCTGCGCGAAACTTTTTTCCGCTGTATCATTTGAAAAATCCTTCTCCAACCCGGCAGTATCAACCATACGGAATTCGAGCGGCCCGATGGAACCTTCCGCATAATGCCGGTCACGGGTGACGCCAGGCATATCGCCGGTCACGGCGAGTTTCTTTCCAGCCAAGCGGTTGAACAGCGTCGATTTGCCGACATTCGGCCTGCCGATAATAGCGATTTTAAGCATGGAAGGATTAATAGAGTAGAGGATGGCCGGTTAGCAAGTGGGAAAGGTGGGCTTATCTTCCGCCGTGGGAACCATGGGAGCCGTCAGAGTCGTTGTGGCCATGATTAGTGGTTTTTGTTGGAGTTGCTGTTGGGTGACTTGCCTCTACAGCATCAACAATAAGACCTATCTGGGGAGAGACAAGATGTGCTGCCACATCTATCAGGCGCTTTCCTATTTCATGTTCGGCTTTGTGTGCCAACTTATGCTCGGCCCGGCCGATAGGGGAATTATGTGCTGGCTTATTATGCTCAAAATGATGTTCAAGCGAATGGTGTTTTTCCTCGTGCTTCAGCTCGTGCTTTAAGGTTCTATCCGCAGTCAGTTTTGCTTGCGGGCCTGATGCGGAATGGCTTGCCTTTAAGCTGCCGTGTCCTACCTCGACATATTCCGGCCGACGAGCCATGGCGGTCTGCTGCTTGGAATCCCGGTCAGCTGGATTTTGCGTCAGTGCGGAGACAGCCAATCCGGCCACTTTTCCCATCCGTGCTGCCGGCGCCTCAGGTTTCTTTAATTTTTCCTTATTGTTGAATCTCAACATCCTGGCCAATCTTTCTGCAATTCGATGCAACAGCATATCGCGCCGCTTCTCTTGCACATATTCATGTTCCGGTGGCTGGAACCCGACTGCATCCACACCTTCCGAGACCGACTGCACCTGCTCAGCGGATTCGACTGGTTCTATCGCCTCGTAGCGGGTAGTTTTCTTATCGTAGGACATCCTCTCATGATACTATATTTGTCATCATGAATCCTCAAAAATCTAGATGCCAGAAGGGTAGGTTTTCCCCTAGTAAATTCAATATATTAACGGTAGGAGGCAAGTCTCGCTTTATCATTTAGTAGGAAAATGGTGGCATTTGCCACGGCGGGGCGGAGGTAAACATTAGGGATGATTTCTTCGCGCTTTATGATTTTTCCATCATCCGGTGCAAGGAAAAGCAGCGAGCTGTCCGATCCAGAAATCAGCAGCCGCCCGCCCGCCATCACCGGGCCATTCCACGCTACTTTGTCCTCAGGCTTCTGGTCTTTCGCGGCGAGCGGCGCTACCCATCTTATCCTGCCGTCTTTTTTATTCATGGCGACGGCCTGACCGTCCGTATCCAGCAAATATATATAATCCCCGGCAAGCCAGGGAGTTTTCAACACTGATATTTCCTTTTGCCACACCGTCCTGCCGGAATCTAGTTCCTTGGCGAGGAAAACCCCCTGGTTGCTTCCGGCATAGACGAACTGGCCGTCGGTCACCGGGTCGGCATCAATGTCAGTCAGGGCATAGACCGAGCTGTTGCTGTTGGATTTTTTCCCCGTCAATGAATCCGACCAGACCGGCTTGCCATTATCCGGCCTTAAAGCAAAAATCTCACCGGATGAATAGGGAACGATTACGTATTTTTCAGTTACCAACGGTGCTGCAGCGCCAAGTATTCCAACGTTTGTTGCGATCCCGGAATGCATCCACAGAGTCCGACCGTCCTCCTCGGTAACGGCATAAAGTTCATTGTCGGAGGTGATGAAGAAAAGTGTGCCGTTTTTGGCTATGGCAGAGGGTTTGATCGGCGTATCTACCTCTCTTTGCCATAAAATATTTCCGTTTTCCGCCGAAAGGCAGGTTACTACGCTGGCGCTGATTGCAAAAATTTTGCCGGAATCGTAAGTGATCCAGCCGTTTAGGAAATTTTCCTTCCCGCCGGTTAAATCAACGTGCCAGAGAATTTTTCCGATGCTTGCCGAATCATGCGCGAAAAGCACGCCATCGCCGTCCAGCACAAAAACCTTGTTCCCGGCAATTATCGGGGAGGCGGTGATGCGGAATTCGCGTGGGCTAGCATCTCCGGATGAATCCTCCTCAATGTGCGCGAATTTTTCCGGTAACGCCAGGTTTTCTGCCGGAGTGCTGCCTGCGTCCTGGAAAAAATCGTTGACCTTGACTTGCGGCAAGGATATAGCGGGTTTTTCCGCGTCCTTATCGACTGCCAACACGCTCTTATCCTCAAGGACGGAAATGCGTGTTCCCGGCATTTTTTTCTCTGCCTCCTCTTCGCCTCCCATCCAGTCAGGCAGCCAGCTGCACCCAGTGAGAACCAGGATCAGTAAGGTGACTGCAGTTTTATTTTTCATAAGCCACAAGCAAATCCTCCGCGCGTTTTTTTATTCCCGGCGGGGCGGTAGAATTATTAGAAATCAGGAGAAGGTTTTTTTTCGCTGTCCCAGCATCGCCGTTTTCTATTGCCATTAGCGCCAGCATTTCCTCAGCCGATGCGGCGAACAGCGACCCAGCCGCCACCAATTGCAGCCGGTTCTTTACATCGTATTTATTCTCCTCATCCTTATTTCCTATGGTGTTCTTCGCCAATATCACGATCGCAAGGCTACGAAATGGTTCATCATTGCTTGAATCGGCGATTTTCTGATATAGGCCGAATGCCTCTGCCTTCTTGCTCTGTTGTAGAAGATAAGCTCCAGCGCGGAGCCCCGCCATTTCCTTGACCGGATGCGGCGCGTTTTCGACCAGATCGGAAAGTGAGGTGATTCCTCGGTTTGCTGCACCGCCCGCCAGCAGGTTTGTGGCGTTCATATAGGCCGTCACTGCTTTTCCTTCGGCGGACTGCCGCCAGCCCTGCCACCCGACGTAAACTGATACAGCGAGCAGGATGAAAAAACAGCCTAGCCCAACGCTTTTGCCGTATTTTTTTACCAGCGCGGCTAGGTTTTCCTTTTTCAGGTCTTCGGTTACTTCGTCGAAAATATCAGGCATAATTTTAGTTAAGCATCCTGCACCATATTTTTTCTATTTTCAAGCGGGCATAAACGACTATATTGGCGGTATGTTGTGGATCATAATCTGGATAGCGGGTGCGATTGCTATGTACGGTGCGATAATTTATAATCGGCTGGAGCGCTTGCGCCAGCAGTTGAGTAATTCCCGCGCCGATATGGAAATGCAAGTAAAACTCCCTGCGGGTGGTGGGGATGCGCCGGAGACGGCAGAAAACAAAACAGCTGCGGCGAAAAAATTCTTCGCCGATACAACCAGGGAATATAACGCTGAATTGCAGAAATTTCCGGCATCATTAATCGCCCGTATGTTCAAATTCGAGACAGAAAAATTGGCGGGGGAGTGATGGAAAGCGCAGCGAAAAAACCGGCGGCGGGATATAGGATTTTGGGAGAAATGAATAAGGAATTTTCAGAAATCCTGACTTCAGAGGCTTGCGAGTTCATCGCGGAATTATCGCGGAAATTTTTGCCCCAAGTGCAGGAGTTTCTGAAAGCTCGGGAAATCCGTCAACAGGAAATCAAGGCCGGGAAATTGCCGGATTTTTTGCCGGAGACGAAAAATATCCGGGAAAGCGATTGGAAAATTGCCGGAATTCCTAGTGATTTGCAGGATCGGCGTGTAGAGATAACTGGCCCTGTGGACCGCAAAATGATAATAAACGCGATGAATTCCGGCGCGAAAGTTTTTATGGCGGATTTCGAGGATTCGCACACGCCGACCTGGGAAAACACCATACAAGGGCAGTTGAATTTGCAGGATGCTATAAACGGCGCTATCGCTTATGAATCGCCGGAGGGGAAAAAATATCACCTAAATAAAACCGGCCTGGCGACCCTCATCGTGCGCCCGCGCGGCTGGCATTTGGCGGAGAAACATTTCCTGGTGGATGGCGAGCCGATATTAGGCGCGCTGTTCGATTTCGGATTATATTTTTTCCATAACCATAAAAAATTATTGGCGAAAAAAACCGCACCATATTTTTATCTGCCCAAACTGGAGAGCCATAAGGAAGCCCGGGTCTGGGCCGAAATCTTCGCCCATACCGAGCGGAAATGCGGCCTCAAAAAAGGCACTATAAAAGTGACGGTTTTAATCGAAACTATTTTGGCCGCCTTCGAGATTGATGAGATTTTATACGAACTGCGCGATTACGCGGTGGGCCTTAATTGCGGACGGTGGGATTATATTTTTAGTTTCATCAAGAAATTTTCCAATGATCCGAAATTCATTCTCCCCGACCGCGCGAAAGTTGCCATGACTAGCCACTTTCTTAGGCTCTATTCATTATTGCTGATAAAAACCTGCCACCGGCGCGGAGCATTTGCGATGGGCGGGATGGCGGCATTCATCCCGATAAAAAATGACCCCGCCGCCAATGAAGAAGCGATAGCCAACGTGAAGGCCGATAAGGAGCGCGAGGCGGGCGACGGGCATGACGGAACCTGGGTTGCACATCCGGGATTAATCAGTACGGCGAAAGAGGTTTTCGATCGGCTAATGCCCGGACAGAATCAACTAGCGCGGTTGCGCGATGATGTGAATGTCACCGCTGCCGATTTATTGCAAGTGCCCGCAGGCGAAATCACCGAAGCAGGGTTAAGGAATAACATCGCCGTTTCCATCCGTTATTTGGAATCGTGGCTGCGTGGAGTCGGCTGTGTGCCAATTTTTAACCTGATGGAAGATGCCGCGACCGCTGAAATTGCGAGAGCGCAAATCTGGCAATGGATAAGGCATAAAGCGAAACTTGCCACTGGCGAAACCGTAACCGCAGAGATGTTCAAAAAAATAATGGATGAGGAACTGGAGAAAATCAGGCGGGAGGTGGGAGAAGCGAAATTTTCTGCCGCGCCTTATGAGAAAGCTTACAAATTCCTGGAAAGCCTGGTTCTAAGCCCGAAATTCCCCGAGTTCCTCACCTTGGGAGCGTACGGGATGTTGGATTGAGAGGCCGAATTCTTAAGGATTTGCCCACTGCTTCTGCCATATTTTGAAGTCTTCTTGAGTTTGTAACATGTTACTATCTATTTTTGCCGTAGATGCAGCGAAGAACTTACCTATTATCCCGACAGGAGGAGTCCCGCCGATGCCGGAAGATGATATCTTGAATTCCTTGCCGCCGATTTGCTGCCCTGGGTCATAACCCAGGGCGTTAGCTGCAAGAGTGCGGCAGGTGGTATCATTGAATGCTTCGGGAATCATATATCCATTCGTTTTTGAGGTGCAGTTCTCTACATAGGCCAAAACGTTGGCGTCGAAGTTAGGGCCTGAATTTGCCAGAAGCCTCGATTGATAAGGCATGTAGGAGAGCTTGGTATCAAGCGGATTGCCGTTCTGATCGATCAATGTCGTTGTAGATATTCCAGCTATGTTGCTGCCATCTGTTCTGTTCATGACTACGCTTACTTGACCTTTATCCGTTTGTGGCGTCGCCATACGCTGTACTTCGCCCGTGATGGCTAGAGGCATACCGAAATTGCCACCTACTAGAGTCAACCTGCTTAAATTTGTATCTGATACACCGAACAGATGTACAGGCGTGCCGGTCATATTCACGACTGCGATAAATTGGTTATTACCGAGATTGCCGATCTGCATCGGGTAATAGGAGCCGTTGCCCGAGCCTACGGTATTCACCAAGCAAATTATTACCTGCGAACTATCCGAAATCGATTTTACATTCAAACCCTGTTCGCTGGTTTGCGTAGCCGTGTTGAGCGGGCTAGATATCCCTGGCTGGCTGCCGGAGTTGCTCAAGTCCGTCATAAGTTTGTCACGGTTTTGATTGATCCAGCTGAACAAGGCACCACCTGGCCCATTGCCCGTATCGATGGTAGCGACCACTGCCCCAGGAACCTGGGCGTTTGCCCCCTTGTTTGTGCAAGCATTGAGGGCTGCTGCTGGTGGGACAACTCCCACACCGCCGCCAGTTCCGCCTGAACCTCCGGCCTCTCCGCCTGAACCGGCAGATCCGCCTGAACCGGCTTCACCTCCGGTTCCACCAGCGTCACCTCCGGTTCCACCGGCTTCACCTCCAGTTCCACCGGTCCCGCCAATGCCTCCGATACCACCCGTACCACCAGTTCCGCCGGTTCCACCAGTGCCTCCGGTTCCACCCGTTCCTCCAGTTCCACCCGCTGGTCCGCCACATACGAATGGCGGCTGGGCATCACCCTGAGTATAGGGTTGATAACATGTTCCTGAGCAGCAACTACCAGAAGGATCGTAAGGGTTGCATAGATTGCCTGTAGCAATGCAGCCTGCCGTACCTCCCGATCCGCCGGTTCCACCGCAGCTGCCATCGGCATTGAAAACCAGGCAACCACCACCTGTACCGCCGCTTCCGCCGCCGCTGCTTACACATACGCCAAATTCTTGATCACATGTTTCTCCTGGGCAGCAATCAGCGTTGACCGAGCATAAACTGCTAGGAGTGCATGTACCTCCAGTTCCGCCGCTGCCGCCGCCGGATCCACCAATTCCACCGCTACCTCCGACTCCGCCGCCGGTCGTTCCGCCACCGCCAGATGTTCCGCCGCCACCAGTAGTGCCGCCACCGCCAGATGTTCCTTGACCACCACCGGATGATCCTTGACCACCGCCGGATGTTCCACCGTGACCGCCGTGACCACCCATTCCACCGCTGCTGAGCTCTGGTGGGCAGCATAGTAAACCGCAGCTAGGAGGAGCAGGAATAACCACGGTACAAACATTTCCGCAATCGCACGGATCCATACCTGAGTTGGCTCCTGGCACACCGCTGCAGGTTGATGGGCAGATGACAGGAGGAGGGTTGCCGCATTGACCCGAGGGGCCAGGCAGTGTCCCCCGTGGACAAGGGCAAATGAAGATAATACCAGTTTGTTGTATGGTAGTACCAGGCGGTAATGTAATACCACCCTGTGATATCACAGCGCCGTTTGGTAATATAACGGTGCCGCGTGGTAATATAACGATACCGCCTGGTAATGTAATGGTACCGGGTGGTAATATAGTAGCGGGTGGTAATATGGTACTAGGTGGGAATCCACCAACGATGGTGCCGGGTGGGAATCCACCAACAGTTATTATTCCACCGTTAGCACAGCCGCACGTGCCGGCGCCACCATTTGGGGAAGGAATAAATGTTAGTCCAGTCGGACAGATGCAACTGCCGGGAGTTCCACCTTGAGTTGCCCCTGGAGGACATGGGATTGGTTTTGGGCCGATGCCGACCTCTTGTAAGCATTCTCCATTAACACAGCCCGTTCCGTCGCAGCAATCACCATCCATGTTACACTGCCCGCCACTGCCCATGCAGCCGCATATGCCTACACTATTGCAAGAGCTGCAACATTCACCACTACCGCACGCGTTACCATCGCCAATGCAGCCACCTGAACCTCCGCTGCCCGCACCAACACCTGTGCCACCATTGCAAGCTCCACTGCCATCGCTCCACGCACATACCGTTCCGTTGATACCGACTCCGCCGCCATCGACGGTAACCTTACAGATGCACGTGACAGGGGCTAGGGCAGCCTGCGCCGGGCTGCCGACAAAAAGTGCGGAGAAAAGAATCATTGTGATTAAAAGAGCTGCGCCCCGGTGCAGGAAAGTTTTTCTGCCCACCGCATTCCGCACCCTACTCATCATGAATATGTTCAAGCGCATTTACGTTACTCCCTCACACTATATATATGTATCATAATACACATACCTTAATACATTCTAATATACACAATAACACAAAAAGGTTAACAAATCGTTAATTTTTTAAATAATTTTTAATTATTTTTGCCTTAATTTTGTTTTGAAATATCTATAAAAAATGCTATATGCCTGTTTTGCAAGGATTATTGCATTGCGGCATAAAATCAAGGAGAATCATATGGCACTGGGCGGGGACGCGCTAAAAATAATTTTCACTGATGCAAGAACACACACGCATTGGAAAAATGAACCAGTCGGTGATGATATTTTAAAGGCCGCATATGATCTGGCGAAGATGGGGCCGACCTCCGCAAACTGTTCACCAATGCGGATTCATTTCGTGAAATCCCAAGCGGCGAAAGAAAAATTAAAATTGTGCCTGCAGGAAGGCAATGTCGAGAAAACGATGAAAGCCCCGGCCACGGCCATAATAGCGATGGATATGGAATTTTACGAACAGTTGCCGAAATTATTTCCGCAGGCGCCGGCGCGCAGCTGGTTCGCGGGAAATCCGGTGGCGATTGAAGAAACCGCGTTCCGCAATGGCAGCCTGGGCGGCGCATATTTTATTTTAGCGGCAAGGGCGGTAGGCCTCGACTGTGGCCCAATGTCGGGGTTCGACCGTAAAAAATGCGACGAATTATTTTTTGCCGGCACGAAGATAAAATCGAACTTCCTATGCAATCTTGGCCATGGCGACAGCACGAAATTATATCCGCGCAATCCGCGGCTGAGCTTTGAAGAGGCGTGTAGGATTATATAGTTGTACATCGTCATTGCGGGGAGGCCAACGGCCGATGCGGCAATCCAGTCTTTTTAGCAGCTACAGAGCAAGAGGCTTGGCTGGATTGCTTCGCTACGCTCGCAATGACGTATAATGTAATTACATAAACTGGAAAATGCTCTAGATACCCAAATCCTTCTCCAGTAGAATTTTTGGCTGATTTCCAGGCGATTTCTTGGCCAATATATATCTATAAACTTCCGTCGTCTCCAGCACACGCTGCACGTAATTCCTGGTTTCCTTGAACGGGATTACCTCGAGCCAATCGACGATGTTGTCGAGTTTTCGCATCCGGCGCGGGTCACCATACATCTGCACCCATTTAGAAACGTTGGTCTGACCGCCGTTATAGGCGCAGATAGCAAGGATGTAGGAGCCGTCGTAATTATCGATCAGGTTTTTCAAATAATAGGAGCCGAGGCGGATGTTGTAATTGGCATCAGTGGTCAGCCGCGCGCGGTTGAAGGCGATTTTTAACTTATGCGCCATTAGCCGCGCAGTATCGGGGAGAAGTTGCATCAAGCCCAGCGCTCCGGCCGAGCTTTCTGCCCCTTTGGCGAACATGCTCTCCTGGCGGATGACGGCGTGGGCAAGCGGCGGCTCAATGAAATCCTGGATGCGCGGATCGGCGAGCGTCGGATAGGATTCATCCTCGAATATCACGTCTCGCAACGCCGCCTGTTTCGCCGCCACCACCGAGAATTCCCGATGGCCGCTGTTAATGCCGATGCGGCTGATAAGCCGCATTTCCCCCTGGGTTTTGGCGGTTTTTATCGCGGCAACGAGAAATCTTTTGGCGATTTCATCCTCGCCAATGCTGGCCAATGTGCGGAAGGCAAGGATGATTTCCTTGCGGTCGAAAGTTTTTTTATCTTCCGCCGTCGGCGTCACCGAATGCGGAAAACCAATGATGCTTTTCCCGGCTTTCAAAGCGGCGAGCTGGCCGTAAAAAGTGGTGGAATAAATCGCACCGACATCATACCAGTTTTTTGCCAAGTCAGTTTTCCCCGAGCTTTCCGCTGCCCTTCCCGCCCAATAGGCGGCGCGCGCCAAGCTCATCGGCGTTTTGACGGCGCTATATAGATTATAGAAATGCTTGTAGGCGCGGTCGGGATTATCCTGGAACCTCAGCGCCACCCATCCCGCCATCCATTCCACTTCCGAATAATCCAGGCTTCCTGCCTGTCCGTGCTCTCCGGCTAGATGATAAGCCTGATCATATTTCCCATCGGAAATCAGCGAGCGGATTTGATCAAGGCGTATATTCGTCCATTTTTCCACGTGATCCAGATCTTTGGGCAAGAATTCCAATATGTGCCGGACTTTATCCGGCTCTTTCGCCGCGTAATACCAGTGCGCAGCATCGTAAAGCAGGCCCTCATTTTCCTGCAATTCGCGGGGGACATCGCGCGCCAGCTCGACCGCGCCGCGCTTGTTCCTGATGAACGCTATACGAGCCGCGAACAATTTCAGATAAGGCTTGGAAACTTTATCCATTATCCTTTTCGCGGGATCAATTTTCTCTTCCCACAGTAGGTTGTCGATGCGGCCAGCATAATCGCTTTCGCGTATTAAACTGCCGTAAGTATGCAAGAATTCCCTCTCCTCCTTTTCGCTGAAATTTCCTTTGACCCAGGCCTTCCTTATCAGTGAATCGGCTTCTTCCTTAGCCTCTTTGCTGTCCGGATTTACCGCTTTTTTCGCCAGGCCAAGATAAACCATGCCGTTCCTGGTCTCCGGCGGATGGCTGGCGAACCATGCGATTATCTTTTCCGGTGGGACGCTATTATCCAGCGAATTTTCTGCATTCTGCCACATGACATCCTGCTGCGGCCAGTCCGGGTTTTTCCTGATGAATTCAGATATTTCGCCGAAAGAACTTTGCTCACCCGGCTCGGTGAATTCCATCCACATAACGATTTTAGACAGAACCGGTACGCCAAAACTTACGGCATATTCCCTGGCAACACGCCATTTTTTGGCCTTGGCGGCGGAAATTGCTTTGCGAATTGTGGCAAAATCCTGTACAGCAGTGGGGTTGGCGGTCGCATGTTTTTTTGCAACGGCAGCTTGGCAATCTGCGGCTTCTGCTAGCAACAGCAAAACCAGAGCCGCGGTATTGAAAAATTTCATGTGCATAAATTAACAATATTATAGCTATGTTCAAAGGATTATTCACCGCTTTAATCACGCCGTTTTTGGGCCGAGTGTTCGACGAGAAGGCTTTCAAAAATATCATCGAGTGGCAGATAGGGGAAGGTGCGCACGGGCTGGTGCCCTGCGGCACCACCGGCGAATCGCCGACACTTTCGCATGACGAGCATAATTATGTGACCGAATGTTGCGTAAAATTTGCTAAGGGGAAAATCCCGGTGATGGCAGGAACTGGCTCAAACTCCACCGAAGAGGCAATAATGATGACCCGCCACGCCGAGAATTGTGGCGCCGATGCGGCGCTGATTGCCTCGCCGTATTATAACAAACCGACGCAGGAAGGGATTTATCAGCATTATAAGGCGATACACGATGCAACGAAAATCCCGCTGTTCATCTATAATATTCCGGGTCGTTCGGTGATCGATATTTCCGATGATACATTGGCGCGGCTGGCGGAATTGAAAAGGATAGCAGGCATTAAGGACGCAACAGGCGATCTGGCACGGCCTTTGAAATTGCGTGCCAAGCTCGGCAAAAATCGTGATAAATTCATCCAGCTCAGCGGCGAAGATGCAACTGCGCTGGCTTTCAATATAAGCGGCGGCGTGGGTTGCATTTCCGTCACCGCCAATATTGCGCCGAAAATGTGTGCGGAATTGCAAAACTTGTGGTTCGCAGGAAAAATAAAAGAAGCGCAAAAATTGAACGATAAATTATTGCCGCTGCATCTCGCGATGTTCCTTGAGACCAGCCCCAGCCCGGTGAAATATGCAGCTCACCTGATGGGATTATGCAAACCGGATTTAAGATTGCCGCTGGTGCAACCTTCAGCCGAAAATAAGGTGAAGGTGAAGAAAGTCCTCGCTGATGCTGGACTTATATAAGCCGGTAATTAGCTGTGGCTAAAAAAGACAAGCCCTCCATAAATTATGCTGCGCAGAACCGCAAGGCGCGGCACGATTATGCGATTGAGGAAAAATTCGAGGCGGGAATAATACTGACAGGCAGCGAAGTGAAATCATTGCGCGCCGGGAAGGGCAACATCCAGGATTCATACGCAGCAGAAGTCAGTGGCGAATTGTTCCTGCTAAATTCCTATATACCGGCCTATGATAAAGCTGGGAATTTCAATCACGAACCCAAACGCCAGCGCAAACTGTTGCTCCATAAACGCCAGATGAACAAGTTACTCGGGCGCTTAAAAACCAAGGGCATAACGCTGGTGCCGCTTTCGCTATATTTTAATAAAAGGGGCATCGCCAAGGTCGAGATGGCGATTGGGAAAGGCAAAACTAAATATGACAAGCGCCAATCGGAAAAGAAACGCGACTGGGAGCGGGAAAAAGCCCAAGCGATGCGGGAGTGACCCGTGCGTTCTAATTTTTCTTCCGCATATAGGCTGGAATGTCCGACTGATCCTGGCCGGGATGCCCTCTCGATTCTTTCACCCGGATGTCTTTTTCCACTAGAGGATTTGAATTTTCCTCGCGCTTGGTGCGGCCAAAAAAGCTGAATCTGGGTGCTATTTCCTGCTTGGCGAGTTCGGCCCGTGCGCCAGTATTTGTAACATTATTCGATTCGAATACCGGCTCCTTTTTCGCATAGACGCTCGGACTTGCTGCTGCAACCGCCTGGGGTTGGACGGGATAGAACATATTTTCCTCTGCGGCTTCACCCGCATATTCCCGCTCCGGCAGCTCTGGGAAATCTGCTATCAAATCTTTCGCCGTTAACTCTGGCTCTGTCGGCTCTGGTGCGATGAATGAATCAATCGAGAACTCATTCTCAACCGGTTTCGGTTTTATTTTAGACTCGGAATAAAAATTATTCGTGGGCACGGCTTTTCTTTCCGCTCCGCCGTCAATCCCCGTAGCCACTACCGAGACGCGGATTTTACCTTCCAATGCCTGGTTGAATGTTGAGCCGAAAATAATGTTGGCCTCGGAATCCACTTCCTCACGGATGCGGTTCGCCGCCTCGTCGACTTCAAATAAAGTCATGTCCGGCCCGCCGGTGATGTTGATCAAAACACCTTTGGCGCCGTGCATTGAGGCGTTATCGAGCAGCGGGTTGGAAATGGCGGCCTCCGCCGCTTCCAGCGCACGGTTTTCGCCTGAAGCTTCGCCGGTTCCCATCATCGCCTTGCCCATCTCGCTGATTACCGAGCGCACGTCGGCGAAATCGAGGTTGATGAGTCCCGGCATCACCATCAGGTCGGTGACGGAGCGGACGCCGGCGTGCAGCACGTCGTCAGCCATTTTGAACGCGTCAGCGAAGGTGGTGTTCTTATCGGCGATGCGGAATAAATTCTGGTTCGGGATGACGATTAATGTATCAACGAATTTCTGCAATTCCTGCACTCCCAGATCGGCGACGCGCATGCGATGGCTGCCCTCAAAGTGGAATGGTTTTGTCACCACCGAAACCGTTAAAACCCCCATTTCCTTGGCGAGCCTGGCAATAACGGGTGCCGCCCCCGTGCCGGTACCGCCACCCATTCCGGCAGTGATGAAAACCATGTTACAGCCCTGCATATATTCTCTTAGTTCATCGAGTGATTCCTCGGCGGCAGCGCGGCCGACTTCCGGGTATGAACCGGCGCCTAGCCCTTGAGTC
Organism: Alphaproteobacteria bacterium; assembly: GCA_013288565.1. Taxonomy (GTDB): domain Bacteria; phylum Pseudomonadota; class Alphaproteobacteria; order Rickettsiales; family JABDBP01; genus JABDBP01. Next base: position 16,215 of record JABDBP010000006.1, on the reverse strand, counting down.
AACATCTGGCCGAGATGGATTCTTTTTTCCGCCCGCGAGATTTCCAGCGCCTGCGCGTCGGTATTGGCGACATAGAAATTCACGCCTTCGAGGTTAGAATTGATCATGTTATTGACGGCGTTTCCACCCGCACCGCCGACGCCGAAAACTGCGATGGTGGCTTTAAGTACCGTTTTTTTCGGCAATTCGATGTTGATTGACATTTTAACCCCTAGATATGGTTCCCTATTAGATTTTCCCTACAATATATACAAAAACGGGACGGGAATAAAACTAAAAATGAGAAAATTTAAAAACCGCAACAAATCATTTATTGTTAACCTTTTGTTAATCTTTTTCTTATATTCTTTACATCAGGTCGTATATACTTAACAACCACTAGAGTGAGAAATTTATGCAAAACCATGATGTTCAAGCTACGCAAGAATTAATAGACCTTATCGGAAAGTCGGTCATAAAGGCTGGACAGGATGAATTCATTGCGCTTCTTGAAAAGGCCTTGAAAAGAGGTGCTGATGTGAATGTCAGGTTGCCCGGTAATGATAAAGTGCAAAAAGGGGAAACCGCGCTCGATTATTATGTGCGGCGTGAACAGCTTTATCTAGCCGAGGGCGAAAAGGAAAAGTACACGGAACGGGCCGACGCTTTTGGCGAATCTATATTTGCGGTTAATGCTGGTATTGCCAGGGATATAGCAGAAACCTTGAAAAAACATGGTGCAAAGAGAGCCTATAAGGCGCAGTTAGTCAGCGAAGTAGCCCATGCACAATATACTACGATGGATACGATTGATGCGATAGTGAAAGAGATAAGGAGTCCGCTATTTTTCAGTACAAGGAAATCATCAGAGTTTGCTGTTGCACCAGAAACTTTGCCAAGGCTCAGTGAGGAGATGTTCCCAGAGATTTCTGTCAAAGACCACCCTGATTTTGTCAGACTCGGTATAACCACATTCGGTGAAGGTCCCGGAAGAAGAACGACTGTCAGAGAGTTGTTTTATGGAACGATCCTGGCACAGATGGAAACAAGACTGGCAGAAATAATTATAGGCATAAGCCAAGGTTTACCTGGAGAAAAAAGACAAAGCGATTCTCCTGACGGGGATATTCGGAGAGAAAGGAACGCTCTTGAAGTCGCAAGACTTGCGGCCTCTTTATACCATGGGGGGTGGAACGAAAACCAGGCTATGGTTGACTTCAATAAGACTGCCAGAGCCTACACGAATTGGCTTGATGAGCATGTTAAAGAAAAACTAAATGGTAATGGTCTGGAGATTACACTTCCGAGACGCACCGTTGCTGGAAAAGCATAATTCATAAACGCCATTGGCAAACATCCCCGCTGTGCCGCCATCGGAGATCCCGACTACCGCGCCTTATCAACCGCCTGCATTAATTCGCGTCGGGAAACCAGCTCACTCAAGACTATCCCGCCCGGCGCATGCGGCCCGTAAACCGCATTAAACGGGATGCCGAAACGGTTGTGACTGGCCAGATAATCGCGGATAGCCGGATTACGGTTGGTCCAGTCAGCACGTAAGGGCACCACCTTTTTCTCCAGCAATTCTTCCTTCACATCGTCCTTGCCGAAAACACGGATTTCATTGGCCTTGCAGGTCAGGCACCAGCCAGCGGTAACGTCTACCAACACCACATGCCCGGCTGCCACTTCGTGGGCAATTCTATCCTGGTTAAATTCTTGCCAGAACCCAGATTCCTTTTCCGCATGCTGGGCCACGCTCGGGAAAAATACGAAATAACCTGCTGCAACTGCCACCATCAATATGCCGAAAAGCCTGATGGCGTAGCGCGATTTCCCACCCCACCATTTGGTGATGCAATAAAGCATATAAAATAGTATCGACGAAACGCCGACGGCAACGGCGGAATCCTTGCCGAGTTGCGCCGATAATATCCAAATCAGCCAACAGATGGTGACGACCAGCAACAAGCCCATCAGCCATTTCACCGCGAGCATCCACCGGCCGGGCTTGGGTAATTTCGTCACCAATCCGGGGAAGAAGGCGAATATTATGTATGGTGTGGCTAAGCCCGCGCCGATGAAATAAAAAATCACGAATATTTCGGTGATGCCCTGGCTGAGCGCAAAACTTATCGCCGAGCCAAGCAGTGGTGCGCTGCAAGGAGTTGCTAGCAGCGCTGCCAGCGCACCCGACATGAAATGCGAAATTTTTTCGTTCTCCTCATGCTCACCGCGATTGATAAAATTATCGAGCCAGCGCGGAAGGTTTATTTCAAAAAGCCCGAACAGGTTGGCGGAAAAAAGCAGCAACACCAGTATCAGGAATATGACAAAAACCGGCTCCTGGAAATGGAATCCCCAGCCGACTGCCATCCCGGCCTGTTTAAATAATGAAATTATTGCTGCCAGCAGCAAGAACGAAAATAAAATCCCGCCAGTAGTAGAAAGAAAGGCCTGGCGGACTTCGCGCCTGGATCTGCCGCCCTGTTTCAAAACCCCGAGCAACTTGACGGAAAGCACTGGCAGCACGCACGGCATCAGGTTCAAAATCAATCCGCCAAGGAATGCGAAGATGATTATCAGCCCTAGTTCTCCGCTTTTTTCCGAACTATTGCGCTTGGGAAATGCAACCGTGGTTTTTTTCTCCATCGCTTTTCCACTATCTACCAGCGTCAGGATCAAATCCCCGCCGATGAAGTGTTGATCCGAAATCTGCGGCTGAACAACAATGGTGAAAACCGCCTGTTTTTTATCAGCTGAAAGCCTTACCTTTCCTTGCGGAAACCGGAAATTGGCTGGGCCTTCGACGATCAAATCGGGTTTCTGAAAGCCCTGCGAAGCCGCCGCTTTCAGGATAAGCAGGACATCCTTACCCGATTCTTGCAGGTAACTTTCTTGAATGGCGATCGCCGTGGAACTGCCCGGAACCAGGGTTTCCGCCCGGTTTATAAGATTTTGCGCCTGGTCGTCCACCGCGCCAGCCGGAATCACCACGTGGAATTCATGCTCCAAGGTCAGGCATATATCCTTGCAAATTGCGTAAGTTACTTTGAGATTCAGCAAAACCGGTTGCCCGGGATTTTCTATTTTTGCTCTAACCGGCAGCAGCAGATAATCGTAGTAGCCGAAAGTCTCTAACCCGGAATCGACCGAGCGCGCTGGCACCGGCCATAATATTTTTTCGCCTGAGAGATTTTCCGAACCGCGCCAGTCGAGCGTTATAGGCATCCCGGCATCACCGGGCGTACGCCAGTAAACTTTCCATCCCGGTTTTATTTTGAATTCCAGCCCAAGATTTATTTCCCCGGCATTTTGATTTCCCGTGAGCAGCCGAACGCTCGCCTGATCGGTGGTTACCTGGTCGGAAATGTGGGCGGGGGTGGAATGAGGAAGAAAAAGAATGAAGAAAAAAAACACCGTCATGCCAGCGCAGGCTGGCATCCAGTTAAACTTTTCACTGGATTCCCGCTTGCGCGGGAACGACGACGGCATGTTTATTTCGCCTCGACTTTCGCCGGTTCCTCCGGCGCGCTTTCTTCAGGTCTGTTCTGGTTTGCGGCCAGGGCGATTTCCCGATCACGCGCATGCGCGATTTTTTTCACTGATCTTACGAAAGCCCCGGTGCCAGCAGGAATCAACCGCCCGACGATGACGTTCTCTTTCAATCCCTGCAAGTGATCAACACGGCCAGAAACGGCAGCCTCAGTGAGCACGCGGGTGGTTTCCTGGAATGATGCGGCCGAGATGAATGAGCGCGTCTGGAGCGATGCCTTGGTTATACCCTGCAGCACGCGTATAGCAGTGGCGGGTTTGTATTTCTCGGCAATCGCCTTAGCGTTTATTTCCTCGAATTCCTCGATATCCACCTGTTCTCCGCCGAGGAAAGTGGTTTCACCCGGCTCGACAATCTCCACCTTATGCAACATTTGGCGGACTATCACCTCGATGTGCTTATCGTTTATGGTGACGCCCTGCAGCCGGTAAACCTGCTGAATTTCCGAGATTAGATATTGTGCCAAGGCCTCGATTCCCATGACTTTCAATATATCATGTGGAACCGGGTTGCCGTCCATCAGCAGATCGCCCTTCTGTACGTAATCGCCTTCATTGACGGTCAAGTGCTTACCCTTCGGAATCATATATTCCACCGGATTCGCATTTTTGTCCTTGGGCTTTATGATGACACGGGTTTTGGATTTATAATCCTTCCCGAATTCAACTGTACCCTCAACTTCGCTGATGATGGAATGATCTTTGGGTTTGCGCGCCTCGAACAATTCTGCTACGCGCGGCAAACCGCCGGTGATATCGCGAGTCTTGGTCGATTCGCGCGGAATCCTGGCCAGTACGTCACCAGCATGCACCGCGTCCCCGTCACCCACATTGATGATGGCGTCGATCGGCAGGTAATACCTCGCCTCTAGGCCATTGGCCAGTACTTGCACCTTGTCCTTATTATCAAGCAGGGTGATGCGTGGACGAAGATCGGCGCCGCGTTTCTGCTGCTTCCAGTCGATAATCGTTTTGTTGGCAATGCCGGTTGCTTCATCCAGCATTTCCTTTACCGAAACGCCTTCCACTAGGTCGCGGTACGCCGCTTTACCCGAACGCTCGGTGATGATCGGGATGGTATAAGGATCCCACTCAGCTATTTTCTGGCCTTTCTTTACCTTATCGCCTTCTTTGAAATCCAGGCGTGCGCCGTATGGGACTTTATGCCGCGCTTTTTCCCGGCCGTTTTCATCCTGTATCACCAGTTCGCAGGAACGGCTCATTATCACGTTTCGGCCCCTGCTATCCTCGACAACGTTGAAGTTGACGAGCAAAACTGAGCCGTCACACGAGGATTCGATTTTTGATTGCTCCGTGCCGCGCTGCGCCGCACCGCCGATGTGGAAAGTTCTCATGGTGAGCTGGGTTCCTGGCTCGCCGATTGATTGCGCCGCAATGACGCCGACCGCCTCGCCGATATTAATTTTTCCGCCACTAGCCAAATCGCGCCCATAGCAGGCGGCACAGGTGCCGGTCTTGGTTTCGCATGTGAGCACCGAGCGGATAAGAATGGTTTCCAACCCGCTTGCCTCGATATCACCTACTATATTCTCGTCAATCAATTTACCTGCTTTGACGATCACTTTATTTTTCACTGGGTGGAAAACATCGACCGCCGAGGTGCGGCCCAATATTTTTTCCGACAGCGGAACAATGACGTCGCCGCCTTCGATCACTGCTTTGGCTACAACGCCCTTTTTCGTCCCGCAATCCTCTTCGACGATGATGCAATCCTGCGCCACATCGACCAGCCGCCGCGTCAAATACCCGGAATTGGCGGTTTTCAGAGCCGTATCGGCCAGACCTTTGCGCGCGCCGTGCGACGAGTTGAAATATTCGAGAACGGTTAAACCTTCTTTAAAGTTCGAGATGATCGGCGTTTCGATGATTTCGCCGGAGGGCTTGGCCATCAACCCGCGCATCCCGGCCAATTGTTTTATCTGCGCCGCTGAGCCACGCGCGCCCGAATGCGCCATCATCCAGATCGAGTTGACCTGGCGCTTTCCTTTCCTGCCTTTGGTTGCCTTCGTTTCTACCTCACCGGAGATGTTTTTCATCATATCACCCGCCACGCGGTCGGTGCATTGGCTCCAGGCATCGACGACTTTATTATATTTTTCGCCGAGCGTGATGAGACCATCCGAATATTGTTTCTCATACTGCTTAACTTCGTGCAGTGTGTGGTTGATATGTTCCTGTTTGGTTTCTGGGATGATCATATCATCTTTGCCAAAAGAAATCCCGGCGCGGCAAGCATGCGCAAAGCCGAGTTTCATTAATTGATCAGCGAAAATCACGCTGGCCTTCTGGCCACAATGGCGATAGACGGTATTTATCAGATTGCTTACTTCTTTCTTGGTGAGCAGCCGGTTGACGCTGGCAAAGCCTAACTCCATATGTTCCGGCAGCAATTCTGAAACTAAAAGCCTGCCGGGAGTGGTTTCGACGATTTCCGAAACCGCTTCACCTTTCGCATTCTTGGATTTCACTCGGTATTTCACCTTGCTGTGCAGCGTGATGACTTTCTGATCGAGTGCGTGCTGCATCTCGCTCAAATCGGCGAAAGCCATGCCCTCTCCCGGCTCGCCTTCCTGCATCGTGCTCATGTAATAAAGCCCGAGAACTATATCCTGCGACGGCACGATGATCGGCTTACCGTTCGATGGGCTTAAGATATTATTCGTGGACATCATCAGTACGCGCGCCTCAAGCTGTGCCTCAATGGAGAGTGGAATGTGCACAGCCATCTGGTCGCCGTCGAAATCGGCGTTGAACGCGGTGCAGACTAGCGGATGCAGCTGAATCGCCTTACCCTCGATCAGCATCGGCTCGAACGCCTGGATGCCGAGGCGGTGCAACGTCGGCGCGCGGTTCAGCAGCACTGGATGCTCGCGGATGACTTCGTCCAATATGTCCCACACTTCCGGCCGCTCGGTTTCCACCATGCGTTTTGCGACCTTGATGGTCGTGGCCATGCCGTATAATTCCAGCTTCGCATAGATGAATGGTTTAAACAATTCCAGCGCCATTTTTTTCGGGATGCCGCATTGATGCAGTTTCAATTCCGGCCCGACAACGATGACGGAACGGCCCGAATAATCCACCCGCTTGCCGAGCAGATTTTGCCGGAACCGCCCCTGTTTTCCTTTCAGCATGTCGGAGAGCGATTTGAATGGGCGCTTGTTCGCATCTTTTATCACGCGGCCGCGGCGGCCATTATCGAACAGCGCATCGACCGATTCCTGGAGCATCCGTTTTTCGTTCCGCACGATGATATCGGGTGCTTTCAACTCGATCAGGCGCTTCAACCGGTTATTCCGGTTGATGACGCGGCGATATAAATCGTTCAAGTCGGAGGTGGCAAACCGGCCGCCGTCCAATGGTACCAGAGGCCGGATTTCCGGTGGAATCACCGGCAATACGCTTATCACCATCCACTCCGGCTTGTTGCCGGATTCGATGAAAAATTCGACGAGCTTTAAGCGTTTCACCAGTTTTTTGCGTTTGGCTTCGCTAGTGGTATCACCAAGATCGGCGCGGAGTTTTACTTTCTCCGCCTCCAAGTCGAGACTAGCCAGAATAGTCTGAATCGCCTCGGCGCCTATGCCGGCGGTGAAACTATCTTCGCCGAAATCGTCCTGCGCTTTCATATATTGGTCTTCGCTCAAGATCTGGCCTTTGGTGAGTGAAGTAAGTCCCGGATCGGTGACGATAAATCCTTCGAAATATAAAACCCGCTCAAGGTCTTTTAGTGGCATATCGAGCAATAACCCGATGCGTGACGGCAATGATTTAAGGAACCAGATATGAACGACCGGCGACGCCAGATCAATATGCCCCATGCGCTCGCGCCGCACTTTCGATGTTGTTACTTCCACTCCGCATTTTTCGCAGATGATGCCGCGATATTTCATGCGTTTATATTTGCCACACAGACATTCGTAATCCTTGATCGGCCCGAAGATACGGGCGCAGAAAAGACCATCGCGCTCCGGCTTGAAGGTGCGATAATTGATGGTTTCCGGCTTTTTCACTTCGCCGTACGACCAGGAACGGATTTTCTCCGCGCTCGCTATGGAAATGCGGATTTCATCGAAATCCTGGCTAGGATTTACTTGCCCGTAAAAGTTCATCAATTCGTTCATGCTTCTTTTTTCCATTTTTAGACCCCTAGTTTTTAATTCTAATATTTAAGTGCGAGTAATTTTTCTACTTGCGACTCCTGTGCTAATTATTTATTCCTTTGCCCAATGCCCGCTGCTGGGCTGCTTCGAGTGCATCCTTGTCTACCTTGATAACTAACTTCTCAACAGCTTCAACTCCCGCACGAACCGTAAAGAACTCTATATGTGCTCGGTTTTCTGCTTCTTGATCCAATGGAAAATGCTTCACTACTTCTGGAATCCTTTCATCTTCAGAAAACCTGGTAGTAACGGCAACTTTTCGCAACATCATAAGCACTTGTTCCGCCACTGATTTGTCAAATAGAGTGTTATGATCCATCATTCGACTCACTCTTTCCCTATCATCGAATGGTGTGGTCCAACCTACTTTATCCAACAGCGCCGCTTTCGCTTTCTCTATAACTAGAGCGGATTCCGCTTGTTCATCCATTATTTATGCAGCTTCCTCCTCGTTCTCATTTAATTCAACATTCAGACAAAGCGACCTTAACTCCTTAATCATAACATTAAATGACTCAGGGATTCCCGATTCGAAGCTGTGATCACCGCGGATGATCGACTCATAGACTTTGCTCCGGCCCGCCACGTCGTCCGATTTTACCGTCAGCATTTCCTGCAAGGTGAAAGCCGCGCCATAAGCCTGCAGAGCCCAGCATTCCATTTCCCCGAACCGCTGCCCGCCGAAATGCGATTTCCCGCCGAGAGGCTGCTGCGTGACCAGGCTGTATGGCCCGATCGAGCGCGCATGGATTTTATCATCCACTAGGTGGTGCAGTTTCAGCATGTAGATGTAACCGATGGTTACTTTGCGGTCAAACTGCTCGCCGGTGCGTCCGTCATGCAGCAGCACCTGCCCGGAAGAATCCAAACCGGCCTGTTCCAGCATGCGGTTTATATCGTCCTCCTTCGCGCCGTCGAAAACCGGGGTTGCCACCGGCACACCCTTTCGCAGATTTTCGCTGAGTTCGAGGATTTCTTCACCGCTCATTTTTTTGATTTCGGCGACATCATCCTTGTTTTCATAAATTTCCACCAGTTTGGCACGTAAACTCTGGCTGGCCGCCCTCTTACCGGCTTCTTCGATTATGGCGCCGATCTGCTTGCCGATGTTCGCAGCCGCCCAGCCGAGATGCGTTTCCAGGATCTGCCCGACATTCATCCGCGAAGGGACGCCGAGCGGGTTCAGCACGATATCAAGCGGCGTGCCGTCTTCCAGGTAAGGCATATCCTCGATCGGGCAGATGCGCGAAATCACGCCCTTGTTTCCGTGGCGTCCGGCCATTTTATCGCCGGGTTGCAGTTTGCGCTTCACCGCGACAAAAACCTTCACCATTTTCAAAACGCCTGATGGGAGATCATCGCCACTTTGCACTTTCTCGACTGCTATCTTGAACCGGGCATCGAGATTCGCCAACATCGCGTCATGCTCTTTCTTGAGCGTTTCAATTTCCCCCATTGCGGAAGCCGGGCTGACAGGGATGTTCCACCATTTATGGCGGGAGACTTTCTTCAACGCTTCGGCGGTGATTTTCGCTCCGGATTTTACGGCTTCGACGGTTTTGCTGGCTTTCTTGCCGTTCAACAAATCTTCCAGCTTGCTGAAAATATAGCTTTCCAGTATGAGCAATTCGTCATCACGGTCTTTCTGGATGTGTTGGATTTCGTCGCGTTCGATTTCCATAGCGCGCTCGTCCTTCTCAATACCGCGCCGTGAAAATACGCGGACTTCAACGATGGTTCCGGACACACCAGGTGGCAGACGCAAGGATGAATCCCGCACATCAGACGCCTTTTCGCCGAAAATGGCGCGCAGCAATTTTTCCTCCGGCGTCATCGGTGATTCCGATTTCGGAGTCACCTTGCCGACCAGAATATCACCCTGTTTCACTTCGGCGCCGATATGCACGATACCGACTTCGTCCAGGTGTTTTAAGCTTTCCTCGCCGACGTTAGGAATGTCGCGGGTGATTTCCTCAGGCCCAAGCTTGGTATCCCGCGCCATCACCTCGAATTCCTCAATGTGGATGGAGGTGAAAACGTCATCCTTCACGATGTTTTCCGAGATCAAAATCGAATCCTCGAAATTGTAGCCGTTCCATGGCATGAACCCGACCAGAACGTTCCGCCCCAGCGCCAATTCGCCAAGATCGGTTGACGGACCGTCGGCGATTATATCGCCTTTTTTCACATGCTCGCCGACTTTCACGATCGGCCGTTGATTGATGCAGGTGCTCTGGTTCGAGCGCTGGAATTTGAGCAAGTTATAAATATCGACGCCGCTGGTTGCAGCAACCTTACTGCTTTCGGAAGAACGGATGACGATGCGCGTCGAATCGACCTGATCGACCACTCCTGCCCTTCTCGCAACCAGGGTTACGCCAGAATCGCGCGCTACCACTGATTCCATTCCGGTACCAACAATTGGAGATTCGGCCCTTATCAAGGGAACCGCCTGACGCTGCATGTTCGAGCCCATCAGTGCACGGTTTGCGTCGTCGTTTTCCAGGAATGGAATTAGCGCCGCAGCTACGGATACCACCTGTTTCGGTGACACATCGGTGAAATCAATCGTCTCTGGACTAGCCATGACGAAATCGCCTTTGCGACGGCAGCTAACCAATTCCTCGATAAATTTGCCTTTTGCATCAAGCTTCGCGTTGGCCTGGGCTATCGTGTATTTCCCTTCCTCGATTGCGGAAAGATAAACCACCTCGTCAGTAACTTTTGCGTTTGCGACTTTGCGGTACGGGCTTTCGATGAACCCATATTTATTTACGTGCGCGTAAGTCGCCATCGAATTTATAAGTCCGATATTCGGGCCTTCCGGCGTTTCGATCGGGCAGATGCGGCCGTAGTGCGTTGGATGTACGTCACGCACCTCAAACCCAGCGCGCTCGCGCGTTAAACCACCAGGTCCAAGTGCGGAAAGCCGCCGCTTATGGGTAATTTCCGATAATGGATTGGTCTGATCCATGAATTGCGACAATTGCGACGAACCGAAAAATTCGCGAATAACCGCTACCAACGGTTTTGCGTTTATCATGTCATGCGGCATCACCGTATCGATTTCCACCGAACTCATACGCTCGGTTATAGCTTTTTCCATGCGAAGCAGACCGATGCGGAACTGGTTTTCCATCAATTCGCCGACCGAGCGGACACGACGATTTCCTAAGTGATCTATATCATCGATCTCACCCAGTCCATCCTTCAATGTCACCATGTACTTCACGATTGCAACAATATCATCGCGGGTCAGTATGTGTTTTTCTTCCGGCAGGTTTAAGCCCAGCCGCGCATTCATTTTCACTCGGCCTATGTCGGAAAGATCGTATTTTTCATTATCGAAGAACAACCCCTCGAATAGCGTGGTTGCCGCCTCGACTGTCGGCGGCTCGCCTGGGCGCATCACCTTGTAAACATCAATCAGACCTTCCTCGCGGGTGGAATTCTTATCGGCCTTCAGCGAATTCAGTACATACGGCCCTGGTGGGTTGATGTTGTCAATCTCCAGTACCGGGATTTCCTTGATCCCCGCCGCTTCCAGCGCCTCCAGGATTTGCGCGCTCAGATTATCGCCCCCTATAACAAGCACTTCGCCGGTTTTCTTGTTGATTATATCCTGCGCTGCATATTGTGCCGCCAATTCCTCCTCGGAAAGCAGACGTTCATGGAAGCCCTCAGCTACCAGCTTCTTGCCAATACGCGGATTCATCCTGGTTCCGGCCTCCGCTACGACTTTGCCGGTTTTTGCATCGATCAAATCGCGCTCCAGCTTTACGCCGCGCCACTTTTCCGGGTTGAATTTTACCATCCAGCCCTTCTTATCTTTCTTCAAAACTTCCCTGTCATAGAAAGTATCAAGGATTTCCTGGGTGGAAAGCCCGATAGCGCGGAGCAACGAGGAAACCAGGAGTTTGCGGCGGCGGTCGACGCGGAAATATAATAAATCCTTGGCATCGAACTCAAAATCTAGCCACGAGCCGCGGTAGGGGATTATTCGCGCCGAATATAAATATTTGCCCGAAGAGTGGGTCTTGCCCTTGTCATGGTCGAAGAAAACGCCGGGTGAGCGGTGCATCTGGCTGACTATAACCCGCTCGGTTCCATTGATAACGAAAGTGCCGTTATTGGTCATCAGCGGAATGTCGCCTATGTAAACATCCTGCTCCTTGATGCCTTTGATGTCTTTCGCGCCAGTATCTTCCTGCACGTCCCAGACGATGAGGCGGAGGGTGACGCGGAGGCTTGCGGCATAGCTAATGTCCCGCTGGTTGCATTCATCTACCTCAAATTTCGGGGCGTCGAATTCGTATTTGACGAATTCCAGTGTCGCCGTGCCGGAGAAATCATTGATCGGGAATACCGATTTCAGTACTCCCTGGAGTCCGGTATCGGTGCGCTTTTCGGCAGGAATATTTATTTGCAGGAAAGCGTCATAGGATTTTTTCTGGACTTCTATAAGGTTCGGCATCGCGGAAACCGTCGCGGTACGGCCGAAACTTTTTCTCATGCGCTTCTTGGACGTAAAGGAATGCACCATTAACTTCGCTCCAACTGTTTGTTTAGCTTGGATGGTTCCTTAGGGAACCATCCAAGCTAGATTTTTTATATTTAGTAAAATTAGGAAGATGCTTTAAGAAAATTTCTTAAAGACTTCGATAAAATAATTTATGCGAGACGAGCTCTAGGAACTCTGAAATTCAGAGCTCGCCAAAACCCACCAGCAGAAATTATTTTACTTCGACTGTTGCTCCAGCGGCTTCAAGCTGCGCCTTGATTTTTGCCGCTTCTTCCTTCTTCACGTCTTTTTTGACAGATTTCGGCGCGCTATCTGCGCCATCAACCAGGTCTTTGGCTTCTTTTAAGCCCAGCGAGGTTATTGCGCGGATTTCCTTAATGACGTTGATTTTCTTATCACCGGATTTTACCAGGATAATTTCAAACTCGGTCTTTTCTGCGGCAGGAGCGGCGTTAGCGTTAGCGGCACCACCGGCAGCGGCAACAGCAACCGGCGCAGCGGCGGACACGCCCCACTTTTCCTCAAGCAGTTTGGAAAGCTCAGAAGCTTCCATAACGGTTAATGCCGAAAGATCATCGACTATTTTGGCAAGATTTGCAGACATTTTCCTCTCCTGGTTTTTTTAAGTTATATGGTTAGATGTTGATAAACTCTTTTAAGTGTCTTTTTTTGCGTAAGCGCCGGTGACTCGCGCCATCTTCCCCGCCGGAGCAGCAAGGACGGCAGCAATCCGGGTCGCTGGTGTTTTCAGCATGGCAATGATTTTAGCGCGAAGCTCATCAAGCGAAGGCATTTCTGCCAGTGATTTCACAGCATTGGCATCGAGTTTTTGCTCACCCAATGCGCCACCCAGCACGACCAACTTTTCGTTATCCTTGGCGAATTGCACCACAACTTTTGCTGCTGCAACCGCGTCCTTGGAATAGGAAATCGCTGTTGGCCCGGTCATCAACTCGGATATATGGGCAAACCTGGTTTCACTGACCGCGATTTTAGTCAGTCGGTTCTTGGTGACTTTGAAACCCGCGCCCGCCGCGCGCGCTTTTCTGCGCAGGTCGGTAATTTCCGCGACACTCAAGCCCTTATAATGCATCACCACCAGCGTGCCTGCGGGGGAAAGCATTTCCTTGATATTTGCGACCACCTTTGTTTTTGTTGCCCGATCCATTTTGTTTCCCTTATGCTACGCTCGCCAGATTAAGCTTTACACTCGGCCCCATAGTGGAGCTTAAAGCCGCGCTTTTCAAATAAACGCCTTTTACGCCGCTTGGCTTTGCGCCATTTACTGCTTTCACCAACGCTTTTACGTTTTCCGCTAGCGCCTTCACCTCAAAGCTTGCTTTGCCAATTCCAGCATGGACGATTCCCGCTTTGTCTGTGCGGAATTCCACCTGCCCGGATTTAGCTATTCTCACTGCATCGGCGACATTCATGGTGACACTCCCTAGTTTCGGATTCGGCATTAGTCCCTTGGGGCCCAAAACCTTACCCAATTTCCCGACCAGTGCCATCATATCCGGTGTTGCGATGCAACGGTCGAAGTCAACATTGCCTTTTTCCACTTTTGCCGCCAATTCCTCACTTCCTACTATATCAGCACCGGCTTTTTCGGCTTCCGTCGCCTTCGTGCCCTTGGCAAAAACTGCGACCCGCACTTTTTTGCCCAGGCCGCTCGGCATGGCTATGATGCCGCGAATCAATTGATCGGTTTGCGTGGCGTCGATCCCAAGATTTATCACTATGTCCAGCGTCTCATCGAATTTTGCGGTGGCGTTCTTTTTTACCGCCTCGACCGCTTCATCTAACGAATAAATTTTTGCGCCGTCCACATTTTTCCGGGCCGCGATATAGCGCTTGCCACCCTTTATGCCTTTTTCCTTTTTAACCCGGACTTTCTTCTCTTTTTTCGGAGCGGCTGCCTTTTTTTCAAGCTTTTCAGCCGCATCTTTCTTAACGGCAGGCTTTTTGGTCGTGGTTTTTTTCTTCTTTTCCTCAGTCATGACCCTACGCCGCCTCCTGCTTATCGGGTTTTCCGGTAACTTCCAGGCCCATCGACATAGCGGTTCCGGCAACCATTCTGGCCGCTGCCTCAACGTCATTGGCGTTCAAATCCTGCATCTTTGCCGTAGCTACTTTACGCACCTGCTCGTAACTAACCTTGCCGACGAAGTTCTTGCCAGTTTCCTTCGAGCCTTTATCGATTTTCGCCTCTTTCATCAATAGGTAAGCTACCGGCGGCAATTTTGTGATGAAGGTGAAAGTGCGATCCTTATATGCGGTGATAACTACCGGAATCGGCATGCCTTTTTCCTTATCCTTGGTCGCCTCGTTGAAAGATTTGCAGAATTCCATGATATTTAGGCCGCGCTGACCCAAAGCTGGGCCGATCGGCGGCGACGGGTTGGCGCTACCTGCCGGAATTTGCAGTTTTATATAATCGACGATTTCTTTTGCCATGGTTTTTGCCCCGTTTTCCCCAGGATTTCCGCGGATTAGCGCAAGGAAAACCCTTTCCCGTTTTTTAAGGGAGAAAGAGTATTAATCAAAAACCAACATAAAATCCAGTGTTTTTTTAATTATTTTTTTAAGCACGGTCTAACCTACGCCATGCGCTGGTTAGGAAAAGCGCCTCAAGTTTAAGTCTGGATCAGCCTCTCACCGCGCTAGCGCTGGCGGAGCGGGTCACCGGCACAATATTTAGCTGGCCTTTTCTACCTGGATATAGTCAAGCTCCACTGGCGTCGCCCGGCCGAAAATGGAAACCGCGACTTTCAGCTTGGCCCTTCCCTCGTCCAGATCCTCGACTACGCCGACAAACGAATCGAACGGGCCGTCTATCACCTTCACCGTCTCTCCGATTTCAAACGACACCCCGGGTTTCGGAGCTTCGATGCCTTCCTTCATCTGTTGAAGTATCCGCTCGGCCTCGGTGTCCGAGATCGGCTGGGGCTTGCTGCCCTTGCCTCCCAGGAATCCGGTGATTTTCGGGATGCTTTTTACTAGGTGCCAAGTATCGTCGTTCAAATCCATCTTCACCAGCACGTAGCCGGGGAAGAATTTACGCTCAGTGTTTACCTTTTTGCCCTTTTTCACTTCAAGCACGTTCTCGACGGGGACGAAAATCTCCTCGAACTTATCGGACATGCCCTTTTGTGCCGCCTTTTCCTTGATGGCGATTGCGACTTTCTTCTCGAACCCAGAATGGGCGTGAATGATATACCAGCGATGCGACATGTTTACCCCTTTATTGTTATACGCCAAGTATGAACTTGATGATTCTTGCGATTCCTAGATCAGCACCGGTGAAAAACATACCCATCAGCGCGACCATGATGACCACCATCAGCAGCGAAACGCCGGTTTCCTTGCGTGTTGGCCAGGTGACTTTCGCTCCTTCCTGGCGGACTTGCTTTATGAATTCGGTTATTGTGGTCATAGTTTTAAGTTGCAAGTTTCAAAAGTTGCAAGTAATAAGAACCCCTTGCAATTAGTAAAGGAGCGTAGCTCAATTGGTAGAGCACCGGTCTCCAAAACCGGGGGTTGCAGGTTCGAGTCCTGTCGCTCCTGCCATATTCGGGAAAATATTTAGGTATCCTGATTTCTGGTTTTGCATAAATCAAACTCTTGAAGGTCCTCTATAGGCACTTGCGTATACTGTAATACCGGCATTTTCAGCTATTTCTTCGATGAGATTCTGCAAAGCATTATCACCTGCAACCCATTGCCTATTCTCATAAATGTACCCCGCTTTCTGCATAAGATCACCTACGTTTTGTCCATCTCCATCTAAATGTACAGACAGCCCTAGAATTCCAGTACGCCCTACTATAGCTTTAGCTGGTAGCTTGCCATTTTGTAGGGCTTCCTCCAATACTTCCTCCAATTTTGTGAGCGCTTCGTCCAACTTATTTTCCCTTTCTTCCATAGTGCCTTCCAACAGCGGCAATGGTTTAATAGAGCATATGACACGCAATT
>JABDBP010000005.1 GCA_013288565.1 Alphaproteobacteria bacterium | reverse complement strand
GGCGTTCAAGAATTTCTATTCGCTCGACGTAGATGCCAAGCGCAGCCTGATTTGGGACGATCTGGCGAAAATTCTTAAGCTTGGCGGCCTATTCACGGCGGATGGCGAATTCTGTGCGCCCTATGTTTATTGCCTGTGGCCGGAAGGCGTCCGTACGAGCGGCATGGCGGCGGTAGTCCGGGACGGTGTGGAGATCAAAAAATCACCGGGGAGAAACGCGGGAACCATCGGCAGCGTCGGGTATGAAATAGTGCGGACGTATTATAATGGTGGCGCTGCGCGCGCGGGCTGGACACAGATAGAAACTAAAGACGGCAAAAAGGGCTTCGTCCCGAACGAAGTGGTGCGCAACCCCGCCGATTACCGTGCCTGGTTCAAGAAAGACGGCAACGGAAAGTGGCTGTTGACGACTTATATGTCGGGGGATTTCTAACCCCAACAATACTTATTGATATTCCATTATCAATAATCTATTCTTTGGGCCTATGAATGGAAAATCATTGTTCGCGCGGAGCGCTGCTTGGCGTATTGCCGTGGTCGCTATTATCCTTATACCGCTTTGGCTCTTGGCCTTTCTTGCATGCCGATAATATTGAAAAACCTAACCGTTGCTTATGACGGACATCCGGCAATACACCATGTGAACTGCTCCTTCGAATTCGGCTCGTTAACTGCTGTTACCGGCCCGAATGGTGCCGGGAAATCGACGCTGATAAAGGTGCTGGCCGGACTGATGAATTACGATGGGGTAATAGAAATGAATGGCCTGGAAATGGCTGATATCGGGTATCTTCCACAAATTCACGAATCCGATAAATCGTTCGCCATTTCAGTGCTTGATCTGGCGATAATGGGATATTGGAAAAAGGTTGGGGCATTCAGGAAAATTTCCGCTGCAATGCTAGATGATGCGAAAAAAACCCTTGAAACTGTCGGCTTATCTGGGTTCGAGGGTAGGGCGATAGGCACTCTTTCGGCAGGGCAGTTCCAACGTGCGTTGTTCGCCCGTGCCATGTTGCAGAATGCAAAATTGATTTTGCTCGATGAGCCGTTCAGCGCGGTTGACGCCAACACCACCGCTGATTTGCTGAATATTATGCATGGCTGGAGCGCGGCTGGAAAAACGGTGATCGCGGTTCTGCACGATATGGACCAAATCCGGGAAAATTTCCCTGAAACAATGCTGTTGGCACGGGAGTGCGTGGCATGTGGGAAAACGGCGGAAGTTTTGACGAATAAAAATCTGGCGTGGGCGAAAGATACGATGGCGGAGAATTGGGATGAAAATTCCCCGGTATGTGAGGCTGCAGCATGATTTTTCATTATATAATTTCTCCGTTCATAGAGCCACAAGTGCAAAGGGCGCTTGCCGCCTGTTTGGCCTTGAGCATAGGTTTTGCGCCGGTCGGGATAATACTCATCATGCGCCGTATGAGCCTGATTGGTGATTCGCTTTCGCATGCGATATTGCCGGGAACGGCGTTAGGCTACGTTTCCGCCGGGGCGATGTCGGTGGGATTGATGACGCTCGGCGGAATAATCACCGGACTTGCTGTGGTTTTTTTCTCGACGTTGGTGACGCGCAACACGAGCCAAAAAGAGGATACCAGTTTTGCCAGCTTCTATGTGATTTCTACCGCCATTGGGATTATTTTGATTCGGCTGAAAGGCGGCGACGAGGAAGTGGTGCATATGCTGTTTGGTGACGCGGAATCCATAGATAATACTACATTGCTGCTAGTGATGGCGGCGGTTTCGCTGGGCCTCACGGTTTTTGCAGTGATTTATCGGCCACTCATCATTGAATGTTTCGACCCGGTGTTTATGCGCGTATCCGGCGCGCGTGGAGGATTATACCACCATATATTTCTAGCCTTGGCAGTAATAAGCCTGGTAGCCGGATTCCGCGCACTCGGAACATTGATGGCTATGGGGTTGATGTTGCTGCCAGCCGCCAGCGCCAGATTCTGGGTGAATAATATCGGAAAAATATTGGTTATCAGCAGCGCTTTTGCTACGGCTTCCTCTATCGGCGGGCTGCTGATTTCCTACCATCTACACGTCCCGCCTGGTGCTGCGATAGTTCTGGTTGCTGCAGGATTTTATTTGTTTTCTCTTGGAGTTGGTAGTAATGATTCTTTAAGGAAAAGGCTATTACAGCCCCGGCATTTGCGGGGATAGATTTATTAATTTTTTACTGAAAATTTTATATTTCCTATCAATAATTTATTCCTGGGCTGGTAGCCTAATCAAGCGTGGGGGTGTATGAGAAAACAAATATTTCTTGCTTTACTGGCGGTTTTAGCGCTGCCGCTCGTTGGGCGTGCCGCAGATGCCAACAATGTAGATCACCCCGCTGATTATTACACCACCGATAATTCCTATAAACACGGCATAAAAGCCGAACCGAGCGATACGACCGCCAATAGCTTGAATGCCAAGCAATCCGAGTTCTATAAGCCACGTGAAGAACAAAGCACAGTAAAAACTATAGTCACCTGCCGCAGCGAAGGCCAAGATCCAAAAAGTTGTACTACCGCGGTTAAGCTACAATAGTTAGCGGCTAAAAACCGCCGCCGAAAACTCTTGCATTTCCCGGAGTATTTCCTCATAAATCCGGGCTTATGACTGACCCGAATCTTATCAGGAATTTCTCGATCATCGCGCATATCGACCATGGAAAATCGACGCTCGCCGATCGCCTGATCGAAATGTGTGGTGGGCTGGAAGCCCGGGAAATGAGTGCGCAGGTGCTGGATTCCATGGATATCGAGAAGGAGCGCGGCATCACCATCAAAGCGCAGACGGTGCGGCTTTCCTATAAAGCGGTGGACGGAAAAACTTATACCCTCAATCTAATGGATACTCCAGGCCATGTCGATTTTGCTTACGAAGTGAGTCGTTCGCTGGCGGCGTGTGAAGGATCGCTCTTGGTGGTAGATGCGAGCCAGGGCGTCGAGGCGCAAACCCTCGCCAATGTCTATAAGGCAATTGATAACGATCATGAGATAATCGTGGTTTTGAACAAGATCGATCTCCCCGCCGCCGAGCCGGAGCGGGTGCGGCGGCAAATCGAGGATGTAATCGGGCTTAATACTTCTGAAGCGCTAGCGATTTCAGCAAAAACCGGCATTGGCATAAAAGGTGTTTTGGAAGCCATCGTGAAGAAACTTCCGGCACCACAGGGCGATGCGGAAGCGCCGCTGAAAGCCATGCTGGTCGATAGCTGGTATGATGCCTATCTCGGGGTGATTATTCTCGTGCGCGTGGTTGATGGCAAAATCCGCAAAGGCCAGAAAATAAAAATGATGTCTAACGGCACTACTCATATTGTGGAGAATGTCGGGATATTCACCCCCAAAAAAGTAATGAAGCCGGAGTTATCGGTCGGTGAAGTTGGGTTTATTACCGGCTCTATCAAGGAGGTAAAAGATTGCAAGATCGGCGATACGATAACCGACCTAGCGCGGTCATGCCACACGGCGCTTCCCGGTTTCAAACCCAGCCAGCCAGTGGTTTTCTGTGGGCTCTATCCAGTCGATGCCGACGACTTCGAGAAGCTCCGTGATTCTCTTGCGAAATTGCATTTGAATGATGCGAGTTTTTCCTACGAAGCAGAAACTTCTAATGCCCTGGGATTTGGATTCCGCTGCGGATTCCTGGGATTGCTGCATCTGGAAATCATTCAGGAAAGGTTGGAGCGAGAATTCGATCTTAATCTCATTGTTACCGCGCCAAGCGTGGTTTACCGGATGAAATTAACCAACGGCGGTGAAAAAGAATTGCATAATCCAATTGATATGCCGGAGCCAAATTTCATCGCAGCCATGGAAGAACCATGGATTAGGGCAACTATTATGGCGCCGGACGAATATGTCGGCGTGGTTCTGGCATTATGTGTAGAAAAACGCGGAATTCAGGTGGATTTAACTTATGTCGGCGCGCGCGCGATGATCGTATATTCATTGCCCTTGAACGAAGTGGTTTTCGATTTTTACGATCGGTTGAAATCATCGACCAAAGGCTATGCTAGCTTCGATTATCACATGGATGGCTACCGGGAAAGCGAATTGGTAAAACTTTCAATATTGGTGAATTCCGAGCCGGTGGACGCGCTATCCAGCATCGTATTCAGAAGCCGCGCTGAATCGCGCGGGAGGCAGCTTTGCGAGCGATTGAAGGATTTGATCCCGAGGCAGATGTTCCAGATTGCCGTACAGGCGGCGATCGGCGGGAAAATCATCGCGCGGGAAACCATAAGTGCCATGCGGAAAGACGTGCTGGCGAAATGCTATGGCGGCGACGTAACCCGGAAAAGAAAATTGCTGGAAAAACAGAAGAAGGGTAAGAAAAAAATGCGCTCGGTGGGAAATGTGGAAATTCCGCAATCAGCATTCTTAGCGGTTTTGAAGATGGGGAAGGATTAGGAATTATGAAGGTATTATCGGAAATAATAACTTTTCTTTATCTTGCGAGCGGGTTTACTCTGGCCTTATCATACATTCCTCAGATTCGGACTTTAAGAAAGGATAAAGAAGGCAGGGCGATGAGCCTAACCACGCTCTCCATCTGGAGTTTTGGCAGCATAGTTACCCTTGTTTATGCAGTAATTAATAATGGCGATAAATTTTTCATATCCACCAGCATAATCGTTGTGGTAGGAAACTTGACTATGTTTTACATGATATTTTCCCGGCGTCTTGCCGCCTGGCTACGATTAAGACGGCAGAAGAAAATGTTATCGCACAGTCAGAGAATGGATTAATCTCACCTTCCCGGTTTTCTGAATCCGGGTTACCAATAAATAATGTAATCGCATTATTATTGGTAATGAAATGCCGCGCAGGAAAAGTGTAGTCAGCAAAAAATCGAGAAAAAAGAGCCGGGCGAGCGAAATCACCCAGCTTAAAAGACTCATCATCAGGCTGATAAAAAAATTTGAGGAAGATATAGCGCATCCTGGAGATTTCAGCGATTTTTGGGGAGAAAAGGAAAGCCCGGTCAGCGTTATCGCTAAGCTTTCGCAGATATTGCTGAAATTATTCACAATAGCCGACCCAAAAGGCTCTAGAAAGCGCATCAAGGAAGAACTTACCGAAGAAGATTTTACGATACTTAGGTTTTTTCTCGAAGATCATAAGCTGCGAAAGGCGGATTCAGATAGTTCTGCCGTGCCATGAGCAAGCTGATCGGAATCCGTAATAAAATCCTTCGTACAGATTTTTCCAGCTTCCTAGTTAAAACTTTCCATACCGTCAATCCCGGCACAGAATTTTTGCCGAACTGGCATATCAATCTCATCGCCGAATATTTGCAGGCCTGCGAAAGCGGCGAGGTGAAACGGCTGATAATAAATCTACCGCCGCGTGCTCTGAAATCACTAATTGTCAGTGTTGCCTGGCCAGCCTGGCTGCTTGGCAAAAATCCGGCGCGACGGGTAATTGCAGCCAGCTACGCGCAAAGTTTAAGCAATAAGCATTCGCTTGATTGTCGCCGGGTGGTGACTTCCGATTGGTATAAAAAAGTTTTTCCGGAGTTTCAAATCGCCAGCGGGCAAAACCAGAAAGCGAAATTTATGACGACAAAGCGCGGGTACAGAATCGCGACCTCGGTTGGTGGTTCAATTACCGGCGAGGGCGGGAATTTTCTGATTATCGACGATCCGCACAACCCGGTCCACATCAACAGCGCCGCCAAGCGTCGGAATGTAATCGAATGGTTTGACAAAACCTTTTCGACGCGGCTCGATAACAAGAAGAAAGGCGTATTCGTTCTGGTGATGCAGCGGTTGCACGAGGAGGATTTGAGTGGGCATCTGGCGGAAAAAGGCTGGGAAATCCTGGCGATTCCGGCAATCGCTGAAGAGAAGAAAACTTATGCTCGCGGAAAATTGCGGATGGGTAGGAAGCGAGGCGAATTGCTCCAGGCAGAAAGGGAAAATATCGAGGAAATTGAGAAGGCAAAAAAAGATTTGGGCTCGGGCGGGTTTGCAGCGCAATATCAGCAGAATCCACTAGCAGCTGGTGGAAATATGATAAATCCGGAATGGATCCGGCGATATGACGCTAAGCCCAGCGGAACGATTTTCCAAAGCTGGGATACGGCGATAAAAACCGGCGAAAACAACGATTTTTCCGTATGTGCGATATGGAATGAAACTGTGGAAGGATATAATCTTCTGGATATTTTTCGCGCGCGACTAGAATATCCGTTGCTAAAAAAGGAGATGATAGGTCTGGCGGAAAAATGGAAGCCTGCGGCTATTTTGATTGAGGATCAGGCGAATGGGCAATCGTTAATCCAGGAGTTGCGGAAGAAAAAAAATCTGCCGGTGATCGCTATCAAATCATCGCTTAGTAAGATTGAAAGAGCGGCGAAAATCAGTTGTTTAATCGAGGCGGGAAAGGTGTTTTTGCCTCGGCAAGCCATCTGGCTTGCTGAATATGAAAGGGAAATCTTCGGGTTTCCTGGCACGAAATATGACGATCAGATGGATTCAACCAGTCAGTTTCTGGAATGGATCACTGGTCGAACCCCAGGACAGGCACGGATAAGGAGCATTTGAATAAAAATTGAGGCGAAATGCCTGAATTTTTATGATTTTTTATCCCGATATTAACCTTTTGTTAACCATTTTGGACTATAATGAAGCATTAACCTGGAGCGGATCGTAATGCTGGAACAATACGAGCAACCGGAATTGGCGGAATCGGCGCGGGCGATAAACAGCCTGCACGTTTCCTGGCTGTATTTCAATCATGAAACCAGGAAAAAATATCATCTGCAAAAAAAATTTGCTTTCTATTATTCCGATCTAAAAGTCGATAACATAGTCCGCCTAGAAAAAGAATTCGTCCGGCTCGATTTCAGCGATTCGGAAGATTACTCCATCCAGGAAAGCAGTTTCGGCGATTGGCACATCCACACCATCTGCCTCACCGATTCCGCCCGGAAACAACTGGAAATGCTGGGCGTTCGGGTAATGGAAAAGATGCACTGAAAAATTTTTAGAAATTTCCCCTTCCGCGTTTTTCAAAGCGCAAGTAGAAGATAAATATAGGCTACGAAATTAACGCCTGAAACTACTTCCTCCTTCTAAAATTAATCCAAGGACAGAGCATGAATTATCTGCTTAACTCAAAAAGCGGAAAGAGAAATCCATTCTCTATTTTCGTCAGGGCGAAAGATAAAGTGAGAAAGCTGGCGGGAAAGAAATTCGGTTTGATACCGGAATTCCTGCTTTCCAGCGCTTACCAATCATATATCACTGCGCCGGGTGAGCCGGTATGGACACCAAGGAATTACTGGAAATTCTCCGACGAGGGTTATAGCCGTAACGTCATTGCGTTCCGCTCGATTTCTCTGGTGGCGCAAAGCGCGGCAAGCGTTCCCTGGTTATTATATCAGGCGGATGGCGGTACGAGGAAACAAATAGCTGCGCATCCGGTATTGGATTTGCTGGATAAGCCGAATCCTGGCATGGGCGGTAACGAATTCATCGAAAGCCTGTTCATTTACCGCATGATTAGCGGCAACACATACATACAAAGAATTGACGGCGAGGGTGCTCCTTCGGAATTATATCTGCTCCGGCCCGATCGCGTGACGTTAATTGCAGGAAATAATTACCTGCCGCAGGCTTATAGATATGCCGTCGGCGATGACGGTATTTATAAAGATTTTCCAGTGGATCGGCTGACCGGGCAATCAGAGATACTGCACCTGAAACATTTCCATCCACTGAATGATTGGTATGGATTGTCGCCAATGGAAGCGGCGGCTTACAGCATTGATCAGCATAATCAGGCGGCGGTATGGAACCAGTCGCTATTGCAAAATGGTGCACGCCCTAGCGGTGCGCTGGTGGTGAGAAACGCCAACAACCAGGCGGTGACTTTAAGCGATGAGCAATTCACCCGGCTGAAGGGGCAGATCGACGATCAATATTCCAGCGCGAGAAATGCCGGGCGTCCACTGCTGCTTGAGGGCGGGTTGGATTGGAAGGAAATGAGCCTGAAGCCGCGCGACATGGATTTTCTGAACATCAAATATTCGTCGGCGCGGGATATTGCGCTGGCATTCGGTGTACCGCCGCAACTGCTTGGGATTCCGGGCGACTCAACTTATAACAACATGGCCGAGGCAAAACTTTCGCTATGGGAGCAGACGGTGATCCCGATGCTGCAAAGCCTGGCGAATGCCCTGAACGGCTGGCTTCTGCCACTGTTCGGCGAGAATCTCTGCCTGGATATCGACATCGATAACATCAGTGCGATGGCACCGCGCCGCGAGGGATTATGGTCGAAATTGCAGGGCGTGAATTTTATGACGATCAACGAAAAACGCGCGTCAGTTGGTTTAAGCCCGATTAATGGCGGCGATATTTTGGATACCAACCCAACAAAGAAATAATCATGCAAAAACTTGAAACCAAACATTTAGATTTCCCGCTTGAACTGAAATCAATAGCTGATGACGGCGCGTTTGCCGGTTACGCCAGCGTCTTCGGAAATATCGACAGCCAGAAAGATGTAGTTTTAAAAGGCGCGTTTAAAAAAACCATCGCAGGAAATGGTAATGGGATAAAATTGCTATGGCAGCACCAGCCGGACGAGCCGATCGGCGTTATCAGCAAGATGCGTGAGGATGAATTCGGGCTATATATGGAAGGCCGGTTACTGCTTGATGTGCAAAGGGCGCGCGAGGCTTATGCGTTGCTGAAATCCGGGGCGATAAACGGCCTTTCCATTGGCTATACGCCGGTCGATTACGAAACTGATTACAAGACGGGAGTGCGGCTTTTAAAGCAGGTGGAACTGTGGGAAGTAAGTCTGGTGACGTTCCCGGCCAATCCGCATGCGGTGGTGAACCGTTTGAAATCCGCGCCAGCAACGATCAGAGAATTCGAAGATTTCCTGCGGGAAGCAGGATATTCGCGTAAGGCGGCAAAATTGATCGCCGTGCGCGGTTTTGAAAGCTTTTCCGATCAGCGGGATGCTGGAGAGGAAGAGGAAATATATGAGCTTTCTGCCGTTTTGGACAGGGCCATATCAATACTAACCAATTAACCAAAAGGAAAAATATGCAAAATCCGGAAATTGCCGTAAAGGTGAATGCCCTAGGCCATGCCTGGGAGGAATTTAAATCCGTCAACGAGCGAAAGCTCGATGAAATCAAACGCAAAGGTGCAGCCGATCCGCTGACGCTGGAGCAACTTAATAAAATCAACGACGCTCTGGATAATCATAAATCCCGGCTCGCAAAAGTGGAAACGGCGATGCGCCGCCCGGCAAAAACCCTAGAATACGGCCTCGCCGACGATGGCCTGGCTGCTGAACATAAAACCGCTTTCTGTAATTACTTGCGTAAAGGCACGGAATCCGGGCTTTCCCGACTCGAAACCAAGGCGCTTTCAGTCGGCAGCGACCCGGACGGCGGCTATTTGGTAACACCTACAATATCTAGCAATATCGTGCAGGCGATATTCGAAACCTCGCCGATGCGCCAGATTTGCTCGGTCGAAACCATATCGAGCGATTCGCTGGACATCATTGAGGATATCAACGATATAGCCTCTGGCTGGACTGGTGAAACCACGACGGTAGCTGATACGGCGACGCCGCAAATCGGTAAGAAAAACATCCCGGTCTATGAGTTGTATGCCCAGCCGAAAGCGACGCAGAAATTGATCGACGATTCCAGCATCGACATCGAAAAATGGCTGGCGGGAAAACTTGCCGATAATTTCTCGCGCAAGGAAAATACTGCATTCGTCAGCGGTACTGGCGTCAGCCAGCCGCGCGGAATCTTGACTTATGCAAGTGGCACGAACTGGGGGCAAATCCAGCAAGTCGGAACCGGTTCTTCCGGCGTCATCACTTCCGACTCGCTAATCACCCTTTATTACACCCTCAAAGAACCATATACGGTGAATGCGACTTTCCTGATGAATCGTGCTACCACCCAGGCGGTGCGGCTTCTCAAGGAAACTACCACCAACCAATATATGTGGCAACCCGGCCTGGCGGCGGGAACTCCCGATACGCTGCTAGGCGTGCCGGTAAAACTGGCGGCTGACATGCCTT
Source organism: Alphaproteobacteria bacterium (assembly GCA_013288565.1). Taxonomy (GTDB): domain Bacteria; phylum Pseudomonadota; class Alphaproteobacteria; order Rickettsiales; family JABDBP01; genus JABDBP01. The sequence goes on along the minus strand of JABDBP010000005.1, from coordinate 68,089 downwards.
CGCCTACGGCGGCAAGCCTTTCCGTGGTGTTTGGCGATTTTTCCAAGGCGTATCAGATTGTTGATCGCATCGGCATCCGCATATTGCGCGATCCGTTCACGGAAAAACCGTTCGTGAATTTCTATACCACGAAAAGAACCGGCGGCGACGTCGTCAATTTCGAGGCGATCAAGCTGTTGCTGCTGTCTTAATCCAAGAGCGGTTTCATTTTTGCTTTCTGCGTCGTCGCGCTTCGCCTCTCGCGATGCTCATGTACGCTGAGTGTACACTCAGCTCGCTCGGACTTGCGCTCCTAGCATAAAGCAATCTGAAACCGCTCTCATTTTATTTAATAATAAAAGGAAAAAATTATGCGCGATTTATATGATAACGTTTCGGTAACGCAGGTTACCACACCGGCGGTTGCGACTGCAACCGTCACTTCTTCGGCAATCGATTTGCAGGGATTCAATTCTGCTATCGTGCTGTTCAATATGGGCGCTTCGGGCGATACTCTTTCCAGCAGCGTCTACTGGACGCTCAGCCTCACTGAATGCGCGACCAGCGGTGGTACCTATACCGCCGTGGCAACCAGCGATATGAGTGCGGGCGTAAGCAGCGTGACCGTGGCGCTCGGCCAGGACTCAGCAAGCTACAAGCTTGGCTATATCGGCTCGCAGCGTTACGTGAAGGCTGTAGCCACCAAGACCGGTACCATGACCAACGGTACCATCATCGGTATCACCTCGCTCAGAGGCAGTGCGGCTTACAAGCCGGTTATTTATTAATAATGCTGAGTGCTGGGTTGTGAATGCCGAGTAGATTCACTCTGCACTCACAACTCATTATGCTGATAAAAATGCTGGAAACCCGCAGGGGAACTGAGGATGGGCGTATCGTCAAGCAATATACGGCAGGCGAGAAATACGAAGTGCGCGACTATTTGGCACTGGCATTTTTCGCTGCCGGTTGTGCCGTTCCTATCAAGAAAAACATAAAGGAATAATCATGCCTGATTATGACCACATACCTGGGCTGACTTTAGTGACGCCGCCCTCTATAGAGCCGTTGAGCTTAAGCGAAACCAAACTCTATTTGCGCGTGAGCACTACCAGCGAGGATAGCCTGATTACCGGGCTGATCACGGCGGCGAGGGAAATCGCTGAGAGTTACACCAAGCGCTCATTCATTACCCAGACCTGGATGCTTTCCTACGATCATTTCGTCCCAAGGAAAGTTTTCCTGCCCCGCGGGCCGGTGCAATCGGTGACTTCGGTGAACATCGTGCACCGGGATAGCAGTGTGCAAAGTTTTACCAGCTATTATGTGAGTGCGCTGGGCGATGTGGTTGTATTCGATGCGATACCGCTTGGGCACGAAATCCAAGTCACCTACCAGGCAGGATATGGAGCCGCGGAAACCAACGTGCCGCAGCCGCTTCTGACCGGAATGCTTTCACATATCGCTGACATGTATGAGAACCGCTCAATGAGTGTTTCACTGAAAGACCCAATCACCGCGCTTTACGACCAATATAAGGTGATGAGGATATGAGCGGAATTTTAAATCTCGCCTCGCGCATGAACCGGCAGATTACTATTGAGTCGCCGACAATGACCGCGAACGGGGCTGGTGGATTCACCACCAGTTGGAATACGTTCGCGACTGTCTGGGCGGAAGTGGTGCCAGCAACCGGCAGGGAAATATTCGATTCTGACCACATGGAGGAGGTGCAGTATGCAACTTTCACCATTCGCTACCTGGACGGCGTGACTCCCACTATGCGGATTTCGTTTTCCGGCGATTACTACAACATCCGTTCGATAATCAACAGCGGCCTGAAAAACGAAATGCTGGAGATATTAGGGGAGAAAATGGACACATGAGTTCAGACGTAATTTTCCAATTGCAAAAGGCGGTTTACGGGGTACTTAGCGCCGATTCCACTTTGACCGCAATGGTGACGGGGATTTATGAATATGTACCGCAAGGGACGGGGTTTCCGTATCTGGTGGTGAACGAAATAACTGCTGCCGATTGGTCGACCAAAACCAGCAATGGAGCGTCGTGCAGCCTAACTTTGAAAGCCTATTCACGCGATATGCAGGACACGGCTCTGCTCGGAATAATCTCGCGGGCGACCGATACGCTGCGCGGGGCGACCATCATCATGACCGGGCACACCATAACTAATCTCACTTTTCAAAACATAGAGATAAAACGTATGGCTGATGGCGTGACCTATGAGGCAGCCGTGAAGTTCAAAGCGCTGACGGAGGAGGGTTGATATGGCTGCGCAAAGCGGTACATTATTTCTGCTCCAGATTGGCGACGGCGCAAGCCCAGAGAATTTCACCACCGTCGGAGGCTTAAAAACCACCGAATTCAAGCTGAACAATAAAATACTGGTCAGCAACAACCTAGAATCCGGCCAGTGGCAAAGGGCGATTTCCGGCGGGATACAGTCGCTTTCCATTGACGCTTCCGGGATTTTCACCAATTCGGCGGCGGAGGAAAATTTAAGGGAAAATGCCTTCAACGCTGGCATCAACGATTATCGGCTCACTTTCGGCAATGGAGACACGTTACTCGGCAGTTTTGCCGTGAATTCCTTTAAAAAATCAGGGGAATACGGTGATGCGGAAATCTATTCGATCACGTTGCAAAGCGCTGGAAATATCACATACACAAGGGGGTAAACATGGTTCTGATAAAAATCTTAATAAAAGTGTTACAAAGGGTTTGGAATTTTGTGGTATTATTAGCTAGGGGAGTAAAAAATTATGCTCATAGACTGGCTGCACCCAAAGTGGTTGCTCCTGCCCCAGATCCAAAGGTTCCAAAAACGCCGCAAAAAAAATAAGCGGGGGGGAGAGCATTTACCGCACGAAAAAGAATTCGCCAGGAAAATCGATAAATACTTGAATAAGCTGAACCTGATATTAGAAGCTTTGGCCGATATGGGGGAGGATGCAGGCCCAAGGGTGAACGAAACGCTGCAACGGCATCTGACCGACGGCAGGTTTTTAAATCTACACCACTTGCACGGTAAAGGTCCCGCGGCGGCGCATTCTCATCACGGACACGGGCATCAACATCACCATCATCATGAACACCATGCGAAGACAGAGCATCACCATGAGCACCACAAACCGCATACGGAAAAGCATAAGCATCATAAATCGCACACGGAGCAGGTGGAGCAATTTCCCGGCGATGATGATTTCACTCCCTCCCATTAATTCTTAACTCTCAAGAAAAATTTTATCCTATGTCATTCGTGGAAGTGCAATTTCCCGCCGACATCTCCTATGGTTCAACCGGTGGGCCGGAATATTCAACCGATGTGGTTGAGCTGAACAGCGGCTATGAGCAGCGCAACGTCAACTGGGCAGAAGCGCGAGCGAAATACAATGTAGCGCATGGCGTGAAGACGCAGACACAGTTGAATGCGCTGATTGCATTTTTCCGCGCGCGCAAAGGCCGCGCCTACGGTTTTCGATTCAAGGACTGGACGGATTATTCAATCATCGGGCAAAATATCGGTACCGGGAACGGGACGACGAAAATTTTCCAATTGGTGAAAACTTATGTCAATGGCGGGATCAGCGAAAACCGGAATGTGAAAAAGCCGGTGGCGGGAACGGTGGTGGTTTATTTAAATAGCGTGGTGCAGAATTCCGGCGTTTCTTACGATACTACGACGGGGTCAGTGACTTTTTCCACCGCGCCCGGTTCCGGCGTGGCGATAACTGCGGATTTCCAGTTCGATGTACCGGTCAGATTCGATACCGACAAGCTAGCGGCCACGCTTGATTCCTACGGTAGCAATTCTTGGCTGAATATTCCGATTGTGGAAATAAAAATCTAATCTTGTCAATATGAAAACCATAAGCACCGCACTCCAGGCGCACATCGCCGGGGATGTTACCACCATTGCGACTTGCTGGAAGTTGACGCTCACTGATTCCACGGTTTTGGGTTTCACTGACCATGACCAAAATATTATTTACAGCGGTGTGACGTACCTAGCTGCGACTGGATTTTCTCCGACTGCCATTGCGTCCAACTCCGATCTTTCGGTAGATAATCTGGACGTGGAAGGGATCATAGATTCAGTGGTCATCAAGGAGGATGATATACTTTCCGGGCGTTATGATTACGCGGAAATGGAAGTTTTTATCGTAAATTACAGCGAGTTGACGCAAGGCCAGATGAACCTGAAACGCGGTTTCATTGGCGAAGTTTCGTTCAACAAAAACCAATTCACCGCCGAGGTGCGCGGCCTTACCCAGCGACTCTCTGGCACTATGGGAGCGTTATATTCTGGCGCTTGCCGTGCACAACTTGGCGATGCGAATTGCACGATAAATATGACGCCTTTCAGCAAAACCGGGACGGTGACGGCAGTTGTCAGCAACAGCGTGTTTTCCGATTCGTCGCGCACCGAGGCAAGCGGATATTTCAGTGCCGGGGTTATTACCTTCACCAGCGGGTTGAACAGCGGGCGCAGCATGGATGTGATGAATTTTGCCGGCACGCAAATCACGCTGGCGTTGCCCGCATATTATACCATTTCGATCGGCGATACTTACAGCATGAAGGCGGGTTGCGACAAGACTTTCACCACTTGCTGCACGCGGTTCAACAACGCCGTGAATTTCCGCGGCGAGCCATTTATTCCCGGGACAGATGCGGTTCTCACTACTTCTGGGACACGCTCCACTTAGTGTCGTCCCCGCGAAAGCGGGGATCCATAACCACGAATTCTTGAATATAGATTCCCGCCTGCGCGGGAATGACAATAGCAAAAATGACCACACGCGAACAAATTATCACCGAGGCAAGAAGTTGGATCGGGACGAAATTCCATCATCAGGGACGCCTGAAAAAATCCGCGGCAAATCATGGCGGGTGCGATTGTTTGGGCCTACTGGTCGGTGTTGCCAGGGATTTGCAAATGCACTCACCCAAGAATAAATCCCGTGCGTTCCTTTCGCAGTTCGACGATACCGCATATACGCGCATTCCGAACGGGAAAAAATTGCAGGAGAGATTAGAAAATCTGCTCTATCCGGTCGATGCGAAAAATATGGATATGGCCGATGTTCTGCTGCTGAAATTCGGGCGCAATCCGCAGCATCTCGGTATCATCAGTGATTATCCCGGTGGGTTTGGATTAATCCATTGCTTCCGCCAGGTTGGGCAGGTGGTAGAACACCGGCTGGATGATTATTGGCGGGAAAAAATCGTCGGAGTTTATAGTTTTTTTGATTCTGGATTCCGGCTTTCGCCGGAATGACAAAATAGATTTATGGCAACTTTAATTTTAACCGCAGCGGCTGGCGCGGTGGCGGGTGATATTGGCAGCGGCGGGATTTTCGGGCCGTTCCTGAATTCCGCCTTGCGCATCGGCGCAACTTACGTCGGCAACGCCATCGATAATAAAATCCTTCCCGCGTCGCGCCAGGGCTTACAGCTCGCCGATCTTTCGGTGCAGACTTCGACTTACGGGAAAATGATTCCCATCGTTTACGGCAATATGCGCGTGGCGGGGAACGTGATCTGGGCAGAGCAGATTCATCAGACCGCGACGACGACTTCCATCGGCGGCGGCAAGGGCGGCGGGCTGGTGCAATCGAACAGCGAAACCACCTACAGCTATTCCGTCACTATGGCTATCGGGATTTGCTTAGGGCAAATCGACGAAGTGATCCGCATTTGGGCGGATGCGCTGCTACTCGATACCAGCCAGGGAACGTACCGCGTTTATACCGGCAGCGAAACGCAGGAGCCGGATACTTATATCCAGAGCGTGCAAGGCGTGGGGACGACGCCAGCATATCGGGGGCTCGCTTATGTTTTTGTCGAGAATTTCCCGTTGGCGGCGTTTGGCAACCGCATCCCGAATTTCACTTTTGAGGTGAAGAAGCGCGCGAAGCCCGTGGATAACGGCAGCGGGCAATCGCTGGAAGAAATCATCAGCGGTATCGTGATGATCCCCGGCTCCGGTGAATTTGTGTACGACACAGTCGTCGAAACCAAAGTCGAGGGCGAAACGGTCGGCAGCGGATTCGCGCAGAGTGGAACCTCGGTGCCGATAAACCGGAATAACGGCAGCGGCGTGGCGGATTCGTTGGTGGCGCTTTCGCAGTTGCAGCAGACATTGCCGAATGTTGAGTGGGTGGCGCTGGTGGTGACGTGGTTCGGGAATTCCACCAATGCCGGAAGCTGCACGATTGTTCCGGGAGTGGAATATCAAACCGGTGCTACGACCGAGCCGGATATATGGAGCGTTGGAAGCTTCATGCGCTCAACCGCGCACCAGATTACGCTAGATTCCAACGGTGATCCGATTTATGGCGGAACACCGAATGATGCCGGGGTTTTACGCTATCTGACGCAACTCAGAAATAGCGGTTATAAAATCATGTTCTACCCGATGTTTTTCATGGACGTGACCGGAAAGCCCTGGCGCGGAAAAGTGACAGGAAGTGCCACCGACGTTGCGAATTTTTTCACGAAAACCAACGGATACAACACCTTCGTTGAGCACTATGCGAATCTGGTAAACGGATACGTCGATGCGTTCGTCATCGGCTCTGAATTGATCGGGCTGACTAGCGTGGCGGGAACTGGAACCGATTATCCGGCGGTGGATGCACTGGTATCGCTCGCAGCAACGGTGAAGGGAATTTTAGGTTCAAGCGTGAAGGTTACATACGCTGCCGATTGGAGTGAATATCATCATACAACCGGAGGCTGGTATAACCTTGATCCGCTGTGGGCATCATCGAATATCGACGTGGTAGGAATTGACGCATATTTCCCGCTGACGGCAAAAACGGTGGAGGATTATAATGTTCAGGAAGTCATCAATGGCTGGACGAGCGGGGAGGGATGGAGCTTTTATTATACCGACACGCCACGCACCATCCAGGCTTCGCTTTCCGCGCCTTACGCTTGGAAAAACATTGCTTGGTGGTGGAGTAATCACCATGTGAACCCTGATAGCACGATAACTTCCTGGGTGCCAAATTCCAAACCGATCTGGTTCACCGAATACGGGTTCCCGAGCGTCGATTGCGCGACCAATCAGCCGAATATTTTTTATGATCCGAATTCAGTACAGGGCGGGTTGCCATATTTTTCGCAGGGACATATAGATTTCATGGCGCAGCGCATCGGCCTTATCGGCACAGAATTGCAATGGGCTGGTTCATCAATGATCCAGCAGAAATTCGTCTGGACTTGGGATGCCCGACCGTTTCCTTATTGGCCAAATCTGGTGAATGTGTGGACTGACGGTCCGCTGTGGCAATATGGACATTGGGTGGAGGGGAAACTCGGGATTTCCGATCTCGGTGCCATCGTTGCCGATATTTGCCTGCGCGCCGGAATGCAAGAAACCGATTTCGATGTGAGCCGACTCACCCAGGAAGTTGATGGGTACACGATAGTTTCGCAGGGAACTTTCCGCGGCGCGATCGAAACTTTGCAAGCGGCGTATTTTTTCGATGCAGTGGAAACCGACGGGATATTGAAATTTATCCCGCGCGGTAATGCTTCGGCGCTGACTATCGCGGAGGATAGCCTGGCCAGAACCGATAAATCCGATATGCCGCTTGCGATCAAGCGCGACATGGAAGTTGCGCTGCCACAGAAAGTGGACGTGAATTATTTAAGCTACGCCATCGATTATCAGCCATGCAACCAGCATTCGGAAAAAATCACCACTGAAAGTGTGGCGAAGCTAACCGTCAATCTGCCGATAGTGCTGACCGATCAGGAAGCAAAAAATATCGCTGATACTACGCTTTACAGTTACTGGATGGGGCGGACCAGCTATCAGTTTTATTTGCCGCAGCAATATAGTTATCTCGATCCAGCAGATGTGATAACGATCACGGCAGATAACGGTGCGGTGCATACGATCCGTATTACCGACGCGCATTATTCCAAGGCGGGTGTGACCAAAGTTACGGGCGTGGCGGAAAATATTTCGATTTATAATATTCACAGTACCCCGGTTGTCGCTGCTCCTACTACGGCGGCGATTCCTGCCATTGCAGCCACCGATTTGGGTATTCTGGATATTTCTGCATATCCCGGTGATGCATGGAACCAGCCGTATCTGCGGTTTTCCGGTGCGGGGTTGCAGACCGGATGGTCGGGAGCGAAGGTTTTCCGTTCTGACGATGGCGGGAATTCATATTCGCCAATTGCCACTATAAGCGTTGCCGGGACGACAGGCCAGGCTTCGACGGTTCTCGCGGCGCCGGCAAATTATTGTGTTTTCGATATAATAAATACGGTTACGGTAATATTAGTTTCCGGCGAATTGGCAAGTACCGACCGGCTTTCGCTACTGAATGGTGCGAACACCGCACTCCTCGGGAATGAAATAATCCAGTTCCAGAATGCGACTTTGGTTGCGCCCAATAAATATATGCTGAGTACGCTTTTGCGCGGGCGGCTGGGGACGGAAGGGCAGATTTCAAGCCATGCCGCGGGGGAAAATTTCACGCTGCTTGATAACAGCATAGTTTCCACGGCTTATCCAACGGCGCTGATAAATGTTTTGCGCCAATACAAAGGCGGCACTTTCGGGCAGGATTTGAGCGATGTCACCGAGCAGGATTTCACCTATCAGGCACTATGTTTAAAACCTTATTCACCGGTGAATATCAGTGGATTGCGGGACGGTTCTGGGAATCTCACGATGAACTGGATAAGAAGGACGCGGGTTGGCGGCGCATGGCTGGATTATTCAGATGTTCCGCTTTCGGAGGAAACAGAAGCCTACAGCGTGGATATTATGAATAGAACCAACGTGGTCAGGACAATTTCCGGGATCACCTCGCCTTCGGCCTATTACAGCGCTACCCTACAGACAACCGATTTCGGCAGTCTACAAAGCAGCGTTTCGGTTAATGTCTACCAGCTTTCCGCAATCGTTGGGCGCGGCTGGCCGGGGAGTGCCAATATTTAGGACTGGCTGCTATTGCGGTTCCTTGAGCCGCATTTGGTCATCAATTCCTGCTTGGTAGCTGCAGAAAGTGGAGTAGCGGCGGTCTGTTCTTTATCCGAAAGTTTGCCAATCCTTTCCTTCTCCCAGGTTTGGTAGGAGGCGGCTTCCTTCAGCGCGTCCTTATTCGATTCGTTAGGCGTTTTGCCTTGGTTTTGCGCTTTTAAGATCGCCTGGGCCGGGAGGGAGAGCTTGTAATACTGAGCCCTGCTATCAGCACGAGCGGCCTTTACGTCGTTCTTTTCTGCCGCGGTAAGGCTGGCGAAAGCCGCGCGGCGTTTTTTAAGTTCGTCTTGTGCCTTGGCGGAAAGTTTGCTTTCGCAAGCTTCCCTTTTCGCGTTATTAGCCGCAGATGAATCGAATGCCGCCAGGCAAAGCCCGGAAACCAATGCCAAACTGGTGACAATAACAACTGCTGAAACTTTTTTCATAACCATCGCTCCTTTAGAGTTGAAATTAAGAGTTAAAAAATATGACCACTTCAAATAACCTAGGTTTTTTCCTACTCCAGCAGAATCAAGCACAAAAAGAAATTACTGTCAATGAAGCATTGACGACGATAGATGCACTAATGAATACTGGGGCGAAAAGCATAACCATTGCTACGCCGCCATCATCTCCCAATCCCGGTGACTTATATATAGTGGCGGCGAGTCCCACTGGCGCATGGGCGGGGCAGGCGAATAACATCGCCTGGTATAACCAGATATGGCAGTTCATCGTGCCGAATGCGGGAATGAGCCTGTTCGTGAAAGATCAGGGCAAGATTTACGCCTATAACGGCACGAACTGGTTCGTTACTAATTCTTCGCTTTCGGTGCTGGGGGATGTGAGTTTGAGTGGCTCGATCGCGAGCAACAGCGTGCTTACTTATAATTCCGGCACTGGAAAATGGCATGATGCGACCGGTGGTGGCAGCGGCACCGTCACCAGCGTCGCTATTTCCATGCCGACGGAATTCAGCGTTTCCGGCTCGCCGATTACCGGCTCGGGCACCCTGACCATCACCAAGGCAAATGAAAACGCCAATACGGTTTATGCTGGGCCTGCTTCAGGCAGCGCCGCCGCACCCACATTTCGCGCATTAACCGTTGCCGATTTACCAACTATCAATCTTGTTTATCACACCATGTTTGGAGGAGTTTAACCATGACTGTCACCGCAACGCCTATCTTTCCGCAAACCATACAGAATTATGTTGTGCAGATCGCAAATGCCGATGCATCAAATAGTAAAACCATAGCCACAGCCGGTGCTAATGGATCAAAAATCGAAACACTGGTTGTCGCTTCGAGCGATACGTCAGCACGCGACATTTCTTTTTTTATAACGATCAGCAGCACAAATTATTTGCTTGGCACGGTGAACATTCCCGCAAATTCCGGGAATACTAATGCCCTTCCGTCAGTGGATATTTTAAGGAACCCTCAAGTGCCTGGCCTTGCCTATGATGCCAACGGGAATAAATACCTGTATTTGAAAAACGGCGCTACTCTCACCTGCACGGCGCTCACAACAGTTACCTCGGCGAAGCTGATAAGCATTAATGCAATTGGCGGGGATTTCTAGATGTTCGGGGAAATCGGGCCAAAACTCAGGACATGGTTCAGCCTGCAAGGTGCGGCTAGTGGCCAATCCTTAGCGGCAGACAATACGAAACCACTCGGCGTGAAATGGGTGACGAATCTGCTGGCATCTAATAATTTATCGGATGTTTCGAGTGCTAGCAGTGCGCGGACAAACCTTGGGTTGGGTTCAATCGCAACGCAAAGCGCAAGTAGCGTGGCTATCATCGGCGGCAACATCGACGGTGTGACGCAGGGTGCTACGACGCCGATGCAAATTCAGGGCTATAGGCCGATTAACGCACAGACGGGAACGAGTTATACCCTGGCGGCAGGTGATTCCGGGAATCTGGTTACGCTTAATAATGCAAGTGCGATAACACTGACCGTTCCGCCTAATTCTAGCGTGAATTTCCCGACTGGTGCGGAAATCGACATAGCCCAGCTTGGCGCTGGGCAGGTGGGGATTTCCCCTGGCAGCGGCGTCACCATCAATTCGTATAATACGAAAACCCACTTGGCTGGGCAATATGCGGGTGGAACGCTGAAACAAACCGCGACTAATACGTGGATTTTGATTGGGAATTTGGCCTGATGCCTAATAACGACATCAGGAAAATCGTTCGCGAGGCGGTGCAGGAAACATTGGCTAGTCTTGGGTTCGACCTACGTCAGATCAACGAAACCCAAGCCGACCTGCTTTATCTACGCCGTCTCAGGAAATCCAGCCAGGGTTATGACGAGCGGATCAAACTTGCGGTGATTTCGGTGCTGATTCCTGCGGTTTTGTATTTACTGTGGGTGGCGCTGAAAAGCCTTATCATGGGAGGTAAATAATGCTCACATTCTTCGGCTCACTCCTCGGATTTTTAACCTCCGCATTCCCGGAAATCCTCCGCATGATCGGCGACGCGGCGGATAGGAGGCACGAGCTTGACATATTGCAGATGCAGATGGAGCAGGAGAAGCTCGGTTTTCAGAACCATCTGGAGGAAATAAAAATCAACGCCGATACCGAAGTGGCCAAGGAATTATACAAAACCTACAACAGCGGTGTGCGCTGGGTAGATGCGCTGAACGCAAGCGTCCGGCCCGTGCTTTCCTATTTTTTCTTCCTGCTTTATGCCGGGATCAAGGTTTTCCAGTTCCATGTGTTGAACATGAATCTGGAAGCCCTCTGGACCGGCGATGACCAAATCATTTTCGCCAGCATCATCAGCTTTTATTTCGGGCAACGGGCGATTTTGAAGATGCGGGGTTAGCTGTAAGTAAAGAAAGGATAATCATTATAAATCAGGCTATAATCACCAATTACTCATTATTAACATCATGTTTCAATCCCTGGAACTTTCCATTCCGTTAATAAAAAAATACGAGGGGTTTTCCGCTATATCGTATTTGTGTCCTGCCGGGTATAAAACTATTGGTTACGGACATAAAATATGCCCAAATGAACATATAGCCGAACCGCTGGCTGAGGATAAGGCGCTGGAACTGCTGGCCGCGGATGCGGAAATAGCTGATCGGGTGGTGAAAAGACTCATAAAACGGGTGGTTAAGCCAGAGCAGGAGGCGGCGCTTATTTCTTTTACTTATAACCTCGGCGGCGCGGCACTGCAGCGTTCAACCCTACGGCGGAAAGTCAATGCTGGGGATGATAACATGGTACCGAAGGAATTGATGAAATGGGTACGGGCGAAAGGCCGGATAATACCTGGGCTGGTTGCCAGAAGAAGCGAGGAGGGGGTATTATATGCTAGCGGTGCTTGAATCTCAGTGGCGAAATATTTATACATATTTTATACACATGTGTAAATAAGCCACTACTTAAAATTTTATGCGAATTATTGCGACTATTTCGTCGAAAAATGCTTTTTTTTGAGGTGCAAAGGGGTAACAAGTGCTATACTGTTTCTCGTGGTTAACAAATTTGGAGGAAATATGTCTAACAGAAAGAATGAGCGCGGCTTTACTCTAGTTGAGCTTTCGATCGTACTGGTGATCATCGGCCTTATCGTCGGTGGGGTGCTGGCGGGGCAGTCGTTGATAAATTCAGCAAAACTGCAAGCTGAAATAACCCAGTTTAATAAGATTGATACTGCGGTTAATGCCTTTTATTTAAGAAACGGCTATTTACCCGGCGATACTAAGAACATTGCAGGGTTTGCCACGGCTGGTGTTGCGGCAGGTGACCAAAATGGATTGATCGGTACTGGTGTTGCTGCTGAAGAAACGACATACAAAGCTACGGAAGAAGCCAATGCCGTTGCCGAATTGGAGGAACTGGGTCTGGTTCCCGGAGTCGCTGTTAACCCGAGCGGTAACGGTGCTTCCTCTTTTGCCAGCTCTGGGGGTGATTTGATTGCTGCCAAGGTTGGTGGTGGGATAACGCTGTATGGCGATGCCGCTACTAATAAGAACTGGGTCAGATATGGGATACTTGGGGATAACGGTGCTGCCGGTGCCGCAGTCCTTGGGCCTCAATATACTGCTGACCAGACTTTCCAAATAGACACTAAACTAGATGACGGTGTTCCTACCACCGGCCTTGTGCAAGCTCGCGATAGTACCGCCGGTGTTGCTTTAAGTGCTGCAGGTCTCATCGGTGCGGCTGGTGCTGGTGATTGCGTGTTTACCGGTGGTCTAAAATATAACCAAGTAGACACTGCGACTGAATGCGGCTTTGCGATTCGTCTCAGTAACTAATCTCTCCATTGATTGTTAACGAAAAGGCCGGGGAAACCCGGCCTTTTTTGTTGCGTGTCTCACCCCAAATACTTCTCTATCTCCAGCGCCGCCATGCAGCCGGTGCCGGCGGCAGTGACGGCCTGGCGGAAGATTTTATCCTGCACGTCCCCCGCAGCGAAAACGCCAGGGATATTGGTTTTCGTGCTGTTGGCTTTGGTTATTATATAACCATCATTATCCATATCGATCATGCCCTTGAACAATGCGGTGTTCGGGAAATGGCCGATAGCAATGAACACGCCATCAACTTTCAATTCCCGCTCTTTTCCTGATTCAATAATCTTCACTCCCGTAACTCCCGGCGGATTTCCCCCGCCGAGAACTTCCTTCACCTGCGAATTCCAAATAACGTTTATTTTCGGGTTTTTGAACAGCCTATCCTGGAGGATTTTTTCCGCGCGGAATTTATCGCGCCTATGAATGACCGTTACCTTGCTTGCGTGATTAGTGAGGTATAAGGCCTCCTCAACGGCGCTATTACCGCCGCCCACTACCGCAACTTCCTTGCCCTTAAAGAAAAATCCGTCGCAGGTAGCGCAGCCGGAAACGCCGTAGCCCTGGAATTTTTTCTCTGATTCCAGGCCCAGCCATTTTGCCTGCGCTCCTGTGCATATAATGATTGAATCGCCGGTATAAACCGTGCCAGATTCTCCGGTTGCGGTGAACGGTTTTTTGCTCAAATCCACCTTGGTGATGTGGTCACTGAAAATGCGGGTACCGACATGCTCGCACTGTTTGATCATCTGCTCCATCAGCCACGGGCCTTGTATTACATCGGCGAAACCGGGGTAATTTTCCACATCGGTGGTGATGGTGAGTTGGCCGCCGGGCTGGATGCCATTAATCAATATCGGTTGGCGGTTGGCGCGCGCGGCGTATATGGCGGCCGCGCAACCCGCCGGGCCGGAGCCGAGTATGAGTACGTGGGTGTGGTGCTGAGGCATAAGAGGATAGCTGGTAACTGGTAACTAGAATTCTTTCCAGTTACTAGTCATCCAGTTACAATTTCTTCGCGTGTCCGGCTAAATACGACGCCACTCCTTCCGAAGTCGCTTTCATACCCTGGTCGCCTTTATTCCATCCCGCCGGGCAGACCTCGCCGTTCTCCTCGTGGAAAATCAGCGAGTCGACCATGCGGAGGGTTTCATCCACGTTCCGGCCCAGCGGCAGATCATTCACCACCTGGTGCCGGACTACGCCTTCCTTATCGATCATGAAGGTGCCGCGCAGCGCCACTTCATCATGAAACAGAACATCATATTGCCGGGCGATGGATTTGGTCAAATCCGCGACCATCGGGAATTGCACGTTGCCGATGCCGCCTTTTTCGACGGGAGTATTCTTCCACGCCAAATGGCTGAAATGCGAATCGACGCTGACGGCCACCAATTCCGCATTACGGCTTTTGAATTCCGGTAGCCGGTTATTGAAGGCGATGATTTCCGAAGGGCAGACGAAAGTGAAATCCAGCGGATAGAAAAACAGGATGCCGATATGGCCGCCGATGAAATTCTTCAGGTTGAAATTATCGTTGATTGTGTTATCCGGCATTACTGCTTTTGCGCTGAAATCCGGGGCTTGTTTGCCGACGAGAACGGTCATGTTGATCTCCTTTTGGTTGGATTGTTTTTATATGGGAAAACTTAGTCACAATTCAAGTGTTATTCTTTTATAGCGATTTTTAACGCCAAGCCCGAAAAATAAATCGAAAGTGGGGCGATGAGCAACAAAAGTGCGGCCTGCATAGCAAAAGTCCCGGAAACGGCGAATATCAAAACCGGGATATAGAGCGGAATCAATATGACTGGGATTATTATCCCGGCTTTTTTGCTGCCGAGCGTCAGCGCCGCCCCGAATCCGCCGATTGCAGCTAAGCATGGGATTCCGGCTATCAGGGAAATAGCGGTTTTCACCAGAGTTACCATATCCGCCCGGAACAATAGCGCTAATAGCGGCAGCGCCGGAAGCGAAACCGCGATTATCGCCAGCGAATAGGCGATATATTTGGCGATAACTATATAGGTGGGCGAGGGGAGCCCCAGGAAAAGCTGCTCTAGGCTGCCATCCCGCCAGTCATCATCGAAAAAGAATTTGAGCGAGAGGAAAACCAAGAATAGTTGGATGATCCAGATATATCCGGGCGCAATGGTTTGCGGATTTTCCACTGCGAAAGGCAATATCATCAGCGCCAGGGCAAGGAATGCCACGAGCTGCAAAAGCTCGGATTTTTTCCTATATAACAGCCGTAATTCGCGGGTGATGAGGGTGCGGAGCATTGGCGTTATAGTTGTCAAATTGGAATTGCTAACTAATTATAGATTTGCCCTAATGCCGTCATTCCTGCGTAAGCAGGAATCTAGAAAGATCAATAAGTTAAGATTCCAGCTTTCGCTGGAATGACGCCAAGTCTATTATAATTTAGCAATACCTTCTTTGTAGTTAACGTTTTATTAATAATTACCAATTATAATGAGGGAAAAGTTAATAAGATGCTACATATAATTTATGGCTAGAAAACGAATTAAAACCACGCCACCAGTACAATCTCCCGTTCCGGAACAGCCGATAAATATTGGCTATGGCGTGGATTTTACCCAATTTTCTGCCTTTATGGGGAAGCCTATATGCCGGCTAGCTTTTAAAGATGAAGCTATGGATAAAATGTGGCAGGCGCTGGCAAAAAGAGATGTGACACTTTTGGAAGAGGCAATGGCACAAGGTGCAAACGCCAATCAGCAGCTTCCAGCAATCAGGGATACATTCCGTGGATATTCTTCGCAAGATCTTGAATCCGGATTCACTATAATAGGGCTCGAGTCATTACATCCCCTCGGATTTGCATTGGAAAGGGATTTTGTTGAGGGAATTCGGATATTAGCTGATCGCGGTGCCCATATTAGTGAATCTCAGGCTCCGCAGTATGCGCTTGCAAGGAGAGGAGATTCTTTAATTTCGCCCGGAGGGTTACTGACATTTTATCCGCCACCGCCTTCGCGCAAGGTGTTTGATTTCGAGATAGAGGGATATAAACCGCAATATGAAATTGACCTCATTGATAAAATAGCTGAGAAAAATAATTATCAAATTACTATGGGTATTCTTCAAGCAACTCCACCAGATCCAAATATATTGCGTATCTTTCATCTCTTACAATATGCCAGCACGTGCCATGATTCGGATGAGACGATGCGGGCGCTGGTTAATTTTGACCTTGCGCGCCCCACCCTAGTGGATCGCGGCCCATGGTATGGCATATTGAGAGATGTGCTTGTGCTAGAAAGGGATAATGGAAGGCAACCATCAAAAGTTGGTCGATATTTACGCGCACCGGAAACCGGGATGCGCTTCACTGCGGCTGATATAGAAGCTGCATTTAACGGGCAGGATCCAGCTGAATTGCATAGGTTTCAAACGCCCGGAAGAAGTCAGCCTTTGCCTGATGGTTGGCAACGACGAGTTTTACCAGGAACTGGTGAAAATGCATCGGCAATAGTAGCAAGGCCAAATGCTGAGGCACTTCGTGCTTCAGCACCTGCTGCCGCATCGGATGATGTTTTGCGACGGAATACAGGTCAAGGTTCAGCTGCCTATATGGCATTTGTCGAACGGTTGCCGGATGATTTAAAACGTTATGCTAATGATAAAAGTTGGCCGGGGGATATAATGCTGTTTACTACATGCAGAGTAGCCAGAGATCATCGGCCATTATTTGATGGAATTCTTGATCCAGATGGACGAACACAGGAGAGAGTACAAGCAGCGCGTGCTTTCGATGCGTTTTCCAGGCAGTTGCCAGCTGACACTAGAGATATGATGACCCACGAACTGCACAGTTATTTCTATACAGCATGCCGCACTATCATAGCACGACCGGAGTTGTTTCAAGGGCTTCTGGAAGTTCAGACAACTACTTCTCCCCGTGCGATTCGTTAGTACAATCAAAATCTATGGCCTCACTTGCGATAATGCGAGGTATTATCTTCCTGAACTAACCAGTCTTTAGTCCGTCTATGCTCCTAACGGAGCTACGCCGGACACTGCTTCGCCTAAGATCGGGCTCCGTCGTGGCTGCGCCATGCGTAGCCGAAGGCGAAGCGTGGTGGTGGGTGCAGTCTAATGCGAACCAGTCTCCAGCCCGCTTTCGCCCGTTCCGGGCTACAGCGCGGCATCCGCTTCTCTAACACTCCGACGCTTGTCGCGCCGTAGCGTAAGCGAAGGCGGATGGTGGGCGGTATTGGGCTCGAACCAACGACCTCTACGATGTCAACGTAGCGCTCTAACCAACTGAGCTAACCGCCCGGCGAAAGATTTGGCCGTATTTACTCGAAAATCCAAGCGTGTGTCACTAAAAATGTTTGGCTGAGCGCTTAAATTAAAGCGCTTCTTCCCCGGTATCGCCGGTGCGGATGCGGATGGCTTTCTCTATGGCTGAGATGAAGATTTTTCCGTCACCAATACGGCCAGTGTTGGCGGCTTTCCTTATCGCTTCCACCGCGCGCTCGACCATTTTATCCTCGATCACCGTTTCGATTTTTACCTTTGGCAGGAAATCGATGATATATTCGGCGCCCTTATGCAGCTCGGTGCGGCCCTTCTGGCGGCCAAAGCCTTTTACTTCCGTCACCGTCATGCCATAAACGCCGATTTCCTGAAGCGCTTCCTTCACTTCATCCAGTTTGAACGGCTTGATTATCGCTTCGAGTTTTTTCATAAGTTGCAGATATAAGAATATCCCGGTTATATATTTGATGCCACAAGAATTAAGATGTAGTAAGAACGTTATCTTTATATGAACCAGGCCTCATTTTCTGCCAACCACTCAGCATCCACCATTCGGGATTATTTAGCGCTCCTGAAACCCCGCGTGATGTCACTAGTAGTTTTTACTGGCCTGGTCGGGCTTCTCCTTGCCCCGGGACATATCCACCCGTTTATCGGTTCCATAGCCATATTTTGTATCGCGCTCGGCAGCGGGGCATCGGGGGCGATAAATATGTGGTATGAGCGGGATATTGATGCACTGATGAGCCGCACGAAAAACCGGCCGATTCCGGCGGGGCGCATCAACCCTGATTCGGCAATAGAATTCGCGGCCATAATGGCAGGGGCCAGCGTTTTCATCATGGCAGTTGCGGTGAATTACCTCTCAGCACTGCTTCTGCTTTCGGCGATTTGCTTTTATGTTTTCATCTATACCGTTTGGCTCAAGCGCAGAACTCCGCAGAATATTGTGATCGGCGGTGCGGCGGGCGCGTTTCCGCCCTTGATTGGCTGGGCCGCAGTCACCGGATCGCTTGCACCAGAGCCGCTGTTGCTTTTCCTGATAATTTTCATGTGGACGCCGGCGCATTTCTGGGCGCTGGCGCTCTATCGCTCGGATGATTATAAAATGGCAGGAATCCCGATGCTGCCGGTGGTCGCTGGAGTCCAGGAAACCAAACGGCAGATAATAATTTACAGCTTCCTTCTGGTTTTTTCTTCCATCCTGCCGTTTTTGTATCATTATTCCGGGAAGGTTTATCTGATCGGCGCTCTGCTGCTAGGCGCACGGTTTATCCATCATTCTACGCTGGTTTACCGAGGTGGGCCGGAAACTTCCTTCAAGATGTTTAAGTTCTCGATATATTATCTGTTCCTGCTGTTCGCGCTTTTGTTAGTAGATAAATATGCCTCCTGGTAATATGCACAAGAAGCAGAAAGCAAAAAACATCATGCTTCTAGTGATATTACTGGCGACCGTGATTCTATTTTTCTGCATCACGATCGTGCGGTTTCCGCATGTCTAAAAAAAACCATCATCTCGCCTTGAGCTTGCTCGCCATCGCTATAGGCATGGTATGCATCGCTTATGCATCGGTGCCATTATATCGGCTGTTTTGCGCCGCCACCGGGTTCAACGGCACGACCAAGCGGGTAGAAGCTAATCATTCGCAAATTCTTGACCGGAAAATCACCGTCACTTTCAACGCCGATGTCGATCCGAATTTGCCGTGGAAATTCTATCCGCTGCAAAAGAAAATAACGCTTAAAATCGGTGAGAATAAAAAAGTTGCCTACCGGGCTGAAAACTTAAGCGACAAGCCGGTAACCGGCCAGGCCGTATATAACGTGACACCGGAAGAGGCGGCTGCCTATTTCAATAAAATCCAGTGCTTCTGTTTCGAAAACCAGACGCTTAAAGCCCATCAAAAAATCAGGTTGCCGGTGGTGTTTTTTATCGACCCGGAAATCACAAAAGACAAGGATTTGGCCAATTTAAAAACTATTACCTTGTCATATACGTTTTTTAAGGTAAAAAAATGAGAGTTCTGATATGGAAAAAATGCACATAACCGGCCAGCAGCCGCATCAATACCATCTGGTAAATCCAAGCCCGTGGCCGATTATCGGGGCAATCGGATTGTTTTGCCTGACGCTAGGCTCGGCTATGACGTTCCATGCCAAAGCGGGTGGGAAATTATTGCTGGCGATGGGCATCGTCCTCATACTTTTTACCATGTTCCGCTGGTGGAGCGATGTCATAAAAGAAAGCATTGCGGACAAGGCCCACACTTCCCCGGTGCGCCGGGGTTTAAGGATGGGCATGGGGTTGTTCATCCTTTCGGAAGTGATGTTCTTCGCCGCGTTTTTCGGCTCGTTCTTCAAGGCCAGCATTTTCCCGGTCGGGATTTTGGATGGCGTATGGGTGGTGAAAGAAGGAATCTGGCCGCCCGCCGGCTTAAAAACCTTCGACCCGTGGGATTTGCCGTTCATGAACACGCTGATTCTTTTGCTTTCCGGCACCACCGTCACCTGGGCGCATCACGCGCTGATGCATGGTGACCGCAAGGGATTAATCCAGGGCCTTGCCTGTACCGTCCTGCTCGGGATTTCCTTCACCAGCCTGCAGGCATTTGAATACCACCATGCGCCGTTTGCTTTCAAGCAGGGGATTTATCCTTCCAATTTCTTCATGGCCACCGGCTTCCACGGATTCCACGTTATAATCGGCACGATATTCTTGATTACCTGCCTGATTCGCGCGCGCAAGGGTCAGTTCACGCCAGAGAATCATCTGGGATTTGAATTTGCCGCCTGGTACTGGCATTTCGTCGATGTGGTGTGGCTGTTCCTGTTCGTATGCATTTACTGGTGGGGATCGTCGTAAAAATCGATGATTCGAATATTACGCCATTATCCCGGCCTGACAATTTCAGCCTTTTCGGCCTTCCTAATCCTGGTTGCGCTCGGCACTTGGCAGATAAAAAGATTGCAATGGAAAACCTCTATGATTGCCGGAATCGAGCATGGATTTGCCGCACCGGCGATTCCGCTGCCGCGCGACGCATCACTGGAAAAAGATCAATTCAAAAAAGTGAGAATTTCCGGGGTTTTCCTGCATAACAAGGAAATCCATATAGCTGCGAAATATTATCGTGGGCAGGCGGGATATTATATTTTGACGCCGCTAAAGGTAGTGGGTGGGCGGATGGTGTTGATAAACCGAGGCTGGGTGCCGGAGGAAAAAATCACTCAAAAATCTAGGGCCAAAACATTGATTCCCGGCAAGGTTACGCTTGAAGGCATAATATTCCCGGCGTTTCCACGGCATTGGTTCATGCCGAAAAATTCGCCCGAGAAGAATATCTGGTTCTCAACCGATGCGGCGGAAATCAATAGTTATGTGGGCGCGAACCTTCCCGGATACATCATCCAGCAAATCTCCCCGAATCCCGGTCAGTTGCCGATTCCGCTCGACCAGCAGGTGAAGCTCCGTAACGACCATCTTGGATACGCGATAACCTGGTATTTACTTGCTCTTACCCTGGCCGTGATTTATTTTCTGTTCATGAGGAATGAATGGAAAAAACATGGGTGCATACCAGGAACTTGAGCGTATTTTTGCCAAGCTGCACCGGATAGGTGGCATTTCCGGCATAATGCATTGGGATGCGGCGGTAATGATGCCGGAAAAATCCGCTCCCGAGCGCGCCGAGCAGCTGGCTTTCCTGCATTCGCTGCATCATGAAACTCTCGCAACCAAGAAAGTCGGAGAAAAAATCCAGGCAGCGAAACAGCGGGCGGAAGATTTAAATGACTGGCAGAAGGCCAATCTCCGGCTGATGGAGCATTCTTGGCTGCATGCAACTGCGGTCGATGAAAAGCTGGTGGTAGCATTATCGAAAGCCGGATCCGAATGCGAGATGGCATGGCGGAAAGCTAGGGGCGAAAACGATTTCAAGACATTCGCCAAATATATGAAAAAAGTGTTGAAGCTAGTGCGCGAAATGGCTGTGGCAAAGGCGGAAAAGCTGAAGCTTTCAAAATATGATGCGTTATTAGACCAATATGATTCCGGAAGGAAATCAGTGGAAATCGATGCAATATTTAGTGATTTGAAAAAATTCCTGCCGGGATTTTTGGATAAGGTTTTAACGCGGCAGAAAAAGAAAAAAATCATCCCCATATCCGGCAAATTCCCGATCGCAACGCAGAAGCAGTTGGGGAAAAAGATGATGAAAAAAATCGGGTTCGATTTCGCCCACGGGCGGCTGGATACCAGCCATCATCCGTTCTGCGGCGGCGGCCCGGGGGATGTCCGCATAACCACGCGCTATTATGAGGATAATTTCCTGCCGAGCTTCATGGGCGTTTTGCATGAAACCGGCCATGCGCTTTACGAGTTTGGCTTGCCGGAAAAATGGCGGACACAGCCGGTCGGCGGCGCGCTTGGCATGAGTGTGCATGAAAGCCAATCCTTGTTTATTGAAATGCAAATAGCCAGAAGTTACGAATTTTGCGAATTTGCCGCGCCTGTTACGGCCAAGGAATTTAAGCGCCCCGGTAAGGAATTTTCTGCCGAGAATTTATACAACACGGTCACTTGCGTAAAGCCCGGACTAATACGCGTCGAGGCTGATGAAGTAACTTACCCGGCGCATGTAATACTGCGCTATGAAATAGAAAAGGATTTGATTTCCGGTGGTATGGAAATCGACGATTTGCCGGAAAGATGGAGCAAGGGAATGCGCGAATTGCTCGACGTAAAAGTGCCGAATGATAAAGATGGCTGTATGCAGGATATCCATTGGACGGATGGCTCTTTCGGCTATTTCCCGACTTATACGTTGGGTGCAATGACGGCGGCGCAATTGGCAAAAGCGATGAAAAAACAATTACCGGGAATCATGCGGGAAATCCAGCGCGGGGATTTTAAAAATATGCGAAAATGGCTGGCCGAAAACTTGCACTCGCACGGTTCGCACTATACGGCAGAGGAGCTGCTCAAAAAAAGCACCGGATCGGCTTTAAATGCTTCAGCGTTCAAAGAACATTTGCAGAATAGGTATTTACCATGAAATACATCAGTACACGCGGGGAAGCAGCGAAGCTGGGGTTTGAGGAAGTTTTGTTCGCCGGAATGGCGTCTGACGGTGGGCTTTATGTGCCAGAGGAAATACTTAAGTTTTCTCCAGCACAAATCGCCGGTTTCGCCGGGCTTTCATATGCTGAATTGGCGTTTGAAATAATAAATCCGTTTATCGGTGGCGAGATTCCGGAGAAAAAGCTGAAAGAAATAATCGCGGAAACTTATAAGGTTTTCCGGCATCCCGCCGTTGCGCCCTTGAAGCAGCTGGATGAAAATGAATGGCTGCTGGAATTGTTCCACGGGCCGACGCTGGCGTTCAAGGATTTTGCGCTGCAACTGCTCGGGCGTCTTTTGGATTATTTCCTGGAAAAGCGGAAGGAAAAAATTGTGATACTAGGAGCCACCAGTGGCGATACCGGATCGGCGGCGATTAATGGCTGTAAAAATTGCCGGAATGCGGAGATTTTCATCCTGCATCCGCATGGAAAAACCTCGGAAATCCAGCGTCGCCAGATGACAACGGTTGCTGCTAAAAACGTCCACAACATCGCGGTGAAAGGCACATTCGATGATTGCCAGGACATAGTGAAAAGTCTTTTCGCGCAGCGTGATTTCTTAAAAAACCGAAGGCTAGTTGCAGTGAATTCGATAAACTGGGCGCGGGTGATGGCGCAGATCGTGTATTATTTCTCGGCGGCAGTGGCACTCGGGAGTCCCGCTAAATCCGTCAGTTTTTCAGTGCCGACCGGCAATTTCGGTGATATTTTCGCCGGATTCATGGCTTATAAAATGGGCCTGCCGATAACAAAACTGATCATTGCGACGAACGAAAACGATATACTGGCGCGATTCATAAATGCCAATGATTACGCTAAAAAATCGGTTAGGACGACGCTTTCGCCCAGCATGGACATCCAGGTTTCCAGCAATTTCGAGCGGCTTTTGTTTTTCGCGCATGATGGCGATGGGAGAGAAGTTTCCCGCCTGATGGCGGATTTCAAAAAAACCGGACGGTTGAAGGTAGCACCGCAGGTGCTGGGGGAGATAAGGAAAATATTTTCCGGCCATAGCGCTGATGACGTGGAAACTAGGGAGGTGATAAAAAAAATCCATGATGTAACCGGCGAAATCGCCGATCCGCATACCGCTGTGGGGTTAAGCGCTGCTGGGAAGTTCAAGGAAAAATCAACCCCGATGATAACTTTGGCAACCGCGCATCCGGCGAAATTTCCTGAAGCGATAAAAAAAGCCGGGGTGCTGATGGCCGGAAATCCGCTTGCAAATCTTTCCCGCAAGAAGGAAAAACTTGTCATATTGCCGAACAGCGCGGAAAAGTTAAGAGGTTTTATAGTGGAAAATATATGAAAGGCTGGAGTCATCCCATGGAATGCCGAAGGCACTAGCGCAGGATCTGCTGTGCTGGTACTAAAACGTCCTGCAGGATAGCAGATAGTGGTGCGGACGCTTTCATGCTTGCCCCAATTTTTTTACTTCTAGGGACTAGAAAAATGTGCATGAGGTCGAGTAAGATGCACCGCCCTTATAAAAACATCATTTTTTATTCTAAGGGGACGTAGCTCAGTTGGATAGAGCGAGCGATTCCTAATCGCTAGGTCGGAGGTTCGAATCCTCTCGTTCCCACCATTTTACAGGCCTCTCTTTTGCATAAATTCGTAGGAATCTGTTAGTTCAAGTTCCTCTTCCTCGTTAAATTTATTCGGCGCATCGTAGGGATAACTCAGCAAAGAAATTGTTGTTTCTCGATCATTAGCCAAAATAGCCATTTCACGAACTTCTTCATCCCCAGGCTGAACTCCTTCTGGATGAGTGGCTTCTTTTCTGCTAAAAAGTAGTTTTTAGACTATAAACGTACTTCAATATCTTGGTTGAATTAAAGTGAATAATAAAAACGTCAGGTTTTTAGGGATAGATTTCTTAAGGTTTGTATGTGCCTTGTCAGTAGTATTATTTCATTATTTTTATCGCGGAACACTCTCTGACAGTCCAATTTTACTTAAAACCGAGATTCATTCCTTATCTGAGATATTTAAGTATGGCTTCTTAGGAGTGCAGATATTTTTTGTAATCAGCGGTTTTGTAATATTGAATTCAGCGCTGGAAAAAGATGCAAAAAGATTTCTTATATCTAGGTTTCTAAGGATTTATCCGGCATTCCTCATTTGCGCCACAATTACTTTTATGGCATGTAGATTTATCCCTGTAGACGATCCTAATTTTCATAAGCCCGGCTTTGTTCAGTATATCGTTAATCTGACGATGCTCAGCACAATATTTAAAGTGGAATATATGGATGGAGTATATTGGACTCTGATCTACGAAATAATTTTTTATGCCTATATATTTTTGCTAATTTTAACTGGAAAATTAAAGTTTATTGAATACTTCATTATTTTTGGACTCACTGCTTCCACAGTGTATTGGAGTCATTCAATTTTTGGGACTCCATTCCCAAGACATACGGCACTCCCATTAGCATGTGATGTATTCGGCTTCTTCTCTGCAGGATCACTACTTTACTTGAACTATCTAAATGGACCATCCAGGCTGAGAAATATATTATTGATTGTCTCTTATTTTCTCTCTTTGGTGCAGATAGATAAAATGTCCAGCGGCCTTTCTATTACAGGTGGGCATGTTAATAGCTACATAGCAGCAGTGATTTATACCGTATTGCTTTTGCTTTTTATAGCAGTAATAAAGAATCCCGCTCACTTTAAGAATAAAAATCTCTGGATTTTTATTGGGAACTTAACTTACCCTTTATATCTTATTCACCAAATGGTCGGATATATTATAATCCATCATTTCACGGGTAAGATTGGAGATTTTACTCTTGTAACTCTTACCATCTTATCTGTGATTATACTATCAGCGTTAATTCATATTTATGGTGAACTGCCAATAAGAAAATTGCTGAAGAATTTATTAATAAAGATCTAAACAATAAATAAATTATGTGTGGTATTTCGGGATTTTGGGAATTTAGGGCGTTAAGAAGAAGGGAAGAGCTTCAAAAAAACATAGAAAGCATGACGTCCGTGCTTGCGCATCGTGGTCCGGATGGGCAGGGTACTTGGATTGAAGAAAGTGCTGGAGTTGCGTTCGGCCATCGCCGCTTATCGATTATTGATCTTTCAACTGCCGGTAGCCAGCCCATGCTTTCCGCTAATGAACGGTTTGTCATCACTTTCAATGGAGAAATATATAATTTTCAGGAAATAAGGAAAGAACTTGAGAATGGTGGAGTGGTGTTTCGCGGCCATTCCGATACAGAAGTCCTTATCGAGGCCATCGTTATTTGGGGCTTGGATGCTACGGTTAAAAAATGCATCGGCATGTTTGCATTTGCTTTATGGGATAGAGGAGAACAGAAACTTTTCCTGGTTCGGGATCGCATGGGAGTAAAGCCACTTTATTATTCCATTATTGCAAACCAGGCAGTGCTTTTTGCTTCGCAGTCGAAGAGTTTTCTAAAACATCCATATTTTAAACCGGCTATTTCCTTGGAATCCACTGCTGGCTACCTTCAATATGGTTACTTACCACGGAGTCAGAGCATTTATGAGAACACCGCGCAGGTTCTGCCGGGGCACATTGTAGCGATTTCTCAAGATGGCTGGATAAAACAATCATGTTACTGGTCATTGCCAACCGAGCGTTTGGCTATCAGTGAAAATGAAGCCTCGGAAAGGCTGGAAGAAATATTAAAAAGTTCAATAAAACTACGCATGCGCGCCGATGTGCCGGTAGGCGCGTTTATTTCTGGGGGCGTGGATAGCAGCGCGGTCGTGGCCTATATGCAGAAAAGTGTAAGCAGAAAAGTTAAAACATTCTGTATAGGATTTAATAACGCGGTGCTCGATGAATCGAAATATGCCAAGGCTGTGGCGAATCATTTGGGCACCGACCATACGGAAGTAATAATGGACGAAAAGGATCTGTTCTCTCTCATTCCCACTCTGCCTGAATATTATGACGAACCATTCGCTGATTTCTCAATGCTGCCGACTATGCTAGTTTCAAAAATCGCAAGGGAGCAAGTTGTGGTATCGCTTTCCGGTGATGGTGGGGACGAGCTTTTTACCGGATACGATAAATATAAAGCCGCTGCACTGCTTTTAAGAATTCCTCAGAAAACTCTGCGCTGTTTATTGCCAATGATAGATAATTTGCCATTCGGTTTATGGCAAGGGTTTGGAAAAGTGCTTGGTTTAAAAGTTACATCGCGAAGAATTGACAGATTAAAGAAAATCATAAAAGCCGATGGTAAAAAGGAAATATTATTAGATTTTTATAATAATCTATGGCGCGAGGAGCTGCCGCTGCTCTCTCCGGAATATAGTGCATTGCACAGAGAAAAATATGTTCCCGAACGGCTAGAAAACATAGAGGATATGCAGAGAATAGATGCCAGCTTCTATCTGCCAGACGATATTTTAACTAAGGTCGACCGCGCCAGCATGGCCTATGGTTTAGAAGCGCGCGAACCGCTTCTTGATCATCGGCTTGTCGAGTTTGCCTTTTCTTTACCGCTTTCACTTAAGCTTAAAAAGGGAAAATCAAAATATCTATTACGAAAGGCTTTGTATAAATATGTGCCAGAGAAGCTTATAGACCGGCCCAAACAAGGATTTGGGCCACCATTGCATGAATGGTTGCGTGGCCCTCTTCGCGATTGGGCGGAAAATCTTTTAGATCATAAAAAATTAGAGCAAGATGGAATTCTTGATGGGAATGTAATAAGGAAAACCTTGCAGAACCACCTGGATGGAATCGAGGACAATTCATTTGCGCTATGGAGTGTTCTGATGTTTCAGGAATGGAAGGGGTATTATCGTGTGTAGCTAAGTAAAACATCCAGATATTTCTCAGCAGCATATTCTCTTTTAAATTGATACATTGCGTCTTTTTGAAAATTTAGCGTCATTTGTTTGTGAGATTCTAGATTGCTTAAAGCCTCTTTAATTGCTTCAGCTAGTATTTCTCTATTCCCTACCGGGACAAGGGTTCCGTATTTGCCATCCGCCAATATTTCTCTCGGTCCGCTCTCGCAATCGGTAGATATGACTGGAGCGTCGCAAGCTAAAGCTTCAATCAAAACATTTGGCAGACCTTCGAAGTTCGAAGATGATACAAACAGGGTAGTGCGCGACATAAAGGCATAAGGATTTTTCTGGAATCCCGCCAGATCGACATCATCTTTAATGCCCAGATCATCTACAAAATTCATGAGTTTTATTTTTTCCTCTTTTTCTGCCGGGGTAAAAACATCGCCAAGAATGATCAGTTTTGCTTTGAGCGATTTCCGCACCTTGGCAAAAGCCTCGATAAGCATGTAATAATTCTTCTGAGGGTTCAATCTGCCCACTGCTAATATGGTCGGCTCGGTTCCAGCCAGCCAGGGATGCTGAATTTCTTCCTTTGCCAGTTCGAAAAGCTCAGGCGTGATCGTGGGATTATAAATATATTTCACCCGGCCTTTTTTATAGCCGCCATATTTTTCCAGATCCTCGGCAACATTCCTGGAAACTGCGATAATTTCATCGGCTAACGGATATAATATTTTTGCGAAGATTTTTTTTACCAAATGCTCGGCCAGGATGCTGTCTCCAACTAGCCATTTCAAAACATTCAATCTTTCCTTGCTATATGTGCAACGCTCGCTTATTACCAGCCGTGCTTTCCGTAAGGCCAGAACATTAGCAATTATGGCTATAACGTTTGGCCCTCTCATAAACGCCAATATACTAGCCGGTCTTTCCTTTAATATATATTTCGCAAAGGGAATAATGATACGGATTCCTTTCCGATCTATATTAATTACCTTTACTTTAGGAGATAAAATATTCCAGTAATCTCCCGTTTTCTGAAAAACTACCAAATGGATCTCCAGGCCCTTTTCCACAAATTGATTAGCAAGATTTACCAACATTCTTTGCGCACCGCCGCCGCCGAGGTCGGAAATAAATAAACATATAGGGGCTGTTGTTTTAATTTTTATCTCCGATATATAATTTTTCTCTGTGGTTTATAGCATATTTGAATATTTCCTCAGGGCTCAACCGGGCATTTTCCGCACTCATAGCGAACCCAACCGAGCTTAGTCTTTCTAAATAACCCTTCTCTGAATATATTCTTATATGATCCGATTGACCAAAAGCTTCGGCTCTTTCTTCTTCGGTAATTTTAGAAGCATCCTCATAGGTTTTTTCGAGGTTGGCACCGATGGGCACCAGTAAAACCGCCAACCCGCCTTTTTTCAGAACCCGGAAAAGTTCCTTCATGGCTTTGATATCATCCTCAATATGCTCCAGAACATGATTGCAGATTACTATATCAAAATAATCACTGGGAAGATCTATATTTATAATATCCAATTTTCTTACCGGCTGCGAAATATGTGAATAGGCCTTGGGTTCTATGTCTCCGCAAATATATTCCGCAGGATTCTGAGGGGAGATTAGGGAGTAGAGGCTGAGTTCCGGAGCGAAATGTAATATTTTTTTATTGGCAAATGATATATTTTTTTGCTGGAAATAGAAGTATAATGCTCTTTGCCTGTCTTTAGAAAAACAATTGGGGCAGGTTAGATTATCAATTGTCTGGGCCGAGATTATGTCTGCTTTTTCAGTGATTCCGTATGGGTATTTGCAGGGCATGAATTTTCCATAGCTTTTCCCGCAAAATGGGCAGAAACGCTCATCTCCCGGATAAAGCAACCCCCAGATTTCTCCCTTAATATTCTCTTTAAGAAAAGCCAGCTTATAATACCAGTCTAATGGCAAGATTTTCTTCAGGCACTTTTTAAATCTTATATATAACATTTATACTGGTTTTTTTACGGAAATCATATTTCTTATTTGCGCCTAAATACATACTCATCGCAGCCGGCACCGAATATGCCTGTACGTGTAGTAGAGGCTTGAAAAATACGCACAACCTCAAAACCGATATTTTGTAATGAGGGAACAATCTCGCTTTGTGTAGTTGACTCGTAGGGATATCCGCCCAACCAGTCATGAACGTCATGATGCCAATTCATGCCGCGGCTTCCTTTATATCCGGGAATATATTTGAAAGGGTTTCTTCCCGTTGATAGAAGACCGGCAATGAAAGCGGCTTTATAGATGCATCTGATTATCCACTGTTGCCATTTTCCGGTATGCGCATAAAATTTCTTTTCAATACGCCATAAATTGCATGATGGCGTCCTGTGATAAAGGGCGATAATAAATACGCCGTTTCCCTTAACCAAAGCTCCGGCTTTGCTAATAGCCGACCACATATCCCCGGTATGGTGAAGAACTCCCCAGCTATAAACCACATCGAATAATCCGAAACACTCGGGATCGAGATCGAATATGCTTGCCTGTTCCACCTGCCATTGTTCTCCTGGCGCATGGTGGGAAAGAAGTGCGTGGGCGGTATCTACCGAAGCCTGGTCGATATCCACACCTTTAACATTCGATGCGCCGAGCCGCAGTGCTGCCAACATGGAAAGCCCTGAACCGCAGCCGATATCCAAAAACTGTTTTGCTTTCAAGCCATCGGCCGGAATAAGTTTTTCCAGTCCTTTTAGTGCTTCCGCTATCCTGTCCTCATCGACAATTTTTGCATAAGATTGCCAATTATCACCGAACCGGAAATGGCTGTCTATATTCTTTAGATTCATAACTTCAACCACACAGGATAAATTTAAACAAGCCCAGGAAGGAGACCCGGCTTGTTTTTGCGGAAATCATATTCCTTATCTGATATATCATAAGCTATGAAAAGTTTAACTGTGAGCCAAGTAACGATCTAACAAGAGCTGCATTTTTTCATATGAACATACAAAAAAACATCACTATGCCGGTTTTAATCAAATATTTACTTTTCCTGCTTTCTTTTTTGGTATTTATTGCACCATTTCCGTTTTTTTCTTTTTTTGTCCCGGCTTTCCTGCTCATAATATTAACTGGCAAAGTGCGCTTCTCTTCCTCGGATACTCCGGTATGGATATTTTTAGCTCTTTACACAATCGTTTCACTGATATCCTTAATAAATGCAATAGATATGGAAACAGGCCTGGCCTATTTTCGCTTCAGTATCTATCTTTGTTTACTGATGCTATTTGTTTCCGCCCTTATTTATAGCTATGGCTACGAACCGATTGGGATTATATTCAAAGGCTCTACTTTTTTAATCTTAATTTCTGCAATTGCTTCTTTGGCGGGTCTCTTTGGGATATTGCCGATCTATGATCAGGTAACATTATGGGACCGGTTGAGCGGATTTTGCGGAAATCCGAATTACTACGGATTGGCACTCAATTTTTGTGTGATGTACCTTTATTATAAGATGGGCTTATCCGGCAAAATTGGCAGGATAAAGAACCTCGCGGCCCTTATGTTGCTCGTATTTACCTTATTGTTGACATATTCAAGGGCCGGTTGGATAGGGCTGGTTGTTTCGATAATATGTTATTCGTTTTTTATTGCCGTACAGAGTCAGTCTAAAACCGCGCTTCTTAGATTTATTGCTGGTATTATTGGATTAATTGTATTTATTGGATCGGCATGGTTGGTTGCCGATGCGTTTGACTATACCGAAAGGATAAGAATGAGGTTTGAGGCACAGGAATATGATGTGGATAGGTTCATGGTGCATGATATATTGCTCGAGAAAAGCCTTGAGCATCCGTTGGGTGTAGGACCGGGGCAGATTTCTATTTACCTGAGCAATTTTTATAACAATATAAAGGGAGCTGATGCTGCGGAAAGCAGCTATCTGGAGGTGCTTTTTGAGAGAGGCTATATGGGCGAGGCATTATATTTGCTTTTGCTGGTATATTTATTATTTTTGAGTTTTAGAATTTCTTTATTCTCATGGGAGTTCGCAAAAATTTCAGCGGCAGTGACTTCGATATTTTACGGAATGTTGGTATTTAGCTTTATAGGAGACACTACATATTTCCTGCACTTCTGGATCATCTCCGGCATGATTTGTGGGCTTAATATTCTATACTCCCGCGAGCGGGAATTACGGGGCAGACAACCAGTTATGATCACGTCATAAATTTCGCCGAAACCCTCGGCAGAAAGCTCCTTATATTCAGAAAAACAGCAGCAATGAATGTAACCAGGCAGGCTATGCTATAGCTGTCGGCGGCGGTTACTGCGTCGATTTTATGGAATATTACGAAAGGCAGGATGGCTGGCAATAATGCATAAATACTTACCAAGAATAATATGTTTCCGGATTTTTTCTCGACCAGCATTATAACGTTCATCATCTGATAGCCGGTAACGAAAATAACACTTGGTAGTAAATATCGGAAGCAGGTTGTTGCTATTTTGAATGATCTTCCAAACAAAAGCGGTATTAAAGGTTCGGAGATAAGGTAAAAAGCCAAGGCTATAAAGGCAGCAAAGGACATTATAGATATTATGAGGATGATTTTAGTTTTCAGGTAATTGGGTTTTTCCCGTTCGCCCGCAAGTTTATTAATTGCGTAGGATGAGTATAATGTTGAAGGCACCACAAGCATATCTGCCACCATCCGCGCTACTGCATAATAACCTGTCTCATCCAGGCTTGAGAACCGGCTGAGCAGAATTGGCAATATGCTGCTGCTGAAAGCAAAACATATCGAGGAATAATAGTTGACCAAGATGAAATTGCCATCGAGCTTTAGTAGCCCCACCTTTCTCAATTGCTGCAGCGAGAAATACTTGCTTAGAAAAAAACAAAATAGAATAATCCTGATCACCTGTGATGTATAGAACAGGGCCAGGGCAACAGGAACCGTCATGAGTCCTAGAGATATAGCAGCCATTATTAAAGCGGCATATAACACTTTTTCGACTATAAAAATGGTGTTGTATTCTCTGCTCTTATGCATTCCCATCAATATATCATTACAGCTTGCAGCAATTGCAAATACTGGTATAAACAGCAGCCCGCTAACAAGAAGCATGCTATTTTTTCCAGAGAGTTCCGGATTTTTTCCAAGCCAATATATTAATGGGACTATTATTATTGAGGAAGCAATGCAGATGAATATGTTTACGAGAAAAAGTGCGCCTGCAGCATCCTTGTTTTCTGCGGCGACTAGTTTATTTACATGAGTCATGCCGAATAAAGCAAGCACCGATCCGATGCTTATAAGGGAAGCAATAGATGTAACGAGTCCTCGTCCTTCAGGACCGAGATGGCGTGTCATTAGTATTGAGGCAATTAAAGAAAAGGAATAACCGATAGCATAAAAAAACACCGATCCCCCAACCATAAAATAAAATGACTGCAGATTTTCCGGTATAAATCTTTTTAACATTCTCTTAATGCTTGGTTATAGCTTGTTGCTGGCGCGCAACCTGGATCCATAAATCGCCAAGTTTGATTTATATCTCGACCACAACATGATAAGGGTTGAGGATATGACAAAAAGATCCAGTGATATCGACCAGTTATTAATATAGAGAATATCAAATTTAAGCCGCTTTCCCTGCTCCTCCGGCCGTACCTCGCTCCTTAAATCGGAGATTTGGACCAATCCGGTAAGTCCGGGCTTCACCATATGGCGATCGTTATAATTTTTTATATGCTCCAGGTAATATTCAATCTGCGGAATCGCCTGCGGTCTTGGACCGACGACAGACATCTCTCCTTTTAGGACATTGACTAGTTGTGGTAACTCGTCAAGGCTTGTATCCCTAAGAAATTTTCCAATTTTGGTCAGCCTGTGATCCTGCTTCTTAACATAATCTTCTTTGTTTATGGGGTGGTCATCAGCTGTCATTGTACGGAATTTTATTATAGTAAATTTTTGTAATCCTCTTGTAAAGCGTTGCTGGCAGTAGAAAATTGGCCCCATATCGTCGAGCTTGATGATAAGGGCTATAATTATAAAAACTGGGGTGGTAATGATTAATGCTAATAGACTCAATATCACATCCATTAACCGCTTAATTCTTGGATCTTTCAACAGCTTGGCATTATGATCCAGGCTATTGGATGGATTCTCAATAAAATTCAATAACAACTTCATTTTTGTCCTATAATGAGCTTGTTCCGAGTTTTACTATACAAACTCAATTGGTTAACAGCAAAATAAATGATGGGCTTATAACATAATATGCGGTTGATGTTTTTTTATTTTTTCTTAAGGGCTGGAGGGATAGAAGGAAATCTTACCAGAATGGCCAATTATTTTTCGTCCGATCCGAAAAACAAAGTTAGTTTTGCCTTGATGTCAGCTATGGGGCATTTCCTAAATTCCCTTGATCTCGAAGTAAAAGTCATAGACCTAGGGTTGAAGCCATTCGCAATCTTAGACCATATAAAATGCATATTTCGTCTGGCAAAAGCCATTAGGCAGGAAAGGCCTAATTTCATCATAACTGGCTTGCCAGCAGCGAATATTACCTTAGTAGCTGCAAAATTTCTTTCCTGTACCGGCAAAAAAACAAAAATCATTATTTCCGAACGAGGCCCGACGTTGATATGGCTTAGGAACAGAAAAAACCATTTTTTATTAAAACTAGTCTTAAGGATATCAATAATTATTCTATACCGCTTCGCAGATCAGGTAGTAGTTGTCTCGGATTTTCTAATCCGCGATTTAAGTAAAATAGCCTTTATTCCAGAGCAAAGAATCAAGCGCATATATAATCCGGTAATAACATCGGCATTAATTGAGAAAGCTAACCAAAATGCTAATCACCCATGGCTTCTTGAGAAAACTACTCCCGTTCTCCTCGCTGCCGGACGGCTATCCAGCCAGAAAAACTTTCCTCTGCTGCTTAGAGGATTTGCCGCAGCCTATAAAGAACGGCCGGATATGCGCCTAATTATTCTGGGAGAAGGGCCGGAAAGGCAAGATCTTGAGAAAGTAGCGTCCGAACTAGGTATTACTGATGCGATTAGCATACCGGGATTTAATGAAAACCCATATGCCTTTTTTAGCAAAGCCGATATTTTTGTCCTCAGCTCGGATTTTGAAGGGTTGCCGACAGTCCTGATTGAAGCTCTAGCCTCTGGCTGTTCGGTTGTTTCCACCGATTGTCCCAGCGGCCCTGATGAGATATTGGAAGGTGGTAAATATGGGATTCTTATTCCAGTTGGCGATGTTGAAGCTCTTAAATCTGCCATATTGGATGTTCTTTCTGATCCTGAAGCTGCTGAGAAGAGGACTAAAGACTTCCAGGCACATAAAATGCATGAATTTTCTGCCGATAATGCAATTAAAGAGTATGGGAAGTTAATGGGGTAATAATGTTCGACCATACCTGGGAATAAAATTTTTACTTTAGGGATTACCTCCAACCTGTTTTTTATCTCTAGCTTCTAAAGCTGCGGTTATGCTAGCCCCTTGTGATATTAAATCAACAAAGTTTTATTTTCATTTTATAAATGTTTAGCACAAAATGATTAAATAGGGGCTAAGGGGCCTTTGGTGCTATCATAAGGCTGTTGCATATAGGGGAGGGCTTTATGAAAAAAATTTGTTTATCCGCAGCCGTTGCTGGCATTTTGTTATTTTCCTATCTTTCTATCAGTACCACTGTGCAAGCGGGGCAGCCAACTATACCTCAACATATATTGGATCAACTGAACGTAGCGATAAAAGTCAGTGATGCAGTGGAGGTTCAGAACATCATCCACCAAAATCCAGAGCTTAGGAAAGAAATAGCTTACTTGATTGTGCATGAAGATCGGTCAATGGCTGAGGCAATACTTCGAAGTGAACTTCAAAAAAATGGCGAGTCCCCGATTGCTGGGGCTCTTAAGAACGACTTGTTATCTACTGCTCCTGCCAACGCTGGCACAGTAACTAATACTGCTAATTTACCTACCGGGTCTGGCAGCGGCGCAGGCAGCACTTCCGGCGTACTCGGCCGGGATGCGTTCGGCAATGCTCTCCATAACCCCATGACTGTCCTTAGTAACCCCGCGTCTACAGAGGATCCGACGGATAGGTAAGCCGCAGCCATTAATTTTAATTTCTAACCAGGTGGTTTTTTGATGCAGGAGAAGCAAGGTTTTTGTTTATTACTAATCGGTTTTTTTTCGATAGTTGTAATTAATAACATCCCAAACCAGGCTCTGGCAGGAGAGTTTGGCGATGATGTTTTGTCTGTTGGCGACACCAATCGCACATATCTTGGAGGCGGCGCAAAAGTTGGCTCTTTTGTGATTCATCCGGAACTTACAGCCGAAGAATCCTATAACGATAACATATATGCGGTGCAAACCGGGAAGGCAGGTGATTCAATAACTGATGCAAAACCTGCAGTTGTCGCAACTTCGGATTGGGGTAACCATGCTTTAAACTTTTTCGCCTCAGGTGATTTAGGCCGATATGCCAGATATACTTCCGAAAATTTTAACGATTACGACGTGGCCAGTAACGGGCGTCTGGATATTACACGCGGCAACTATTTATGGGGCGGCATCGATTATTCTAAGAGTCATGAAGCTCGGGGCACTCCGGATGATTTGAACAATGGTGTCAAGCCGGTAGTTTACACTGAAACCGTAGGACAGTTGGGATTCACGCATGATGTCAGCCGGATCTCGGCCACAGTAGGCACCGAAGTGAGGGATTTTAATTATAGTAACGGCTCCACCAGTGGTGGCACAGTGATAGAACAGGATGCGCGTAATCGGCTGGAATATGGCACCGGCATACGCCTCGCTTATGAAATAATACCGGGATACAAAGCATTTATAAAAGGTACGGGTAATATTGTCAGTTACGAAAATAAGGCATTATTAAATAATCGGAATTCTTATGGTTTCAGTGCCGATACCGGCACTGCGATAGAAATAACCGGGAAACTCAAAGGTGAAATCTATGTAGGGTATCTTGACCAGGAGTATGACAATTCGGCTTATAGGGCAGTAAGCGGGTTTGATGGTGGTGGTAAGCTGACCTGGAACGTTACCGGGCTCACAAAAATCGAGGCCGGTGGGCTGCGCTCAATTAATGAGACTCTCTATCTGCAAGCTTACAGTTTTATAGACACTTCTGTTTTCTGTAGCATCGAGCATGATCTGACGCGCGACGTAAAGCTACTGGCCAGAGCGGGATATGATGACTACCAGTACGAGGGGATAAACCAAGATGACCGGGTATATCTGCTTTCAACGGGCGCAAGGTATCTGATTAATAAAAACATAATGCTTAAGGCCGATTATTCCTATGGGCAGCGTGATTCAAATGTTCCTAATAACAATTATCAACAGAATATTATCATCGTCGGTGCAAGCATTGCTTTATAAGCTGGGTTTTTAGGCTATAATTGCGTCGAATGCGTGTATTCTTCACTGTTCTCCTTTTCCTTTGTGCTTTTTATGCAGGAGTTTCGTCTGTAGCAGCACAAGAAGCTACTATTGCCGAAAATAACATCAGCAACAGTGGTTACAAGCTCGGGGCTGGTGATAAAATCAAGCTGACGGTATTTGGTGAGGATGATCTTTCCGGCCAATTCGATATCGATGGTTCAGGCTATGTTTCCCTGCCGTTTATAGGAAGTGTCAAAGCTGCCGGATTAGATTCCCGGGCATTAGAAAAGAAAGTAGTTGATGCCTTGAAAGGCGATTATCTGGTGAATCCCCGGGTTAGTGTTGACGTATTGAATTTCAGGCCATTTTTTATATTGGGGGAGGTCAATAAACCCGGCAGCTATCCTTACGTAAACGGCTTGACTGTTTTAAATGCGGTGGCGTTAGCCGGGGGTTACACGCAACGGGCAAAAACCAATGAAGTCATTATAACCCGTGAAAAAAATGGCGAGAAGGTTGAAGAAAAAGGCCAGGACGATACTCCGGTTTATGCTGGCGATACTGTCAGGGTGCTTGAGAGATTTTTTTAATGCTATTCATGCGGTGTGGAATTAGATGAGCGGTACATTTCAGGAAAATAACAATCAGATGCCTGCTGTATCGCAAAATTTTGATCTAAGCATCAAAGAAATAGCGATGCTGCTCAGGCGTAATATATACACTATCTTCAGCATTATATTCTTTGTTTTAGTTCTGACCGCAATTTTTCTCTCGGTAACGCCTAGGCTCTATACTGCGAGCTCGGTGCTGCAGATAAATATCCCTGCCAATAAAGTAATCAATATAGAATCAGTGACATCTTCAATTTCCGCCGATGATTCCGCGATAGTAAGCGAACTGGATATTTTAGAATCGCGATCCCTTGCCTCCAAGGTTATAGAGAAACTTGGCCTTGAGAATGATCCAGAGTTCAACGGCGGCCTTTCCAAGGAAAAATTTTTTGCCGGATTGTCTTCTAGCGTGATGAATTACTTCGGACAAGAGCACCAGAGAAAAGATACGAAAGACGATAAAAGCGGAATAAGCACCAAGGTAATTAACCAGTACCTTGACCGCTTGGTGGTTGTGAGGAGGCCGCATTCTTACACTATAACCGTGAAATTTTCTTCCCACTTCCCGCAAAAGACGAGAGACATAGTTAACGCTATTGCCGAAGAATATATAAACAGCCAGCTTGCTCGGAAATTCGAAGCCACTGAACAGGCCAATCAATGGTTGAGCGAAAGGCTGGTGGAGCTGGAGAAAAACGTGCATGAATCGGAAGTAAAAGTGCAGAACTTCCGCGAGCAGAATAACCTACTGGAGAATGCCAGCGGGGTCACCATAACCGATCAACAGCTTTCCGAAATCAATACCCAGCTGGTCACGGCGCATGCCGAAAGAGCCAAGGCTGAAGCCAAGCTAAGTAACTCACGCATCTCAATCGACTCAAGCCCGGAAGTATTGAACTCAGGTCTTATTCAGCAGTTGCGTGGACAGGAAACCGAGTTGTTGAGAAAAAAGGCAGACTTAAGCAATCGTTATGGGCCAAAACACCCGAAAATGATCAACATAAACGCCGAAATAACCGATCTTAATCAAAAGATAAGGGCTGAAATCGGCAAGATTACCGAAAGCTTACAGAATGAAGTGGAGGTGGCAAAGAGCCGGGAAGAGGCACTAACAAACAGCTTGGAACATCTGAAAGAAAAAACCGGAGATTCAAGCCGTGCTTCGGTGCAACTCTCTGAACTTACAAGGGAGATGAATGCAAACAGGACATTATATGAATCCTTTCTTACCAGATTTAAGCAAACTTCAGAAAGCAAAGGAACGGAGCAGGCCGATGCACGCATAATTTCTAAAGCCGAAACGCCGGTGGGACCTTCTTACCCCAACCCACAGTTATTTTTCCTGATAGCCCTGGTTTTAGGCATTTTGCTTGGAGTCATCACGGCATTCCTTATAGAAAGCCTTGATCATTCGTTCCGCCAGGCGCAGCAGCTTAGGGAAAGAACCGGGCTTCGTGTGTTAGCGATGCTGCCTGAGATGAAAGGAAAAGAAACCGAGGGCTCATCTTCGATATATTATGAATCGATCCGTGCGGTTATCGCTTCTATACATTTTCCTAGAACAGAACGCCTGCTAAAAACAATAATGGTAACGTCGTCAATCCCCGATGAAGGAAAATCGTTCTTCTCACACTCGCTAGCAAGTATACTTGCCAACTCGGGGAAAAAAACCATACTCGTAGATACTGATCTGAAACGTGCCTCCCTAAGCGAAAGCCTGGTCGGGGAAAGTTTCCAGTATGATTTAAGCGATTTCCTAACTGACTCTACTGTCACGGAAGAAGAAATCATCCTTAAGGCTGAAACAGGCGGCCCGGATTTCATACCAGCACGGTGCAATATAGAAAATTCTCAAGATTTGCTTTCTTCGAAGAAAATGCAGCGCCTTATGGATTATCTATCCAGTCGCTATGATTATATAATTTTTGATACTGCGCCGCTAATGGCTATTTCAGATGCTTTGATCTTTTCCAGCACGGTTGATACCTGCCTTTTCGTGGTGCGTTGGGGTGTAACTCCACAAGGAATAGTCATGGCTGCCCTGCAACAGTTGAAAGATGCCAATGCACCAATCGCCGGGGCTGTACTTACCAGGGTGGATTTCAGCAAACACAAATATTACGGCGCGGCGGATAGTGGTTATTATCATGGCTATTATAAGGAATACTACCGTCGCGCCAAAGCTGGTTAGGCTACAAATGCTGATTAATAAGCTTTTCACTAAGCCGGAAATTCCCCACAATACTCCAGAAAACACCAGAATCTACGCAATAGGTGATATCCACGGTAATCTGGAGCCATTACTCTCCCTGCATGAAATAATCCTAAAGGAAGAGAAAAATTTTAATCCGGAAGCCCGAAAAGTCCTGGTTTATCTTGGGGATTATGTTGACCGCAGGTTAGAATCCAAACAAGTTATTGAACACCTAATTACCTCTCCGCTGCCGGGTTTTGAGAGAATTTTCCTAAAAGGAAATCACGAGCATGCGATGCTGGAGTTCATAGAGGGGCCGGAAAGAAGCGAACAATGGTTTTTATGGGGAGGTGAAGCTACGATTCAGAGCTATGGGGTAAAGCTGGATGTTAATATGCTGAATCAAGCGGATCTGGAAAAAATCGCAAAGGAGCTAGAAAGTTGTATTCCGGAACACCACAAAAAATTCTTTTCCGAGCTGAAAATGATGCACGAGGAAGGAGATTATGTTTTCGTGCATGCCGGTTTCCGCCCGGGTATCCCGCTAGATCAGCAATCAGGGGCGGATATGCTGATGATCCGCGATGAATTCATTTATTCACGCAAGGATTTCGGCAAAACCATAGTATTTGGCCATACTATATTCGATAAGCCATTTATCGGGAACGGGAGGATAGGAATCGATACCGGAAGCTTTGCCACCGGAAAGCTCACCGCCGTAATGTTGCAAGGTAAAGTAATGAAATTTTTATCGACCAGGGAGTAGCTGGTTAACTTAGCAAATCAATATACTGCCGAATAACATTATCTCTTTAACGATTGATAAGCGCATCAGCACTTATCTTTAGATTCCTGGTGATTGCAGCAAATTCTTGCACATTCAGGCTTTTCTTGCCTAACTCATATTCTGAGATGAAGGATTGAGGCTTATTCAGCATATTGGCAAGTTCCTGTTGACTTATGCCCGCCTCTTTTCTTGCTTTGATCACTAGTCGAAGGAATCTTTGATATCTCTTTGAGGCAGAGACACTCATCAATCAAGCTCGAATTTATGCTTATAATCTTCTATCAAACTTATCTCCTGTTTTTCCTTCTCAAGAAAGCAATTCCCTATCACAAGCGTCTCAATTCCTGTTCCCATAAAGCAACGGAAGGCATCTCCTGGAGAATTTACTATTGGCTCCCCGCGAACATTAAAACTTGTATTTACCAGAACCCCGCAGCCGGTTTTCTCCTTAAAGACGCTAATAAGAGCATGGAATTTTGGATTAGTTGTTTTTGAAACGGTTTGCACCCTGGCAGAGTAATCAACGTGCGTAACAGATGGTATTGCCGACCTTGCAACATTAAGTTTATCTATGCCAAATAGTTTCTTATCTTCTTCTTTCATTGTCACCTGGCGCTTCTTTGCCACTTCGCATACTAACAGCATATATGGACTTGCAACGTCCATATCAAACCATTCGGAGACATCCTCCTCAAGCACTGCCGGGGCGAATGGCCGGAATGATTCACGGAATTTGACTTTCAGGTTCAAGTCTTTCTGCATAGTTTTATTGGTCGGATCTCCCAGAATTGAACGATTCCCCAGCGCTCTTGGCCCAAATTCGGCTCTACCTTGAAACCATCCTACGGCCTTACCTTGAATTAATGCTTCAGTAGTTTTTTGCAAAAGTTCTGCCTCTTCCATTACTGTGAATTTAGCTCCAGTTGCATCCAACTCGGATTCTATTTCTACTTGTGAATATTCCTGCCCAAGATACCCGCCCTGCATACCATCATTTTCCTGAACTTGGCGTTGTTTACCAAGAGCCAGATGATAAGCAGCAAGCGCCGACCCTACAGCCCCACCGGCATCGCCTGACGCAGGCTGAATCCAAATATTATTGAAATTCCCTTGTTTCAATATTTTCCCATTAGCTACGCAGTTAAGCGCAACGCCACCAGCAAGGCATAAGTTCTTATATTCCGGAAATTCTTTTGCCAAGACATCGGTCATGGTAAGCAGTACTTTCTCGGTTACTAATTGTATCGAGGCAGCAATATCCATGTGCTTTTCGGTTAGAAGTTCTTCTGGCTTCCTGGGCGGAATACCAAAAAGTTTCTCGAACTTCTTATTGGTCATTTTTAAGCCGGTACAATAATCAAAATATCCCATGTTGAGCCGGTAGGAGCCATCTTCTTTTAAGTCTATTAAATGCTCCAGAATAATATCGGCATATTTAGGCTCTCCATAGGGAGCGAGTCCCATCAGTTTATACTCACCTGAATTAACCTTTAATCCCAGAAAATAAGTAAAGCTCGAATAGAGCAGGCCTATGGAATGCGGAAAGAATATCTCTTTCTTAATTTCAATTTTAGATTCATTGCCCAAAGCGACGCTTGTGGTTGCCCACTCTCCCACCCCATCAAGCGTAAGAATCAGTGCCTTAGAAAATGGGGAAGGGTAAAATGCGCTTGATGCGTGTGATAAGTGATGCTCGCTAAAAAGTATTTCAGGAATCTGTTTGTTTTCTGAAATACTAACCAGCGATTTCCTTATTATTTCCTTTTGAAACAATTTATGCTTAATCCATAAGGGCATGGATTTAACGAAAGAAATCAGACCGCGCGGAGCGAAGGAAAGGTAAGTTTCCAGGAGTCTTTCAAAAGTTAGGAAAGGCTTCTCATAGAATACCACATAATCAATATCTTTTAGGCTGATATTATCTTTTTCTAGGCAATAAGAAATGGCCGAATAGGGAAAACCGGCGTAATGCTTTTTTCTATTAAATCTTTCTTCCTGTGCTGCCGCAATTATTATTCCATCTTTTACAAGAGCCGCCGCGCTATCGTGATAAAATGCCGAGATTCCTAGGATTCTGGTCACGAAGCTAAAAAAGAGTGTAGATAAAGGGTGCAAGGACACTACCTTGCGCGAGGATAATTAACGTCCCAAACAATATTAGCACGAACAATATCGGCATAAGCCAATATTTCTTACGCACTTTTAGAAACCGCCATAATTCTGCAAGAATACTGAGCATAAATTCAAAACTGGTTCTTAAACGTTTCCATATTGAAATTATTATTTTTTCTTTCAATCCAGTAACTACTTATTTTTTTTGAAACACTGTTTGTTATTGGCCTTTTTCCAAAAACCCGCATGATTAGTCCGGCCGGAGTTATCAGAACATAAAACATACCGGCAAAAATAATAGGATTGGTAATTTTACTTACCAACATCCCGATTTTAAACCAAGTCCAGTTTAGCGGATGCAGCGCCTTGGAACAAACTAGCACTACTGTAATTACAATTGCGGCAGCTGATATTAAATACCAAGATGCATGTTTATGATGTAGATAAAGAAAAGTGGAAATAAGAAGAAAAATAATACCAATCGTTAGCCCGAACTTCTTATCCGAAGGCATTTTAACATCTTCGGAATAGGCCAGGTTGATGACTTTGCTCTTGATTTCTGATTTCATTTAATAATCGCCGCCAAAATAGGAATTTACACTATACTCTCTTTACCCCTCTCTATTGGCAAACAAAATTGTTGAAGATGTTTAACAGGGGTAAGTATCTGGCCTATAGTGATTGAGTTGC
Organism: Alphaproteobacteria bacterium; assembly: GCA_013288565.1. Lineage (GTDB taxonomy): Bacteria > Pseudomonadota > Alphaproteobacteria > Rickettsiales > JABDBP01 > JABDBP01. The sequence continues at coordinate 24,737 of JABDBP010000005.1, read as the reverse complement.
TGCAGTTCAGCCTCTTCAGAATTATTGGGATAACATACCGCATAGCTTGTTTGCGATGATCTCACCAGCATAGCGATGTCCATTCTCATTCCAGTGGCCGCCGCCAAGATTATTCCCAAACCCATGCATATATATGTTCTTTTCCACCGCAGTTCTTTGCAATTGCGGTGCCAGAATTAGATAATTGATGTTATTTTTCTCCAGAAATGCCTTAATTCTATAGTCTGGATAGAAAGGCTCGAATGGAGTTTTATATTGCCTCTCGAATGATTGTTTAAATTGTTCATATTTTACTCGATCAAGAGATACTTGGATCCCTGAGGAGAGCGTGACTACCAATAGTTTCTTTCCTTTTCCCTCAACTTCCTTCTTCATCATCAGAAGCAACCTCTCTGTGGTATTCCAGGCTTCCTTTTCAGCATCCGTTTGCGGAGGATGGTATATAAAATCATCAATGCCTACTTCGCTTGTAGATTTAGAAGTTAAAGATAGCGCATTTCTATAAAGGTATAAATCTATTGAATAATATACTAGCTGTATTATGCGTAGGTGATTAGAGGCTTCAGTTGCCATTCTTCCAATCCATGAGTTTTTTAGCTTATAACCCGAAGTGTTCATGTGAGAATGAATATAAGAAAAATCGAAAGTGTTATCCTTATTTAGAAATGGCCTGGCTTTATCTGGCTCTAATTCTTTACTATTATTTCTTATATCATTTCCTACTGTGACAGCTAATAGCACTATATCTGGGTTATATTGCCATGCGTCACGGCGAAGCCTTATAAATTCCTGTGCGGTTCCATATCCGGAAACGCCCAAATTGATTGGTTCCAGCTTTTTCTGGTTGCTGGGACATTGATTGTCAAAAGTATCCTTTGCAATACTCCAGAATGTTTTATCAATAGGTACTTGCAATGCTTCTGCATAGGAGTCGCCAAGTACAGCTATCCGAATAGAATTTTCAGATTTAACCGACGAATGCTCATAGTCGCGTAGCCCTTGTGAGTTGATGGTAATATAAGTCTCGCCCTCCATTTTTTGAAGGCCAGCAGCGCCAGGGCGCAGAACCGCGCCAACCTCAGGATCTGGTTTATAAAATAACGGTGCCGAAAAATGCATTACCCTTAGCGTGATTTCACATATTGCCAGCGATACAAAAATACTTGCAAGGATAAGTACTGCATTTTTAAGAAATTGAGCCACAAATGAGTTATATGAATTATTCATTCTAAAACGCAATATCAATTACATCAAAATTAATAGTAACCTGCTATATTTCAAAGAAATATTATAGGGGACAACAAGGGCGATATAGGAATCGATACCAGAAGCTATGCCACCGGAAACGACGTAGTGCTGCAAGGTCAAATAATGAAGTTTTTATCGACCAGATAACAACCTGGATGTCTTAAGGGCAAATGCTACCTAGCCGACCCTTCCCTTACCGCATCTATTATGATCGGATAGAATCCATCTTTTCTGGACAAATCCAGTACTTTCATAGGCTCCTTGCGCCAAGCGGCTCTGATTTGTTCCCGGAATAAGGCCTTTCCGGCTTCATTAAAATATCGCCACGACGCCAAAGCCATTTCCAGCCTCGGCAACAGTAGGTTCGGAAGATAAGGCCCGGTCATTGCCGAAAGATATAATTCTTTTGCGGTTTTCTCTGATGCTGAATTTAAGCTGATGTCAATATAAGCAAGCCTCGCCCATCCGAAAGGATTGGCAGGCGCGAGTGATAGGCTTTCTGTCAGGTGTACCCTGGCATCCTGAAAATATTTCCCTGATTCACCTTGATTTTTTGCAGTGTTAGCTGCTTGTGCCATTTCAAGCAATGCTAGATCAGCTAGAATTTCACTGCTTCTCCGTTCTTTTATCAGGCCAACTGCAGTTTTTATGGCAGCGGACAGCTCTTCTGGGCTTACAGGCTTGCTGAGATTAATTTTTTCCACCGCTGCAATGACCGGCAGCCTTTTTATTTCCTGACGCAGTAATAAGCTGCCGTAAACAATCAGAAAAATCGCCGGAATCAATACACCAGCGACCACGGCTTTTGTTACAGGATTGTTTTTTGTTTGATTAACCACGGTGACGGCAGCCATACTAAGCGGGTAACTAATTGACAACAAGCATTTTTGTATCACCAGCAGTTGATGGATGTCCCCAATGATGCCCCTATTGATTTTTAGCGTAATGCTCTCGTTAAAGTCCTTTCACAATATCAAATATAGCGGCGGCGGCAACTGCATGGCCGCGCTCATTCCAGTGACCGTCAAACCTTTCATAGTCAAAAGGTTTTCTGAATACCGAGTAATCCAACTCAAAGTATTTTTGCAAATCAATCGTCTTAATATTATTATTTTTTGCTAAATTCATTAGGAAATCAACCTCCGATCTATTCGGGGCTTTTTCTTCATATATACTTTTCCTATCCCCATCGAATACCAAAATTATCTCCGATCCGGTTTTGTGATGAATCTCTACAAGTGATTTGATAAAAAATTCACCAACCCTCTGGGATTGCTCGTTAAAGACAACTTCTCCGATTTCTTGCTGGGCTACTGATCGAGTCACCATCTTACCAGCCCCAACAAGCAATTCTTTACTGAACCTTAAGTTATTATGAAAGTAGGAGAAAATACTACTAGAATGGAGAAATTTACGAAGATAATAATTTGGATTTGGCAGATCAGAAGTATTACCGCTTTCTATTTTAAAACCACCCTCTTTCTCAGAAAACCAAAAGCCCCATGGTTGGTAATTCAGACTTTTTTCTATATCCTTATTTGTTATAAGTATTATTAGGGAATTCGGGTGAAAGGTATTAATGGCATAATTAACGGCCAATAAATAGCCTGCTAAATTGGCTCCTGGTTGACCAAAAGCATACACATGTACTTTTGGTGACATCATTTTGTCAAGGTCATCACTGATACTCTTACCATTACATATCATTCTTGATTCAATATAACTATTCCCTATAACAGCTATGTTTTTAACTTTTGCCACATAATCGTGATCGCTTATATAACCGAGGTTATTGAACTTTCCATGAACAATATCTCTAAAATTCCACCCCAGAGAATAAGTATAATATTTATCCGGAATAAATCTACTTACAGGCATTTCTTTTGTGGGCCTAGTGCCAAAAAATCCTTTTGACACTGGAAGAAATTGCAAACCAACTTCCGATACTACAATCGAAACCGTTAATCCAAGAAAAAAGAAAAATATATACTTGGCGAATTTCATCTTAAAAATTGAAATAAATAAATTCCGAAATACCCCGTGAAGCGTTTATTGTAACCAGCATAAATATACAAAAACATAGCATTCCAATCACAAAAAAATGAATTCTATAATCGGAAAAACGATAATACGAGGATAATTTTTGCGTATTTTGGAGAAGCCAAACAATGCCAAGGCCAAAGGAGAAAATGGTTAAAACGTAACCCCCACTATCCTGTGGCACTTTATAAATGTCGTATATTCCCTCAAAAGTCATAGAAAGGGTTTTTGGGTATAGTTCCTTAAATTCACCAATATTGCCCATACCTTTCAGTATCGCAAAAGCAGTATGGAAACTTTCCGCACGAAAAAATACCCATGCCACAACAACAAGGACAAAGGTAAGCGCGGAACCAAATATTGTTGAAAGATAGGATGGTTCTTTGCTCGGAAGACTTATATGCGTCCGAAATTCATGCCATGCATGGTTAATAAGCAGGTAAAAACCATGTAATCCCCCCCAAGCTACGAATGTCCAATTAGCGCCATGCCATAAACCGCCAAGCAGCATGGTAACTATAAGGTTCTCATAGCGGCGGATTTTTCCATGTCTGTTCCCGCCTAGAGGAATATAAAGGTAATCTTTTAGAAACTGGGATAGCGTGATGTGCCAGCGCCGCCAGAATTCAATAATATTTTTGGATTTATAGGGTGAATTGAAATTGATAGGTATTTCTATATTAAACAGGTGCGACGCACCGATCGCCATGTCGGAATACCCAGAAAAATCAAAGTAAATCTGCAATGTATAAGCCAATGCTCCCGTCCAGGCCGCGACTAAGCCGGGCTGCACGCCACCCTGCGTTGCATCGAAAATTGGATTGGCGTATTCCGCAAAGCTATCGGCTAATAAAACTTTTTTGGCAAGTCCAATGGTAAATATAATTAATCCAAGGGCTACGTTTTCGCTACGCACCTGATATATCACCGGATCGGCAAATTGGGGAATTATTTGTTTATGATGTAATATTGGCCCCGCTATCAGGTGAGGAAAATAACTGACAAACAGCAAGTAGTGAATAAATCGATACTCATGCGCTATTCCTCGATAGACATCGACCAAAAACGCAATTTGAGTAAAAGTGAAGAAGGAGATACCAAGTGGAAGGGTAACATTAGTTAGAGGAATTTCTCCATCGGCTAAGCCATCAATCGTGTTAATGAAAAAATTTGCATATTTGAAATAGCCAAGCAGCGCGAGATTGCTGCCGATTGCTATCGTTAGTAGAGCCTTACCTTTGGAGACGATTCTCAAATGCCCGATAGCGTACCCCATCCCATAATTAAAAATTATGGAAGCCAGTAGCAATAGAACGAATTTTGGGTTCCACCAGCCATAGAAAAAAAGCGAAGCCGCCCCTAACCAGAGAATGGCAAGGTGGCGGCTTATTCTGGAAATAAAGAAAAACCCAAGAAAGACAGTAGGTAGATATAAAAAAATAAATTGGTAAGAATTAAAAAGCATTTCTTACGATTATCACTTTATATCCCATGCTGCAAAACTTAAAGGTCTAGTACCCTCACTGCTTGACCATGAACCCGCTACGCAAATTCCGAGTAGGGCGAAATATGTAACTGCCACCGCTGGTAATTGAATGCTAAAATCAAACAGGGAATGAACGCCGACAAGAATCATTATGCCTATGCCGGCTGCCGGGTATATATAACCGCCAGTTCGCCTTTTTAAGCCACCTAAGCAAATATAAAACATTCCTAAATTGCAGAGCAGCAATACAGCAAATCCCGTCGCACCAAGTTCGAGTATGGTTTCAAGGTAAGTGTTGTGAGCATAACACATCCGGATTTCACGACTATTATACATACTTTCCGGCCTATATTCTTGAAAAATCTCCTCGAAAGTGCCGAATCCGGAGCCGTAGGTTTTATAATCGGCTATCGCATCCAAGGTGACAGAATAAATTTGCATCCTATCATTAATTGCATAATCTATATAGGCAAGCCGGTTCAAAACACCTTTGCCCGTGAAATTCAATACGGCAAAAAGCGATAATAGAACTACCACGGCTATGCCAAAAAATACGTAACGCAAATTCTGCACAGGCTTTGTTAGCGCAGTAGCACAAATAAAAGCGATCAAACCCAACAGGCTACTGAATGTCCCGGCGCGCGAACTGGTCAACATCAGGGAAATGGCGATTATAATTATAATGTTAAAAAGTATAAAGCCCTTGCGGATTATATTTTCTAGCAATGTCTTCAAAATTAATCTAGCGTTGCTGTCATCTAAATTCCTTAAGACGGTCGATATCCACAATGCGCACGTGACGATCAGACAAATTCCGGCGTAAGTCGCATAGTGATTGTGATTTATGAAAGTTCCGGTAACAACATCAAAATTACTGGTCTTTTTTCTCCATACGATATACGGAGCATTGGTAAGATACATAATAAGGCCATATAATGCATAAAGAACGGCTGAAATAGTAACAGCCTTAAACATCCTCTTTGCATTGCCCTTTGTTTGGCCAATTTGCATTGCAAGCCAGAATATTCCTCCATAACTCAGGAGTCGTATTAGGCTATCCAATGTTTGCTCCTGGTTTAAACTGATGATTGGCCGAAGCGGAGTTGCCAGCGCGGCAGAAGCAAGATTAAAAAGCCATAGGTTTGGTGATGCTGGAGCAGGTATCGATATTTGCAATATTATCCATGATACAGCAAGAAAAAACGGCAGCACAATAAACCATATTTTTTTGAAGGAAATTGCCAGTAGTTTTTTGCTCAAGAAATAATTGGCAACCCACATTAACAGCAGAATTCCCGTCATCAGCGCAATTATTGAATAACTAATCGGGTTATTACTGCCAAGCGGCAAGGGAGCCAGGCAGACTAGCAGCGTGAGCCCGGCTGTTATTATTTTTTCCAAACGATTTCCAGTCTGGGCATTTTCATTCTTCATCATGCTATCTATCATAGCCATGAATTTGCCAATTCCAACTATCACAGCGCAGAACCCTTTCGGTATTTGAGTGATGGGAAATCAGATACCTACAAACTGATGAGTCTTCAACCAGGCATAACCCAGGATGACATCCCTATAATATTCGGTTCGGAGCCTATCGATTATTTCCCACCATTTTATAATTCTCCAATGTTCTTGTGTGTGCAGAAATTGCACTGATAAACCAAAGGGATTAACAACAGGTTGATTTTAGAAGAAAAAATAAAAATTGATTTACTTTAACAGGTTAATTATCATGCCCCTCCTTATCGTAAGTTTTTGATATTTATGAAAAAACTCCAAGAAACCCCATCGCGGCACATCATTGCCGTGCTGGTTGATAACGAATTCGGCGTGCTGGCGCGCGTTATAGGGCTGTTTTCCGGCCGCGGCTACAACATCGAAAGCCTGACCGTGGCGGAAGTTGCTTCCGAGAAGGCTGAGAGTTTATCCCGCATCACCATCGTCACCAGCGGCTCGGCGAAAATAATCAACCAGATAAAAGCGTTGCTGAACCGGCTGGTTCCGGTACATGAAGTGCGTGACATGACCGACGAAGGGGAATTCGTCGAGCGCGAATTGGCGCTGATAAAAGTTGTCGGCAGTGGGGAAAAACGTGTCGAGGTGCTGCGTATGGCCGAGATTTTCCGTGCCCGCGTCGTCGACGCCACGCCGAAATCTTTCGTCTTTGAAATCACCGGGCAGCCACATAAGCTGGATTCGTTTATTGATTTGATGAAGCCGCTGGGGTTGATAGAACTGAGCAGAACCGGTGTTACAGCGATTTCACGGGGAATGGAGAAGATCGGAGATTAGAGACTTGAAACTAGAAATCTCCAGTTTCCGGATTCTAGCTTCCAGTTTCTTCTATTAAAAACAAGGAGCAAAAAATGAAAGTATATTATGAACGCGACGCTGACGTTAATTTAATCAAATCAAAAAAAGTCGCCATCGTCGGCTATGGCAGCCAGGGGCACGCGCATGCCGCGAATTTGAAGGATAGCGGCGTGAAGGAATTGAAAGTCGGGTTGAAATTTGGCTCGAAAAGCATAGAAAAAGCCAAAAACGCTGGCTTTGATGTGGTAACTCCGGCGGAAGCGGCGAAATGGGCGGACGTTTTGATGATATTGGTGCCGGACGAATTACAAGCCGATCTCTGGGAAAAAGATTTGAAGAATAACATGAAACAAGGCGCGGCACTGGCATTTGCGCATGGCTTAAACATCCATTTCAAGCTCATTGAGCCGCGCCCGGATTTGGATGTTTGGATGGTGGCGCCGAAAGGCCCGGGGCATACGGTGCGCGGTGAATATTTGAAAGGCGGCGGCGTTCCCTGCCTAGTTGCTATATATCAGGATAAATCCGGCAAGGCGAAGGACATTGCGCTTTCTTACGCCAGCGCCATAGGTGGCGGGCGTTCGGGGATAATCGAAACCAATTTCCGCGAGGAATGCGAAACCGATCTTTTCGGCGAGCAGGCGGTGCTTTGCGGCGGGTTGACGGCACTGATCCAGGCTGGTTTCGAGACATTGGTCGAAGCCGGATATGCCCCGGAAATGGCCTATTTTGAATGCCTGCACGAGGTGAAATTAATCGTAGATTTGATCTATGAAGGCGGTATTGCCAATATGCGCTATTCGATTTCCAACACCGCGGAATATGGTGATTACGTTAGCGGCCCACGTATCATAACGGCGGAGACAAAAAAAGAAATGAAGCGGATTTTGGCGGATATCCAATCTGGCAAATTCACCAAAGAATTCATTGGTGACCGCGCGACCCAAGGTCCGCACAAGTTAGAAAAATTCCGTGAAGCGGCAGCGAAACATCCGATCGAGCAAATAGGAAAACAGATGCGCGAAATGATGCCGTGGATAGCGAAGAATAAATTGGTGGATAAGGCGAAAAACTAAAACGATTTCTATGGGTGATTTCGTCGTCGTTTTTAATTTTTAAGTCCTCACGTAGCGCTGCTACGCTCCGGTTTAAAAATTAAAAACTCCTAGAATTCCCCTCATATAAATTGTTTTATGGTTATAAAAAAAATAGTCAAAAAAATAAAATCCGACATCGTCCTTATTCCCATAATGGCGGCGGAATTGGAGTTTTATTCCGATGTTGAAACTCCAGAAACTATCCAGGAAAAACTTGGTGCAAACAAAATTCCCGTCATAAAAATCGAGCGGGAAAAGGGGCCGAACCAATTTGAAATAGCCTTACCGTTGACCCCGGACATAACGGCACTTGCGGAAAACATCGTAAAAATAAAAAAAATACTAAAAGCCGATTTTTCCGCCAAGCCCTATGAAAATCACCCAGGTAGTGGGTTGCACATTCATTTATCGCTACTGGATGGTTCCGGAAAAAATATTTTTGCCAAGCGTGAGGGTGAGGAAGCCCTGGAGATGTTATATGCAATCGGCGGATTGCTGGCTGCCATGCCGGAATCGATGGTTTATTTTGCGCCGAATGCGGAAAGCTATAAGAGATTCGTTGCTGGTTATAATTCTGAATGTGAAACCTATGACAACGCACCGACGAAAATCTGCTGGGGCGGGAATAACCGCACGGTGGCGATCAGAATCCCCGAAAGCACCGCTTCCCCGGAAAACCGGCATATCGAACACCGTGTTCCCGGCGCTGATGCCGATCCATTCGCAGCGATCACAGAGATTCTCGCGGGTGCGCATTATGGGATAACAAATAGTATAAATCCGCCGGAAAAAATCTATGGCAACGCCTATGAACCGCAATATAAATCGCCGAAACTGCCGGGGAGTTTAGAAGAGGCGATGAAGTTAAATAAGGAGGGAAAAATATTGAAGAGCTAGGCCCCTTTTTAGATCACCACCCTAAAAACGGCGGAACGAGCCCTGCGCCACCACCATCCTGCTTGATAGTACGGGTATCGCGTAGGTCATCACTATATTCGGCGCCGAAATAGCCGTTGCGCAGGTTACTGTTCATCCAGTGGCGGCAATAGTTATAGGCATCGTGCCAGGTTTCGTAATAGGCCTTATTATTTATCATCGCCGGATCCATTTTGTAGCCGTAGAAACTTTTATAGATATCGTTGCCATAGGTATTCACGCCGGTCTGGCAGCCATCGTCCCAGCCCTGTTTTATCTCCTTTGGCGCATCGCTTGGCGGGCCTTGGTTCATCACCGGGGGGAAACCCGGCATGCAGGCGGCGAGGAATAGAAACGTCAGCAGTAGTAGTTTTTTCATATCAATCGGTTCCGAAAAATCCACCGGCGGTTGGCAATGATAGGAAATTGTCCATTGGCTCCTCGTCATCCTTGGAATGTCCTAGCCACGGATTTTCGGCATCCTCCGGATCGGACGGCATGAAATGCCCCGAAGCGAATACCTGTTTGTCCCAGGTGTTGGCGTATTGGCGGCAATATTGATAAGCATCGCGCCAGGCGCCGGTGTATGTCGCGTTGGTTTCATATTCCGGGGTTTTGCGGTAGCGATAGACGGTTTTGTACATATCATTGCCGTAGGCGGAAAGACCGGTAGCGCAGCCGTCTTTCCAGCCTTGGGTGAATTCCGGCGAGCCTTTCGGCAATTCCGGCATGAATCCGGGCTTGTAGGGCAGATCGGAATCAAAACTGTTGCAGCCTGCGAGAAAAACTATTGCCAATAGTGCTAAATATTTTTTCATAACGCCCTTAAAAGAACGGCCGGCTCATATACTGTTGAATATAACGGCTGCAATAACCGAAAGCGTCTTGCCAGCCACGGTAATAGACTTTGTTCTGCGCCAGCGTCGCATCCTGGCGCCAGCCGTGGAACATCTTGTAGAAATGGTTTGATTGCCCGGCGGTGCCGGTCTCGCAGCCATCCTGCCAGCCGTGTACATACAAATCCGGATAGGGCTTGCCATCCGGACTCGGCGGAGGGCCGTCATACATCCAATCCTGCCAGGGCGGGCCTGGATACGGGCGGCAGGAAACCAGCGCCAGGAATATGAACAACATAATTAGTGTCCGCGTCATTTATAATTTCCCCAGCCGTTGCTCAAGATCGATTCCTGCATGTACCAGCAATAGTTATAGGCGTCATGCCATACGCGCTCGTAAACCGGGTTTTTCATCAAATCCGCATCCTGCCTGACCGTCAGTAACGCCTTATTGAAATGATCGGCGTTGGCATCTCTGGCGCTTTCGCAGCCATCGGCCCAGCCCTGGCGGTATTCCGGCGGACCGTCCGGCGGTGTCAAATCCCAATATACCGGTTTTGTCAGATCGCAGCCCGAAATAGCCGCCGCCAAAGTTAATAATGTGAATATTTTTTTCATATTAGTTTATTGCCGGGTCGAGGAAGTGCGTGCAATAGGAACGGCCATCCAGCATTCCCTTGTTATATGCTGCATCAACCAGCACTCTGCTGTTATCAATCTGGTAGCCGTGCAACTGCTCTGGACCGACGCCGATGATGCCGAGATAAGTGTTGCAGCTGTCCCGGAAGCCGACGCTATAGCTGTCGTTGCCATCGGGTATATTGCGCATGAACATCGGCGTCGGTGCGAACCAGCCATTTACGTCCGGCACCCAGGATGTTCTGGGGCTGCAGGAGGCCAAAACGGCAAGCAGCACAATGGGCAATATTCTCCTCATAAGGAATATTATACCGGCAAATTGTTAAGAATTTATTAAGATTTGGTGGTTTTAGCTAAAAATGTTTATATCCAGCGGTTTTTATGCGGATCTCCTGGCCGTTTTCGGTGATTTTCAATGATTTGGCGGATTTTTTGACGACCCGGCCTATTCTACTGATTTTCTTGAATTTACTGAGCATTTTCTCACGTTTCGGTGGGACAGTGAAGAGCAGTTCGTAATCATCGCCGCCGGAAATAACTGAATTCCATAGTTCCGGGTGGTTTGCCAATATTTCCCGCGCTGCCCTGGAAACCGGGATTTTTTCCTTTTCGATAATTGCGGAAACTCCAGAAACCTTACAAATATGAGCCAAATCCGCAGCCATTCCGTCCGATATGTCGATACAGGATGAAGCAATTCCAGACAGTTTCTGGCCAATTTCCACCTGCGGATGTGGAATCAAATAGCGGTCGATAAGAAATTTTTCCTTAGCTTTAGCCACCGTGATTTCACCTTGCAATATTTTTATTCCCAGCGCCGCATCGCCGATGGTTCCCGATACGTAAATCCCGTCACCCGGTTTCGCGCCGCTTCTTTGCAGTGCTTTTCCGCTTCTCGCCTCACCAATCATGGTTAGTGAAAAAGCGAGTGGGCCTTTGGTTTTTATCGTATCACCGCCGATTAAATGAATGCCGAAAATTTTTTGTTCCGCTGCAAGGGCCTCTGCGAATTTTTTAATCCATTCTTCGTTTATTTTGGAATTCAGCATCGCGGCGATGAGATAGTATTTGGCCTTAGCTCCCATTGCGGCGATGTCTGATAAATTTGTCCGCACCAGTTTTTTCGCAATTAATTCTGGCGATGTTCCAGGCAGAAAATGTACGCCTTCGGCGATTGCATCTTTGGTTATGACGAATTGATTGCCTTTTTTAGGTACAATTGCTGCTGCATCATCGGTCAATGAAAACGCCCCGTTACAGCCCTTCGCCAATGGCCGTAAATATTTCTCGATTAGCGAAAACTCATCCATCTTTTCGCGATTCGCGCGCGATTTTATCAAGAATCCCATTCACGAATTTTGCCTCTTTAACGCCGACAAATTCATCGGCCAACCGGATATATTCCTTGATTATCACTTTCACTGGCGCGGTGGTGAATGTCATCTCATAAATGCCTAACCGCAAAATTCCACGCAATGTGGGGCCTAACCGCTCCATATCCCATCCACTCGTCAGGCGGGTGGCGATTATGACGTCGATTTTCTCGCGGTTTTTCAGCGCGCCTTCGATTAATTTCCGCAATAATTTACGGTCGGGCGGCGCGGGAAGCCGCAAATCCTTATTATTTTTATAGATGCCGGAAATTTTTTCCGCGAGCAGGCCTGAATCATTATCCTCGATTTCGCCAGTGACGTATTGCTGATAGAGTGCCTGTAGCGCCATTACCCTGGCGGCGCTTTTTCCATGTGCCTTCACTTAAATTTTTTCCTTTATTTGCATCATTTGTAAAACCGTCCTGGCGGCAAAACCGCCCTTATTTCTACCTTTTACGGCGGCGCGCTGTTTCGCCTGGGCGAGATTTTCCACCGTCAAAATCCCGTTCCCGATCGCAAGTTTTTTTGTTATTGCGAGCTCATTCAATCCGCGCGCGCTTTCATTGCATACGATGTCATAATGTCCCGTCTCGCCACGGATCACGCAGCCGAGCGCAACATAGCCGTCATATTTTTTCCCCGCGAAAGCTATAGTGGCCGGGATTTCCAGTGCGCCAGGAACTTCAATCACCGAATACTCCACGCCGGATTTTTTTAAATAAGCTGCCGCACCTTTCAGCAATTCCTTCGCCAGATCGGGATAGAAATCGGCAACGACTACCAAAACTCGTTTTTTCTTTTTCATTTTATGCCCTTAGTTCCTTTTATAGAAAGCCCATAGCCTTCAAGGCCGATCACCGTATGTTCCGAATTGGTGAGCAGTATCATCTCCTTGATGCCCAAATCCAGCAAAATTTGCGCACCGATACCGTAATTCCGCAAGTTTTTCGTGGGAATTTTTGGCTCATGATCGAGATAGCGCTGCTTCACCGTTTCCGAAAGAATGTTTTTTAAGGGCTCGCGTAGAATCACCACCGCACCGCGATTTTCTGCTGCAATTATTTCCATGGATTTCTGCAATTCTCCAGCCTTGCCCGTCGATAAATCGCCAAGAGCGTCGTTCAATATATCGAACGCGTGCATGCGGACGAGGGCTGGTTTTCCATTAGAAATGTCGCCTTTCACCAGCACGATATGCTCGGCATATTCAACGTTGTTTATATAGAGAAATAATTTGAACTCGCCGCCGAATTTAGTTTTGAAAACACTTTCTAGCTTGCGCTCAACCAACTTATCATATTTGCGGCGATAATGGATGAGATCGGCTATCGTCGCGATTTTCAGGCCATGTTGAGCTGCGAATTTTACCAGATCCGGCATTCGCGCCATCGTACCGTCATCGTTCATTATTTCGCAGATGACGCCGGAAGGATTTAGTCCGGCGAGCTTGGCAATATCGACCGCTGCTTCGGTATGACCGGCGCGCACGAGAACACCACCGTCCTTTGCCACCAGTGGAAAAACGTGCCCGGGGCTGATTATATCCTTCGCACCCTTTTTCGGATCGATGGCAACTGCAATGGTTTGCGCACGGTCAGCTGAAGAAATTCCGGTCGTCACGCCCTCACGCGCTTCAATGGAAACGGTGAAAGCGGTGGAATGCCTTGAGGCGTTATTGCGCGACATTAGCTTCAAGCCCAGTTCGGAAACCCGGGATTTGGTGAGCGATAGGCATATCAATCCCCGTCCGTGTTTCGCCATGAAATTGATGGCTTCGGGATTGGATTTTTCCGCCGGAATTATAAGATCGCCCTCATTTTCCCGTGCTTCATCATCGACCAGGATGAACATTTTCCCGGCCTTCGCGTCGGCGATTATTTCTTCGATCGGTGAGAGATGTTTCGAGTGGGGCATTATTTTATTTATTTCACTTCCAGTATTCTCGCAACATAACGGGCGAGTATATCGACTTCAATGCTCACTGCCTCACCCGGCTGTAAATCACAGAAAACCGTATGTTTCAGCGTGTGCGGTATTATGGTGACACGAAATTCGTTGCCCTGCACCTCGTTCACTGTGAGCGAGACACCGTTCAATACCACCGAGCCTTTCGCCGCGATGAATTTTTTTAATTTGGCGGGAAAGGAAATCAAAAAATCCGCCGATTTGCCTGCCGGTTTGCGCGAGATTATTTTTCCCACACCGTCGATATGCCCGGTGACGATATGTCCGCCGAATTCCTCGCCCATTTTCATCGCTTGCTCCAAATTCACCCGCGCTCCTTTTTTCCAAGTGCCAATGGCGGTTTTTTTTAATGTTTCGTAGGAAGCATCAAAAACCAGTAGGTTTTTTTTCTTGCTCATAACCGTCAGGCAGGTGCCATTGCAGGCAACAGATGCGCCGATTTTGATCAACAAAACGTCATAGCCGGTAGAAATGACAAGCCGCGTGTCTTTCCCGTTATGCTCGACTGTTTCTACGATGCCGATGTCGGTTATAATTCCGGTGAACATACGGAATTTCTAATACTCCACCCGCATAAAGTAAAGCCCATGCGCAGGCGCGGTGGAGCCACCCATGCTTCGGTCTTTAGCTAACAGAGCGTTTTTCAAATCATCGGCGCTCCATTTTCCGCTGCCGACCAAACGCAGCGTTCCCGTGATATTACGCACCATGTGATGCAGGAATGAAAGCGCGGAAACACCAATGAAAACCTCCTCTCCGGTGCGCAAAACGCTGATTTCATCGATGGTTTTTACCGGCGATTTCGCCTGGCATTCAGAGGCACGAAAAGACGTGAAATCATGGTTGCCGACCAGGATTTGTGCCGCTTCATGCATCGCTTTTTCATCCAGGTTTTCCTTGATATGCCAGGCATAATCCCGGTCAATAGTGAGCGGCGAAATGCGGTTGATTATGCGGTAGCGGTAATAACGTTTTTTTGCAGAAAATCTGGCGTGAAAATCATCGGGAACTTCTTCCGCGCTTAGGACTGAAATCGCCGCTGGCTTTATGTGGAAGTTTATTCCATCGCGGATTTGCCGGGGCGGAAATTCCTTCACCAAATCAAAATGTGCTGCTTGACCGCACGCATGAACCCCTGCATCAGTGCGACCAGCTGCAAACACTGGGGCTTTTTCGCCAGAGAATTTTTCCAGCGCTGTCTCGATGTGCTGTTGTACGGAAGGCTGGTCATCCTGTCGCTGCCAGCCGGCAAGGCCGTTTCCGTCATATTCGATGGTGATTTTGTAGCGGGGCATTATGAAAGAATTGCACCGGGTTTTATCGGAAACCCATTCAAAAATTCCCGCGCGCTCACGATATTTTTCCCCGGCCTTTGTAGTTTCAGCGGGTGCAAAATCCCGCTGCCGGAGGCGATAGAGAGGTTTTCGTCTAGTATTGTTCCAGCCGGTTTTCCAGTGCTTTCCGGGGATAAATCCGCCGCTATTATTTTTATCCGCTCGCCGGTATACTCAAAATACGCGCCCGGTCTCGGCTGCAATCCGCGGATTAAGGCTTCGATTTCTTTCACCGGCTTCCGCCAGTCGATTTTTTCTTCCTCGCGAGTGATTTTTTTTGCGTATTCCACGCCCAAGGCATTCTGTTTAATCGGCGTGATTTTCGATATTTTTTCTATAGTTTTGAGAGCCAGTTCAGCGCCGATTTCCGCCAGCGCACCATGCAATTCCCCGGCGGTCATTTTTGCCGGGATTTTGCATTTTTCCATGGCCAATATATCTCCGGTGTCCAGGCCTTTATCCATTTTCATAATGCAGACACCGGTTTCCGGATCGCCCGCGATTATAGCTCGCTGGATTGGTGCTGCTCCCCGCCAGCGTGGGAGAAGTGAGGGATGGATGTTGACGCAGCCGTATTTCGTGCCGTTCAATATCGGTTCGGGGAGCAGTAACCCGTAGGCCGCAACCAGCGCAATATCGGCCTGGAAATCGGCGAATTTTTGCTGTTCATCGGGATTTTTCAGCGAAATGGGAGTTAAAACCTCTATTCTATGTGCTTCCGCCAATTCATGTATAGGGGATTTTTGTTCCTTCTTTCCCCGACCGCTGGGGGCGGGCGGACGGGTATAAACCGCCAGCGGCTTATGCCCTGCATTTATTAGCTTTTTCAATGCCGGAACCGCGAATGCCGGCGTCCCCATGAAGATTATTTTCATTAATTTGTGGCCGCCGCCTTCTTCATCTTCTTCAATTTCCTGGCGATGATATCGCGCTTCACGGCGGAGATGTGGTCGATGAAGACGATGCCGTCCAAATGGTCGATCTCGTGCTGGACGCAGGTGGCAAGCAGCCCGTCCCACTTCTCTTCACGCGGTTTCCCGTTATAATCAAGATAGCGGATTTTCACCTCTTTAGGCCGGAAAACTTCAGAATATTGCTGCGGAAGCGAGAGGCAGCCCTCCTCGTATGAGTTTAATTCTTCCGATGCCCAGGTGATTTCCGGATTCACTAGGAATAATGGTGCGGATTTTTTCTCGTCCGGCTCGTTGCCGTAACGCTTGGAGCCGCGTTCGACATCCATTATCAATATCCGCTGATGCACGCCGACCTGCACGGCGGCAAGGCCGATCCCGCCCTCCTGGTACATGGTCTCAAGCATATCATCCATGAATTTCCGGGTTTCGTCGGTGACTTTCTCCACGGGCAAGGACTTTTTCTTAAGCCGCGGATCGGGATATATTACGAGGGGGAGGAGGGCCATATCTACATACTCATGCCTTTTTCGCCCATAAATTTTTTAAGCAGTTGCTGATTATCATATATTTGCAACTCATAAATATCCCCAGGCTTGGCCGTTGAAAGCACGGGCTTACGTTCGGCACATATAATTTTCGTTTCAGCGTTGCAGACCATAGACTGATTTGTAAAAAGTCGTTCGGCAACAGTTGGCATTATCGACCTTTCATAAAAATCCACCGCCCTACCTTCAGCCAACTCTTCTTTGCTTTTATCAATATGCAGGAAGTGCGGTATATTGGATAGATATATAAGGCTGACCTCAAGTCCGGCCCCCTCGATTGCCCTGGCAAGTTCACCGTACCTGGATCCATCCAGCACATCCAGCGTCATCGCCGCTATATTGCCCTCCATTACAAGCTTCCTTATACAATCATAAGAATCTTTATCGTTCATCCAGCTTTTCATTTCCCAGGTATATGGCGGCGGGCCAAGACTAAGTGAGCCCCCCCCTTAAATCAAATTTTCTATTATAGTCCGGCTCATAAACGGTAAACCGGGAATGAAAGGATTGATAAGTTTTGCATTCCCCTATCAATTCGAACACCGCTTCCCAGAATGGCTTTTGCCAAGCATTGATATCGCATAATATTCCGCCCTTTTCCGGCGAGGCCAGCCTTATCCAATCAAGGTTGACGAACCCGGCAAAACCTATGGTTATTCCGTACTTCCCGCCCTTGCCGAGGATTTCTGCCATTTTTGCATGGTTAAATTCTGATATGGGAGTTAGGTGAACCGGGCCTCTTATGACCCTCGGGCCATCCGTGTAAACCTTATCCCCGATTCCGGCGACTATTTCCTCAATGCTAGGCATGGGAAAATTGTAGCAGATTACCTATTCCGTGTCATCCTCGTCTGCTTGGGAGATTAATGCAGCTTTTCGCCGTGCACCACGAGGTCGAGGCCAGAATGCTCGGTTGCCTCGTCCACCCGCACACCCATGATTAGGTCAATGGTTTTCAGGATCAGGATAGACATGACGCTGCAATATATGATGGTGATGGCAACACCCTCGCATTGGGCGAGGAATTGCGACAGGCTGCCTTTATAACCGCCGATTTCTTCGACCGCGAATATGCCAGTGAGCAGCGCGCCGACAATGCCGCCGACGCAATGGACGCCGAAAACATCCAGCGCATCGTCATAGCCGAAACGGTATTTGAGTCCGCAGGCCCAGAAGCAGGCTATTCCTGAGGCAATGCCTATCATCAGCGCGCCGCCGAACCCGACGAATCCGGAAGCCGGGGTAATGGCTACCAATCCTGCCACTGCGCCGGAAATTATGCCAATGACGCTCGGTTTCTTGCGCATGATCCATTCCACCGTCATCCAGGTAAGCGAGGCCGCCGCCGCCGCTACCTGCGTCACCAGCATCGCCATCCCGGCATTACCGTTGGCCGCCGTGGCCGACCCAGCATTGAACCCAAACCAACCCACCCACAATAATGATGCGCCGATGACGCTGAATACGATGTTATAAGGCGGTGCGTATTCGGCTTTCGGAAAACCCTTGCGCTGGCCGAGTACTAGGGCGGCGACCAATCCCGCCACGCCAGCGTTTATATGCACTACGGTACCGCCGGCGAAATCCAAAGTCGGACCGAATCCAAATAACCCTTTATAATTGTCGATGCCGCTGCCGCCGAGCCATCCTTTCGGCCCCCAAACCCAGTGTGCTATGGGGATATATACAAAGGTGAACCATACGGTGATGAACACGATGGCCGAGGAGAATTTTATGCGCGTGGCCACCGAGCCGAAAATCAGTGCACAGGTGATGATAGCGAAGGTCATCTGGAACATAATATAGACGGTTTCCGGAATCAGATTCGAGCTAGTGCCGTAAGTGCTTTTCAGCGTAACCCCGAGCAGCATGAATTTATTTAGGGAACCGATGAACCCATCATGCTCGGTGAAGATGAGCGAATAGCCGTAAACCATCCATAATATGGTAACTAAGGTGGTGGCTATGAAACTTTGCATCAGCGTGGCCAACACGCTTTCCTTATGCACCATCCCGCCGTAAAACAGTGCCAGGCCGGGCAACGTCATCATCAATACCAGAAGGGTGGATACCAGCATCCAGGCGGTACTGCCGGAATCGAGCGCGAGTGAGGGGACTGCCGCTAGGGCAGCGGCGGGGTATAGGAAATATACAAGGGTAGGAAGCGCTGAAAAACCAAGGAATTTAAGTGGATTTTTCATAAGCGCCCTCCGGAAAAATTATTGATGGAAATAATGCCCGGACACATTCTGTAACATCGCTGAAATGGAATGTCAAAATGAATCGGAAATAGGTTTCGCGAAGTTCCATAGGCTCGTCATTTCTCTAGAGCATTATGAGAGTGTTTGCAAAACTATCTGTTGACTAAGGGGTTGGATTTGCTGTATACAGTCGCCTCTTCTAAAAAAGGGAATTTCCAAGATGAAACGGACATATCAGCCAAGTAAACTGGTGCGGAAAAGGCGCCATGGATTCCGCGCCCGCATGGAGACTGCTGGCGGCCGCAGAGTAATCAACAGTCGCCGCGCCAAGGGCCGCAAGCGCCTTTCAGCCTAAATTTGGCAAAAATTCCAGTTTTGAAAAAACGCCGGGAGTTCCTGGCGGTCAGGGATAAGGGAAACTCTGCCGCGGGTGCAGGAATCGTTCTTCAGGTTTTGAAATCGCAAAACGGCGGTGTTCGGGTCGGCTATACGGTGACTGCCAAGGTCGGCAACGCAGTGGAGCGCAACCGGATAAAACGCCGGATGCGTGCTGCGGCCAGGGAAATTCTGCCTTCTATTGCTGGGAATTACGACTTTGTATTAATCGGCCGCCGTGCCGCGCTGGAATTGCCTTTCGCAAAGCTGTTGAATGATTTGCAGAAACTTGTAAAAAGATTGGTTTAAACACACCACCATGATTCTCCTGATAAAACTTTACCGCTATTTTATCTCACCCATATTGCCGCCCGCCTGTCGGTTTACGCCAAGCTGTTCGGAATATGCGGCTGAAGCTGTAAAAAAACACGGCCTGCGGGGGGTTATCATGGCGATAAAAAGAATCGCGCGTTGCCATCCTTGGGGCGCATCGGGATTTGACCCGGTTGGGAAGAAATAATGCAGGATTCAAAAAATCTTATACTTGCGGTAGCCCTTTCGGTGCTGGTGATGGTTGGTTGGCAGTATTTTGTCGAACTGCCGAAGCATAGGGAGGCTGAGAAATTGGCTGCGGAGAGGCAGGAAATCAAACCGGCGGAAATGCCAGTTCGTGCGGAAAGCGGATTGAAAGACCGCGCCGAGGCGGTGTCCGAATCCCCGCGCATCGCAATAGAAAACGGCGATCTTAAGGGTTCGATTTCCTTGAAAGGTGCTAGGTTCGATGATCTATCCCTGGTAAAATATAAAGAAACCACGGAAAAAAATAGCCCGGAAGTGACGCTTTTATCGCCCTCCGATACGGAGAATTTTTATTTCGGCGAATTCGGATGGCTAGGCGAAAACGCTCCTGATTCCGGAACGGTTTGGCAGGCAGATGACAATCAACTGACGCCCGGAAAATCCGTCACTTTAACCTGGAAAAATCCTGTAGGGCTGGTTTTCAAGCAGATAATCACCTTGGATGATAATTATATGTTCAAGGTGGTGCAGAGTGTTGAGAATAAAAGCACAGTCGGGGTTTCTGTTATGTCATACGGCCTCATCAACCGCACGCATATAAAAACCAAGGCGTACTATATCCTACATGAAGGGCCGCTGGGTGTCATGAACGGGGCGCTTGAGGAAGTCACTTACCAAAAACTGATGGATGCGAAAAAGCTGGAATATAAGGGGACGCAAGGCTGGCTCGGCATAACCGATAAATACTGGCTGACAGCGCTGATTCCCGAAGGTCTTGGCGATTTTGATTCGCATTTCACTTATACCAATAAAGACAATATCGACCGGTTCCAGGTGGATTATTTGAGCGGGAAGCTGGAAATCGCGCCAGGTGAAACCAAGGAAACTAGTGCTTATTTCTTCGCTGGGGCCAAGGAAGTGCGGCTCCTGGATGATTATTCGCAAAAACTGAATATCCCGTTGTTTGACCGTGCCATCGATTTCGGCTGGTTTTATTTCCTGACCAAGCGGGTGTTTTATATTTTGAATTTCCTGAATAAAAGCGTCGGGAATTTTGGAGTCGCCATTATATTGCTGACACTACTGGTGAAGCTGCTGATGTTTCCGCTCGCCAACAAATCATATAAATCGATGAGCCAGATGAAGGCGCTGCAACCGGAAATAATAAAACTGCGCGAGCGTTTCAAAGATGATAAGGCGCGGCTGAACCAGGAAGTGATGGCACTATATAAGCGCGAGCATGTGAACCCACTTTCCGGCTGCCTGCCTCTATTTATCCAGATTCCGATTTTCTTTTCGCTTTATAAAGTGCTGTTCGTCACCATCGAAATGCGCCATGCGCCGTTTTTTGCCTGGATTCATGATTTATCGGTGCCCGACCCGACATCAATATTCAACCTTTTCGGCCTGCTGCCATTCCATCCGCCAGCGTTCCTGATGATCGGCGTATTGCCGCTGCTATACGGTATCAGTATGTATTTCCTGCAACGCTTGAACCCAACGCCGCCCGACCCGGTACAGGCGCAGATGATGAAGGCGCTGCCGTTCGTTTTCACCTTCCTATTCGCCAGTTTTCCGGCTGGGCTGGTACTTTACTGGGTATGCAGCAACACGCTTTCAATTGCCCAGCAATTGGTGATTACCAGGGAAGTGCGGCAGCAGAAAAAAGGATGATGGATAGCGAAAAAGGCCGCCTTCTATTCGCTGGTGAATGCGAATTCATCATGGGCGCAGTGCGGATGGAGGATATTCCACCGGCGAAATTTCCCGAAATCGCTTTTGCCGGGCGGTCAAACGTCGGGAAATCGAGCCTGATAAACGCACTGACTAGCCGCAAAACCCTCGCCCGGGTTTCCAACACTCCGGGCCGCACCAAACAGGTGAATTTTTTTCTGCTCTCCGAAAAACTGATGCTGGCCGATCTTCCAGGCTATGGCTACGCCAAGGCGGCAAAAAAAGGAAGTCGCTGGCTGGAACAACCTGATAAGCCAATATCTGCAAGGCAGACCGCAGCTTCGGCGGGTTTTATTGCTGATTGATTCCCGGCGCGGCGTGAAGGAAAATGATGTGCAGGCAATGAAACTTCTTGACGCGGCGGCGGTCATCTACCAGATAATCTTGACTAAGGCCGATAAAATTAGCCGGGAGGAAAGAGAAAAAGTGTTAGCAAACGTAGAAGGGTTTTGTAAAAAACATCAGGCTTTGCATCCGCGGGTGATTTTAACCAGTGCGGAAAAAAAAGAAGGAATCGAGGAATTGCGGGCTGAATTGGCAGGGTTTATTTAATTTATTTTAAAATGCCAAAAAAGAAACCAACGAAAAAAGAATTGAAACTACGCGGCGAGATGTTTCGGAAGGCCGAGGTGCTGGCAGAAGCGTTGCCATACATGAAGCAATTCGCTGGGGAGACTTTCGTCATCAAGTACGGCGGATCGACGATGGATGACGCTCCGCTCGCGCGCAAATTTGCGCATGACGTAGTGCTGATGAAACAAATCGGCATCAACCCGGTGATCGTACATGGCGGCGGCCCCCAGATCGGCCGGATGCTCGACCGCCTGAAAATCAAAAGTTCGTTCATCTCAGGCTTACGTGTCACCGACCAGGATGCGGTGGAAATCGTCGAAATGGTTTTATCCGGCAATATCAATAAGCAATTAGTCAGCGAAATAAACGCAGCGGGCGGCATGGCGGTTGGCCTTTCTGGCAAGGATGGAAACTTGATTGAGGCGCGTAAACTGCGGCGCACCCACCGTGATCCAGATTCCAACATCGAAAAAATCCTCGATCTCGGTTTCGTCGGCGAGCCGACCATGATCAATCCGGACTTGCTAGTGGTTTTCGAGGAATCAAACATCATACCGGTCATCGCCCCAATCGGCGTCGGCGAAAATGGCCAGACTTACAACATCAATGCCGATACGGCGGCGGGCGCGATTGCATCGGCGCTGGCGGCGCGGAAATTAATTATGCTGACTGATGTGCCGGGCGTCATCGGCAAGGATGGCGAAATCATCGGCCAACTCACTGTCACCGCTGCGCAGAAACTGATAAAGAACGGCACCATCCATGGCGGGATGATACCGAAAGTTGAAACTTGCATTGATGCGGTGAAACGCAACACCGAAGCCGCGCACATCCTGGATGGCCGCATCTCACACGTGCTGCTTTTGGAAATTTTCACCGAGCACGGCACCGGCACGATGATCGTGCATGGATAATACCAATTTATTTTTGCGATTCACTTCGCCCTAGCATTTAAGAAGTTTGAGGCATTGTTGAAAATCCGCTACAGGGCAGAATAATCCTCTCACCATTGTAAATATTAAAAGATTTGGTAGAATTTTTCCTTTCTTACCACTATATTTTGATTTTTAACCCCTTTTTGCGAGGATCTGATGGCGGAAGAAAAGAAGGAACCGGCGAAGGAAAAAGAGGCGGCAGCCCCAGCTGATGGCGCAAAAGAGGGTGAGGGAGAAGCTGCGTCCGCTTCGCCTGCCAGTAAAAAAAAGAAACTGATGATAATTGGCGGCGCGGCGCTGTTGGTATTGATACTAGGCGGCGCCGGAGGATTTTTCTTGCTCAAGAAAGGCCATAGCGTCCCGGAGGCATCCGAGCAGAAAGTGCCGGCCACTGACAGGAAGAGCGCTCCAGAGACCGAAGGTGGCGTAGGTGAAGCCAAAGAGCCAGGAAAGGAAAAGGGTACGAAAGGAACGGCTCCCGCAAAAGCAAATACTGCTGGAAGCGGTGCGGAAACTCCGGCAAATTATGAGGATTTGCAGGAATTCCTGGTCAACCTGAATACTGGCGGCAAGCAGACGAGTTTCCTGAAATTGGTGGTGACGCTGGATATATCTGATGCGGCGGCCAGGCAGGCAGCGGATGCCAACATGCCGCGCATTCGCGACAGCTTCCAGGTTTACCTACGCGAACTCAGGGCGGAGGATTTACGCGGTTCCGCCGGGCTGCAACTGTTACGTGAAGAGCTGTTGCTCAGAGTGAATAAAATTATCGCTCCGGCGAAAATAGACGACATATTGTTCAAAGAAATCATAGTGCAATAATGATATGGTAACAGGGCCTAATGCCTGAACAGGAACAAGCAAAACCGGCAGAAACTCAAGCGCCGCCGACGGGACAGCAACCATCAGAGGAAGCCGCCAAGGCGCTCTCGCAAAATGAGATCGACAACCTGCTTGGCATAGGCGGCGCTGAAAAGAAAAGCGGTCTGCAGGCGCTGCTTGATAAATCCACCCTTTCCTACGATAGGCTGCCGATGCTGGAAGTGGTGATGGATCGCTACGTCCGCATGCTTTCCACCTCCTTGCGCAATTACACTTCGGAAAATGTCGATGTCAGCATTGATTCGATAACTTCAATGCGGTTCGAGGATTATATAAACACCGTACCTTCCCCAGCGCTGCTCACTGTGTTCCAGGCGGTGGAGTGGGAGAATTTCGGTCTGATAAACATCGACAGTTCGTTCACCTATTCAATGGTAGACGTTCTGCTCGGCGGCGGACATGCCGGGCGACCATTGCGTGTCGAAGGGCGACCATACACAACGATTGAGCAGGATATAGCAAAAAACGTCATTGGTTTGATGCTGGACGATTTAAGTTCCGCCTTCAACGCACTGACTCCAGCTACTTTCCGGTTTGAGCGGCTGGAGAGCAACCCCAGGTTCGCCACCATAACCCGGCCGATCAACCCGGTCATCCTTACCTCGCTTAAAATCGAGATGGACGACCGTGGCGGCAAGGTCGAGATTATCATCCCGTATGCCACCATCGAGCCGATAAAGGAGTTGCTGGTACAGCTTTTCACCGGGGAGAAATTCGGCCGCGATTCAATATGGGAATCGCATCTTTCCAAGGAAGTAACTTCGACGATGATAGAGGTGGAGGCGGTGTTAGACGATAAATTACTTTCACTCG
>JABDBP010000004.1 GCA_013288565.1 Alphaproteobacteria bacterium | reverse complement strand
TGGCGTCCGTTATACCAGGGCGGGGGATTTCCGGATAAACGGCCAGGGGCAACTTGTCAATCCGCAGGGTTACCAGGTGCTCGATCCGAATGGCCAACCGATATTGTTCCAGAACGGCGACCGCGACATACAGATTTTTGGCGACGGCAGCATAACCGCACTGCAAGATGGGCAGATTGGCCCGAACACCAGGGGACAGCTTGGAGTAGTCACCTTCATCAACCCCAGCTTGCTGAACAAGCTGACAAACGGATTGTTTTCTGGCCCGGCAGGCCAGAAGCCGCTGGACGGATCGTTCACAGTGGCGCAAGGAGTTTTGGAGGCTTCAAACGTCAATTCGGTTACGGAAATGACCAAGATGATCGAGGTCAACCGTAATTCCGGATACCTCTCCAAAGCACTCGGCGACATGCACACTCTGGAGCTGAAGGCTCTAGACACGATTAACAAACAATAGGTAAAACATATGTTCGGATCATTATATACGGCAGCAACGGGTTTAAGGGCGCAGGAAACCAACGTTGACGTAATTTCCAACAACATTGCCAACTTGAGCACCAACGGCTTCAAGCGCCAGCGCGCCGAGTTCCAGGATTTGCTCTACCAGGATTTCCGGGAACTTCCTTTTTGTTATGGATGCGGCAGGGGGAAATTTTTTCCTATCCCAATACCAGACGTCACGAAGCCTTACCGCCCGCGCCTTCTTTTGCCAATAACTTATAGCTGTATTTGTACCATCTGCTGCTTGGATAATTATACCCGAGAACTGCAGCATATTTCTCTGCCTGATCTTTTACGCCCATGGCTAGATAACACTCGACCAGCCGGTGCAGCGCCTCCGGCACGTGGCTCGTCGTGTCGAATTTATCGACCACGGTGCGGAACCGGTTTATCGCTGCGATATATATTTTCCGCTTCAGGTAATAGCGGCCGATCTCCATTTCCTTTCCCGCCAGGTGATCGATGACCAGATCAAGTTTTATCTTAGCATCGCGCCCATATTCACTATCGGGAAACCGTCGGATGGTTTCCTTCAAATTCACCAGTGCTTCTTGAGTGATTTCCTGGTCGCGCTGCACGTCGGCTATGCGTTCATAATAGCAAAGCGCGCGCAGGTAATATGCATAGGCTATGTCCTGGTTGCCAGGATGCAGTTTGATGTAAGTTTCCAGCATGTTTGCTGCGTCGTCATATTCTCCGGCCTTGTAGTTGGTATAGGCGGACATGATTTTTCCCTTGGTCGCCCATGGGGAATAGGGGTAATTCTGCTCAATCTTCTCAAAATCCTTGATGGCGTCTTTATATTTTCTGCCCTGCATTTCGTCCATACCGCGGTTGTAATATTGCTCCGGGGCTAGGGTTTTTTCTTCCTTATCCTTTTTATCGCTGCCACAGGCGGAGAGGAAAAGGGCGGGAAGAATCAATATGAACAGGAATTTCCGCATGGTGCGGTATTATTTCAGGGAAGATAAGGAGTTGCAACTACTTACTAATTTACTGCCACTTCCTCCGGCATTTGGGTAACCATCCGCCAGGCGGCGGCATCGGCGAAGATTTCGCGGAGTAATTTATTATTAAGCGCATGTCCAGAGCGGGCACCGCTGATGTGGCCTTTCAAATGCGCGCCAGTCAGGTAAAAATCGCCGATGCAATCGAGAACTTTATGGCGCACGAATTCGTCGCGGTAACGTAAGCCCCCTTCATTTAAGACCCCGTCGGCACTCACCACGATGGCGTTCTCCAGTGAGCCTCCGCGCGCCAGACCCGCCGCGCGCAGGCTTTCCACCTCATGCTCGAACCCGAAAGTGCGTGCACGGCAGAGGTCGGTTTTGAATGAAACGTCGGAGGAATTGAACCGGCAGCTTTGCTGTGCGATGATCTTATCGTCGAAATCTATCTCCAGGCTGACGGAGAAATCCGCACCCGGTGCTATGCTGACCGCCTTGTTACCATCCACTACGTCGATTTTTTTCAATACTTCTATATATTTGCGAGGGGCTGGCTGCACCGCGATACCGGAACATTCAATCAGGAAAACGAAGGGTTCGGAGCTGCCGTCCATTATCGGCACTTCCTCGCCGTCCAGTTCCACCAGAGCGTTATCTATTCCACAGCCCCAGAATGCAGCCATCAGATGTTCGACGGTGGCAATCGAAACGCCGTCCGCGTTGGCAACTGTGGTGCCGAGTATAGTGCTGGTGACGTTTTTATAATTTGCGGAGACGTATTGGTCTGGTCCGGTTACGTCGGTGCGGCGGAAGACAATGCCGGAATCGGGAGCGCCAGCCTTTAAGGTCATCGCCACTTTCGCACCGCTATGGAGTGCTACGCCGACGCACGATACTTGATTTGCTAATGTCTGCTGGTAAGTCATTAGGGCTAATATACAGGCTGCCTGCTTCCTCCAGCAAACTAATCATTGTTACAAATTGTTACAATGGAAAGTGCCGGAAATGCTGGGTTTTTCCGCACAATAAAAAACGGCCCGGAAAATTCCCGGGCCGTTAATCTTAGAAACAGTGAATGATTACTTATTGACAGCTTGCTTCAGCACTTTGCCAGCGCGGAATTTTGGCTGCTTGGAAGCCGGAATGTTGATCGGCTTGCCGGTGCGTGGGTTACGGCCCTTGGTGGCTTTCCGCTTGGAAACTAGGAAGGTGCCGAAATTCACCAGACGAACATCGCCGCCCTTGGACAGCGCGCTGGAGATTGATTTGAAAACCGCATCAACCGCTTTGGCGCATTCAGCCTTGGTAAGGCCAGTTTTCTTGGAGACTTCATCGATAAGATTGTTTTTATTCACTTTGAACCTCTTTGCTTAAAGTTTTTTAAGATGATAGAAAATGGCCGAAATCAGCCATGTAGGGAGTATATCAAGCACCATTGAAGGAAAAAGACAAGCGAAATCTTTAAGGAAAATGGCGAAAAAGCGCAATTTTTTCGCTTGCAATCAAAAATAAGTGAAAAATATGCCGGATTTCCGGGAAGTTGCTGGGCCAAGGCCACTGTAATTAACAGCAGGAATCTTATTTAGTGAGCCACTAAATGTTCGCCGTCTTGCACAACTGGCTTATGCAGATCGGCCGCCGCCCCGGGCAGTTTTATCGGTTTTAATTCCCCAGTCAGCGCTGCCTTTAACACCTGGTCGATATGGCCGACCGGAATTATGCTCAAGCCTTTTTTGACGTTGGCGGGAATTTCCTCCAGGTCTTTCACGTTTTTTTCCGGGATGAGTACGGTTTTTATTCCGCCACGCATCGCTGCGAGTAATTTTTCTTTCAGTCCGCCTATGGGGAGTACTGTGCCGCGCAGGGTTATCTCTCCGGTCATCGCCACGGTTTTGCTGACCGGGATTCCCGTGAGCACCGAAACAATGGAGGTGCATATTGCGATTCCTGCCGACGGGCCGTCTTTCGGCGTTGCGGCCTCCGGGACGTGGATGTGAATGTCTTTTTTCTGGAAAATTTCCGGGTCGATGCCGAACTCGGACGAGCGTGAGCGCACGAAACTCCACGCCGCTTGCACCGATTCCTGCATCACTTCGCCGAGTTTTCCGGTTATGGTGATTTTGCCTTTGCCCGGCAGCGTCACCGCCTCAATTAGCAGCAAATCGCCGCCGACATCTGTGTAGGCCAGGCCGGTGGTGACGCCGATTCCATCTTCCTTCTCAACTTCCCCGTAGCTGTATCTTTCAACACCGGCGTACTTCTTCAGGTTCCGTGCCTTGACTTCTATCTTCGACAGGTTTTTCAGCAATATTTCCTTGATCGCCTTGCGCGTGAGCTTGGCGATTTCGCGCTCCAGGTTCCTGACGCCAGATTCGCGGGTGTAATAACGGATCAGGTTTCGCAAGCCCTCGTCCGAGATCGACCATTCGCTGTCTTTAAGCCCATGTTTTTTCTTCTGCTTATCGATCAAATGGCATCGGGCGATTTCGATTTTTTCCTCCTCGGTATAGCCGGAGATGCGAATGACTTCCATGCGATCCAAAAGCGGGCGCGGCATGATTGTGGTGTTGGCGGTGGTGACGAACATCACGTCTGACAAATCATAATCAACTTCCATATAATGGTCGTTAAAATTCATATTCTGCTCGGGGTCCAAAACCTCCAGCAGCGCCGAGGCCGGATCGCCACGGAAATCGGTGCCCATTTTATCTATCTCATCAAGCAGAAATAGCGGGTTTGAGGTTTTTGCCTTCTTCATAGATTGGATTATTTTCCCCGGCATTGAGCCGATATAGGTGCGGCGATGGCCGCGAATTTCCGCTTCGTCGCGCACTCCCCCTAAAGAAATCCGGACGAAATCCCGCCCCGTTGCCCGTGCAATGGATTTCGCCAGCGAAGTTTTCCCGACTCCCGGAGGGCCTACCAGGCATAATATCTGCCCTTTAAGTTCTTTTGTGCGCTGATGGACAGCAAGATATTCAAGTATCCGCTCCTTCACTTTATCAAGTCCGTAATGGTCGGCCTCCAAAATCTCCGCCGCTGCCTTCACGTCATGCTTCAGTTTTGCGCGTTTTTTCCAGGGAAGCGAAGTAATCCAGTCGAGGTAATTTCTGACGACCGTCGCTTCCGCTGACATCGGACTCATGTGCCGAAGTTTTTTCAGTTCCGCCGTTGCTTTTTCCCGCGCTTCCTTGGTGAGGCGGAGTTTTTTTATTTTTTCATCCAGCTCGTCCAGCTCACTCTTGCCATCCTCGGTTTCGCCAAGCTCTTTCTGGATCGCCTTCATCTGCTCATTCAGATAATATTCGCGCTGGGTTTTCTCCATCTGCTTTTTCACGCGCGTGCGGATTTTCTTCTCGGTGTTCAAAACACCGATTTCCGATTCCATGGTCGCGTAAACCCGTTCCAGCCTTTCCGCGATATTGGTTATTTCTAGGAGCGCCTGCTTGTCAGCGATTTTTATGCTGAGGTGCGCTGCCACCGCATCCGATAGCTTCGATGGATCGCGTATCTGCGCCAGCGAGGCCAGCACTTCCGGCGGGATTTTCTTGTTCAGTTTGATGTATTGGTCGAACTGTGCGGTAACGGAGCGGCTCAAAGCCTCCAACTCCTGCGCGCCACCCGATTCCTCGATGAGGATTTCCGCGTAAGCGGTGAAGAAGCGGTCATGGTTGACGAATTCCAGTACCCGCGCCCGCGTATTTCCTTCTACTAGCACTTTCACCGTGCCGTCCGGCAGTTTAAGGAACTGCAATATGGTGGCGACAACGCCGGTTCTGAATATGTCAGCGATGCCGGGATCATCCTGCGTTGCGTCCTTTTGGGTGATCAAGAGGATTTTTCCGTCACTCTTGGCGACGTCTTCCAACGCTGCAATGGATTTTTCCCGGCCGACGAATAGCGGCACCACCATGCCTGGGAAAATCACAATATCCCGAAGCGGCAATACCGGGTAAAGCGGCGCGGCGGAGGCAGTTACGATCATATTCGGTTATAGTATATGAGGGTTTTTAAGAAATCCATATATAAATGGCATATGGGGCGAGTGACGGGGGTTTCAAGGGGATGTATGTAAAATCCAAGAGGGAAAAGGTAGGCGGAATCACTAAGACCCTGATTTATCGCCGCCCTTTTTCTTCTCTTTTCCGCCGTCGGCATAGACCAGCAGAGGAGCAGCCTTGCCCTCGATAACATCCTCGTTTATCACCACTTCGGAAACGTTTTTATAGCTCGGAAGGTCATACATCACATCAAGCAATAAGGTTTCCAGGATGGCCCTTAAGCCCCGTGCGCCGGTTTTGCGTTTGATCGCCTTGCGCGCCACCGCTTTCAAGGCCTTTTCGTCGAATTTCAGGCCGGCGTTTTCCATCTCGAACAGCTTCTGGTATTGCTTGACCAGCGCGTTTTTCGGTTCGGTTAGGATTTGCACCAGCGATTCCTCGTCCAGGTCGTCCAAAGTTGCAACCACTGGCAGGCGGCCTACGAATTCCGGGATGAGCCCGAATTTTATCAAATCCTCCGGCTCGATCTGGCGCAGCGTTTCGCCGGTTTTCAGGTTATCGTGGCTGCGCACATCGGCGCCGAAGCCTATGGAAGTGCCGCGCCGCCGCTGCGAAATCACTTTCTCAATGCCGGAAAACGCGCCGCCACAGATGAATAGAATATTGGCAGTGTTGACCTGCAAAAATTCCTGCTGCGGATGCTTCCTCCCGCCCTGCGGCGGAACTGAAGCAATCGTCCCTTCCATGATTTTCAGCAGCGCCTGCTGCACGCCCTCGCCGGAAACGTCCCGCGTTATGGAAGGATTATCGGATTTCCGGGAAATCTTATCAACTTCATCGATATAAACGATACCGCGCTGTGCCCGCTCAACATTATAATCCGCCGCCTGGAGCAATCGGAGGATAATATTTTCCACATCCTCGCCGACATAACCGGCTTCGGTCAAAGTCGTCGCGTCCGCCATGGTGAAGGGAACGTCCAGCACTCGCGCCAGCGTTTGCGCAAGTAGCGTCTTTCCACAGCCGGTAGGGCCCACCAGCAATATATTGGATTTGGCAAGTTCAACGTCGCTCGTGCCCTTTTCGACATGCGCCACGCGCTTGTAATGGTTATGTACTGCGACGGATAGAATCTTTTTCGCCGTTTCCTGGCCGATGACGTAATCATCCAGCACCGCGGCAATGTCTTTCGGTTTCGGTACCGTTCCATCGCCCTCGGTGAGGAGCGGAGATTTTGTCTCCTCGCGGATTATATCGACGCAAAGCTCAACGCACTCATTGCAGATGAAAACCGTCGGTCCAGCGATCAGCTTCCGTACTTCATGCTGGCTCTTGCCGCAGAACGAGCAGTAGAGAGTATTTTTCGTGTCGCCGCCGCTATTATCGCTGGTTTTACTCATAATTTTTCCAGGTTCTAGGTTTTAGGTTCTGGGTGCTAGAAAGAAATCCTTACTAGAACCTAGTCCCTAGCACCTATAACCTATCAATCCTTCTTCTTATCATCACTTATTTCCGTTCGTTCCTGTACCACTTCATCGACCAGGCCGAAATCCTTCGCCGCCTCAGCGCCCATAAAATTATCGCGCTCCATGTTTTTTTCTATAACCGAAAGCTTCTGCCCGGTATGTTTGACATAAATCTGGTTCAAGCGATGCTTTAAACTTAATATCTCTTTCGCGTGGATTTCAATATCGGTTGCCTGGCCCTGAAACCCGCCGGAAGGTTGGTGAATCATGATCCGGGCATTAGGCAGCGAATAGCGCATCCCCTTATCACCCGCCGTCAGCAACAGCGAACCCATCGACGCCGCCTGGCCGATGCATAACGTCGAAACCTTCGGTCGGATATATTGCATAGTATCATAAATGGCGAGGCCCGAAGTCACAATGCCGCCCGGCGAATTGAGATACATATATATGTCTTTATCCGGGTTTTCCGCTTCCAGGAAAAGCAACTGCGCGACAATAAGGGAGGCCATGTGATCCTCCACCCCGCCGGTAACGAAAATAATGCGTTCCTTCAGCAGCCGCGAGTAAATATCATATGCGCGCTCACCACGGCCGGTCTGCTCGACCACCATCGGGACGAGGGTATTGTCGTAGGTTTCCAGTATGTCTTTCATTTTCCTATCTCTATTATAGCTCCTTAAATTCGTCTTAGAGCCAATAGTATTGGTGCGCAAGTAAATTTTGGATGGGGAAGTTGGCGCATACCAGAATCCGATAATGCGAGTGGTTTTTCTTCCTCACTATCTTATATTCTAATGATTGCAGCCCGGACCGTGGACGTGATGGCCATCGTCAAAATCATCATCCGCATCGTCGTCATCATGCCCATGATGGATATGACCATGCTCATCGGCGGCGGAAACATAGCCAGCAGTGCCAAGACTCGCGGCTTCCTCCTCCAATTTGTCGGCGGCGGCGAGCAGTTCTTTGGAAGAAACCGCATTCTCCTTTATCGTTGCTTTTGCCAGAATGAAATCGACGACCTTATCTTCGATTATCGGGCCTTTCAATTCCTCCAGCGCCGTTTGGTTCCGGCTTAAATATTCCATCACTTTCTGCTCGGCGCCGGGGAAGCCCCTAGCTTTTTCGAGCATCGCGCCGGATAATTCCTGGTCTGAGACATTGATGCCGTTTTCTCGGGCCATTTCCGCCAGGAAAATCCCGAGTTTCACCCGCCGCTCCGCCATTTTTTTATATTCTTTTTTCAGTTTTTCCTCGGCTTTCTTATCGAATTCCGGATCGTCTTTCTTACCAGCTACCGCATGTTTCCAGATGGTGTCAAATTCCGATTCCAACATCTCTTCCGGTACGTGAAAATCGCATTTCTTTTCCAGCGCGTCGAATAATTCTTTTTTCACCAATGTGCGCGAGATTTCCGCAAAATCTTTCTCCACCTGCTTGGCAATTGCCTCTTTCAGTTTCGCTAGATTATCGAACTGCATTTTCTTGGCGAATTCGTCGTTGATTTCCGGAGGTAAAGTTTCTTGTACTTCATGTACTTTCACCTCGAAAACCGCATCTTTTCGAGAGAATTCCTTATTATGGTAATCCTTCGGGAAAGTAACGTTTACTTTTCTATCCTCGCCGGATTTAGCGCCGACCAATTGATCTTCGAATCCGGGAATGAATTGATTACCGCCGAGCTCCAAAGTGAAATTTTCACCCGCGCCGCCCGCGAACTCGGTGCCGGCGATCGATCCCTTAAAATCAATCAGCACCGCATCGCCTTTTTTGGCCGCGCGCTCGACCTTTTTGAAATTCTTGACCCGGGCGGCTAGCCGATCCAACCCAGCATTGATTTCTTCATCAGTCACCCCGGTTTTTAGCCGTTCCAGCTTTAATTTTTCAAAATTGATTTTCGGCATTTCCGGCAGGATTTCGAATTTCATATTATATTTTAGATCGGCGTTATCCGCGTATGCGACGATCTCGAATTTCGGGCGCATAGCGGGCCTTAAGTTTTCTTTTTCCAACGCCTCCATGGAAGTCTGGCCGATCATTTGCTCCACCACTTCGCCTAAAACTGATTGGCCATAGTTTTTCTTAAGCAACGCGACCGGCGCTTTACCCGGCCGAAATCCCGGGAATTTCGCTTTCTTGCCGATTTCCTTCAGCTTTTTTTCTACCCTTGAAGCGATGTCACCGGCCGGGATGGTTACATCATATTCGCGCTTTAATTTATCGGAATTCACTTTTTTGATCTGCATTTTTGGTCCTTTATAAATAAATATCGATAGTCCGCCTTCACACTTCGTGTTACGGCGTGACACTCCGCTTCGCCAGTTAAGGCTTCACCGTGGCCTTGCCACGCCGAAGCCTTGGCGAAGGCGGGTGGTGCGGATAGAGGGACTTGAACCCACACACCGTGAGGTACCAGATCCTAAGTCTGGCGCGTCTGCCAATTCCGCCATATCCGCTTTAGGACGTCCATTCTAAAAGGGGTTTTTGCATAATGCAATTGATTATGCCGGAATTTCAATGCCCCCGAAGCGGGCCATTCTAAAAATTTAACAAAACCTTAATATTTCCCGGGGATTTTTGTGTTAAAATCAAGGCTGTTTTTATGTTCGGTTCGTTTCGTTGAATTGGCATTTTCGGGGAGGTACGCGTTGCCTTCCCTGTTTTCGGTTTCGAGGGGTGTTCTCTTGGAGCCTATAGTCCTTGGTTCTTTTCAGAAAGGATGGTGTAGAAGTGGCGGAGTTTTATGAGGGAGATTCCGGGGATGAGGATGATTCTCGTCCCCAGGAAAAGCCCCCAGCGACTATTGGGAGTCCCCCAATTGCTGAGGAGCCCAGACTTAGCATCTTCGATGAAGACGAAGATGTCTTCATCCCTGATCTCTTTGATGAGGAAGAAGAAGATGAAGAAATCAAAGAACTTTCCTCTTCATCAGATTCTCTCGACCTCTCCATGGAGGAGATCCAAGCCAAGGCGTATCGTCTCGGCTGGAGGCGTGGGTACTCGTGGGGCGTGGGCACCGCCTACACCGGCTTCTTTATTCTGGTCGGCTGCTTCATCGGTCTGGCTGTAGCCTACGTCCTCAGACTACAGTAGCAAAATGGGTGGAAAGGATTCCGCCCACAATTCAGGCTCCCTAACCGGGGGCTTGTTTTGTTTTAAAGCCATCTGTCATTGCGAGGAGGCCAACGGCCGACGCGGCAATCCAGACTGGATTGCTTCGCTCCGCTCGCAATGACGGGGTGTTATTTGGAAGGGTTATAAACCGGCAAAAGCACGTAATATCTCCCACGCGATTGCATTTCCCCCGCCAGTTTTTCCGCCGTGGCTCCAGAACCAAAATATATATCGCCACGCACCGCGCCGGTTATACCACTGCCGGTATCTTCGGCAATCATCACTCGTCGGAAATTCCCGGTATCCACCCAAACCGGCACGAAATAGGGCATCGCCCTAGAATCCACCGCCAGCGAATATCCGGGCGTTATCGCCGCTCCACTTGCCCCGCGGGGTCTTCCATCAGGAATTTCCCGGAAGAATATATATGACGTATTTTTTTCCATAATTTCCTTTTGATTGCCCGGATGCGCATACAGCCATTGCTTGATTTTTTGCGCCGTTACCGGGCGCTCTATTTTTCCCGAGGCCAGTAAATCCAGACCTATCGCATGATACGGCTGATTATTTTTCCCGGCGAACCCGACCAGGATTTTTTCCCCGGTATTGAGGCGAATCACTCCGCTGCCTTGCAAATGCAGGAAAAACAGAGCAACCGGATCGTCGGCGTAAACCAGTTCCAATCCTTTGCCCGACAGCGCGCCACCATCGATTTCTGCCCTAGTGAAATTCCGGTCATTTTCTTCCGGGAGGCGGTAAAGCGGATAGATGAACCGGCCGTGTGTCGTTCGGCTGGCCTTGATTTCTGGTAAATAATACCCCGTGAACAGCCCATATGGATCGCCATCCGCTGTGACAGTAAACGGTGTGAAATTTTGCGCGAAAAATATTTTGGCGTTTTCATCGGAGGTGCGAGTTTTTGCGGCGATTTCGCAAACCCGCCGCCAATCTTCGATTCTGCCGAATCTGGGTTTTATTTCCTTCCCATCCGTTAAGGCGGGCAGGTGCGCGCAGACCTCAACGAACGCGGCAAGTGAATTTTTATTTCCACCGTCCCACCCGGGGATCTCGCCAAATCCGGTTTTTTCCAGCCGCAATGGTTTCTCTTGGCCCACATGGCAGGAAGTGAGAAATAGGAGGGAAATGAGAAGAAAACAGGCGATTCTAAAAGTCATTAGAAATGACTTTTATATCCCGGTCAATTTCCAGTTGGGGTCAGGCGAAGCGAAATTGTGCGAGAAAGTCCAGACATCTTCGACCTCCGCGATGTGCGAAGGATCGCCATTGATGATTTCGCCCTTGTCATTCTTTGTCACATCCACTTGCTCGCTTGAGAATTTCACGCCGATGGAAGCCATTTTCCCATCAAGCGTGGCTTTGACTATATCGGCGGAGGTGACGGCTATTAACGTCGTTTCATGTTTTTCACCGGGCTGGGTGCGTGCGGCGATTTCACGCTCAAACTCGTCATAGACTTCTTTGGAGAGCAGGGCGGAGAGGGTTTCTTTATCGCCCTTAGCGAGTGAGTCAATCACCATCTCGAACGCGGTTTTCGCACCGGTGACGAAAGATATAGCGGTGAAATTACCGTCAATTTTTTTCATTTCCTCGACTACCGCGGCTGCAACCGGATCACTGATTTTCAAATCTTCTAACTCTTTTGCTTCGGATTTATCCCCTACAATTTTTGCTGGAACGGCAGTAATTTCCTTGGCCGAACTTTTGATTTTCTCCGCCATACCGCCCTTGAACCGGGTAAGATTGCCAGAATTCGTGTCGCCGCCAAAATCCTTGCGGCCCAGCACCGAGCGCAGCCGGTAAATCAAAAAACCGGCAATCGCCGCGAAAAAAATAATATCCGCCAGATTTGAACTATCCATAATCCCTAGGAGTCTAACCGGATTTTCCGTAAATTGGAAATAGTTTCTTGTGAAAATGTTGGCATTTGGCTATTTTGGCTCGGCTCATGAATTTCGCCATCTCCATAAAACACCTAAGCAAAAGCTATAAAACTGGGAAACGCAGTTATCGGCTGGCAGCCAAACCAATGCCTGGGCGCGAGGCACTGCAAGATATAGGACTGGAAATCCCGCAAGGCTCGTTTTTTGGGTTGCTTGGCCCGAATGGTGCGGGAAAATCTACGCTTATCAATATCATAGCCGGTTTGACATTGAAAACCTCGGGCACGGTGAACGTCTTGGGACGGGATTTGGACCGCGACCCGCGCGGGATAAGGCGGATCATCGGTGTCGTGCCGCAGGAACTAGTACTCGACCCGTTTTTTTCGGTGAAGGAAACACTCGATTATTATGCCGGATATTATGGTATTCCGGCAAAACAGCGCCGCACCATGGAGATAATAAAGGCCTTGGGCTTAGAAGATAAGATAAACGCCAATTCGCGGCGGCTTTCCGGCGGAATGAAGCGCCGCGTCCTGATCGCCAAGGCATTGGTGCATAACCCGCCGGTATTGATCCTGGATGAGCCGACTGCGGGCGTAGATGTAGAACTGCGCCGCCAGCTATGGGATTATGTACGGGAATTGAACCGGCAGGGTGCCACCATCCTGCTCACCACGCATTACCTGGAGGAAGCGGAGGAATTGTGCGATAACATTGCCATCATCAATCATGGTCGCATCATAGCTTGCGACCGCAAGGAACATCTGCTGAAAACGCTGAACCAAAAGCAGTTGATCATAAAACTTACGGAGAAAATTCACGAATTGCCGGAAGCCTTAAGGGCCTACCGGGTGAAAATCCAGGACGGGGATATTGCAATCGACTACAACCCGCATGAAATGGGGGTGGGCGGGATGATAAGTGCAGTTCAGGCAGCTGGTTTGACAATTCGCGACGTTTCGACTATTGAACCACGCCTTGAAGATATTTTCCGTTATCTGACGCGCGAAAAAGCCGCATAAGACCATATGAAGATTTTATTTATCCATCCCAATATGCCCGGGCAATATAAGCATCTTGCCCGCATTTTCGCCGAGGATAAAAACAATGAGGTGGTCTTCATCACCAAGCCCAAGCCGGAAATAAGCATCCCAAACGTCAAGAAAGTGGAATATAAGGTATCGCGTGAGCCGCAATTCGAAACCCACCGCTATCTGCTAAATTTTGAGCGCGGCATATTTCAGGGGCAGGAAGTTTGGCGCGTCTGCAATAAGTTGAAGCAGCAGGGTTTTACCCCTGAAGTAATCTGCGCGCATCCGGGGTGGGGCGACGCGTTGTTCGTGAAAGACATCTATCCCGACGCGCCGCTTTTGAACTTCCAGGAATATTTCTACGCCCAGCCCGGCGGTGATCTGAATTTCCTGCCCGGCGATACTCCGCATCTGGATGATGTACCGCGTATCAGGATAAAAAACGCGGTCAATCTCTATAGCATAAATTACTGTGATTGGGGCATAACCCCGACTTACTGGCAGTGGCACCAGTACCCTAAGGAATTCCACAGCAAAATGTCGGTGCTGCATGACGGCGTGGATACCGATCAGATCAGTCCGATACAGTGGCGGAATTTTAAGGGCCCAAAGCTGCCAGAGTTGAAATACGGCGACGAGATAATTACTTATATCTCCAGGAATTTTGAGCCTTACCGCGGGTTCGAGACATTCATGGAAGCGGCGAAGATCATATTGGATAAGCGCCCCAATGCCAGGATAATCGCAGTTGGTGCTGACGATATAAGCTACGGCAAGGGGCGCGAGGACGGACGGCCCTGGCGGCATCATTTCATCGATAAGATCAAGCCCGACATGTCGCGGCTACATTTCATCGGCTATTTGCCACATGATGAAATGCTGACGATACTCCGCATCTCTGCAGCGCATATCTATCTCACCGTGCCGTTCGTGCTTTCCTGGTCGGTGCTCGAAGCTATGAGTGCCGGCTGTGCTCTGGTCAGCTCCGATACTATGCCAATCCGCGAAGTAGTGGAGAATGGCAAAAACGGCCTGCTCGTTGATTTCTTCTCTGCCGGTGAGGTGGCAGAAAAAGTATTCCAGATACTTGATCACCCCGATCGCATGCAGGCAATGCGGGACGCGGCCAGGCAAACCATAGTCGATAGATATGATTTGAAAAAACTGCTGCCATTGCATATGGGGCTGATACGTGACCTTTCGGAGAAAAAAATTCCACCGCCTGCCGCTAAAACCATCGAGGAATTCAACCGCAACCATAACATAAAGTCCCCGGTATGAACCAGCCAGCGCAAACATCGCAAACCTTAAAGAAAGTGCTACATGTCGGCTGCAGCACCAGACCAATAATAGAGCCTTTCAGTACCCCGGAATGGCAAGAAGTTCGGCTTGACATCGACCCGACAGTTTCGCCCGACATCGTAGCCAGCATGACAGATTTGAGTATGATTGCTGACGGCGAGTTCGACGCCATATGGTCTTCGCACAACATCGAACATCTATACGCGCATGAAGTGACGCAGGCGCTGAAGGAATTTTACCGCGTCCTGAAAAATGGCGGTGGGGTGCACTTGCTTTGCCCGGACCTACAGACCATCGCCGAATATGTGGCCAAGGGCAACCTGGAGGGACTGCTTTACCAATCTCCCGCCGGGCCGATTTCACCGCTGGACACCATATACGGCCTGCGCAGTGCGATACGGATGGGCAATCATTTCATGGCGCACCGCACCGGGTTCACCGCATACACTTTGGCTAATCACCTGAAAGCAGCGGGTTTTAGCGAAATTTACTCAAAAAGGACGGAATTCGATCTGGCGGCTTCGGGATTTAAGAAACTGGAAATCCCGGCAGAAAAAGCCGTGGTAAAAATCACCGATAAGGATCTCAATAAAATTATGATGGAGCGCGACAATATAGAGAAAGAGCCGGAATATTCGGAGGGGCTTACGATACCGAAGCCGGGAAGTTGACTTTCACGAGTATATCAGTGGAAGGTAATATAGGTGGACGCGACTATACGTGATTTTTGTTTAAGTGCCTCTAACCCCCAGCGCGTGTCTTGTTTGGATGCACGATACTCCTCCAGCAAATGCTGCAAAAGTAAATGGATCGAATGCCATTAAACTTTCAGCGGCTTGTGTTGGGTCATCCATTCCTGGAATAGCAACAATCCTATTTGCCACAACCTGTTTTGCCTGGGAAAGAGTCATGCCTTTGGGAAGATTCTGGGTTGCAATATCTTCCGCATTCACTATGTGTGGCATAATGCCGTTTTCCGAGTAAGTTCTTATCGCTTTATCTGTCATCATTGCTGTATTCATTTGTGCCTGGTGAGTTTCAGAGCCGGTATGCGGCGTAACCAATAGCCCTTTTATACCGGCATAAGGTCTTAATTTCTCAACTTCAGCATCTAGGGCGACCCCTGCGACAATTCCGCTTTCCGCAGCTTGCTTAAGCGCCGCAACATCGATTAATCCAGGCCTTGCATTGTTAACTATAAGAGTACCGCGCTTCATTACCGCAAATTCTTTCTCTCCGAGCATGCCTTTGGTTTTTGCATTTTGTTCAGCATGCACCATGATAATGTCCGGCCGCTCACGTCCGATTATTTCCGCAAGCGGCCCGGATTTACTATGAAATCCAACTACTGTAGCTCCGGCTCTTGATAGATCACCCGATACTATCGAGCCAACTTTCCCGGTTGAGCCTATGACCAATATTTTCTTGCCTGTAAATGGATTATTTTTTCCGAAGTCTCCGGGAATCGTTACTTCATCGCCGCGATATTTATTCTTACTTTCTTTAGTTTTTCCATCTGGAGTCGCTAATGCCTGGGTAGCATCCGCTGAAGCTGCATCAAAATTCCTTGCCCAAATCATGTGCTGCATTGTGGAAAGCCCGTCTATCGGAGCCGTTTCCTTGCCTTCTACACCAAGCAGCTTTGCCAGTTGCACCAATGCCCCTTGCGCAGTTGCATTTGCATTAGCTCCGGGAGTATTTGATACCGTTACTCCTAGTTCGGCCAGTAATGCTTTCGTGCTTTCGTTATAAATATCAGCAACGCCGGAACCAGCTCTTATTATCGCCTTTAGACTTCCTCTACCTGCCTCGATTGTTGCGGGTAGGATTTTCTTCGATCTGGCAACAATAATATCAATTCCCTTCATAAGCTGAGGCAATTCTTCCGGCTTAACGTTTTCCGCCCATATCACCTCGTGTCCCTGCTCAGCAAATGACACAGCAAAGTGCTTTTCCATTTTATCTGCAACCAGAATCTTCGCCATATATGTTTCCCCTAATGATAGAATCAACAATATACAGGACTATGGTTAACAAATCGTTAACACCACGAAAAAATTCTTACCTATTGATAATTAAGGAACTCTTGATTTCTCATCCGTACGGGAATGACGGAAAATCACTTCTCCTTGAACGCTTTATAGAAAGTGTCGGTTATCGGGTCAAACATGTATGACATCAGTGTCCGCTTGCCGGTGACTATATAAACATCGGCGGGCATGCCGGGATAGAGCGTAACGTCTTTCAGCCGATTCAGCATCTCCTCGTCTACCTCGATGCGGGCAACGAAATAAGGTTGGATATTCGGGTTATTGTTATTCACCACCCGGTCAGCGGAAACATAAACCACCGTGCCGTGTATCATAGGCACGCGGCGGGATTTATAGGCGGCAAGCCTCACTTCCGCGGGCAGGCCGACATGCACCACGTCGATATCCTGCGGGCTCATCTGTGCTTCAATGATGAATTTATCATGCTGTGGTACGATCTCCATTAACACCGCACCGGGCTGCACCACACCGCCGATGGTATGGAACATTAGATTCGTCACTTTACCGTCCTGCGGTGCGGTTATCACCACGCGGTTCAAAATATCGGTCGAGGCGGCGAGTTTTTCCTGCAAGTCGGAGATGTTAGACTCGGCCTCCTTCATCTCGCCCGCCACCTTATTGGTGAATTCGGTTTTGGCGTTTATCATCTGAAGTTCGGTTTCAGCTATGGTCTGCTTCGCCTTGGCGATGAGCGAGGAATACTGTCCCTTATTGCCGCGTAACTCCGATTCGTTACGCTGTAATTGCAAGAGGCGCGGCCGGAGTGCTTGGCCGGTATCCACCAGGCTTTTCACCGTGATGATTTCCTCGTTCAAGTACTTGATCTGCGAATCGGCCGCAGCTTCCTGTGCCTGCAGGCCTTTTATCTCATCTTTGGATTCGTTTATTTTTTGTCCCAATACGTTAAGCTGCCCCTGCAAGGCGCTCCGGCGCGACTCGAAGAAAAGTTTCTGCGACGCGATGATTTTCTGAACCTCAGGGTCGGCAGTATTTTTCAGTAGGTCAATACTACTGAAATCGATTTCCTTGAGCCCGTCGCGCTCGGCGAGCAGCCGGGCATCCTCAGCCCTAAAAAGCCTTAGCTGGCTGATGTTTATCTCCTGGCGCGACGCAGCGTTGGTCGGGTTCATTTTTATCAGCGGCTGCCCCTGCGTTACCAGGTCGCCGTCCTTCACCAGGATTTCCGAAATTATCCCGCCTTCCAAGTGCTGGATCTGTTTCTTGTTGCTTTCGACGATAACCACCCCGCGTGCCACTGCCGCGCTGGAAAGTGGTGCGAAAACCGCCCACAGACCGAACAGGCCGAACAATATTATCGCCAGCCACAGTCCCATGACGACGGGCCCGCGCGCTGCATCTATCGGCGCGTTGCCGGTGGTGTAGCCTTTTTTCGTCATGAATTTCGCTGCCCGGTCAACCCATTCCACCCAGCCGTCGAATTTTTTCTCCGCGCTTTTCTGATAAACCGCGATTCTGGCGAGAGTCGCGGTGCCGTCCACCAGCCTGAATTTACGCTCCGGCTCCAAATCGCCGGATTCTATTTTTTTCAATTGGTTCACTGTATTTTTTTCCATGCGTAATTATTAACCTTTGGCGAGCGCCGGTTGTGGCGATGCCGCCTGCTGTGGTTGTGGTTGTGCCGACGCACCTGCTGCAGCAGCGCGATAACGGGCTATTATTTCCTGTGCCGGGCCGTATGCCTCAAGCAGCCCATCGCGCATCACCATTATTTTATCCACCACCGAAAGGATATTCTGCCGGTGCGAGATTATAATAACCGTCATGCCGCGAACCTTAGCATTACTGACTGCTTGCACCAGCGCCGCTTCGCCCGCTTCGTCGAGATTTGAGTTCGGCTCATCCAGTATCAACATCTGGGGATTGCCGAAGAAAGCCCGGGCGAGTCCAATCCGTTGCCGCTGTCCGGCGGAAAGCAACGTGCCGCCGATGCCGATATCGGTTTCATAGCCTTTCGGTAAGTGAAGAATCAATTCATGCGCCCCCGCTGTCTGCGCCGCTTCTATTATATCCTCGTCCGAGGCTTCCTCTTTCATGCGGGCGATGTTTTCCTTCACTGTTCCTTTGAACAACTCCACATCCTGCGGCAGGTATCCAACATATTCGCCGAACTGCGCACGGTCCCAGTTATAGACATCGGCGCTGTCCAGTCTGACTGTGCCGTTGGAGGGCTGCCATACACCGGTGATGAGTTTTGCGAGTGTCGATTTGCCCGATGCCGAAGGCCCGATCATGCCAAGAATATCACCCGGCTTGACCGTGAAGGATATGCCCTTGATTATCGCCCGCGCGCCAATTATCGGCGGCGCATAGACGACGCGTTCAAGCGTCAATTCGCCTTTTGGGCGCGGCAGCGATATGGATTTTTCGCGCGGCGGCAAACCAGTCAGGGTTCTCTTCATTCGGTCATAAGATTTGCGTGCATCTATGGCGCTTTTCCAGAGACTGATCGCTGCTTCAAAAGGTGCCAGGGCGCGGGAAGCGAGTATCGAGCAGGCGATAATCGCGCCCGGTGTCACCGTATGGACGATCGCCAGCGAAGTGCCGATGGCAAGTATAATTATCTGGATGGCCAGCCGCGCGAATTTGCTGATGCCGTAGATAATGCCGGAGCGCTCGGCGGCTATCGTCTGCAATTCCTGCACTTTGTTGTTTATCTGCTTCCATTGATTTATCACGGCATCGGCCATGCCCATTGCCTCCACCACCTCGGAGTTGCGGGTGGAGATTTCGGCGTGGGAGAGCGACCGTATCGCCGTTTCGTTTGCCTCGTCCAGCGGCGCACGCATCGCATATTCATTGAACAGCGCCAGCACGAAAAGCAGGATACCGCCAAGCGCCGTCACCAGCCCTAATATTGGATTGATGATGAATATCACCAGTAGGTAAACCAAGGCCCAGGGCGCATCCAGAAGCGCTGCCATGTTTGGGCCAGTGATGAAGTTTTTGAAAACGGATAAATCCCTTAGGTTCTGGCTACCCGAGGCCGTCGCCCGGGTGGCGGCGTAGGAAATGGAGAGTGCCAGCAGCCGCGGCGAGAGCTTCTTA
The DNA here is from genome assembly GCA_013288565.1 of Alphaproteobacteria bacterium. GTDB lineage: Bacteria > Pseudomonadota > Alphaproteobacteria > Rickettsiales > JABDBP01 > JABDBP01. Next base: position 67,238 of record JABDBP010000004.1, on the reverse strand, counting down.
TCCAGCCATATGCCCATGCTGTTCATGGCCGAGGATCGGAAAATATGGAACAGGGAGGAGGTGGCGAACAGCAGGATGGCAAGCAGCGTCAACAGCGTCAGGGTTTCATAGCTGCCGCTGGAGATCACCCGATCCAACACCTGCATACTGTATATCGGCAGCGCGATCATCAAGAAATTGATCGCCATGCTGAACAGGAACACCACCTTGAACAGGGGGCGGCACTCCTTCAAGGCGTCATCCACTATGGTGCCGATTTTTCTCTGTGCCATGCTTGATTTTCGCTGCGGGTTTTTTTGGGTCGGTGTCTTAATTAGGTATTATACCAGGGATTTTCAAGTGAATTGATAAAAAAGGTTAACTCTACCCCTTTTTTAACAAAAATATTCCCTGCTCCGCCGCTAGATTGGCCATAAACAATCCGCCCATACCACCGATCAGGCTTTTCCGCCCCGCCCTAGTGATGTAATATTTTTTCTCTATCGTCAGACCAATTTCCTTGCATAATTTCACGAAATCCCGGATCGTGCAAAAATGGATGTTGGGGGTTTCATACCATTGATAACTAAGGCTTTTGGTCACCGGCATCCGGCCACGCGCTAATAAATAAAGCCGATTACGCCAATACCCGAAATTGGGAAACGAAACGATCGCATGACCCGCGATGCGGAGAATTTCATTCAGGATTTCCTTGGGGTTTTTTGTCGCCTGTATGGTCTGGGATAAAATCGCGTAATCGAAGCTCTTATCAGGATAGAATTTGAGGTCGGTATCGGCATCACCCTGGATAACGCTTAAGCCGCGCGCGACCGCCTGGCTGACGTTTTTCTGGTCAAGTTCGATGCCGCGCCCGTCCACCTGTTTTTTCTTGGCCAGGTATTTCAGCAGATCGCCATTCTCGCAGCCGATATCAATTACGCGGGCGTTTTCGCTGATTATATCTGCGATTATACGGAAGTCGGGACGCAAATTATTTCCCCCGAACCTTTTTTGATTTCAGCATATTGCCGACGGCGCTATCCAGATTTTCCAAAAATTGGGTATATGGAATCCGCATTCCGCATGCATCCGCAATATTCTTGATAGCTAAATCCAATACACCATATTCAGTTAAGTTTCCCTTATCATCTTCTATACCAGGGCTTCCTATTAATTTCTGATGTGTGAATTTCGGCATGGACCGGTCGCCGAATTCCTTCCATATGGCTTCGGCGAGAAATTCCTTGGTTTTCTGGCCAAAACCCTCTTCCCCAGCGTTTATCTTACCATCATTTGACTTTTCCTGACAGGGTGATCCCAGGATCTTGATTGCATTGGCAAATCCATTTATGGAAGATGCTATTTCGTCCAGCGTTTTTAAAGCTAGGGTTTTCTCCGGATCCTCAACATGGTTTTTTATATCCTTCTTCAATCTATTAAGATCGCCACCTTCGAGGAAGCCCATCAGCGCAATTACTGCCATAATCGGAGTATCGAGCGTATATTTGCCATTAGTGTTTATTAAAATATTCTGCTCGGGAGAAAAATTACGGTGAGTAATACTCTTCCATGAGGTAAATTCATTTCCTGGTTTTTTTTTCATAATCCCGAATCCTGGGTCATTTTAGCTGATTTTTACTTTCCGTGCCACGCCTTTCAAAAATCCCGCTATCGTCCGGGCGAAATCCGGTTCGTCCAATAAAAACGCGTCATGCCCCTTGTCGGTTGCGATTTCGACATAGCTGACAGAAGCCGCCGTGGCGTTCAAGGCATGCACCAATAATTTCGATTCCGAGGGCGGAAATAGCCAGTCGCTGGTGAAGCATATCACGCAGAACGCCGCTTTGGTGCGGGCAAAAGAGTTAGCCAGCACCCCGCCATTATCTGCCGCCAGATCGAAATAATCCATCGCCCGGGTTATATATAAATACGAATTCGGATCAAACCGATCGACGAAACTTGCGCCCTGGTGGCGCAGATAGCTTTCGATTTCGAAATCTGCCTCAAACCCGTAGGTGAAATTCTCCCGCCCCTGCAATTTCCGGCCGAATTTCCGCGCCAATTTCGCCTCGGAAAGATAGGTAACATGCGCCGTCATGCGCGCCACCGCCAGGCCTTTCGCCGGATATTTCTTTTCATCCAGGTAATTCCCCTCGCACCAGTCCGGGTCGGCCATTATCGCCTGGCGGCCGATTTCGTGGAACGCGATGTTCTGTGCCGTATGCCGCCCGGCTGCCGCAATCGGAATCGCAGAAACCACCATTTCCGGATATAAATCCGCCCATTTCAGCGCCTGCATCCCGCCCATCGATGCCCCGATTATCGAGAACAGTCGAGGGATTCCAAGATAATCGACCAACAATTTCTGTGCGCGCACCATATCGGCGATGGTGATGACGGGAAAATGGAGATTGTATGGCTGCCCGGTTTTCAGATTGGTTTCCTTGGGGCCAAACGAGCCCATGCAGCCGCCCAAAACATTCGGGCAGATGACGAAATATTTTGCAGTATCAATTGGTTTGCCGGGGCCAACCATGTTCTCCCACCAGCCGGGTTTACCGGTCACCGGATGTTGGCCCACGACGTATTGATCAGCGGTCAGGCCATGGCAAATGAGGACGGCGTTGGATTTCTCTGTGTTTAAGGCACCATAGGTCTGATAGGCCAGTGGAAATGAGGATATATCCGCCCCGGAATCAAGCCTCAGCGCCGCATTTTCTCCCAGCACGACGATTTTCCCGACCTCTATCTCCTTGAATTCCGAGCCGAATTTTAATATTTTGTTCATGTTAACGATTTGTTAATCTTTATAATGTATCATCCGGGATATTACCGTAATTAATTGATACGACAAATATATTTGGCGGCGATATGGCAGAAAAAGAGGAGATTAGGAATGACTGATAAAAATGATAAACCAGTTATACTAATTGTAGAAGACAACCCTGTAAGTATTTTGCTCTACAGATCTCTCATAAAAACACAACTGGGAGAACGAGCAAACGACTATGAAATTGTTTCTACTGACAATCTGATTGGAGCCGTATCTTGTTTAGCCGAAAGAGATGTTGCATTTGTAGTATTGGATAACGGTTTTTATTTGGAGCCGCAAGGCGCGGAAACATTGCCGGGGGCAGCAGGAAGAATAGGGTTCGGTAAAAGCATAAGGGTAGAGGTAGAGGGCCATGGAAAAAAGGGGGAGGATTTACCACCGGACCTTCAGGAAGCTATAAATCAAGTAATAAATAATATGGGTAGTACCGGAGCTTTACTTTCGATTATCGTTTATCATGGCCCTTTAAAGCTCCCAGAAAGAATTCTACCAGAGACGAGAATGCTTGATCAGCTGGCTGCGCTTGTTCGAGAAAAATATGTAGGAAGAAAACCTACCATAATTCTTAATACAGCTGATCCAAGACCAGAAAAAGGAGTTGAGGCTCTTGCAGCGGTATTGGGTAGAAAATTAAGTGATGCAGAAGAAGCAAAGGTTAAAAAAGACTTAGCGAGTATGGATGAACAATCTATGCTTGATCCAGTTCTTCTTAAGGAGGATTTTTATTTTATAAATAAAATTTCCGGGCCAAATGTGGCAAAGCTCACAGCCGAATGTCTTTTGGCGCGGGAGTCAGAAATAGCACTCCAGAACATCTCCTATACTACAGTGGAGATTCCTCAGGTAAGTAGGGCTATTGCAAATGGGAATATAACAATCTTAAAATATGTTTTATCTCAGCCGGCAATTGCAGAGGAAATTTCCGCTGTAAGGCTGGCAAGGGACGTGAGTTCCGTCGCTTATATAGCTACAGAAACTGGAAACAAGGTTCCTAAGGAACTTTTAGAGGCTATAGGTAGGTTTCCAAGATTCGACCCAAATGCTTTTTACCCCATAACAGGAACGAATATTGCTACCCGGCCTCTTGCAGGGGCGATAGAACATGGTTGTCTCGAAGTCGTCGAATGGTTACTGCAACATCCCGAAATACGCATCACACGCGATATGTTAGATAAGGCAAAGAGTTTAGCAAAAGAGCAGCCATCAAACGATAGAGATCTCATTACTAAAAAAATAGAGGAAGCTTTTAAAACCCGTGGCGTTGGTACAGCATTACCTCCAATAGTAGCGGAGGAACGAAGTACTTACGAATCTAACGTTCCACCTCCTCTACTTTCAGAACGTCCCAGATATCCTGACGCAACTCAAATTCCTGCTTTTGGGAAAGATGATAGGCTAATAAGCCCGCCACCAGCTGAGAAAGAAAAAGAATAATCATAGTGTCTTTTGCTAAAAAAACTGTAAAGCCTGAAAATATTCATTTCGTCTCCTGTAGAGATAACTGGGGAAGGCCGTGTCACTTCTTTTTATTGGCTAACCAATTACAGGTTAAGGCTCTGAAAAACGATGATCTGCCAGAAATATTCGATCTCACCAAATACGGAAAAATCATAGCTTCCGGGTTCGGCAAAAAACCCTCTAAGGAAACTAGAGAGCAGCTGATGGCAGAATATAACTACAATTTTGATAAGATAACTCAAAATTAGAGATAATAGTTTTTTGCCCTACACCTCCGTCCCGCCCACAGTTAATCCGCCGATAAGCATTGTCGGTTGGCCGACGCCGACAGGGACGCTTTGCCGATCTTTCCCGCAGGTGCCGATGCCGGGATCAAGCGCCATATCATTGCCGATCATTTTCACTTTGGTGAGAACGTCCGGTCCGTTGCCGATGAGGGTGGCGCCTTTCACTGCCGCACCTACTTTTCCGTTTTCAATTTTGTATGCTTCCGATGCGGAAAACACGAACTTGCCCGAGGTTATATCTACCTGCCCGCCGCCGAAATTCACCGCATAGATACCTTTTTTCACCGATTTGATGATCTCCTCAGGCGATTTATCGCCGGAAACCATATAAGTATTAGTCATGCGCGGCATTGGCTGGTGCTCGTAGGACTCACGGCGGCCGTTCCCCGTCGGCTTCGCATTCATCAGCCGCGCATTCAGCCGATCTTGGATATATCCGACCAAAATCCCATCCTCGATTAAACAATTTTTCTGCGACGGCGTGCCTTCGTCATCGATATTGATCGAGCCCCGTCGATCCTGCATCGTGCCGTCGTCATATATTGTGACGCCCTTGGCCGCCACCCGCTCGCCCATTAAATTGGAAAATGCGGAAGTTTTTTTCCGGTTGAAATCGCCCTCCAACCCATGGCCGATCGCCTCATGCAGCAGAACGCCGGGCCAGCCGGGACCGAGGACAACATCCATTTCACCGGCAGGAGCAGGAACCGAATCGAGATTCACCAAAGCCTGGCGCAGTGCTTCATCGGCGGATTTCCGCCAGTTGGCTTCGGCGATATATTCGGCGTAAGCGGTACGGCCGCCGGTGCCGTAACTGCCGCGCTCCATCCGGTCATTATGCTCCACCACTACGGAAATATTGAGTCGCACCAGCGGCCTGATATCACCGATTTTCACCCCGTTGCCGCGGATAATTTGGATCGCCTGCCATTCGCCGGAAAGCGATACCGACACCTGTTTCACTCTAGGGTCTTTCCCACGCAAATATGAATCTATGTTAGAGAGCAGCGCCAGTTTTTTCTCGAACGCCACTTCGTCCAGCGGGTTCAATGTACCGTATAATTTCGGCCGCTTATTCTCATCCAGATTTATCGAATATGAGCCGGAGGATTTGAGCGAAGACAAAGTTTTCCCGGCACGTTTTATCGATTCCTCGGTGATGTCCGATGAATGCGCGAACGCGCTGGCTTCGCCCAGAACGCCGCGCAGGCCGAAGCCTTGCGCCGTATCGAAATTGGCGTTTTTCAAATGCCCGTCATCGAATGCCAAATGTTCGGACTGGCAGAATTCCATGTATAATTCGCCGTCATCAAGGCTTGAAAGCGAACCTGCAACCAAGGCTTTCACGCGTGACTCATCCAGGCCATTGCGGCGGAAAAAAATATCGTCCAATAGGCTATCGTTCTTCATAAATGCTTGAATCTCGAAAAAAACTTCTTACAATGCAGGCGGTTAATTCTTAAATCTATATAATCATATTATGCCGAAAATCAGCAAATTCAAGCTGTTATTGTTAGCTCTCATTTTCCTGAATGCTCCATCAGCCATGGCTGCATTTCCATTGCCTTGGCAGCTAGGATTTCAGGAGGCGGCCTCGCCCGTAATGGAGTATTTCGCCCAACTGCATAATTTTCTCCTGGTGATAATCACCGTAATTTCCCTTTTCGTGCTGCTTTTGCTGGTGATTGTCTGCATTCGGTTCAACGAAAAAAGGAATCCCGTCCCGTCCACCGTCACACATAATACCAAGTTGGAGATAATCTGGACGCTACTGCCGGTGATTATCCTCATCACCATCTGCGTGCCTTCTATGAAAACCCTGTATTTTGCCGGGAAGCTCGAGCAGCCGGAGATGACGCTGAAAGTCGTCGGCCATCAATGGTATTGGGAATATCAATATCCAGATGTGGGTAATATGAAATTCGATAGCGTGATCGTGAAAGATGCCGATATAAAACCCGGCCAATTCCGGCTTTTGGAGGTTGATAACCGCGTCGTGGTGCCGGTCGAAACCAATATCCGCGTGCTGGTGACGGCGGCGGACGTCATCCATTCCTGGGCGGTTCCGGCGTTCGGCGTGAAGAAGGACGCCGTGCCGGGAAGACTCAACGAAACCTGGTTCCGTGTCAATAAACCCGGCGTTTATTACGGCCAATGCTCCGAGCTTTGTGGCGTTGACCATGGATTCATGCCGATAGTGGTGGAGGCGGTGAGCAAGGAGAATTACGCGAATTGGCTGGAAGAGGCGAAGAAGAAATTTGTGCTAGGCGTTGTTCATTCCCCATTGTTAGTTTCTCGTGAGAAGAAAATACGAACCACGAACAGCGAGCAACGAGCAACGTTCTAAGGAAAATTATGGAAGCAGCAACTCATCATCACGATTCCCACGACCACACCCCTCACGGCTGGCGGCGGTGGGTGTTTTCCACCAACCATAAAGACATCGGAACGATGTATCTGGTATTCGCGGTTTGCGCCGGAATGATCGGATCGGTGTTTTCCGTCATCATCCGTCTACAATTGGCGCATCCGGGCGGTACGGTCGTTACCGACCATCAATTTTATAATGTAATGGTCACCGCACATGCGCTGTTGATGATATTCTTCATGATAATGCCGGCGATGATCGGCGGGTTTGGCAACTGGTTCGTGCCACTGATGATTGGCGCCCCGGATATGGCTTTCCCGCGCATGAACAACATTAGTTTCTGGCTGATGATTCCTTCATTCACGCTGCTGATGGGTTCGGCCTTCGTTGATGGCGGCGCCGGCACCGGTTGGACTTTATACCCGCCGCTTTCCAACGCCGTTTCGCATTCCGGAATGGCGGTGGATATGGCAATTTTCTCGCTGCATATAGCGGGAATTTCCTCGATTCTAGGGGCGATAAACTTCATCGTCACCATCTTCAACATGCGCGCGCCGGGGATGACTATGCATAAAATGCCACTGTTCGTCTGGTCGATTTTGATCACGGTTTTCCTGCTGTTGATAGCCCTTCCCGTGCTTGGCGGTGCGATAACTATGCTGCTCGCCGACCGCAATTTCGGGAGCGCGTTCTTCGACCCAGCGGGCGGCGGCGACCCGGTATTGTTCCAGCATTTATTTTGGTTCTTCGGCCACCCGGAAGTTTATATCATCATCCTGCCGGGATTCGGTGTGATCAGCCAGGTGGTTTCGACTTTTTCGCGCAAGCCCATTTTCGGTTATCTCGGCATGGCCTACGCGATGGTGGCAATTGCAACCGTCGGGTTTATCGTCTGGGCGCACCATATGTTCACCACCGGAATTTCTGTGGATACCGTGGCCTATTTTACCCTAGCCACGATGATCATCGCAGTGCCGACCGGAATAAAAATATTTTCCTGGATAGCAACTATGTGGGGTGGATCGATCAGTTTCAAAACCCCGATGCTTTATGCACTCGGGTTCATTTTCCTGTTCACCGTCGGCGGCGTGACCGGCGTGGTATTAGCGAACGGCGGCCTGGACGTGATGTTCCAGGATACATATTACGTAGTTGCGCATTTCCATTATGTGATGAGCTTGGGAGCGGTTTTTGCGGCATTTGCTGGATTCTATTATTGGATTGGAAAAATGTCGGGGCGGCAATATCCGGAAATCGCCGGGCAAATCCAGTTCTGGATCATGTTCATCGGCGCGAATTTGACGTTTTTCCCGCAGCATTTCTTGGGGCTAGCCGGAATGCCGCGTCGGATTCCCGATTATCCGGATGCATTTGCCGGATGGAATTACATATCCACCATCGGCGCGCTGATCGGATTTGCCGGGGCTATATTATTCCTCGGCATCGTTTTCTACACGCTGAAATGGGGCAAGAAATGCCCTAATAACCCCTGGGGTTCCGGTGCCGATACACTGGAATGGACTCTCCCTTCTCCCCCGCCATTCCATACTTTCGAGCAGGTGCCGGTGATCGGGTAAGAGAATAATGGGAGATGCTATAGCTACTGGGCTTGGAACCTTCAGCAAGAGTAAATTCAACGCTCTTCTAAATGTCAGAGCTGCAGCGTTAGGTGCTCTGCGGACAGCACTTGTACAGGAAGATTGTACTGAGGTTTCAACCTCGTCCCTAGTTAACATCGCGGGGTCGTGTGAAAATCCTTATGCCTCATTCACGCTTAATTACTACGGGCGCGAAGCGCATCTTTCACAAAGCGCTCAATTGCAGTTGGAAGCGTTAGTAATACGTCTAAAGCGTGGCGTATTTACAGTGAACAATAGTTTCAGGGAAGAAAATTATGATGATCCGGAAATGCAGGGCCGCAGATTGTCGGAATTCACCCTTATCGAGCAGGAAAGGCCATATGAAGGAACGAATGCGGCGTCGGCTCTGGATGCTATCGTCAAATTAGAAGAAGTCATAATAAAAAATGCAACGAAGGTGGTTCTGGAGAAAAACGAAAACGATGTTAAGCACCTGGGCGGAGACATTCCTTATCTTATGAAAGTTGTTCACAACCCATTTTCACGCATTACCTACGATGAAGCCCTAGCGTTGCTTAATAAAAAATCCGGAAAATATAGTTTTGGCGATGACCTTGGCATAAAGGAGGAGAGGCTGATCCTCTTGCATTTCAACAACAACCCTGTTTTTGTCACGCATTACCCGGCCCGGATAAAATTCTTCAATATGAAACGTACCGAAGATGGCGAGCGGGTTTATAGTGCGGATCTTCTAATGCCGCGCCTTGGCGAAACTACCGGCGGCGCGGTGCGTGAGGAAAATGGGCAAAACATCACTCGTTACCTGATGGCTTCCTCCATTGCTCGTTACATACAGGAGCGTGGTGGTGACACGCTGCAAACTTTTGCAGAATATCTTAATTTATTCAGGGATGAAGAGCCGATTCTGCGGGGTGGGTTCGGCATAGGATTCGAGCGCTATATTGGATTTCTTCTCGGCAGCAATGATATTCTTGAAACAATTGCCTATAGGAGTATGCAGCCAAAATCCGGCGCAAAAATGTAAAAATGACACATAATGATGACGATCAGGTCTTGATTGAATCCGGCTATAAGCCACAGCTTCGCCGCAGCCTGGGATTTTTTTCCTCTTTCGCGGTTTCATTCTCGTGCATGTCGATATTGATGGGGATATTCACCAATTACGGTTATGTCCTCAGCAAGGCAGGGCCTTTCGGTATCTGGACCTGGCCATTGGTTGGAATCGGCCAGATGCTGGTAGCGCTGGTGTTTGCCGAGATGGCCGGTCGGGTTCCGCTGACCGGCGCTATATATAACTGGAACAGCAAATTGACTACCCCAGTGATTGGCTGGCTGACCGGTTGGATGACAGTATTCGTATATTCGATAAGCACCGTCGGCATAATCATCGCCATGATGACCCCGCTGCAAAGTTTCCTGGGGCGCGAATTTGATGCCGGTACCGTGCGCCTTACCGGCGCGGCTATTATCCTGATCCAGGCGGCAATCAATGTTTACGGCATAAAGCTTGCCGCCGGCACTAACAAAATAGCCGTTATCGCCGAAGTTATCGCCTTAGTGGTATTCGGTGCGATAATACTGATGGTTATCCTGCTTAATGGCGAAGCGCATATCGCGCTTGTTACAACCATACCAGATAATCCAAGGCCCTATTGGCCGGGCTTTACCATGGCGATCTTGCTCGCCGCCTGGACGATTTTTGGTTTTGAAAGTCCTTCGGACTTCTCGGAAGAAACTGTGAATGTCAGAAGAATCGTCCCGCAAAGCATTCTTTCATCGATTTTATTCACTATCATCCTGGGTTTTGCCTTCATCATGATTATCACATTGGCTATACCCGATTTGGCAGCAGTGTCGGCGGCAGCCGATCCAGTATCGGCCATAATTGCCCACCATCTCGGTAGCACCGTAACGAAAATTTTTCTTCTCTTCGTTATTCTGGCCATGTTTGCCACCGCGCTTCTCAGTATGGCAACGGCCGCCAGGATTTTATTCGCCATGGCGCGTGATAAACGTTTTCTTGCCTCGCCGTTGCTTGCGCGCGTGTCTGACCGCGGGGTGCCGATTGTAACGATCATGCTCATTTTAACAATCGAGATTCTCACTCTTGTGACAGCAAAGGACTTTATCGATCTGTACGCGATACCTGTTGTGCTATTAGCCCTGGTTTATCTAGCAACGGTAGTGAATTTTGCTATTGGATTGAAAAACCTACCCGCTGCGGGAAGTTTTTCACTGGGGCACTGGCATTGGCCGGTGGTCGTATCGGGAATAATCTGGCTGGTAGCGGAGATCGGCATACTAACCATACCACAAGAGTTTCACTCCGTGGCATTAGAAACGGGTGGTGTCATTGTTGTTGGCTGTCTTCTCTATCCGATCATAGGGCGAGCTAGCTTGAAATCAAAATGAAAACCAACTCAGGCCCGTGGATCATCGATTGCCCGGATTTCTAATTCGCAGCTACGCGGTTGCTTCGCCCTCCTCTTTACTAATTGGATCGGGAAAATATGAGAAAAAGAAGTTTCAAGGATAAAATACAAGCCATTACCCGCCAGCTTGTACTGACCGACGAAGATACACCAGACTACCGCTTCTATGTTTGTGCAGATATAAAAAGTAAAGCCGAACATTGTGAAGAGTTTTTTGTCCCCACAATAGAGCACTGGGGCACAGCCTTGGGAGTTTCTTTTGATGAATTGTTTAGATCTATAAAGAAAGATGAGAAAGAGATACGAAAAATCGACGTAATTCTGGCTGTTTTAGGAGGTATACTTGATGATAATTTATTTCGTATAAGTAATGGATATCAAGATGCTTTACCGGCTGTTGATGATTTTTCAGATAATGATCGGCCTGATCCGGTTATCAATCCCATCGGAGCTGAAGTATATAATCAATTTATACAAGCATTGTATCTGGTGGGTATAGCAGCATTAGATAAGGAGGGCACACGTCTCACACAAAAGATTTTTGAGGACGTCGTATGTTCCATTGATAGAGAACTAGAAGAACGTAGTGTACGTCAAGCTGAATTCATAAAACTTACCAACTTAGAACATATTAGGATGCAAGTTCGTCTTGGGCCACTTTATGATTTATTGCTGAAGGGTAGAGATACTACCAGTCGTCCAGCAAAATATAACCTCACTGAAAGCGACATTAGGGAAAAGCGCCCTGATTATCTCAGTACAGCTTTATTTGAAGAATTGTTTGTAATGACGAAGCCCTATCGTGACGGGACAGAAGAGATTTTTTCAAAAGACAATTTTGAAAAGGCCAAGGCAGCATCCACTGATCCTGAGGGTTTTTCTGAAGAATATAAGGCAAGACGCAGCCGTGACAACGAAAGGGGTGTATTGAAAGGGAAACCTTCAATTAGATCCTCCGCTGTATACTACCTTATGTTATCCGCTATTCGTCCTATAATTTATAGCATGGTCGAGAAAGAATTGTCATTCACAGCTCAAGATTATGGAGAAATAGCAAGGACACGAGCAGAAATAGTAGAGATGGCAGACTTGGAACTCATATCGTTAGGGCTAGCGAAAAAGTATTTGAAAGAACTGGCGAAAGTGCATGGATATAATCTCAAAAAGAGGGAACCGGGTGATAGCTAATACATTCACCGACCCTAAAACTTCATTGACAAGGTGGGTTTTATCACTATATTTACCACTCCTTGCAAAAAAGGGTATGGATTTTTAGCGCTATTTCTCGTTAAGGTATTGATATGTTTGCAGTAATTAAATCAGGTGGGAAGCAATATAAGGTTTCTGCCGGCGATGTGATAAAGCTGGAGAAAGTTCCTGGCCAGCCGGGTACGCTTGTGCAATTCAAAGACGTAATCGCGGTGACCGGCGATAACGGGCAGATTACACTAGGCTCGCCGATTGTTTCCGGTGCGGTAGTTTCCGGCGAGATATTGGAGCAGGGCAAGGATGAAAAAGTCCTGATATTCAAGAAGCGCCGCCGCCACAATTACCGCCGTAAAATAGGCCATCGCCAGGAAGTTACCTGGCTTCGCGTGCGCGAGATAAAATTCGGAGCGGCCAGCGCCAAGAGTGAAGCGCCAAACCGCAAGCCGTATAAAAAGGCAGATGCGCATGCAGCGCGTATGGCGGCTAAAGGTAAGTCTCCAGACAAGCCGAAGAAGAAATCCACCGCCAAAAAACCGGCAAAGAAATAAGAAGCCCAAAGAATAAGAGGAATATATGGCACATAAAAAAGCTGGTGGAAGTTCAAGAAACGGGCGCGATTCAGCGGGCCGCAGGCTGGGACTAAAAAAATCCGGTGGGCAATCGGTTCTGGCCGGGAATATCCTGGTGCGCCAGCGCGGGACGAAATATCACCCGGGCAAAAACGTCGGCATCGGCAAGGATCACACGCTTTTCGCGCTTTCTGACGGTGCAGTGAAATTCTCGTTCGGAACCAACGGCAAATCAGTGGTAAACGTGGTTCCGGCTACTATTTAGTAATATCATCTTAGAGATCAGGCTGGTAAGACTTTTTTGCCAATTCGTCATAAACGGTCATGAGGCTAGCGTGTTTGTCTCCTCTTTCTAAGACCACCCTTTCTATGATATTATAAGCCGCTTTATCTATAAAACTTCTTCTTTGTTCCAGATCGGCCATAATCAGGGGCTTACTTATAGAAATATACTTATCTGCTGTATTTGGCTTGATGCCCAACTCTTGCGCGATTTCCTTTGCTGACAATCCCCTTCCAAATCTCAATAAAACTACCTGTTTCTGGATATTTCCATTCTTATGTTGGTATTCCAAATTGTCGATAATTGCTTCGAAATTTCCTATAATGCTTTTCAATAATTCTTTTATTTGTGCTGTAGGATAGGGGCAATCAGCATTTCTGTCGGAAATGACATCGACGAATTTTTCCTTCTTCCCTGCTTTTGTAGGTTGACCGGCAAGAGATATTGATCTCTGCCATTTTGTGCCAGTGATAACATGACCATTATGGCCACATAAGCTCCTTTGTTGATCAATGGCTCTACGCTCACTTACTTTCATAAAAAATTTCATGAATTCTTCTTCTATCTCCGGGAATTTCTTTTCTCTTAAAATTTGTGCAAGAACCTCACCTGCCAGCGATTCGTGGCTTACTGCGGGATCAAGATTATTTCCGTAACGCTTCTTTATTGAAAATGCGGCAATTCTGAAGAGACGATCCTTATGCTCTTCCCAGAAAGATTCTATGGCCTGCTGGTTGTCGGCCTTCATCAGTTTCAATCTTTCAGTTTTATCTAATTCCGGCATTTTGTACAAATCCGTGATAAGTCATACTAGGTGTTTTCCTTAAGTATAAGGGTAAAATAGTTAATAAAAGGTTAACAAATTGATGAAAATCATCAACGAGGCGAAAATTTTCATTCGGGATAGCTCCAACGCCGCGGGTTGTCGAAACTCCGGGTGTTTTTTTAGAAAACCGAAGCGCTTGTGGTAGTCTACATCCTCGTAAGGCCTAGATATTCTAATATTGTCACCTGGGATTTTGTCTGATATTGTAGCCCCCTAGGGAGCTATTGGTCGCTATGGGAGCTGCAATGCCTGAGGAAAACAATGAGCAGGGCGAGTCGATGGAGGGTATTTTGAAATCGATAAAAAATATCATCTCCGGCGAATTTGAGAAAGGCAAGGAACCCGGCGTCCCTGCGGAAGGTGATGAGGAGGTGCTGGAACTGACTAAAAAAGTTTCATCCCCCGCTGCGGTAAAACCTGTGGAGAATAAAACCCCGGTTGCCGCCGTGCCGGAAATTCCTCAGCCGCGTGATGTTTTGGAAAATATCGACGAGGCTTTGGGAAAGAAAAATAATGAGCCTGTCTTGGCGCCCGAACCTATAAAAGAAAAGCCGGAAATTAAACCCACGGAAGCTGTCATGCCCCAAAAACCTGAAATCGCCCCGCAACCGAAAGAAGTCACGCCGCCGGAAAAGGCCGCGGCGGGAGAATCCCTCCTCACCAAGAAAAGTGCGGATCAAGCCGCGGAGTCGCTGAAAAGCTTGCTGGATAAAACACCGAAACCGCATGTCAATTCGCCACTGCTTCGCTCCGGCCAAACTTTGGAAGACCTGGTGATCGAGTCGCTGAAACCGATGATGGCCGATTGGTTGAACGCCAACCTGCCGGGCGTCGTGCAGCAGATAGTTGAGAAAGAAATTAAAAAAATCGTGCCGCGGGATTAGGCACTGCTAACTGGGCGTCACTTTCCTATACATTAAATAATAAAGTGCATGCGTGCTGATAAGCGTGAATAGCCCGCCGAAAACCACGTCACTCAAATAATGCGCGCCCTGCATCACTCGCGCGAACGCTATCACCATCCCTAGCAGAAACAGGCAAATATACGCCTTCTTTCGTTTCCTCGCGCTCGCAATCACCAGCGCAAATGCGACAAAGAAAAATCCCATCGCCGCATGACCGGAGACGAACGAATAGCAATCAGTCGGGCAATAATGCGAGATTTCGAACGCACGGGTGAATGGCTTATCTCCGCCGAATTCGATGGTCTGCACCGGCCGGGCGCGGTGCCAGTAATCCTTGAAAAACCCGGTGACGATAATCGGCCCGAGCAGCGCCGCCAGGAACAGGAAAGCCAACTCACGCCTGCCGAAAAGAAATTTCTTCTTGGTTAAAAAATTCGCCGCCAATAGTACTGCGAACACAACCGGCATAGCATATCTCGCATATTTCACCAGGTAATAAAACACCAGTATTATAGGATTGTTTTTCAGCCAGAACCCACCATTTTGCGGATCATAAAACTGCCCGGTCATCCATATGTCAATTTGCGGAAACGTCACGAACACAGCGGCGAGAATAGCAGTGACGATTAACAGAATTATCAGTGGGCGCGGCATATCAATATCCCCTAAAATCTTTCATATAATAAATCGCGTAGATAAGCTTCGGATTCGCAAGCAACGGCAGCGTTTTTTCCTTCACAGCAGCAGCGAAATAATCCGCCGGTTCAGCCGCGCCATCATTTCTGGCGACGAAAATAAAGTCAAGGCCTTTCATCCTACCCATGTCGCGCGCGCTATCGAAATAATCGCGGATTTGCCCACTGGGGTTCCATTTATATATCGCAGCGGGATTTTTTTCTCCGCACAAATCATATGGGTGCAAATAATATGAAAGCTCGGCGGCAATTTTCCTTTCGTTGGTGAAAATTTCCGCACCCGGATGCCGCGATTTTATTTCTGCAACTGCTGCAGAAAATTCCCGCCAACCGCGCATACGCGCGAACGGATCGGGCTTTCCGTGCCAATTATATAAAACCAGTGCGAACGCCAGATGCAGCGCCAATGCGGCGCGAATCCATCCGGTTTTTTCATGCTCCACCATCCAAGCAACGACCAGGATTACAGCCGGAACATAAATCGGCGCGGCCCAGTTGCCATGCGCGCGCGATGTTGCAGCTACTGCCAGAGTAATCGCGATAAGCGGCAGAAAAAAACAACAGAGCATTTTATATTTTTTATCCCTGATGATTCCCTTAAACCGGAACAGCAGGATGAAAACAAAAAAGCAAAAAAATATCGGGCCAAAAATTCCCATTTGCGCACCCAGGAATTCCAGCATTTTTACCGAGGTGAAAGCAGGTGCGGCGGGATTCAAATTATCCTCGGTGTGCCGGAAACTGAGGAAACCGTTCTCCGTGTTCCAGATGAGATTAGGCAGAAATATGAGGAGGGCTAAGGCCGCAGCGGCCCATGGCTTCCAGGTTTTCAACCTACTGATGCCGGTAGTGAGAATATATATCAGCGCTGAAAAAATAGAAACCACCATAGTATATTTAGTGAGCAGCCCGAACCCGGTAAAAACTCCGCAGAGCAACCAATCCTGGAGTTTATCCTCTCGCATTGCCCGGGCAAAAAACAGTAATGCCCCGGCCCAGAAAAATAACAGTGGAGCGTCCGTCGTCATCAGCAGCGACGAGAAAGTTACTCCTGGCAGTAATAGATAGCCGAGTGCGGAAAAAAATCCGGTTTTTTCATCCCATAAATATCTCGCCAGGGGGAAAATCAGCATCGCCGTCGCCAGGTGCAGCAACGGAGAAAACAGCCTGATACAAGGTTCACCTTGGCCACAAATACTGGTAGAAATAGCAATCAGCCAGGCAATTACCGGCGGTTTGGAATAAAACCCCAGCGCTAACTCGCGCGACCACAACCAATATTGGGCTTCATCGGGGTGTAGGTCGAGGTGATTCAGGTAAAGATAAATGATGCGGCAGAAAGTGATGATTGCCGCCAGGATGAACATGTTTTTGAAGCTATATATGCGCTGCATTTTAATTCATTATCCCCGCAATCGGCGAGGAAGCAGCAGCCATGGCTGATTTTTTCATGCGACCGGCCAGATGCGCCGCCCGCCCGGATTCGACCGCCTGCCGCATCGCCCGCGCCATCAATACCGGATTTTTGGCCTCAGCTATCGCGGTATTTAACAACACTCCGGCGCAGCCCATTTCCATGGCGATGCAAGCATCCGACGCAGTGCCGATCCCGGCATCGACCAGCACCGGGATTTTCGCTTGCGCGATTATTTTTTGCAGTTTCTCCGGTCGCAAAATCCCAAGCCCAGAGCCGATCGGTGCCGCAAGCGGCATTACTGCCGCGCACCCTGCATCCTCCAGCCGACCAGCCATATTCAAATCGTCATCCGAGTAAGCCATGACGGCGAAACCCTCCCGCGCCAGTATTTCCGCCGCTTTCAGCGTCTCCGGCATATTGGGCAAAAGTGTTTCGCGATCGCCGATTATTTCGAGCTTCACCATGTTCCAGCCACCCATTTCCCGCGCCAGCTTAAGCGTTCTGACTGCCTCCTCCGCCATGTAACACCCGGCGCTATTTGGCAGGAATGTATATTTTTTTGGGTCTATGAAATCCTCGAGCTGTGGCCCGGCAATTTCCGCGCGCCTGACCGCAACCGTCACGATTTCCGCGCCGGACTCTTCGATAGCCGAGGCACATTCGCCCATATTCCGGTATTTCCCGGTGCCGACCAGCAGCCGCGAGGAAAATTTTTTTCCGCCTAAAACCAGAAAATCTTCCCCCATTCCCATATGATACTACCCGCCGCCAATGAAATTTACGATTTCGATGCAATCGCCACTCTGGACTTCTTCCGTCCCGTAGTGCGAGCGGGAGACGATTTCCAGGTTTTTCTCCACCGCGATTTTCCTGCCGTCGAGGCCGAGTTCTGTCACTAGTGCTGCCACCGAGCAACTTCCATCCAGATTATATTTATTGCCGTTCAGGATTATTTCCATAGTATGCTAGAATATATCTCCTGAAATCAGGTGTAAATACATGAAAAAAATTCTCATCATCAACGGCCCGAACCTCAACATGCTGGGCGCGCGCGAGCCGGAAATCTACGGCAACCAAACCATCGCCGACATTGAGAAATTATGCAAGGAAACCGCAGAAAAACTGGGGTTTTCCATTGATTTCCGCCAGAGCAATGCCGAAGCCGAGATTATTGGCTGGATCCAGGAATCCGCAAAATTTAGCGCGCTGATAATCAATGCCGCCGCCTACACCCATACTTCGGTCGCCATTTACGACGCGTTGCTGGCGGTGAAAATTCCTGTCGTCGAGGTGCATCTATCGAACATCTACCGGCGCGAGGAATTCCGGCATCATTCCTACGTCAGCCGCGCGGCGAGAGGCGTAATCTGCGGGTTCGGCGCAATTGGTTACGCGCTGGCACTTTCGGGAATAAAAAAATTACTAGATGATTAGGATCGCCCATCGCGGCGCGTCCGGCTATGCGCCGGAAAATACCATTGAAGCATTCGCCAAAGCGTTAGAAATGGGCGCTGATGCGATAGAATTGGACGTCCATTTCTGCAAAACCGGTGAAATCGTTGTCATCCATGATGAAACGCTGGAACGCACCACTCAGGGCCACGGAAAAGTCGCCGATAAAAGTTTGCACGCATTGCAGGAGTTGGAAGTTCCATCGCTCCAGGAAACCCTGGATTTCATCAATGACCGTGCGGCGGTTTTTATTGAAACGAAAGTTCCGAATATCGCAAAACCTCTCGGGCTTTTGATAGAAAATGCAGTGCATTCCGGCAAATGGCTGCGGGAAAATCTGTTCGTCTGTTCGTTCGATATAGATGAACTGCGTCACTTAAAAAAACTTTATCCGAAAATTCCGGTCGCTCCCGCTTTCGATAAAATCGAATCACTTGATTCAATTTCTGATATTCCGCCCTTTGCTGTGAATCTGCGCATAGATAATGTTGATAAAGAACTGGTAGAAAAAATCCATGTGCGCGGCTGGAAAATATTCGTCTGGACGGTGAACGATCCGGCAGAAATCCGCTACGCAAAAACTCTTGAGCCAGATGGAATAATTTCGGATTATCTGGATAGGCTGTAAGCGACCTTGCGTGGTCATCAATAACTCTTGGTCTTGCTTGCTCCGCGCAGGGTTATGTCGAAATAATACGCGGTTTCCGCCGGGTTTTTTTCGTCAAGCAGTCTTTTCCTCGCAATCAACGATTTTTGCACTTCCAGCGGCAGTTTTGAATAAACCGGGTCGAAATCAGTGCGCGATTCGTCCTCGAAATAAATGGTGGTGTTCACCTCATCGAAATCGGGATGCGCAACCTTAAAGTTTATCTGTGGCGCCCGCCAGCCGAGGCTTCCCGGCTTTATCGAAACGAAATCGAACTGGCCGAGATTGTTGGTGATAAACTCGCCAGCGCCCTGGAAATTCACATCGTTTACCTCGTCGATTTTCTCCGCTTCGTCCCGGTAATAGCCGTAGGAATTCGGTTGCCATATCTCCACTTTTGCATCGGCCACTGGCACGCAATTTTCATCTACGACGCGGCCGATGAGCCGGATCATCTTGCCATTCGCTACCTCGGCGCTGCCGGTTTTGCGCCGCAGATCATTGCTGGCGGGGATGTTTTTTGCGCCCGGATAATGCTCCGGCGCTGCCACGTTCGGCGTCAGGCCGCAATTGACCAGAATGTCGTCCTTCGCTATTGCCGTGGCAGAAATCAGCCAAAGCGCAAGCAGAAAAAAACTCAAGAATTTTTTATTTATTGACACGAAAAACCAAGTATTTGTTGGTGAGGTAATTATACAGCAAGATTACCAGTACCGCGGCGGTTTTTGCAAGCATAGCAGGGATATAAAGGCTCAAGCGCCAGACGAGTATAGTGTTCAGAATCAGGCCTATATAGCCGTATATCAACGAGAGCATGACGCGGCGGTGTGAGCGGTGCATGGCGTCGTGGAAGGTCCAGACGCGGTTGATGAAAAATCCTATGGCGATGCCGGTGCCGTAAGAAACAGCGTTGGCCGGGATTATGGCAAGGCCGTAAATGAAATGCAGGAAATAGAAAATCGCAAAATCAAGCGCGGTGGTGCAGCAGCCTACACCCGCGAACCGGACGAACCGGATATTTAATATATAAGTATGAAAACGCTGAAAATCAGCCATAATACCAGGTTTATCGCCAGCGGTCGGTCGCGGAACAAGATTTTTTCCGGCTCCTCCCCGCTGCCGTTTACGAAAATTATCTGCATGTAGCGAAACAGCCCAAACACCACGAATATTGTAGTATAGACGAATTCCTGCCGCCCCGTCCGAGCTGCTGCGTCCGCTGCATAAATTCCATAGCAGATTAGTGCGGCGGCGCAGGAAACCGTAATTAATTTCCCGAGTAATTCTTTATTGTAGCTATTGAAGCTCCGGCGCGCGCTTTCGCTACTAGCTCCTTCGCCGTTGATTTCGGCGTATCTTTTGCCGAACGCCAGGAACAGTGCCAGCAGCAGCGTCGCCAAGATGATCCACGCCGATACCTCTGCCCCTATCGCATAACCGCCCATCAATACGCGGAAAACGAAGCCCATGGCGATTATCAGCACGTCGATTATCGCATAATTTTTTAATCCCTTGGAATATGCGATATTGAAAACCAGGTAAATCAGGATAATTACGAAACAGGATTTCGGCAGGAAGCTGACCAGGAAATAACCGGCAAGCAGTAACGCAACCATCAGCGCGCCGGCTCTTTTCCCACTGATTTTTCCCGCTGCCAGAGGACGGAATTTTTTCATTGGGTGCAGCTGGTCGGTGGCTAGATCCATGAAATCATTAAATATGTAAACCGCGCCGGAAACCGCGATGAAACACAGCGTGGCGATTGCCGCGTTACGCAGCGTGGCTGGATCGTTGAACCGCAGCGCGAAAACATAAGGTGCAAAAACGAAGGCGTTTTTGGCCCATTGCCTCGGGCGCAGGATTTCCAGTGCCGCAATCACAGTTTCATCCTCTTGAATATTTTTTCCGGTATCAGTATTATTATCAGCATTATATAGCGCCAGAAAAATGGCACGTAAACCACGTCTTTTTTCCGCCGCAGGGCTTTAACGATGGTCTCGGCCGCTTTTTCGCGGGAGTATATCAGCGGGCTTTGCATGCCGTAGGTCATAGGCGTATCAATGAATCCGGGTTTCACTGTCATTATATGAACGCCGCGGCGTGAAAATTTATTGCGCAGGCCGGATGCCGATGCGGCCAGGCCCGCCTTGGCGCTGCCGTATACATAATTGCTCTGCCGTCCACGGTCTCCAGCGATTGAAGAAATTACCGCCACGCTTCCGCCCCGCCCTGCCGCCATTTTTTCCGCTAATAATTCCAGGAGTTTCAGTGGTTGAAGATAGTTAACCTTCACTACCTGCTCGATGTTTTTTTCATCATGCGCCGCCGTACCCATATCCCCGGCAAGTAAAAAAGCGGCATCGAAACTTCCAAATTTTTCCTCCACGTCCTCTAAAAAATTCCCGGCAGAAAATGTGACGTATGCTAGGTCAAATTTTCCTATAAGCACATTGGCATTATGCCGGATTCGCAGATCGGCGGCGATTATTTCCAATTCCGTCACATCCCGCCCGGTGAGGAAAAGCGAGTAATTCCGGCGTGCCAGCACAGCGCAAATCGCAGCGCCAAGCGATGAAGTGGCAGCGATTACGAGTGCTTTTTTCATCGGTTCATTCATGGAATCCCAACCTTTTGCCCATCGCCGAATCCATTTTGTTTTGCGGGTCGATTTCCTTGATTATTTTTTTCCATTCACGGAAATTTTTCCCATACATTTTTTCTATTGTTCCCGGCTTGGCGCGCGCGTCTTTCGCCAGATAAATCCGTCCACCGGTACGGCACAATTCCTCGTCGATTTTATCCAAAAGCCCGAGGATTTTTTCGCCTGCCGGAAAATCAAGCGCGATGCTGAAACCTGCGATCGGAAACGTCATCAACCCTTTCCCGCCGCGGTGGTATTTAATCACTGCCAGGAACGAGAAATGTTCACTATCCTGGATTAGCTGCAATATATTCCGCATGTCGATCGCAGCGTTTTTCCCCTCCGGCACGATGAACTGATACTGGAAAAATCCGTTGTTACCATACATGCGGTTCCAGTTCTTTAAGGCGTCGAGCGGGTGGAAAAACTCGAAAAAATTTCTTTTCATAGTAGCGCCTTTTTTCCCGATACCGCAGAATCTGGCCCGATTGTATAGAGCCATAGAATATTTATTGAGTGTGAAGGCGGGGAAAAATTTCGGCACACTGAATGATGGCGGTTTTTCGCGGTATTTCCCGAGCGGCAATCCATCCGTCAATTTGCAATGGTTGGATTTCTCGAATATTCCGGCGCCCAGGTTTTTGCCGCGCGCGAAATGGTCGATCCAGCCAATCATATAATCGGAGTTCGTCGCATTTTCACGGAAAAGCGCGACCATTTCCTCGATGTTTTCCGCTTTCACGCGCCAGCAACCAAGCGATGCGGATTCGATGGGAATCAGCTGCAGTGTTGCCCGTTCGATATATCCGGTCATGCCCATTCCACCGCAGGTGGCCCAAAAAATTTCCGCATTTTTAGCGGCGGAACAGTCTAGTGATTCGCCGTTTGGCAGGCATAATTTTAAATGCAAAACATATTCCGCAAAATCGCCTTTAGCATAATGGTTTTTGCCGTGGATATTGCAGGCGATGGCTCCACCGAGGCTAGCATATTTCGTGCCGGGAACCACCGGCAGGAACCAGCCTTTCACCACTGCGATATCTAGGATTTCTGCCAGGCTAACGCCGCCTTCTGCCGTGATTACACCCTTCTCCGCATCGAATTCGATGAATCGGTTGAGTCGCTCGCTGCTTATAATTCCGCCAGAATTCAAGGAGGCGTCGCCATAACTTCGCCCCATACCGCGTGCGACCAGCGCCGATCCGTGGGAAGCCATTACCACCGGAACTTCGCGCTCCTTCTCCGGACGGTAAACCGGGCACTCCATGGGCAAGTAATTCCCCCATCCGGCCAGTTTTAATATTTTAAAATTCATTCTATAGCCAACTAGCCCAATATATCACGTTAGCAAAGTGGCAGTGTTGAAATTTATACGGTAGGCGGGGATCGCAATCTATGGGTAGCGAAGTATAGAAACCTTCTAATCCTCGTCGTTATATTGCTCTTCGTATTTTTCGTGCTTTTCCTGCGCGGCCACGGTTAAGGTCGCGATAGGGCGCGCCTCTAGGCGTTTCAGACCGATTGGATCGCCGGTTTCCTCGCAATAACCGTATTCGTCGTTTTCGATTTTCCTTAAACCCGCATCAATCTTGGAGATTAATTTCCGGTAACGGTCGCGGGTGCGGAGTTCCAGCGCCGTATCGGTTTCAACCGTGGCCCTATCGTTGATATCTGGTTCGTTCCAGTTTTCCTCTTTCAGATGATTCAAGGTTTCCATGGATTCCTCGAGCAATTCCTTGCGCCAAGCCAGCAGTTTGCGGCGGAAATATTCCAGCTGGCTGGGGTTCATGTACGGCTCTTTCTCGGATGGACGGTAATTCGCCGGCAGATCGATTCTTGCCGCCCTCTTTGCCCTAGTCTTCGTTGGCAACGGCTTTTTGGCCGCAAGTTTCTTCGTTGCAACGGCTCTTATCGCTGGCTTTTTTATCGATCTTGCCGACTTCACCGTTTTCTTCTTTGCGGCGCTTTTCGCTGGACTCATTGATTTCACTCCATAAAAACAATCAAGGGCAGGGAATATATTGGTTTATGGCTGAAAGGGCAATAAGATTTTATGCCTCGCGATCAAGTTTGGCAATTTCAACTTTAGCACGAGTTTCTATTTCATTTAAAGTTGATGAAAGTTTTTCATCAATTATCCAATTACGGTTGTTTTTCAAGCTGGTTTTAAGCTTTTGGACTTTTTCCAGTGAAACACTACCATCCAGCATACCTCCCTTTATTTCTTCGAGGAAATCAAGTAGTTCACTACCATAAGCGATCGGTTCGCGATTGCTTTGCTGTTGTGACTCAACTTGGATTGAAATGAGCGAGCCCACCATCCCCGCAGGAGAAGTTGATACAACTTCCGGTGTAGTGACGCTTTCTTCAGCGGAGGCAGCTTCGTCCAGAAGGTTGCCGAAATCCGAATTAATCTTCGATTTGGCGGCTTTCTTCGAAGTGGAACCGGTTTTGCCGATGTTTCCGAGGTCATTAATCCGCATGGTAAAAACATAGCACAAAACAAACTTTTCTGCCATCGGCAAAATTTGCCTAGATTGCTGGAACATTATCGGTCGGCTGAAATTTTATATACATTTTATGCGTATGTTATTATATTGATATTGCTTGATAAAATCCATTTGGCACGGTTCTCGCTTTATAAATAGCAAAAGAGGATTTTTATATGCAGGCTTTCAACTATAGAAAAAAACGGAACGACAGTCAGGGTGATTCGACGCTAGCCTTCATCCTGTTGTTCCTGGTGTTCCTGGCGCTGTTTCTGGGCCTCAAATCATCGCCGGCCCATGCCGGAACCACGTCGCGCATTAAAGACATCGTGAATTTTGAGGGAATTAGGGATAATACGCTGGTCGGCTACGGGCTGGTCGGGGGCCTAAACGGCACCGGCGACAAATTGAACAACGAACCTTATACAGCGCAAAGCCTGATAACTTTCCTGGAAAGGCTGGGTATTAACGTCAAGAACCAGGTGCAGTCGCTTCAGCCCAAAAACATCGCGGCGGTGATGGTGAGTGCCACGCTGCCGCCATTTTCCCGCAACGGCAGCAGGGTGAACGTCAATGTCAGCGCCATCGGCGATGCGACCAGCCTACTCGGCGGGCATCTGTTGGCGACGCCGCTATTAGGGGCTGATGGTCAAGTTTATGCGGTGGCGCAAGGCGGGCTTGCCATCGAGGGCTACCAGGCTCAAGGAACGGCGGGCGGCAGCATCACCAAGGGTGTGCCAACCAACGCATTCATCGCCAACGGTGCCATCGTCGAGCGCGAAATTGATTATAAGCTGAATGATCTGCAAACCGTCAACCTGGCGCTGAAAAATCCTGATATATCGACCGCCTCAAACATTTCCTCGGCGGTGAACCGTAAGATGGGCGGCAATATCGCAAAGGTTACCGATCCGGGAACGGTGCGGGTTACCGTGCCGCAGCAATACAACGCGGCGGTGGTTGAGCTTTTGAATGTAATCGAGCAAATTCCGGTGGAAACCGACGAAGTGGCTAAAATTATCATCGACGAGGCTTCAGGCACCATCGTCATGGGCGAAAACGTACGAATAGATACGGTCGCAGTGGCGCAGGGGAATCTGGTGGTAAAAATTGAGGAAACGCCGCTAATCACCGTGCCGGGGCCGTTCGCACTCGAGGAGAATACGCCGATAAATACCGCGGTGGTGCCAAACAGCATCGTCACGGTGAACGAGAATGCCGATAAAAAGATGACAGTATTCAAGAAAAACGCTGATTTACGGGACCTGGTGAACGGAATGAACGCACTCGGAGTGGGTCCGCGCGACATGATAAGCATTTTGCAGACGATGAAGGCGGCGGGCGCTATACAGGCGGAAATAACAACTAGATAGGTGTGGGTGAGATAGTTATGGACATTAATACAAGCACAAACGAAGCAATCGCTTCCCAGGCCTTGAACAGTGCCTCAAGCCTTCCCGATGTAAAGAAGGCGAAAAGCCTGGCTCGGATCGACAAAACATCGAAGGATTTCGAGGCGGTGTTCCTAGGTGAGATGATCCGTCCGATGTTTGACACAGTGGAGGTTGATCCATTGATGGGCGGCGGCCATGCGGAGGAGGTTTACCGCTCCATGCTCGCCGACGAATACGCCAAGAATATGGTGAAAAACGGCGGCATCGGCATTGCCGCACAAGTTAAAAAAGAGATGTTAAGGATACAGGAGGGAAACAAATGATATGCGTAATAGCAGAGTAAAAACCGTAAGGGATCTGGAACTAAACCGGAATGACGCGGTGGAAAACCTGGTCGAGTTAATAGCCAGGCTTGGTGCGATATTAGCCAATGAAACCATATTCCTGCGCCAGATGAAAATCTCTGAGATAAAAGCCTTTCAGAAGGAAAAAGAGGAATTAATTTTGCTGCTTGAGAAGGCCAAGAATCAGGTTGAATCAGCGGCTATGAAACAGGCGCGCGAATTCACCGAACAGGAAAAGCAGGAGCTGGCGACCGTTGGCCGCATTTTCTCAGAAATCGCCATGGAGAATTTCTGCGAGCTGAAAAAGGCCCGTGAGGTGAATCGTCGAGTCATCGGCTGCATCTCCAGCGCCGCCAGTGATTATTTTGCGGCCACGCGCGGTTATAACCGCAAGGGTGGCAAAGGCGGCTCGGGGCGCAAGCTGGAAGCGGTACCGCCATTCACCGTCAACAACGTCATATAGGTATAGGGAAGAACCATGGCTATTTCATCAGTTGACGCATTAAGTTCAGCAGTTACCGGACTGAAGGCCAACCAGCATGCCCTGGGCATTATTTCCGACAATATCGCCAATGCTAACGATACCAGTTATTCTAGCAAGAACGTAAATTTCTCGGCGGATTTCACCGGCGGCTTCGACCAAGGGGTGCAGCTAGACAATGTAACGCGTGCAAGCAACGCCTTCCTAGTAGCAGCAACCCGCGAGCAATATTCACAAGTCGGCACCACCGAGGTTTTGAATAATTATTACCAGCAGATACAAAGCTATTACGGCACCCCGAATTCCTCCACCGATAGCGTCGGCTCCGGCAACAGCATAACCGACGCGCTGAACCATTTCTTCGCCGCGGCCAATACTTTGGCCAGCAACCCGGCAGATGCATCATCACAGACCGCCGCGCTTGACCAGGCAGAAAATTTAGCTGGCAACATATCCGGCCTGGCCAACAACCTGGAAAAAACCCGGCTTCAGGCTGACGGAGATATAGGAAGCGCCGTTACCTATGTAAATTCGCAGTTGAAAGATCTGCAATTGGTAAACCTTTCCATCCAGTCCGCATCCCAGAACGGTCAATCGACCGCTACACTCCTGGATCAGCGCGATACCGACTTGCAGAACATCGCACAGTATATTGGCATTAGCGTCAGCTATCAGTCAAACGGCGAAGCAGCGGTCGGTACTAATACCGGTGTAACCCTACTATCCTCGAACGGCGTCCTTTATCAATTATCCTATACCCAGGCCGGATCGGTACAGAATTTCATCAACGGAAATATGCTCGCGCCGATCAATGTATATCAGGTAAACCCGGACGGCACATTGGCATCGACCTCGAGCGATCAACTTGTTTCCGGTGGTGTTTCCGGTACAACCAGCGGTTCTAATGTGATCACCAGCAAAGTAAGTAGTGGCAAACTGGCCGGGCTTCTGCAAATGCGCGATACAGAGATACCTAACCTGCTCGGACAATTGGATAACATCACGACAAACCTTACTAATGCCGCCAACGCGATACAGAATAACGGCTCCGGGTTCCCGCCCGCCAATTCGCTGATCGGCACCCGGTCGATAACTTCAAACGAGAAATTTGCCATGAGTGGCAGCGTCATGATCGGGATCACCGATTCCAGCGGTAATCCGGTGCCAAGCCCGTATGCGAACCAGCAAGGCGGTGTGCCGCCTCTTAAGCTGAATCTTAACACGCTGGATGGCGGCCAGCCAACGGCGCAGGATATAGTCAACGCCATCAATAATTATTACGGCTCACCACCGACGGAAGTGCAGCTCGGCAATATGAACAACATCCAGCTCCAGGCAGTGAGCGACACGGCGGCGACCGGAAGCAATTTTACCTTCAATGCCCTACTCCAGAACTACAGTGCCGATAACGCCAGTTTTCAGGTGACGGGCCTGGCGGTCTCCGGCGTTGGTAGCAGTGTGATTTCTGGCGTACCTTCCGTTCCCATTAACGTCACCGCCGGCACGATGACTAATTCCCCAAACATCACTGTCAATTTCGGTGGAGCTGGGCCTTGGACCCTGAACGCTACGATGCAAGTAACCGATTCTGTCACCGGAGCAATCAAAACCGATACTATAACTTATCAGGTCAGCCCAGCGGCTTCGGGCCTGGAGGGGCAGGTGTATAACTTTACCGCTATAAGTGGCCTAGGCAATGGCGTTATAGTGCCACCAACCAATAGCCAAGCTATCGCCCAGGCCCAGATAGTCGATACCAATGGAAATCCCGTTCCGCCGGGCAATGCAGGTTTCCTTAAGATTTCTGCCATAAATTCAAGCAACGGCGTTGCGATTTCCGAACTGGACAGCAGCATGAACGGCCAGGTCAATCCTCTCACCAGCGCCATCATCTCTGGAACCGATACCGGGCTGGCTTTCTCCGATTTCTTCCAGTTGAATGATTTATTCGTGCGCCAATCCGACGGCACTAGCAACGCACTCGACATGGCGGTCAGGAGTAGCATCCAAAATAATCCGCAGTTTATCTCAACAGGCCAGCTTACCGCTGTGCCAGCGCCAGCCCCCGGTACCGGCTTACTACCTCCGTATACATATACTCTCGGCGCCGGGAATAACCAGGCGGCAGAAAACCTTCTGAATCTCCAGAACCAGAGCATTTCGTTCGGCGCGGTGACGGGAATGCCGGCGACAACTCTGACTTTATCCGGTTACGGTACGCAAATCATTGGCTATGCCGCGTCCAAGGTCAGCGCTGCATCCTCAAACGCTACCAGCCAGCAGGGCGTTTTTAGCGGTCTCCAGCAGCAGGCACAAAGTGTAAGCGGCGTCAACGTGGATCAGCAGATGACGCTGATGATTGAGCTTCAGAATGCTTATGCCGCCTCGGCCAAAATAATAACCACCATGCAGAGCATATTCACGGCGTTAGAAAACGCCATAGTATAAGATTTATAGGAGAAAACCATGACAGTAGACAACATCCCGACTTTTACCATATATCAGAATGCGGTAAACGGGTTCAACACCCTACAGACCGCTCTTTCCAAGGTGCAAACCCAGGTTGCAACTGGCAGCGTTGCTCAAAATTTCAGTGACTTGGGTGGCAGCCTAAGCCAGTCTTTAAGTTCCGAGACCCTGGTCGCCAGCAGTAATAGCTATACAACTGGGAATAATTTTGTCATCACCAATGTTCAGTCATACGCTTCCGTTTTGCAACAGCTTCAGAGCGTGGACACGCAATTGCAAAGTGCGCTCGCCACTCAGCGCTCAGCATCCGGCCCCTCCAACCCGCTCACCCAGACCGCGACCAACCTGCTCCAGACGGTACAGGGGCTATTAAATACCCAATCCTCCAGCGGGCAATATATATTTTCCGGCTCAAGGACCCAAACCGCCCCGGTCTCCGGGCTGACCGCAACCACCAATCTGGTAAACAACGTGCCGACGGACAATTACTATCACGGCGATGATGCGACTTTAACTGTCCAGGCTTCCGCCGGAATCACCGTGCAATATGGCATAAAGGCTGATAATGCCGCGTTCCAGAACCTTATCGGTTCGTTGAACATGGCCATCCAAGGAGCAAATAGCAAAAGCGATTCGACGATAGCCTCGGCGGTGGATCTGGCCAACCAGGCAGAAAGCCAGATCAACAGCCTGATGGCTGCTAACGGCGATACTTTGAGCCAGTTGCAGACGGCAAATGACAATCACGCCAGCGATTTGGCCTACCTAAAAAACGTGCTCAGCAACAATCTCGATACTAATATACCAGCGGCGTCGGTGCAGGTTTCGCAGGATACGACCGACCTGACAGCCGCGTTCCAGATATTCGCGAAGCTCAGCGGCTTAAGCCTGTTGAACTTCCTGAAATAATATTTAAAAACCTTTAACAATTTAGTGGAGATGATAACATGCAGCTAGAATCAGTAAAAATGGAAATGAAAATGGAGAGCGCGTTTTTTCCCAAAGAGCAATATTCCGAAGGCAACGGCCATACGATCGAAAGCCGTTACGGGAATTTACGCGTCAACCTGGATAATGCAATATTTTTCCCGAAGGGATTGCTCGGCTTGCCAGATTTCAGGGATTTTTGCCTGGCCGAACTGCCCAATTCCAAAACACCGGCCTTGAAGCTCATGCAATCGCTGAACGACAAGGATTTGTCATTCATCGTACTGCCGGCCGACGCGGAAAATAGATTCATCGACGGCCAGGACATGAACGAGTGCTATGTTGCAACCGGCGTGGCGAAGGAAAATATTTTGCTCCTGTTCATCCTAACGGTGCAGAACGTTCCGGGCAACGTCAAGGTAACCGCCAACATCCGTGCGCCTATCATAATAGATACTGCGGAAAAACTGGCGATTCAGTACGTTTTCCCGAACAACAAATACGATATTCGCCATATATTGAGCTGATGGCTGACAGCGAACAGTTGTTAAAAAAAGAAACAGAAAATTCCGTCAACCGACGACCGTCAACCGTCAACCAAATCAGCTATCTCGGACGATTCCAGTGCCTCGCCGACAAATGCGAGGATACTTGTTGCAAAGGCTGGGGGATGCAGGTCGATGCCGAGCGGTTGAAATTATATAAGGAAAAAGCCCCGGAATTGCTGGAAGTCGTAACCACTGGCGAAACCGCGCATGTGATGCGGCGCGACGAAAAAACCGGATATTGCGTGAAATTCGAGGACGGCCTGTGTGGCATCCAGAAAAAGCTGGGCAGCGATTACCTCCCCGATTCCTGCAACTTCTATCCGCGCATCACTAGGCAGTTCGGCGGCGAATTATATATGGCTGGCTCCATCTCCTGCCCGGAAATCGCCCGGCTGGCGATTTACGGCGATGCCGGGTTTGATTTCACATCGGTTGAACTGGAGCGCACCCCGCTAATGATCAAGAATTACCTAGAGGGCAGCGGTCTAGACAAAGATTCCAGTGTTGCCCTGATGCAGAAATTTATCCATCTGGCCGACGATGAAGTGACGCCGGAGAGAATAATGTCGCGCATAGTTTCCATCGCCCATTCGCTCGATAGATTTCCGGCGAAGGACTGGCTAGGAGCGTTCGATGCCTTTTATCCCGCCGTCGATGAAAGGCTTGCTCCGGCTAAATCTGCCCCCACCGATCCTTATAATTTACTTAACGTCCTGTCCGGACTTGCCGCCAACACGCGCAAGCCGATTATGGGTAGGCTTTCCGAAATAATATCATCCGTAGAGCAAGGTCTGGGCGTGCGGGTGAATTGGGAGAAGAAAACGGTTGAGCGGGCGCGGGAAGAAAGTTACATGCGCTTAAGCGAGCGGTATTACCGGGAAATTTCACCGCTCACCGTGCTGCCTCTTAAGAATTGGATAAAAGCGACACTCGCCGCTTCGGCATTCCCGTTCGGCGGGCTTGGGAAAAATGCGGCGGAGCGCGCCATAATAATAGCGGTGAGATTTGCCACATTGAAGCTGGCGATTATGGCAAATATGCAACAAATGTTGCAAAAACCCCAAGAAACAATGATTTTCCTGATACAAGGGTTAGCGCGGTTTTTAGACCACCTCGCCGACCCCCAATTATCCATGGATTGTTACCGCGAAGTCGGATGGACTGATGAAGGAAAACTACGCGGCTTGCTTGGCGATGGTTTAAGTTAATCATTTGCAATTTAAGTAAAATTTTACGCTTATTCTAAGTTTAAAATTATATTTTTTGCTTGCCATGCACTACATAAATTTGTTATAAGTGAAGTTAACTGCCGGGCATGTAGCCCGGATTCATCAACATCCAAGTAGGAGTTCTATATGTCTCTTTCAATCAACAATAACTATACTGCGAATGCTGCTGTGAGCGCGTTGCGCACTTCAGACACTTCGCTCACTCAGGTTTCGAATCAGCTTGCCACCGGCTTGCGTATAGGATCCAATCCGTCTATCGACGCATCGGGTCTCGCTATCGGTACTGGGCTGCAGACCGCTGCTGCCACATTGCAGACCGCATTAACTGGCGCCAACAATGCTCAGAGCTTGCTGCAACTCGCGGCTGGCGGCTTATCCAGCGTCGGTAACATCCTGCAACGTATGCAATCGCTTGCGACGCAGGCCAACGGTGCAACTAGCACTACGCAGGGATTCTTGAACCAAGAATACCAAGCGCTGATGCAACAGATTAATCAAATCTCCACCGGTACCGCGTATAACACCACCCAGTTGCTGAACGGCAGCTTGGCCGGTAACGTGGCTTTAACTACCAACCAGGCCCTGTTATCAGGCGCTGCGGGTGCTGTTCAAACCCTTTATACGGCTTCCACTACAGCGCCGACCGATGGGCAAACGATAACGATCGGTGGCCAAACCATCACCTTAACCACCAACGCGGCAAACGTCGGCCAAGCGTTTGTGGGTACTGTGCCAACTCAAACCCTCACCGGTCAGGGCATCGTCAACTTCCTGAACCAAAGCACAAACTCCGTCATTGATCAGTTTGTATACACAAACGGAGCTGCGGGTGTTGTACAGGCGCAATATCGCGGCGGCGCGGTGACTGCTTCCAACAACGCCATTACAATTGCTTCGGCAAACGGTACTTATGCCTCAGGTACTGCGGCTACTGCAACCATAGCTACAGGCACCAATGCCGGCCTCACCCCACTCAGGGTGTTTGCCACCGGATCACCGGCCGATGCTAACTTCGGTAACCTTCAAGGATCCGCTACGATTGACCAAGCTCTGGTTAATGCGGCGGCTATCCAGAACAATGCGGCTTTTGTCGGTAATATCGTAGCCAACAATCCAGTGACGGCGACATTTAACAGTGCTAACAATATTGGCCTTGCCATAAATATAGGTGGTTATACTTATACCGCAAACAACGCAACTACGAGCGCTGCCGGTACCACAGTCACCTTTACCGGTACCAACAATGCAGGCACTAGCGGCGGTTCTTTCACGATTCTTCAGACCGGCGCGATCACGGTTACCACCCAGGCTGGCGCCAATGCTTACGCCCAGGAAATAACCAACGCCCTTTCTGGGATTACGTTCATGCAAAACCAGTCGATCAGCAGCTATACTCCCGGCGGCGATATCATCACTGGCGGCGTACGAACCGGCAGCTTGATTGCAACTTCGTTCAACTTCACTTCCAGCAGTTTCGCTAGCCCTAACGTAAGCAGCGTAACCGTGACGGCTCCTCCTGTAGGCCAAACCGTTCCTACAATCTCTATGGTTGTAAACGGGCAGACCTTTAATTCGTCCAGTACCCTTACCAGTACGATAGCAGCCGGCACTCAAGTAGTACTCACTAACGTGAGCAACCCGTTGCAATCCATCTCCTTCGAAAACGGTGCGACTGCGCTGAATATCAGCACCGCCGCAAACGCAGCAAGTGCTCAGGCTGCGCTTACAACCGCTTTCGGGTTAGGAAATGGCGCTGGCACCGGACTGGTCGTACAGGTCGGCAACCAATCTAGCCAGACCATTAACGTGACTCTAGCCAGTACGTCGGCTGCTACTCTGGGTATCGCCGGTACCGATTTACTAAATACGCCGGATTCTCTGGCCGCTGCGACTGCGATATCGAACGCCATCGCCACAAACAGCGCACAGCAAGCCCAAGTAGGTGCTCAGGAGTCCAGGTTCAACTATGTGATCTCGAACCTGACCGCCAGCATCCAGAATACCCAGGCTGCTGCGGGCAACTACCTCAACACCGACGTGTCAACGGCTGCCGTGGCGTATGCCAGCGGTCAGGTGGCGGTTCAAGCTGCCATCTCTGTCCTGACGCAAGACGAACAACTGCCTCAGAATCTTCTGAAGCTTATTGTTTGATTTTCGTGAAGTTACTTGAAGGGAGGTTTTTCCTCCCTTCAAGCCCTTAGGCACAATGCCTAACTAGGAGGTTAGGTTTATGACGAACACAATAACTCCGATACCAAGCTCACCTATTTCATCGGTCCCCAGTTACCAGCAACAACCGGCGGCAGGTGTAGCACAGCAGATACAAAACCAGAACGGCACTTTGCAGCCGCCCGTCAACACGGTAAATCCCACGGATAAATCGCAGAACGCCAACATACAGCCAGAGCAAAACGCTAGCAATCAGCAGGAAGCCAAAATGGCGGCGATCAAGGAGTGGCTTCAGAATGCCGATCCGCTGGGCAATACCAAAAGCACGGTTTATAAAGACAAAGAGCAATATATGGTAATAAGCACCAGGCCGGATACCGGAGAGCTTTACACTTACGCGTTAGGGCCGGGCGCATTGAATCCGTTCAATAGCAGCGCAGGCATCGAAGCCTAGGTATTGGAAAGGTTTAAGCTATGGTTTCATCGATAAATCTCGGCAATTTCAGTGCTGGTACCAATGGCACGACGCCGGTTACCAACCTCAGTTCCGCGGGCCTTGATATAACCGCGCTGATAAAGGCGGCAACTGATGCAAAAGGCATTCCTGCAACCACCGATCAAACCACCATCACCAACAATAATAACATCATAACTGCGCTGGGAACGATGCAAAACCAGTTGACCAGCTTGATGAACGCTTCCGAATCCTTAACCAATGTTTTCGATTCCAACGGCAACCAAA
Organism: Alphaproteobacteria bacterium; assembly: GCA_013288565.1. Taxonomy (GTDB): domain Bacteria; phylum Pseudomonadota; class Alphaproteobacteria; order Rickettsiales; family JABDBP01; genus JABDBP01. Next base: position 32,845 of record JABDBP010000004.1, on the reverse strand, counting down.
GCAATGACGTATTCAATAACCGTGCGGCATTTATTACCTCCAACACCGCCGTTGCAGGTAGCACTTATATGGGTGTTACAGCTAATAATAATGCGGCAATTGCCAATTACAACATGACCGTCGGTGCATTGGCACAAACCAAGATACAAAGCACAAACACATTCTCCAGCCAAACTGCGAGCGCCACCCAGGTACAAGGTGGTGCCGCTCCGAACTTGTTCTCCGCCGGAACTTTCCAGATCACCGGTGGCCAGGCGCAATCGGCGGTCGGCATCGCCAGCGGTGATGTCATTACTTCCGCCAGCATAACCTCGAATGGCACGGTAGGAAGTACCGTTCTCGATTCCACCTTCGGCACTGGCGGCATCGGCGGAATAACCGTAACCGGCACCGGCGACAAAGCCTTGATCGGTAGTCTTTCTGGTTTGAATATTTCCGGAGCGCAATCGGGAGGAGCTGGAACTCCGGTGACGCTCACCATGGCCATCAACGGTAGCACTTATACTTCGAACGCCATCACGGCGAATACTGGCGGCAGTTCAAACCAGATCGCGGCGGGGACAGTCGTTACGCTTACCAACAGCACAACTGGAACTTCTTTCCAGGTGCGGGTGACAAACGCCACCACCATATCAAACAATTCCGATCTTTCAAATTTTGCCGCGAACGTTGGTAACGACCTTTCCGGTATAACCTTCTACCAAAGCCATCAAATATCATCATTCAACCAGGCGGCAGCAGCTGGAACCACAACCCTGGCTAATTTGGTTTCCACCGACGTGAAATTGAACAGCAGCGAATTCAATCCCTCGACCGGCGCCATGGGCGATATCAGCAATTTCATCGTAACGGCGGAGAGTGCACCCGGCGCCAATGACGCAACGATGCAAGTTACGATAAATGGTGAGACTTATACGGCAACCGGCCTGAACGGCACCCAAAACACAAATATAACGCTGACCAGCGCCACCAATAGCAACAATACCTTAACGCTAAATTTGGTCACTCCCGGAATATCGCTCAATCTCTCCACCAACACGGCGGCCAAGCAGGTACAGGCAGATTTGAACACATCATTCGGAACCGGCGTGAATATCACGCTAAACCAGGGAGACAGTCTGCAAACCATTGCCAGCAAAATCAACTCCAGTTCCGCTACTAGCGGGCTTTCGGCAACGGTGCTAGAGATAGATAGCACCCACTTCCAGCTTTCCCTGCAATCGACCGTAACCGGCGTCATCAATGCATATAACATAAACGATACGGCGAACGGCACCATGTCTCATGTGACGTTAACCAACGTGCAATCGGCTTCCGATGCGAGTTTTACCATCAATAACCCCCTCGTCACGCTTACCCGGCCGACCAATCAAGTCACCGACGCCATCCCGGGTGTAACCTTAAACCTGTTTCAGCAAACTCCGGGCGGTACCACCCTGCAAGTTCAGGTGCAAAACGACGGCACTGGCATCCAAACCGCCATTACCAATTTCGTCACAGCTTACAATAATTTCAAAACTTTCGCCGCCGAGCAGCAACAGATCAACTCCAACGGCTCGTCAACCTCCACCGCCTATCTCGGCAAGGCTAACGATTCAGTCCTAAGAACGCTATTGCCCCAGGTGCAAAGCGAGTTAAATGCCATGGTTACTGGCCTAAGTCCCAGTGCGAAAAACAGCCTAGCGTCGATCGGCATAACTTTTGGCGACCAGGCCGCTACCAGTACCACCCCGGTGGTGGGCAATACTTTAGTCGTAAATTCAAGCATGCTCACTTCGGCGATCGCCACCAACCCGCAAGAAGTGCAGGGGATTTTCGACCAGATGTTCAATTCCTCGGCGAACAATAAATTGCAGGTTTTTTCGGCAACCAAACAGTTGACGGTGAATAATTTCGGCGTCACCATCAATTCCAGTGCGCCTGTTGGCCAGCAAGTATCGTTCAGCTACAATGACTCGCTCGGTGCTCCGCACACCGTATACGGCAATTTCAACGGCAATTCCGGCGGCGGCGTGATAACCGGGGCATCCAACACGCCATTTGCCGGGTTAACGTTGCTTTACGTTGGTAGTGGTAATGATACGATAACCGGCGTCAGCCTGACACAAGGCATCACCGCCCAGTTATTCAATACTATAAGCCCGCTTCTTGCCCAGAACGGTGCAATTGCAACTGAGGTGAATTCCTATAACAGCCAAAACACCACTCTGAATGGCCAGATCACTACCATAAACCAGCAAGTGTCAGATTTACGTACACAGCTTTTGAACAAATACGCCGCCTTGAACGCCGCGATTGCCAAATCCAATAACATCTTGAACTATTTAAATATCCAGGCCGGTATACTCACCGGAGGCCACATCGGTGGATAGTTAGGAGAGCATATGATGTATAAAAAACAATGCTCGGCCTATGGAATCGCCCGCGAAACAGTAGGCAGCGTCCGCCGGATAGTTATGCTTTACGACGGAATTATAAAATTCGCAATGCAGGCGCGCCATGCCATCGAGGAAAACCGGATAGCAGACCGGTTCAACAACCTGGAACGCGCCTGCAAAATTCTGCTCGGCCTGCAATCCTGTCTGGATTTCACGCAAGGCGACGGAAAAATCGCCCATATACTGTTCAATTTCTACGTTACAACGAATCTTAGGATGATGGCCTTGAACCAGAGCAGAAGCGTCAAGGATTGCGATGGGATAATCCAGGACCTGAAAAAAATGCGCGATACTTGGGAGGGAATCAGCAATTCTACTTCCGGGGGCGATGCCGCCAATACTATCCCCAGCCAGGAAAGCCTTTCGGCAAAACTGGAATCTGTCGCGGTTTCGATTTAGCCCAAATTCTTCGCTGCGAAATCCCAGTTCACGAGTTTATCCAGAAAAGTGCTAACGAAATCCGGCCGGCGGTTCTGGTAATCCAGGTAATATGCGTGCTCCCAGACGTCGCAGGTGAGCAGCGCCTTTTGCCCGTGCGCCAGCGGCAGGTCGGCATTCGCGGTTTTGATGATTTTTAGTTTCCCGCCATCGGAAACCAGCCAGGCCCAGCCGCTGCCGAATTGCGTGGTCGCGGCGGTTTTGAAATCCTCCTTAAATTTATCTAGGCTGCCAAAATCGGAATCAATTTTCTTCGCCAAATTGCCAGAGGGCTTGCCGCCGCCGTTTGGTTTCATAGAGTTCCAGAAGAACGTATGGTTCCATACCTGCGCGGAATTATTGAAAATTCCCTGTTTCGTCGAATCCTTAGTCGTTGCCTTGATGATTTCCTCGAGGCTCGCCTTCTCCATATCCGTTCCGGCGATCAATTTATTTAAGTTGTCGACATAAGCCTTATGGTGCTTGCCATGATGGAAGCTAAAGGTTTTGGCCGACATGTAAGGCTCAAGCGCGTTTTCGGCGAAGGGTAGGCTGGGAAGCGTGAAAGGCATGGTTTCCTCTTTGGTTTTAGTTTCGGTTGCGAATGCCGGGTTTGCCATTATTTCCTCCATTAACCCGCTAGTGGCCAGCAATGAAGCCAGCCCAAGCAGGGATTTGTTGAACTCTCTTTTGGTTAAAGGCATCAATAATCCTTACTAATGCCATTAAAGTTAATTTGCAATAATAAGAAACCAGCATAAATTTTATATAAGGTTTTTTATCCCCAGTGCCTTCCTTATCCCCTCGGCCTTCAATATGGTTTCCCGCCATTCTGCTTCTGGGTCGGAATCATGGGTGATGGCGCCGCCGACTTGGAATTCGAATTCTTGCCCGCGGATTATTATGGTGCGGATCACCACCGATAATTCTGCCTCTTCATTGGAAATCCAGCCGAGTGTGCCGCTATAAACCCCGCGTGCCATTCCCTCCGTTTTGGAACATATTTCCATCGCTTTTATCTTTGGCGCCCCTGTCATGCTGCCTGGCGGAAAACAATCTTTTACCACCTGTATCACCCGGGTTTCCGGCCTTTTTTTCCCGGTAACGGTCGAGGACATATGGTGCAACGCCGCGTAGCTTGTGATATCGAACAGGCTTTTCACCCTCACTGAGCCGGGGATGCAACAGCGCGATAAATCATTTCGCACCAGGTCGACGATCATCAAATTTTCCGCCCGGTCTTTTTCCGATTCTGCCAAATCCGATTTTTTGTCACTTATTGCTGTGGTTCCTTTTATCGGGCGGGATTCGATGTTTCCGATCTTGTCGATTTTCAAAAACAATTCCGGGCTGGAGGAGATGATGTAATGTTCACCCATTTTCATCAGGCAGCTATATGGTGCAGGACTCAAGCGGCAGAGATTTTCGAATATCAGAGTGGGGGAGGGGGCGCTCTCAAATTTTCCATAAAACTTGCGGGTTAGGTTCGCCTGATAGACGTCGCCCGCCGCGATATGCTCCTTTATGGCGCGGACTTTTTCCAAGTATGCTGGTTTGGTCATGTTGGATTTAAGGTCATCCAGTACCGCCGACTTCACTGATTCGCAGGGTGATGAAAAATTTGGCGTATCTCCCAAAACCTTGATTTTTTTCTCATCACGATCGAAAACCAGGACGGTTTCATAATTCACCAGCCAGCAATCAGGCAGGTTGATGATTCCCGGTGAATCTTTCGGCAATTTTTCGAGGCGATTTTTTAAGCCATACCCGAAATAGCCGAACCACTTTTTTCCGTCCGGCAATTGCGGGAAATCATCGGAAATTATTTCATCGCGTGGCCCGAGAGCTAAATATGAATAGCGCCCGGTAGAGTCTGTCCTAAGTCCCGAATAAAGCAACGCGAAACATTTTTCTTCCGTCGGAATTCTTCCGGCCAGAGCTAAAGGCTCAACCCATTCCATGGATGTCTGCTTCCAGCAGCTGTGCGAGGATTTTTGTTTTCTTATGGTTCTTCCATTTCAGACCCAAGGGCTGCAATTCCTTAACAGGCAATATTCCCCAGGCGACGTTGGTTACGAAAACCGCATCGGCTTTTTTCAAATCGGCCAGGGTAAAATCCCCGCGCACGACCGGAAACGGCGACAGCCGGATGACGGCGCTTCTTATTGTACCTTCCACTATGCCAGATTTCGGCGTAAATAATTTGCGCCCTAAAAACCAAAAAATATTAGCCGACGAAGTTTCGCATATTTTTTCTTCGCCATCCAGTAAAAGAGAATCCAGGCAATTGTTTTCCTCGGCCTCGATCCGCGATAGCAGCGAATTGATATTGCCGATGATTTTCCCCGGCATAGGCAGCGGTTTCATGTAAGAACTCAGCCATAATTTTGCCGGCTTTAGTTTTGTTGTCCCAGATTTTTCCGTTTCGACGATGATAGATGGATTCCCGGTATTTTTCGCCGAATAACCGAATCCGGATTGCCCTCTAGTGACGGCGACGCGCACAAAACCCTCGCAGATTTTATTTTTTGCGATGATTGTTCTTATGATTTTGGGGAATTTTTTTGTCCCGGCTTTGATCTTTAAATATTTAAGCGATTTCTCTAGCCGCTCCATATGCAACGCCAATTGATATGGCATACCGGCGTGAACCAATATGGTTTCAAACGCGCCGTCACCGAGCCTAAAACCCCGGTCGCGGATGGAGATTTTTGCTTTATCGGCAGAATGAAATTCCCCGTTGACGTAGCTTTGCATTAAACCGAATGGCCGTAAAACTTCTCGCCGATGGCGATTTTTTCCCGGCCGTTTTTTTCGCGCCATTCGTTGGTGTCGCGAAGTGAGAATATGCAGCCGCAATATTCCTGCTGGTAGAAATTCTCGCGTTTGGCGATTTCATACATCCGCGCCGATCCGCCGTTTTTGCGCCAGTTGTAATCCCAGTAGCTTAAATCCGGGTAATGCGCGGCGGCACGTACTCCGCAATCGTTAATCTGGTCCATGTTTTTCCAGCGGGATAGACCTAAGCTACTGGTAAATATGGAAAATCCGTGTTCATGAGCGTAAAGGGCGGTACGTTCGAAACGCATGTCGAAACATTTGGTGCAGCGGATTCCCCGCTCAGGTTCGTGTTCTAAGCCCCTAGCGCGGGAAAACCAGTTTTGCACGTCATAATCGGCGTCCACGAACGGAATTCCCATTTTTTCGGCGTAGCGGATATTCTCGGATTTCCGAATTTCATATTCTCTTTTCGGGTGAATGTTTGGATTATAGAAGAATATGGTGAGTTTGATGCCGGATTCGGCCATCGCTTCCATCAACTCCCCGGCGCAGGGCGCGCAGCAGCTATGCAGCAGCACTGTATTTCCGCCGTCCGGTGGCGCTAGTTTTTCCCTATTGGCCATAATCCAGGTAATAATCGTTAATAAAAATGAAATATCAAGTTGAATTAAATAGTGACAAGCTTGATTTTTCTAGGACTTTCTGCTAAGTAGAGGTTCATTATGCCAAAAATAACAAATAGGCTCACAGGCAAGAATCTTGCGAACCTGTTCGAGAGGGACGAGGTTTTCAACCAATCCTACAGCGCGGCGGATTTCCAGTTCGACAAGAAAGTCGCCTCGGTGTTCGACGATATGGTCAGCCGCTCGGTTCCGTATTATCTCGAGATGCAGCGGATGACAGCGGAGCTGGCGCAAGATTTCGCGGTCAGCGGCACCAATGTTTATGATATCGGCTGCTCCACTGGCACTACCATGATAATGCTGGATAGGATGCTTAAGCCCAAGGTAAAATTCATCGGTCTGGATAATTCCCAAGAAATGCTCGCCAAAGCTGAGGAGAAATTCGCGCTCGAGAAATTCACACATCCTTATGAACTCGGGATTTGCGATTTGAATCGTGGTTTACATCTCGAAAACGCCTCGCTCGTCACCATGCTGCTAACGCTGCAATTTGTGCGGCCGTTATACCGCGAGCGGGTCGTGCGCCAGATTTTCGATGGTATGAACGACAACGGCTGTCTGATTTTGATTGAAAAACTGACCAGCGAGGATTCGCTGTTCAACCGCTTGTTCATCGATCATTATTACGATTTCAAGAAACGCAACGGTTATTCGGAAACGGAAATCGCCAACAAACGCGAGGCCCTGGAAAATGTTCTCATCCCCTACCGCATGGAAGAAAATTTCGAACTGCTGCGCGAAGTCGGATTCAAACATGTGGAAGTGTTTTTTCGCTGGTATAATTTCTGCGGAATAATTGCGGTAAAATAGGGCTTAGAGCCTGTCTTGAAAGGATTCACGAGATGCGTTGCGATTTGAAAATGCGATGGATAAAAGCGAAAAATGTGCCTCAGGTAGCGGAACCTACCTGCAAGCGTTTTTTGCTTTTAGACACGCATTTTCAGCGCAACCCTTCGGGCCGTGGCAAATTTCGCCAATCCGCGGCAGTAAAATGCTCGACCATAGGACAGGCTATGCTCTCACATTTTCCCTTGCGCCTTGGCGAAATTTGCTTTACGGCGCATCCATGAATACTTTCAAGACAGGCTCTAAGGCGCAGTTAAAATAATGCAGCAAAAAAGCCCGCTGGTAAAAATCGGGGATTTTTTCTTCCGCTACCGCAATTTAGTTTTTCCGATCATTCTTGTTATTCTTTTCTTCGCGTTCATGCCGAGCCATGAAATGTTCGGCCGCGGATATCTGGGGGATATAAGCGATTGGATTGGCGCACTGATGGTTTTTTCGGGGCTGTCGCTTCGTGCTGTAGTCGTAGGTTTTGCTTACATAAAACGCGGTGGCCTGAACAAACAGGTTTTCGCCGAAACCCTAGTGACCGAAGGATTCTTCAACCTCTCCCGCAACCCGCTTTATTTTGCCAACATGCTTATCTATTCCGGCATATTCGTAACCGACGGCAATTTGTGGGTGATGGTGATCGGCATCGGCTCGTTCTGGTTTATTTATGAAAGCATCATCGCGGCGGAGGAATATTTCTTGAAGGGAAAATTTGGGTCAGAATATGCAAAATATTGCCAGATCGTACCAAAATGGATTCCCAATTTCCGTAAATTCCGGGCAGCAACGCAGGATATGCAGTTCAACTATAAAAAGGTCCTCATTAAGGATTACAGCACCTTCGCAAGTTCGGCTATAGCGCTATTGTTTCTGCATATGTATAAGTCCGGTTTCTCCAACTGGGGGCCATCCGGCGCGCTGCTGGTTCTGGTTCTGCTACTGACGCTTGGCATCCGGATACTGAAAAAAACTGGCATTTTAACTGTGTAATGCCCGTCCTCAAAGCTGTAAAACTGAAGCGGCTTAAATACCAGAGCAATTACCGCGGCGTGAAGGAAATGGATATTTTTTTGGGTGCTTTCGCAGAAAAGTTCTTGCCCGGATTTACTGATTCCGAGCTTGATTTTTACGAGAAATTCCTCAATGAGAGCGATCAGGATATTTATAATTGGATAACCCGTAAGGAACCGCTGCCATCGTTCCACGACAATAAAGTGACCAGATTATTGATAAATTTCCGCCCAGTGTGAAAGATTTAAACCGAATATTTTTGCAGCCGGGGCATTATACGATTTCCGCGCTGCCTGAAGGCGCGGAGGGGCTGGTTTTATCAACTCTTGGTGCGGAAAAAACCATATTGCACATCGCTCGCAACGACCAGCAGGCGGAAAAATTATGCGCGGCAGCGAAATTCTTTAATCCACGACTGGAAGTGATTTATTTTCCTGCGTGGGATTGTTTGCCATATGACCGAATCTCGCCCAATCCCGAAATCGCCAGCCAACGTCTGCAGGCGCTGGTGCGGCTTTCCAACGGCGGGAAATTCCTGGTAATCACCACCGTCAACGCGGTGCTGCAACGTGTCCCAGCAAAGAAATCTCTTTCCTTCCTGCATTTAAAAATCGGTGAAGAGGTAAGGCGCGAGAAAATAATCTCATACCTGGAAGCTACTGGATATGGCCGCGCTGCTACATGCACCGAGCAAGGCGAATATGCGGTGCGCGGCGGCATCATCGATATTTTCCCGTCCGGCGGCACGGACGAAGCCTTCCGGCTCGATTTTCTGGGCGACATGCTGGAGCAGGTCCGTACTTTCGACCCGGCCACACAAATCACAAAAGGCAAAAGGGAAAGCCTCTTATTAATTCCGGCGTCGGAGGCGGTTTTCACTCCAGAATCCATAAGCAATTTCAAAGAGAATTACCGCCGCATGTTCGGCGCAGTGACTAGCGACGATCCCCTGTTTTCCGCTATATCCGAGGGGAGGAAATATACCGGGTTTGAGCACTGGTTGCCGCTGTTTTACGATAGGGTGGAAACGATTTTTGACTATCTTTCGGATGCAACAATCACGCTCGCGCATGAAGCGCGCCTGCTTGCCGAAAAAAGATTGGAAACCATAAACGAATATCATCACGCGCGCCGAGAAACGCCGGAGGAAAGTTATAAAGCGCTGCCGCCCAATTCGCTTTATCTGGCCGGGAAAGAATTTTTGCAAATCCTGGAAGTTAGCCCAAGCGCTGACTTTTCTCCGTTTAAAATGGAAGGGGGAAATATAATCGAAGCGGGCTTTGAACCGGCGGAAAATTATTATTTGAAATCAAAGGAACTAATGCAAAGCCCGTTTGAAATATTAAAAAATAATCTAGGAAAAAATAAACAATTTTACATCGCCTGTTTTTCCGAAGGCACGAAAAGTCGCATCGAATATCTGCTTAAAGAGCACGAAATTTCCTGCCGTAACATGCAGGAATGGCAGCCTGAGTCGGGTGCTATAGGCGTTTTCTCCTTACCGCTTGACCAGGGATTCCAGAGTGCCGAAATGGCGGTACTCAGCGAACAGGATTTGACTGGTCCGAAATCGTTGCGTGCCTCCAGGAAAAAAGTCATCAGCGAAAAATTCTTGGCAGAGGCCTATAATTTCGCTCCTGGCGAAATCCTGGTGCATAAGGAACATGGCATCGGCCGGTTCGAGGGATTGGAAGCGCTGGTGGTTTCCACTCCATTAAACCAACAGACTCCGCACGAATGCCTAAAACTCACTTATGACGGCGGTGATAAGCTCTATATCCCGGTGGAAAATATCGACCTGCTTTCGCGCTATGGTGGCGCAGACAGCACAGCCACATTGGATAAACTCGGCGGCGCGGCATGGCAGGCGCGCAAGGCAAGGTTGAAAGAGCGCATCAAACTCGCCGCCGAGGAAATCATAAAAATTGCTGCCGAGCGGGCAATGAAATCCGCTGAATCGCTGACGCCACCGGAGGGCGAATATAACGAATTCTGTGCAAGGTTCCCCTTCACCGAAACCGATGATCAGCTCCGCGCCATCGGCGATGTTGAGAATGATCTGGCGTCGGGAAACCCAATGAACCGGCTGATTTGTGGCGATGTCGGATTTGGCAAAACTGAAGTGGCGATGCGCGCTGCATTCATCGTACTTAAGGCTGGGAGCGGCAACCAAGTGGCAATAATCTGCCCGACCACATTGCTCTGCCGTCAACATTATAAAAATTTTGTAGCGCGGTTCGCCGGGTTCGGGGTTGAAATCCGCCGACTTTCGCGCATGGTGAAACCGGCCGAGGCGGCGGAAACTAGGGCGAAACTGAAAGAGGGTACGGTCGATATAATCATCGGTACTCACGCGCTGCTGGCGAAGAATATCGAGTTCCAAAAGCTCGCGCTGCTGGTAGTGGATGAGGAGCAGCATTTCGGTGTGGCGCAGAAAGAGCATATCAAGAAACTTAAGTCCGACATCCATGTCCTCACCCTCACCGCTACGCCGATTCCGCGCACACTGCAAATGAGTTTGACTGGCATTCGCGATTTGAGCCTGATCGCCACGCCGCCGGTTGATCGGCTGGCCATCCGCACTTATGTTATGCCTTACGATGTGGTGGTGATCCGCGAGGCGCTGCTGCGCGAGCGGGGCAGGGGCGGGCGCACATTTTATGTTGTTCCGCGCATAAAAGATTTGGACCAGGCGGCCGGGCAATTGAAACACATTGCGCCTGAGTTAAAAATTGCTATAGCCCACGGGCAATTGAAACCTGCCGAATTAGACGGGTTGATGAACGATTTCTATGACGGGAAATATGATGTCCTGGTTTCCACCTCCATCATTGAATCGGGCATAGATATTCCGGCGGCAAACACCATCATCGTTCACCGCTCCGATATGTTCGGGTTGGCACAATTATACCAACTGCGCGGCCGCGTCGGACGGTCGAATGTTCGCGCCTATGCTTATTTCACGCTTAAGGCAGGCCGCATGATTACCCGGGACGCCACCAAGCGGCTGGAAGTGATGCAGAAGCTGGATGCGCTTGGCGCTGGATTCACGCTTGCAACTTACGATATGGATATTCGCGGATTTGGAAATTTGCTCGGCGGCGAGCAATCGGGTAATATAAAAGAAGTTGGTGTCGAGCTATACGAGCAGATGCTTTCCGAGGCGATAGAGAGTTTGAAAACACATCAGGATTCCACGGTGGAGAAGAATTTCAGCCCACAGATAAACATCGGAATTCCGGTGTTGATACCGGAAAATTACATCGCCGATTTGAGCCTGCGCCTGGGATTTTACCGACGCATCGCTGCGGTGGAAACACCGGAGGGATTGCAGGAAATCGCCGCCGAAATGGCCGATCGGTTCGGCGCACTGCCCAGCGAAGTTGAGCATTTGCTGAAGGTCATCGAGATAAAGCAATTATGTAAAGCCGCAGGTATCGAGAAACTGGATGCAGGCCCGAAAGGTGTGGTGCTAGCGTTCCGCGGCAATAAATTCGCGCGTCCCGAATCGCTGATAAAATTCATTTCAGAAAATCAGAATACGGTAAAACTCCGTGGAGATCACCGGCTGGTATTCACTGCCGAAGGTTGGGAAAACTTAAGTGCCAGGATCAAAGGCATCAGGAATTCGATAGAAACGGTGACGAAATTGGCAGCTTAAATCCGCGGCGGGAAGGCGAGGGTGAAATCGCCGTGCTCCAGTTCGAGGTTCGGGTTATAATAGGGGTCGTTATCCAAAACTTTCCCCCATTTTTCCCGCATATAACCCACTTCTCTTTTAAAACGCTCAATCTTATTCTTGTCCAAATCGCTGCCGCGGGTGGCGGATTCGTGGTGATAAGCCTCGGCATATGGCGTCCAGATTATGCGGTAGCCGTGCTCGCGGATACGCAGGCATAAATCAACGTCATTGAAGGCAACGGAGAGATTTTTTTCATCGAAGCCGCCGATTTCATCAAACACATTTTTTCGCATTGCCATCAGTGCGGCGGTGACGCCGGAGAGCGCCTGTACCATCACCAATCTGCCGAAATAGCCCGGGTCGCTCCGGCGCAGAGCATGGAAAAGATGCCCTGCCACCGGGTCTTTGGCGGCGCCGAACCCGGTCATCACCCCGCCATGCTGGACGGTATCGTTCGGGTAGTATAATTTTGCACCGACGGCGCCGACATCCTGGCGAACCGCCTGCGCGGCCATTTCGCGGAGCCAGCCGGGGCTGATGATTTCGATGTCGTTATTCATGAATATGAGTATTTCGGCGTCGGTTTTCCCGGCTGCCATATTGTTTATCGCCGAATAATTGAATGGCGCATCGTAGGGAATAATTTTTGCTATTTTTTCTTGGCTCAGCTCTGCGAAATACTCCTTAGCTTCCACGTCATCCGATTGGTTATCGACGATGATGATTTCATAATTCCCATATTCGGTTTTTTCTTTAATGCTCTCGATGCATTTCTTGAGAAGTTGCATACCGTTCCTGGTCGGGATGATTATGGCGGCCTTGGGCTCATTCGCCAAGGGCCAGACGATGCGGTTGAATCCGAGCCGCATTCCGTTTTCTATTTTTGCCTCCACGCCGATTGCGGAAAAATATTCGGCGAGCGCTTTTTTCCCGTTTGTTAGCGCGTAATCTTTGTTGGTTTCGATTGTTGCCGTAGAGCCGGAAATCGCCCGCCAGTGATATAATATCCGGGTGATGTGCCGGATTCTTTTTGGAGACGTATGAAGCAGGCAGCGGAGCAATAAATCATAATCCTGGCTGCCTTCAAAGCCCTTCCTAAATCCCCCAACTTTTTCCACCAGAGCCCGCCGATAAATACCGAAATGGCTGAAAATATTGCGCGCGAATAGCGAATCAATATCGAAATCACCCTTGAAATACGCCCCGAACCGCTGGCCATCGCCGTCGATTTTATCCTCGTCGCTGTAAATCAAATCGGTATCGGGATGCGCGTTTATTTCCTCCGCGACGTAATAAAGCGCGTGTTCCGGGATAACGTCGTCATGATCCATCAGTGCGACAAATTCGCCCGCGGCCAGAGCCAACGCGCTGTTCGATGCTTCCGAAATATGGCCGTTTTTCTCCCGGAAAATTATTTTTATGCGCGAATCTTTCGCGGCATATTCTTCGAGCGTTTTTCTTACATGCGGTTTGGTAGAGCAATCGTCAGCGATACAGAGTTCTATGGTAGGATATAGTTGGTGCAGCACCGATTCGATGGCAGAGGAAAGCCAGGATTGCTCTGGGTTATAAACCGGCATCACCACAGAAATCAGGGGTTTTCGGGGCATGGCAGCGATGCGCTTGGCTATAACCAGCCGCCGCTCGCCCGTCATTGTGTCATACAGGGAGATCCAGCGCTGATAATCTTTGCGCGTGGAAATCAGCTGATTTTTTATCCAGCGGAAGCGCTGCAACATATGCGCCGCTAGCACCGAAAATCCGAAATACCGATAAACGCGCCAGGCATGGACGTAACTATGCAGCTGGGTGAGGAAATGCATCTGTCGCCATACCCGTTTGGCAGCCCGCAAAGGTTTGGTAAGCCGCCATGAAATAGACGAGAATATCACGGTAAGTTGGATGTTTAGCTGCTCCGCTGCCTGGGCGAGATCATGATTGCGCTGGTTTAAAAGCGCGATATCCGCATTGGCTTTTATGAATGCGAGATTGCGCTCATGCAGCTCGGTTCCAAGTTTTCCTACCGTGAGATTGCGCTCATGCAGTTCGGTATATGAATCGCCAAGCTGGCCATGCAACCGTGCCGTTTCCTTGTGCAGCCTGGTCGCTTCCCTGTACCACAGAGATAAAAATTCTAGGGCATTCTTATCCACGCCCGTGATTTCGGCATATATCGCATCCAAGCCAGCCGATATTTCCGGCGATTCGGAACAAGAAAGCGATTGTAGTGCCTTTTCGGTTTCTTCTGCCCAGCTGCGGATTTTCGCGCCCTGCGTTTCCGGCAATTCCCGTTTCGCATGATGCTTGAGTTCCGGTAGGACGAGCCGGTTTATTTCTTCTTCTGCCGTTGCTGCTGGCCAGGAAATCCCAAGCGTCTCCCCAGCGCGGAAAAATTCTGTTCGCCAGTTTTCGATTACCTTGTCATATTCCAAGAAAACCCTGGCCTTTCCGCGCGTCCATTTTTCCGCTTCCAAATTATAAATTGTCCATAGCAGGAGGGATTTTTCCGGGTAAAATCCGTCGCGGCGTTCAAGCGAAAGCGCGACGCTTGCTGCATTTCGCCAGGTGATAATGAAAGCCGGGGTAATTTTGCTGTTGGCAAAAACATCCAGCCACAGCGGCAGCAGCCGCACCATCCGCGGGTCCTTTATTCCCCATAATTTACAATTTCCAAAATCTCGCGTGATGATTTCTTTAAGTTTCTCCTTGAATGGTTTTATCTCTTCACGACGCTGCCAATTTTCTGGGAGGATCCTGGTATCATCCCAGCCGGAGCCTAGATGTTTTAATAATTCCTCATGTACCTCAACGACCGCACGGTGCTCCCAAAATCCTTTCTCATTATCCCGGTTGGCTTCTAAAAAGTTACTGCCGATTTCAACGCCCAGTAGGTTGCAAACGCCTGTGATGAGCGAAGTTCCGCTCCGATGCATACCAAGGATGCAGAGGGCGGTTTGATTAGCCACTGGCTAGAAAATAATCTTTAAATTCAGCGAGGACTGAGCGGTAAAGATCACGCTTGAACGGCACGATGAGGTCGACCAGTTTATCGGGATCTATCCATTTCCATTTATCGAATTCTGGATGCGCGGTGTCTAAATCAACATCGGAATCGTGGCCCAGGAACCGCATCAGGAACCATTTCTGTTTCTGTCCGCGATATTTGCCACGCCACAGCCGCCCTGCTAGGTAATCGGGGAGATCGTAGTAGAACCAATCGGAGCTTTCGCGGATTATTTCGGCCTTGCCGGTGCCGGTTTCTTCGGTCAATTCGCGCATCGCCGCTTCCGCGGGATTTTCACCCTCGTCGATACCACCTTGCGGCATTTGCCAGGCCTCGGCTTTGGTGTCGATGCGGCGAGCAACGAAAATCTGGCGTTTTTCGTTGCTCAGCATGATACCAATGCCCGGGCGGTATGGCAAATGCGCGTACCTGCCGGAGACAGCGCCGCTAGCTGGTTCGATACTCATGGGTTTTCCTTATGCCTTTTTGTCGACTGGATTTCCGATGCTGGAACTAGCTTTATCCCCTTGGCATCCAACGTTGCAATCCACGCAGAGAGGAGTTTCACGCTGAGGGGATACGGCTTTGCCGTTCCCACCGCCCAACCTTTTTCCAGCGCCGCTTTTTCTAAGCTTGCGAGTTTTTCGTTTATCGCCGCTTCGGTTATTTTTTCATCGATCACTGCATCGCTAACAAAAACCACCACGTCGAACGAATTGGCAAGCGCGAAAACGGGGCTAGAGGAATTGGCGCTCTGGAAATAGAGCCGCAAATTATAGGTTTTAAGCTCGGCGAGGATTCCGGCCAATGCTTCCGGCGACGAGCTGAATTTTTCGTCGCGGCTTGCCACCAGTCCGGTCAAGCTTTGCTCTCCGGCTAGCGCAAGCAGGACTTTCAGCCGTTGGGAATTTTTCTCCTTGGAAAGCGAGGTGAGCAGCGCGTACGGGCCGGGATCGGTGACAGGATAATCTGCCGGTTCCAATGGCAGATCTAGCAATATTTCGTTGTTGGAGCCTTTTGCCGCCTGAAACCATTCGTTCAAAGAGGCGGAATATGGTGAGAAGCTGAAAGATATGGCGGCTGGCAGTTTCATCGCCTCCACAGTTGATGATTTGCTTAGGCCCATCCCGGTTATGATGACAGCGATTTTTGCTTTTGGAGCCTGGACAGTCGTGCCAGGAGCGCCGCCTTGCCTGTCGGATGCTGGTGCTGCAGCTTCCGGTGCTGGAGGGGATTTTCCCGGTTGTGATTGACCTTCCGCGCCACCGGCCCCGGTTGCACCGGCTACAGTAACACCTGGATTTCCTCCTGCCCCACCTGCTTCCGCTGATTTATTTTTATCCTTGTTACTTTCCGCTGTTGGGGGGCCTTCCTCCAGAGATAAATCAACCATTACCCGCTTGTTCTGGGCAACTGCACTCGCCGCCTGGCCTTTATAATAGGAATACATCATCCAGGACGAGCCACAAAGCGTAGCCAGCAGAAGCGCTATGCCAAGCCAGACAACAATGGAGAGAAATCTAGGCACTGTTAGCAAGGTTATTAAGATGTTGCGTTGTAGCAAAAATGGGCAGTCCGCTAGGAGGAAGGCGAAGGACGTAGTTTACGCTCCGTGCGAGCCTTCCGACGCCGCGGATGTCCATTTTTGCACAACCCGGAGGGAAAGATGCTTTTTTATGAGGAAAAGCAAAAATTCCTCCACCGATGGTTCCGCATCGCTGTTCGGAATTCCCGCTTTTCTTCATAAAAAATCCTTCTTTCGCAATCACTTAATAACCTTGCTAACAGTGCCTAGCTCCGCTATGCATCCGCCCGCCCGCTATTTTGCAGGAACCTTGGTTTTATCAGTCCCGCCGTTGAAAACGCTGACGGCGCGTATCAGGTCGATCGCCCGCGCAAGCTGGTAATCCTTCTCGTATAAATCCTTGTCGATGTCGCCGTATTTGGATTTTCCCTGCGGCGATTTCTTATTGGCGGAGGATTTGTTATCGTTCGCCGGGATGACGCCATCCTGGTCCTCGCCGGAATCGTCAGGCATGCTGGATTGATCATCCTTTTTCTCCGGTTTATCGGCATTTTCCTTCTTACCGTCTTTTTTCTTTTCCTGGTCGTTGTATAGGTGACGGATCAGGTCGGCTTCAGTGCTGCTTTTCTGTTTTATCGCCTCGATCTTTGCTGGCTCGACGGTTATATCCGGCTCAATGCCCTTGGCCTGGATTGAGCGGCCCGATGGAGTGTAATAACGCGATGTAGTAAGCCGCATTGCGCCGTTGCCTGGCAACGGAATGACCGTCTGTACAGATCCTTTGCCGAAGGATTTCGTGCCCATAATGACAGCACGTTTGTGATCCTGCAATGCGCCGGCTACGATTTCCGAGGCTGAGGCCGAGCCGCCGTTTATCAAAACCACCAGCGGAAGCCCGCGCGCCATATCCCCATCCGGCTTGGCATCGAACCTTTTCGCGCTGTCGGCAATGCGTCCGCGGGTGGAGACGATCTCGCCTTTATCCAGGAAATCATTTGCTACGCCGATAGCTTGGTCGAGCAATCCGCCGGGATTATTCCGCAAATCCAGCACCACGCCTTTTAAGGAAGGGCCGACATCCTTTTTTATCTTCTCAAATTCGGTTTTCAGGCTTTTGTCGGTCGCTTCCGAAAACGAGGTGATACGGAGATATGCGACATCGTTTTCCTTTTCCGCCCGTACCGATTTTATTTTTATCACGTCGCGCACCATGGTGATTTCCTTCGGCTCTTTCTCGCTCTGGCGTAGGATGGTGACGGTAACCTTGCTGCCAGCCTTGCCGCGCAGTTTATCCACTGCGTCATTCAACGTCATGCCCATAACCGGCTTGCTGTCGATCTCGCTAATGTAATCGCCAGGCATGATTCCGGCTTTCGCGGCAGGGGTATCGTCGATCGGCGATACCACCTTCACCAGCCCATTATCCATCGTAACCTCAATTCCAAGACCGCCGAATTCACCCTTGGTTTGGATTTGCATGTCATTGAAGGCTTTTTCGTTCAGGTAGCTCGAATGCGGATCGAGTGAGGTCAGCATACCGTTTATCGCCGCCTCGACGAGTTTCTGGTCAGATACTTCCTCAACGTAATCCTCTCGGACCTTTTCGAATACATCGCCGAAAAGGGCAAGCAGCTTCATCGTATCCGAGTTTTTCTCAGCGGCAAAGACAACGGACGAAGCTAGGATAATGATTACAAGGGAGAAAATCAGTTTGCGCATGGTATAAAAGCCCTGAAAAATATATGAATTCGAGACAATTTACATGAGCGCGGTAAATTATCAAGGGGAGTTTGAATTCTATGCGTGTAAATTACCCCATTCTTGAGCATTCCGGCCACCACACTTATTTCGCAAAATGGCCTTTTCCCGACCATTATGATTGGACATAACCTTAGAATGGGAAAGGCTGGGGTGTTATTACGCGTCCTAAAACTTCATTTTGCTGAAACTGCTATAGAGCGGGCCGAAGACGGCGGCGGTTATCCAGAACAAGAGTGCGCCCATCATGATGGTAAGTGCCGGCTGTATCAATTCCACCGTGGCTTCGACTGAATCATTGACTTCGCGCTCATAGAAGAAGTTGATGTTTTGAAGCGCGACATCCATCTCACCAGACTCCTCACCGACCTTGAACATCCGGATCACCAAGCTTGGGAATTGGTTGGAAAGTTTTAAGGAGGCGGTCAGCGAATGGCCCTCTGAGACGCTTCGCCGCACCGCCAGCACCGCTTCCTTTAGTACCCGGTTGGAAACGACATTCTGTGCTGTCCGCAAGCAATCCAGCACATCAATTCCGCTTTTGAAGGTGACTGCAAAGAATTGGGTGAAACGTGCCAGATCTATCTTCCGCATATTTTTGCCGATAAAAGGCATGTGGAGCATTATGGCATCTACCCGATAGGCGATATCCTCGAACGATCGATAAAGTATGATGATGGTGATCGTAGCCACTACCGGCAGGCCGAGAATCAAGTACCAATAATTTACGAAGGCATTGGAAAGCCAGATCAGCGCCCGGGTATGAAACGGTAGGTCAAACCCCTGGGCAAGCAGAAAGCTTGAAAGTTGCGGTACCACGAAGAGCATCATTATGGTAAGTACGCAGATCATCATGAGCATAAGAACTATCGGATAACGTATCGCCTTTTTTATCTTGCGCCGCATGTCATCGTTCCATTTCAGGTGTTGGCCGATATGGGCGAAGGATTCCGAGAGATGTCCGGTGCGCTCACCCGCAGCGACTAGACCGGTGAACACCTCGCTAAATATGCGTGGATGCTCGGCCATAGCGGCGGAAAGCATCTTGCCGCCTTTTACCGACTGATATATTTGCCCGACTAATTCTTTCACCTTCGGCGAATCGGAAGTATCACGCATGTCGGCTAGCGATTCCAGGATCGGCACCCCTGCCTTGTCAAGCTGCTCCATATGGACGCAGAGCATTATTACGTCTTTGGTCTTGATACCGGAGCCTCTCATCGCTGCTTTCTTCTCCTCGATCTCACGGTAATTGACGAGATCGAGTCCGATGTCTTTCAGCCTGGTTTCCAGGTCCATATCATTGGCCGCGGTGATATTGCCCCGGATGGTCCTGGCGTTCTGATTTATCGCGGTGTAGTTGTAGCTCTGCATATGAGTTTTGGGTTGCGAGTTACGAGTTGTAAGAGTTGCAAGTAAGGTAGAGACGCTTGCAACTGACTACAATCTCTCCGTCATGTCTATCGTGTTTATCAATTCGTCCAAGTCGGTGATGCCGGCTAGAATCTTGGCAATGCCGTCTTCCACCATCGAAACGAAACCTTGGGAAAGTGCGTAGTCCATCATCACCTTGCGGGTTGAATTCTGTGCAATGAATTCATCCATGGTGCGGTCGATGGGGAGGATTTCCATTATTGCTATCCGGCCCTTATAGCCGGTGTGCGAACAATGCTCGCAGCCTACATGGGTTAAAATCTTCGGCGGATTTTTTACATCAACACCTAGAATTTTGCATTCTTCGGGAGAGGCAGTTTTTGCTTTCTTGCAATGCTCACAGAGTTTTCGCGCCAGTCGCTGCGCCATGGTGCAGACGAGTGACCCGGCGAGCAGCCTCGGTTGAATGCCGATGTCAATCAGGCGCGGGATGGCGCCTATCGCATCGTTGGTGTGCAGAGTGGTGAAAACCTGGTGGCCTGTCATTGCGGCACGCAGTGCCATATTCGCAGTATCTTCATCCCGCACTTCCCCGACAAAGATGATATCCGGATCCTGCCGCATCATCGAGCGGATGCCGGAGTTGAAATTCATGCCGGTATTTTCGCGCACCATGGACTGGCGTATTAAAGGAATTTGATATTCCACGGGGTCTTCCAGTGTCATTATGTTGACGTCGATGGAGTTTATGTAGCCCAGCACCGAATAGAGCGTAGTGGTTTTGCCTGATCCGGTCGGGCCAGTCATGATGATTATTCCTTCCGGACGCTTCAGTAATTTTTTGAGTAGCTTTTCATTATGCTCGGAGAAGCCCAACTTATCGAGCGTTACCAGCGATTTTTTCTTGTCCAGTATCCGCATCACGATGTTTTCGCCATAAATGGTTGGCTGCGCCGCGACGCGGAAATCGACCTCGCGGCCAAGCACGTTGTAAGTTATCCGGCCATCCTGGGGATTTCTGGTCTCGGCTATGTTCATGCCCGATAGGATTTTTATCCTGACCACGATGGCCGGCCAATAATCGCTATGGAAGCTCTTGATCTGCTGCATCTGCCCGTCGATGCGGTATCTTAGCCTTAAGAAAGCGCCCTCCGGCTCAAAATGGATATCCGATGCGCCGAGCTTGATGGCATCGACTAAAAGCGCATCCACCAGCCGCACGGTAGGGTTTATGTAACCTTCCGTCTCGCCGCTTAGATTTTTCTTTTCGGTCAAGCCGGTTTCGATCTCGCGCAGAATTCCCGCGATTGACATTTCATAATCGTAATAATGGTCGATCAGTTCCAATATCTCGGTTTCCGGGCAATAGACCGGGACGATCTTGAAATTCTTCGGGAAATACCGGTGCACCTGGTCGATTGCCAGTACGTTGTAAACGTCGGCCATGGCTATATGCACCGATTCACCGATAAGCGAAATCGGTATCAACTTGTGACGGCTGGCGATGTTTTTGGGAATCTGCTTGATGAGATTCGGGTCGAGCACCGCGGCTTTCGCATCAAATTTCTCAACCCCGGTTGATTCGGAAAGAATCTCGCCGAGCGCGCTTTCGGTAATGAACCCAAGCTCCACCAATATTGCGCCGAGCATGACGCGCTTGTTGCTTGCCTGGTGTTCGCGCTGCACCTTCATGGCGATTTCCAACTGATCGGGTGAGATAAGCCCGCGCTCGACCATGATTTCACCGAGGTATGCCGTGGTTCTACCTTTAGGTGGCTTATCGCCTCCCGCCTCGGCGACCGCTACCACCAACGCCTTGTCCTGATTAGGCTTTTCCTCGATTTCCGCCACTGCTTTGTTTTCCTGCATGTTATTTTTGAATTATATATTTTTTAAGATAAAAATCCAAATTTTTACGCCCCGAACGCTCACTATACCCGAAAAAGGTTAAGAAAACGTTAAGAAAACGAATGCGACATAATGGAAAAAGAGGTTGTCGAACCTATATTAACTATCTGATAAATATCAGATTTCTTTCGTTAGACCTTATTGGAGTGGTTTTTCTTCCACCAACCAATATTCTTCTCCAGCGCGGCGGAAATACCATAATTTTTTACGTCGACGATTTCCGCGAGTTTTTTTATATCTGCGACCATATGGGGCGGATCATCTGGGCGATCGGGAATGGCTCCGAACTTGTAGTTTCCCGGTTTTTTTAGAATGGCAGAAATCTTCGCGGCGATGTCCTTAAGGCTATAACCCTTGCCTGAAGCCACGTTTACCGGCCCGGTCAATACCGAGCCCGAGATTTCTGCCAGAATTCTCCCACAGGTTTCAGTATCAAGAAAATCCCGCACCTGCATTCCCGAGCTGCATTCCGCGGTTGTGTTTTTCAGCGCGCTGACAATTAAATATGGAATTATCCGCGCCGGATTTTCATGTGGGCCGAACAGCATGAATAGCCTGGCCCAGGCGTAATTCATTTGTGATTTCTCAAGCCATTCAAGCAGATCAAGTTTCGCTTTTCCATATGGCGTATGCGGAATGCACAGGTCAGATTCCCGCCAGGGATTTCCGTCTTTCCGCCGCCAGTCATATTCCGCGCAACTACCGATTACGACAATCCGCCTGCCGCCATTTTCCACAAATGCCCGGAACAAATTTTTGCTGGCGTCTAGCCAATTATTATTCTCTGGCGCCTGCCAAAATTTGCCGTGCTCGGTAACCCAGGCCGAATGTAAAAGATGCGACGGTTTTATTTTTTTTATTAATTCTTCGGTTTGTTTTCTATCAAGTAGATTGCAGGAGCTCCTGGAAACCGTATGCACCTCGAATCCTTTTTTTTGCAATGGTAACAGCGCCTGGCGACCGATAAACCCCGACGCGCCGGTAACTAAAATGCTATTTCTCATAGTCCGGCCAGGATTTGTCCTTTTCCGAAATTATTTCTGGGCTAGAGGGCCATTTAATATTGAAGGCCAGATCATCCCAACGCACGCCGGAAGCCGATCTCGGTTTGTATGGTGTATCTATCAGGTAAAGAACTTCAGCATTGTCGGAAAATGTCAAGAAGCCATGCGCAATTCCTCGCGGCAGGAACAGCGCCTTACCGTTTTCGGCGGATAATTCGGCGGAGAATGATTGTAAATATGTTTTGGAATTTTTCCGCAGATCGAGCACAACATCGTAAATTTCTCCTTGGGTCACGCGCACCAGTTTTTGCTCTTCGTCCGGGAATTTCTGAAAGTGTATTCCGCGCAGCGTCGCTTTTTTTTCGTTGAAGGAAACGCTTTCCTGGATTGGTTGGAAATCGATCCCCTGCTGGGCGAACTCCTCTAAGGCATAAGTGCGGGCAAAGAACCCGCGCACATCGAAAACCCTTTCCTGCTCTATGATAAAAACGCCTGCGATGGGAGTGGAAATAAATTTCATTGCCAGATTCTTAAATTAGGAATTGCGGTTACGAATTTCCCGCCCCAGGATTTTATGTCCGCCAATTCCTGGGCAATTTCGGCGGCGATATTCCAAGGAAGAATTAAAACGTAATCCGGTTTTTTTGCGAAAATTTCTTGCGGCGGCAATATTGGAATATGGCTGCCGGGCATATATAATCTTTGTTTGTGTGGATTATTGTCGCAAACGAATTTTATCGAATCATTTTTGATTTTGCTGACGTTCAGCAACGTATTTCCCTTCGCCGCCGCGCCGAATCCGGCAACGGTTTCTCCCTCCGCCTTCGTTTTTTCCAAGAATGTAAAAAGCTCCGCACAGATGGTTTTTACCTTAACGCCGAAACCGGAATATCCTTCCGGTTTATCAAGATTCGCAGCTTTTTCATCCGCCCGGATTTTTTTTAATTGCACAGAAGTTTTCTGGCCTTCGCCTGAATGCGCGGCATAAATCCGTAAAGATCCCCCATGCGTCGATAATTCATCAGCGTCATAAATTTCAAGGCCATGAAACGCAAAAATCTTCTCAAGCGCGAGGAGAGAAAAATAGCTATAATGCTCATGATATATCGTGTCGAACTGCACTCCTATAATGAGTTTCAGTAGGTGCGGCACTTCGCAGGTGATTGTGCCGCCTGGCTTTAAAAGCGTTTTGAATCCGCGCACGAAATCGTTCAAGTCCGGCACGTGCGCCAGCACGTTATTGGCGATTATCAAATCGGCTTTTTTATATTTTTTTGCGATTGCTCCGGCAGTTTTTTCGCCGAAGAACAACGCCTCCGTCGGTACGTTATTTTTTCTTGCAACTTCCGCCACATTTGCTGCTGGTTCAATGCCCAAACATGGGATCCCTGCCGTGATAAAATTTTTCAGCAGATAGCCATCGTTGCTTGCTATTTCGATCACGAAACTTTTCGTATCAAGCGCGAATTTTGCTCTAGCCATCCGGCAATAATCCGCAGCATGCTCAAGCCAGCTTTTGGAATATGACGAGAAATAAGCGTAATGCCCGAATATCTCTTCTGCCGGGACAACTGGTTCCACCTGTACTAGGAAACAGAACTCGCAAACTCGCGCATGCAGGGGGTAAACCGGCTCTATGTGCTGTAAATCCCCAGGCTTGAGATAGCTATTGGCGAGCGGAGTTTTTCCTAGATCGACGAAGGTAAGACGGAGCGGCGCGCCGCAAAATCGACAATCAGGCATAACTATCAAGATAATTTTTGATTTCGTTTATTGTGAGCTGCAATGACGATTGCCCAGCGTGGAATTTTTTGTACCAAATACCCGCCATATGCACAGCATCTTTTTGCGAAATGGAATTTTTAAAGCCCAGTTTTTTTGCCAGCGCAACATCTAATTCCAGGCGGGTTTTTTCCAGTTTTTTATTGTCTGGGGAAATTTTAACAGGGATTTTTTTCTCTAGCGCATCACAGAAAATATCGATTGTTTCCCTAACGGTTAAATTTTTTCCATTCGGCCCAAAATTCAGGGATTTAGGTGTATTTTCGTAATCGTTATGAAGAAGCTCGGCATATTTCAAATAGCCAAAAGTTACGTCCAATACATGCTGCCAGGGGCGTGTGGCATTGGGGTTGCGGAGAATCAGCGGCGTGTCATTGGTATAGGCACGGAAGGCATCTGGGAGCAATCTATCTTCAGAAAAATCGCCCCCGCCTATAACGTTTCCAGCACGTGCCGTGGCGATTTTCCCGCCGAACGATTTCGCCCATGAATGCACTGCGATTTCCGCCGCCGCTTTCGATGCACTATAAGGATCATCACCCCCTAGCGCGTCGGATTCCTTGAAATTCCGACCGAATTCATCGTTCTTATAAACTTTGTCGCTAGTGACGACGAGGATGGTTGCGTCTTTTCCCACCAACGCTTCCAATAAATAAACGCTTCCCATCACATTCGTCGCGAAAGTATCGACCGGCATTTCGTATGATCGGCGTACCAGCGCTTGCGCCGCCATGTGAATGACGATTTCCGTATTTGCCGACTGCGCCATTTTTACGAACCTTTCCCGATCACGGATATCGATTATATAGCTTTTGATTTTCGGTGCGGTGAGGTTATACAAATTCGGACTTCCTTCCGGCTCCAGAGCAATGCCAGTAACCTCAGCCCCCAATCGCTGCAAAACCAGCGCCATCCAGGTACCTTTAAAACCCGTATGGCCGGTTAATAATACGCGCTTATTCTGCCAGAAGTTTACCACACTTTCCACGGCGCGTGGCCGGAATCCCACAATTGCTCTAAGTAATTTTTATCGCGCAATGTATCCATCGGCTGCCAGAAGCCTGGGTGGCGATAGGCAGCGAGCTGGCCTTCCTTGGCGATGTTTTCCAAAGGTTCGCGCTCCCACACTGTTTTGTCGCCGTCGATATAATCCAGGGTTTTGCGTGAAAGCACGAAAAATCCGCCGTTGATATATCCGCCATCGCCCGTGGGTTTTTCCAGGAATTTGCTGACTTTGTTTTTTTTGTCGATTTCTAGCGCGCCGAAACGCCCCGGTGGTTGGACCGCTGCTACAGTGGCCAGCAACCCGTGTGATTTATGGAATTTAAGCTCTTCAGTAATATTTATATCGGCCACGCCGTCGCCGTAGGTGAGGCAGAATGTGTCGTCTTTCATAAGGAACCGCGCTGCTTTTTTTATCCTCCCGCCGACCTGGGTTTCATCTCCGGTATCGACCAAAGTTACCGACCAATCCTCAGCTTGCTTGCGGTGATAGATGCGCTTACCTTCTTTCAGTTTGAACGTCACGTTCGAGCGGTGTAACAGGTAATTGGCGAAGAAATTTTTTATCATGTAGCCCTTGTAGCCGAGCGCGATGATGAATTCGTTGATGCCGTGCGCCTCGTAGATTTTCATGATGTGCCAGAGGATCGGCATTCCGCCGATTTCGATCATCGGCTTTGGCTTCATGGCCGATTCCTCGGAAATGCGGGTGCCTTTACCGCCCGCCAATATCATTGCTTTCATCTAAAGAATTTCCTCTGTCTGCCGCTTCATGGCGAAACAGTTAGCAGCATCTCGTGATTTTATCAAGGCGCCACTATAAGCGAAATTCGTACTCTACCAGCAGGCGAATTGCGCTTTGCGAGGTCGCATCGGTCAGGCCAGCCAGGTATGCTAATTCGTATTTGAGCTTGCTTAAACCTTGAAGCGGCAATTGACCGTATATTGCGGGGCCGAGGTAATATTCCTGGTTTTCAAAATGCCGCCTGGCTTGGGCGGTGCCTAGGTTGCTCTGCAACTCGATTCCCGGCTGCAAATAAGGAGAATATTTATACCTGGAGTTAGCCAGTAACTCAAAATCCGGGCCGCTATGTGCATGACTGCCCACTTCCTGCTCGAACCCGATATTGGCGATATTGATGAATTTGCCGATATCTTTCTCCACTAGCAGTTTTGTTTCCAAAGCATCAGCGTTAGTTCTTTCATGCGCATAGATATAGGAGGCAAGGAGGCCAAAATCCATCCAATATTTGCCGGGCTCGGTGAGCTGGAACCTGTTCTCCCATTCCAACCCTTCCATGTGGAAGGTGCTTTCCGGGTCGCGCACGAAATTGCTATATAACTCGGTTGCCCAATAATCGGTTGGGGAATAGCCGAGTGCCGTTTGATGGGATTGTATCCCGTTCTTGTCATGATTGCTGTCGAAAGTGCTGGAGCCTCTATATTCGACTTCCCACTCACCCTTAGTGACATAGGGAGAATAAATTTTATCCAAGGCAAAGGCCGGGGCAGCGTCAAGGAGAAGAAACACCGCTACCATCGCCGCTACGGTCACAGCGTGTTTTCTGCGGCGCTCGGTCAGCACTATAGTACTGATCAACCCAACCAAGGTTGTAACGTAGCATATCAACTGCGCCCCCGTGGGTTTTGCGCTGTAGCCAATCAGGCTGTGCAATGCCTTGCCACCTATGCTGCCCTCTGAAAGCAGCCATGAAGTATCCCATAACGGCTTGGAGAGGCTGGAAAAATATCCCGCCGCCTGTAAGAAGGAAACTCCTTGTGAGGAAAGACCAGCCACCAGCAATATCAATATCCAACTTGTCACCTGGAACATATATTTCGCGGAGATTGTGATCAGGCCGTAATAAAGCATAACCCCGGCCGTCGTTCCCAGAGCGAATCCGATTATACTGCCGAAGATAATGGAAATGGCGGTCTGGCCGGAAAGTGCCATGCCATATATGAATAGCACGATTTCCGAGCCTTCACGTAGCGTCGCCAAGCCGATTATCAGTGAAAGCGAATAGAGCGGTAATTTGCCTTCTGCCACTTCCGTGCCGACCTTCTTCAGATGTGCGGTCATTTCGCGCGCGTGCTTCCGCATCCACAGCACCGTCCAGCCGATGAACAAAGCAGCGGTGAAAAGAATTGAGGCGTTGAAAACTTCCTGACCCATGCCGGATATTGCACTTGAGATGCTGCGCGTGAAAACAGCAACCAAAGATGCGCCGAAAATCCCTCCGGTCAGGCCGCCTATGATCCAGAAAAGCCTGCCCTTAAGCCCGCTCGTGGCGGCCAATACTGCGCCTAAAATTACTGCGATTTCTAGCGCTTCGCGAAATATTACTATTGCCGTTGAGAGCATAAATTTCCTTATTTTACAATAAGTTTGCCAGTCGTGGTCGCCTTATGGAAATCGTCGAAGAAATCATATTTGCCTGGGTCGAGCGGGCCAACATAAACATCAATGCTGCCCGGCTTGCCACCCTGGATTCCTTCCACTACTTTTTCTCGGTTTAGATCAAAGCTTTCAAACTCTGCTGGGGCCACATCAAGGTTTTTTACGGTGATTTTCACCTTTTGGCCGGATGGGATAGTTAGTTCCGCGGGCTGAAATTTATGATCTTTCAAGGTGAGTGTGTAATCCTCGGCATTTGCCGCCATGGCGGCAAATAATATGACGAAAAGCAATGTAAGATAGTACATTTTTTAAAAGCTACTTATTTATCAGTTAGTTATTATTTAGCAAAGCAGTTACTAAGAATCATTCGCGAAGCAATTAATAATCATTCTCATAAACAAGTCAAGAGACTTTTCGCTAATAAATTTTTTTCTCTCCCGTTAATGAAATATTAACCTTTGCCGTGTATGGTTTAAGAATGCAGAAGGTAAAAATATGAAGCAAACTCATTTCAAGAAAAAGGAAAAACGCCCGGCACGTATGGGCAATCCAGTGATCGACGCGGTGGCAGCCGGACTTTTCCGGTTTACCTCCCTGCATCAGGTGCGTGCGCGGCTCACGCAAATCCGGGAGGAATTCCTGATATCGAAGGATCAGGACTTGAAAAACCCCGATACGATAAAACTGTGGATAAGGGATTACGCACTGACTCCGGAGGAAATATCCGGTGGATACCTCGGTAATTATGCACTGATTCGCCCGAAAAACGACGGCAAACATATCAGCCTTATCGCCGAAAAACTTAACGTCGATCTGAAATCCCATCCGCGCAAGCAACGCCCGAAAATGCGCCATCCGGATTGGGGCCATCCGATACTACGTGCCGTGTTGAAGAAAAAGCTATACCTCGCCGTCGAGGAAGTGCATGCCGAATTCATGCGGCTGCATGAGGAATTTCCCGAAGTCTCCATCCCCGGACCGGACCGGCTGCATATAATAGTGTATCAGGGGGGTAAGGAACAAAAGGTCGGCAGCCCGGTGCAGAAGATAACGCTCCGCATCCGCACCCATGATGACGGCCAATATTATATGACCTATTCGATAAACAGTAAGAAACGCCCATCCGACGTGCGTGCCAAGCCGGAGACGCCGAAAGTTAGCCGTGGCTATTTTACTTCAATGGTTTCGCTTAAGAAGAAGAAAAAGCCGACGGCAAAACCGGCAGCCTCCGGAACTTCTAGCAACTCAACGCATTAGGTTATGGAGTTGTAGGGGTTAAGGGATTTTTAATCTCACCTAACCCCTAATAGAACCTGTGCTCAGGCTTTTTTCTTCTTGCAAATAAATGATAAAATCAGCCCGATGCCGATACCTTGAACGACCCAGGCGATGAACCATTTTATCGCCAACTCGCCGGGAATCGGCAGCCAGATATAAGCAGCGGAGTTGGTTATACCCAGCAGCAGGCCGATAATCGAACCGAAGCATATCCCGCATTTTATCGGGCAATTTTTACCGCCGATTTTGCAGTCAGTTTCGCCGGTAGCTTCGCAGGCTTGGATCTTTGCCTTCTTGATTTTGCAAAACAACGCTGTAATCACCAGCGATAGTGCGGCGTAATATAAAAGCAGCAATGGGAACATCTCCTTCATCTGATCCATCGGTCGCCATAGCGCGGCCGTGTGCTGATATATAGGCATCAGCCAGAGATGATTTACTACATACCCGGCAATAAACAGAAAAATAAACACTGGGATAGAGCCGCAAATCCATCCCTTGAGACAGCCTTTGTTCTGACAGTTATTGGTGTTTTCCCGCACGGTCAGGCTTAAATTGCTGAACGGTTTTTTTATTCCGGCAGAACGCCCGCGCGCCCGCGCATGAAACCTTTTCATCACCAGGCCTTTGCCCACCAGCGCCTCGGAAATATAAAGCCGGTCGACGTCCAGGTTATGGTTATTCTCGGCATTGGCGACTGCCGACTGCAGCACTTGCTTAACTTCTTTAGCGATGCGCTTATGCATGAAAGTCAACTGCACTAAAGCATCCTTTACCGCCATGCCGCGGATCAACCCGGCCACCAGGCCGAGCTTGCGCGGAGAGGTGCGGAGCGACCATGCGACCGCTTTCGCCTCATTATCAGCCAATCTTCTTATGCTTTGTTTCTTGCTCATAAAATATCCGTGTTATGCTGCCGCCGCCGGCGCATCGGTTTTAACTTTCTTTTCTGCGCTATGGCCGTGAAAAATGCGGGTCGGGGCGAATTCGCCGAACTTATGGCCGACCATATCTTCCTTCACCAACACAGGAATGAATTTCCTGCCGTTATAGACACCGAAAGTACAGCCTACGAATTGCGGCATGATGGTAGAGCGTCGGCTCCAGGTTTTAATAATCTGGTTCTTGCCGGAGCCTTGCGCTGCTTCCGCCTTTTTCAACAAATACCCATCCACGAATGGGCCTTTCCATACACTGCGTGCCATATGACTACTTAACCTTCTTATGATATCTTCTGGTTATAATTTGCTTATCGGTTTTCTTGTTATGCCGGGTGCGCGTACCTTTCGTGCCTTTACCCCATGGCGATACCGGGTGACGTCCGCCGGAGGTTTTGCCTTCGCCGCCGCCATGCGGATGGTCTACCGGATTCATCGCAACTCCGCGTGATTGTGGACGCTTGCCAAGCCAGCGCATCCTGCCGGCTTTGCCGTAATTCATGTTCTGGTGATCCGGATTCGAGACCGCACCGATCGTCGCCATACATTCGCCGCGCACTTTCCGCACTTCACCGGAGCGCAGCCGCAGCAGGGCATATCCAGCATCCTTGCCGACCAACTGTACATAACTTCCTGCCGAGCGCGCCAACTGCCCACCCCTTCCTTCTTTCATCTCGACATTATGCACGATGCTGCCGGCCGGGATGTTGGCGAGCGGCAGGGCGTTGCCGGGTTTTATATCCACCCGTTCGCCAGAAATTACCTGATCACCGATTTCAACCCGCTGCGGCGCCAGAATATAAGCCAGCTCACCATCTTCGTATTTGATAAGCGCTATGTTGGCCGAGCGGTTCGGGTCATATTCGATGCGCTCAATTGTTGCCGGAACGTCGAACTTGCGGCGCTTGAAATCGATTATGCGATATTTCCTCTTATGACCACCGCCCTTGTGGCGTGAGGAAATATGGCCATAATTATCGCGTCCGCCGTTTTCTTTTTTGCCCTTGGTCAAAGCTTTTACTGGCTCGCCTTTCCACAAATCAGAGCGATCGACTAACACCAGCCCGCGCTGCGAAGGAGTGGTAGGCCTGAAATTTTTTAACGCCATAAAACTACCTCACCCCTGCCATTACGTCGATATTCTGGCCTTCCTTGATGCGCACGATAGCCTTCTTGTAGTCCGAACGCTTGCCCTTGCGGCCCTTGAAAAGCTTGGTCTTTCCCATAACATTTATCGTGTTAACTCGGGTAACATCAACCTTGAATAAGCTTTCCACCGCATCCTTGATTTCCTTCTTGGTCGCGCATTTGGCGACTTTGAACGAAACCTTGTTATGCTCCGAGCCTTGCGTAGATTTTTCAGTGATAAGCGGCGAGCGGATGACGCCATAGGATTGCAAGCCCGTTTCCTTTTTCACCGCCCCCCCTTCTTTGGCAATTGCCTTTTTATCAATCTTTTTGCTCATGCGAGCCTCTCTTGCAGATTTTTTACTGCCGTTTCGGTGAGCAGTAAATTTTCGTGGCGGAGAATATCGTAAACATTCGCGCCGATCTGCGGCAGAATATCGATATTTTTTAGGTTGCGCACGGCTTTTGCGAAATCCTGATTTGCTTCCTCGCCGGAAATTATAAGTACCGATTTGAAGCCCATGTTCTTGAAATTTTTCTCGATGTCCTTAGCTTTGGCTTTGGATTTCACTTCTTGCAGGATTTGCAACTTTCCTTCCGCCATTTTCGCCGAGAGCGCGATTTTCAGAGCTAGTTTACGAACTTTTTTCGGCAAGTCATAAGCATGGCTACGAACCACCGGGCCGAAGATCACCGCACCGCCGCGGAACTGCGGAGAACGCAAAGACCCCTGGCGGGCGCGCCCGGTTCCCTTTTGATTCCAAGGCTTTTTCGTAGTGCCAGAAACATCCCATATTTCCTTGGTTTTATGGTTACCGGAACGCTTTTTCGCGCGGCTCCATTCTGCGGCGCGATGCAGAATATCCTTGCGCAGCGGCAGTCCGAAAATTTCCGGTTTTAGTTCAATCTCGCCCGCAGATGCGTTTTCCAATGTTATAATTTTCGCTTTCATACCGCTGCCGCTTCAGGATTTTGGTTTCCGTTTTCTGATTTCCGAATTGCCGCCGGAAATGGCAGGTCTTTCGGCGCCTTGATTTTCGCCGCGTCCTTTATCAAAACATATCCGCCTTCCGCGCCAGGCACCGCCCCTTTTATCGAGATAATCCCGGCTTCGGCATTCACCGAAACAATCTGCAAATTCTGTATAGTCACGCGCTCGGTACCCAGATGCCCGGCCATTTTCTTGCCCTTGAATACCCGGCCCGGGTCTTGCCGCTGGCCGGTTGAGCCGTGCGAACGGTGCGAAACCGAAACCCCGTGCGAAGCTTCCAACCCGGAGAAATTCCAGCGTTTCATCACGCCCGCAAAACCTTTTCCGATAGTATGGCCGACCACATCGACGAATTGCCCAGGAATGAAATGCTCAGCGGTGATTTCCGCACCAATTTCCACCAACGCATCATCGGAAATCCGGAATTCCACGATTTTTGCTTTTGGCTCGATTTTTATTTTCGCGTATTTGCCTTTCGTCGCCTTGTTGACGTTTTTCAATTTTCTCTTGCCGAGACCAAGCTGGATAGCTGTATAGCCGTCCTTTTCCTTGGTTTTATGGCCTATAACTTGGCAGCCTTCGAGCGAAAGCAGCGTAACCGGCTGGTTCACGCCCTTTTCATCGAAAATTCGGCTCATGCCAAGCTTTTTCGCCACCAATCCGGTGCGTATTTTTGGGCTAGCACTCATTACTCGGCTCCTACCACCTGGATTTTGACCGCGACGCCTGCCGCAAGATCGAGCTTGCTTAAAGCCTCAATCGTCTGTGGATTCGAGCGGGTGATGTCGATGAGACGCTTATGCGTGCGGATTTCAAACTGTTCGCGCGATTTCTTGTCAATCACTGGCGAACGGTTAACCGTATAGCTCTGCCTTTTCTTCGGCAACGGAATCGGACCCATAGCTT
>JABDBP010000003.1 GCA_013288565.1 Alphaproteobacteria bacterium | reverse complement strand
CCGGTTGATGCCCTTCACCTCACCCACTATGCGGTTCGATATCAGGCTTAAAAAACTGTGCGGAAAATCGAAGAAATCAGCGGTCATGCCATCGGTGGAAGTTACCGCACGCAATGAACATATGTAATCGTAACTGCGCGAATCGCCCATGACGCCAACAGTTTTCACCGGCAACAGCGCCGCATAGGCCTGCCAGATTTTCCGGTAAAACCCGTGATTTTTTAATTCCTGCATATAAATATCATCGGCGGCGCGGAGGATTTCCAGCTTTGCCTTAGAGATTTCGCCCGGAATCCTGATGGCAAGGCCCGGCCCGGGGAAAGGGTGCCGGTAAACCATCTCCTCGCTCATGCCGAGTTCCAATCCCAGTTTCCTCACCTCATCTTTAAATAAATCGCGCACCGGCTCAATGAGTTTCATTTTCATCTTTGCCGGCAATCCGCCGACGTTGTGATGCGATTTGATCGTGGCCGAAGGCCCTCCATGTGCCGAGACCGATTCGATCACGTCCGGATAAAGCGTTCCTTGCGCCAAGAATTTCGCGGCGGAGAATTTCTTAGCCTCGCGCTCAAAAACCTCAATGAAAGTTGCGCCTATTATTTTGCGCTTTTTTTCCGGGTCGGCCACGCCCTTTAATTTTTTCAAGAATAAATCCGCCGCGTCGACGTAATCTATCGGCATGTGGAAATTTTCCTTGAACATTTTCCTTACCTTTTTGCCCTCGTTTAAGCGGAGCAGCCCGTGATCGACGAATATGCATTTCACCTGGTTTCCTATCGCCTTATGCAAGAGCAGCGCCACCACGGAAGAATCGACGCCACCCGATACTGCGCAGATTACTTTGGATTTTCCCACCTGCGCTCGGATTTTTTCTATGGATTCTTCCAGGAACGCCCGCATGTTCCAACTGCCGGAAATCCCGGCGATTTTATGGGTGAAATTTTTGAGCAATGCCCCACCTTCCGGCGTATGCGCCACTTCCGGATGAAATTGCAGACCGTATAATTTCCGGTTCTCGTCGGCGATGGCGGCGAACGGCGCACCTCCGGTTTTTGCCAATATTTTGAAGCCGTGCGGAATATCCGTCACTTTGTCACCGTGGCTCATCCACACTTCACGCGATTCGCCTTTTGTCCAAGCGCCGGAGAATAGTTTACTGTTTTCCGTGATGTCGATGAAAGCGCGGCCGAATTCGCGTTTTTTGCTGGGCGAGACCTTGCCGCCCAATAATTTGCACATTAATTGCTGGCCGTAGCAAATTCCCAGAATCGGAATGCCGAGATCGAATATTTCAGCGGAAATATCCGGCGAAAATTTTTCGGCAACCGAAGCCGGGCCGCCGGAAAGGATTATCGCACGCGGCGAAAAATCCCGGATTTCCCGGAACGATATGTTATAGGGCCTTATCTCGGAATACACACCGCTCTCACGCACACGCCGCGCAATCAGCTGCGTCACCTGCGACCCGAAATCCAATATCAGGATTTTTTCTTGCATATGGCCGCCGCTTAATACCTAATATCTCTTGACTATTGACAGTGTTATGAAATATTACCTGACAAATTATATAAAAAAGTAATAAAGGTTTGTTGGTTAAATGAAAAGTTTTTTCGCGCATCTGTTCTCTAAGATTTCCCCGGTTCTGGTTTTTGCCCTGGTGTTGAACGTAGCGGCGGCCTCCGATTCGCCTCCACCACCGGCGCCACCGCCCGTTGATTCCGCAGCGCCGAATCAAAACGTTCCTCCTGCTCCCCCACCAGGTGCAAATATGCCGGTTCCTCCGGCAATGCCGGGCAATGCGCCAATGCAGGTTGCCCCGCCTCCTCCACCTTCGGGCTCCGCTCCGGCCGGTATGATGGCACCGAATCCAGCGCCGGTTGCGCCATATAATCCTTCTTATAATCAGGCTCCATCGACAGGTGGCCCGGTTGGGTTGACCCAGTCCCAGGTGGTTGTACCGATCACCCCGGCGACGGTTACACCGCCGTCCGCAGTGGCGAAAGCTCAGAACCCGGTTAAGAAGAAAACCGCGAAAAAATCCGGTAAATCATCGGCGAAAACTAGGGCCGCCGCAAGAGGTTTCCCGGCCAGTATGCGCCGTGGCCATCACCCGGCAGAAGTAGGTGAAACGAAGAATTTCGGGGAAACTCAGCTGGCGTTGCATAATCTTTTCCCCAATGAAAATGTTGGCCTGGAGATGGTTAATAACGGCATTGCCGTCACCGGCTTAGTGAACGACCCAGAAACCGCGCACCGTATCGTTGAAGTGGTTGCTCAGTACGTGCCCAAGGGTGCGCACGTGGTTAACATGATGCAGATAAAAACCAATCAGCAGGTGATGCTGCGCGTCCGCATCGGCGAAATCAAGCGCACTGCTGCCAAGGGTTTCGGACTGCTTACGCTTAATGCGCTGGAGCACGACGGGCTATTCAAAACCCTGGCTGAGCCGAATCTGGTGGCAATTTCCGGCGAAACCGCTAATTTCCTTTCTGGCGGAGAATTCCCGGTCCCGGTTTCAAGCGACCAAGGCACTACTGTCCAATATAAGAACTACGGCATCGGTCTGCAGTTCACGCCCATCGTGCTGTCGCAAAACCGCATCCGGCTGACGGTAGAATCGGAAGTTTCCGATTTGAGCAGCAAGGGTGAGGTAAAAACCGAAGGGTTCAGCATCCCATCCCTGACTGAGCGCAAAGCCAGAACCACTGTTGAGCTTGCCCCCGGCGAAAGTTATATGATAGCCGGGCTCTTGAAGGATAATATGACGGTCAAGACCGGTAACATCAGCGGCCTCGGCGATATTCCGGTGCTAGGCGCCCTGTTCCGCGATTCCGATATCGACCGCAACGAAACCGAGCTGGTCATAGCGGTAACACCGTATCTGGTCGATCCAGTCAAGGCCAGGGACATCCGGCTGCCAAGCGATGATTATCACACTCCAAGCCAGATGGAGACTATATTGTTTGGAGCGCTGGGAAGCATGGATGACACTGACAAGGTTCAATTGCAGAACCCTAAGGCCGCGGTTCCCGGCGGTTTCGGATTTATGACGGAATAGAATAGAGATTAACAGGTTAGTAAGATGAAAAAAACGCTTCTTCTCGCATTGCTTCCGGCTTTAGCGCTCGCCGCCTGCGCTGACGTGCCCCCTGCCGCATACCAGACGCACGGCAATCCGGAAACGCTTCTCGACATTACGTCCGAGCGCATTTCGTTCCCGCTTAACCTGGATTCGGTCGGAGATTTGACCACATGGATAAACAAAGACCGGCCTCAGCGTGCCGAGCTTTCCTGCACTGTCAACGATCCGTCGTGTTATAACGCTATTGGCGTATTGAAACAATCCGGTATCCCGTATAAAGAAGTTCAGTCAAAAAACGGCAGCAACAGCTTGGCTCTGATTTACGAACGCGTGTTGGCCAGAGATTGCGATGCCCGGTATGTTGATAATCATTATAACGACCTGAACCTGAACCACCCGACGTTCGGCTGCGCCGTCGCAGTCAACAGCGTGCAGATGGTAACCGACCGAGGCGAGTTTTTAAGCCCCGCGTTACGCGACTTTACTGATGCCAGAAGGGCCGATGCGGCGTATCGGGCATCCATCAAGAATTAGTGGCTTAAATGCCTCCGGCCTTTAAGCCCGGCAAGCAAAAACCACCCTCAATACTTTGTAAACTTTGTTAACGGCGCAGTTCCTGGCTGGCTTTTAAGTGCGGGTATGCAGCAAAGGATGATTGGTTAATTTATTTTGCTTATAACAAGTTGATATAACGAATCGCAATTTGGTACAGAAAATTTATTCAATAAAAATTACTGTCGCTGATAAATGCGCCCTCCGCTTTTTTTAGAATTCATTCAATGGAGAATTAAAATGGCTACGAATCCACGTTTAAAACCTACTGGCAGTAACCGCCCCTCTTCCAAGCTTTCCGCTACGGAAGGGAGTGATTATAAAAAGAATTACAGCAACAATAATGAAAAATATATTAACGCCAGAATGGCGGAGTCCTCGGCTGTGGCTACAAACAACTGGGTGCTTGTTTCAGTGCTGGCCGCGGCAATACTCATCATAGTCGCAATCGTGGGCTATTCCTGGAACAGCAATATTGGCGGCAATACCTCTTACAATCCAGCTAATACTATAGGAACGTCCGGCAATCCCGTGGGTGCCAACCAGAATTCTGATGATAGTATTGTAAGCACAAGTTCCGGAAGCACTGCAGCCATCCCATCCGAGGCGAGTACAGCAGGCATACCTATAATAAATCCCGGCACAATCACCCCGGCAACGGCGTCAGCCAATCAGGGTGCTAACCCTGCCCAAGCTCCAGCCAGTGTAAGATAATCGGAAGATTTATTTGTTAGCAGTGTCTAACCCTGACGGGCTTTGAATCTTGGATTAGTCTTGTTTATAACATAGACGCGGCCCTTGCGGCGGACGACCCGGCAGTTTTTATCGCGCTTCTTGGCACTTTTCAATGAACTTATAACTTTCATATTTCCCTCTTAAAGAGGGCCGGAAACTAGTTAAACCCGACGGGTTTGTCAAGAAGAAATACTTGATTTATACACCATCTTGCTCAGTCCATGTTCGGTTTTGTTCCAGTAATGCGGGCGGCGGATAAGCTCGTATACGGAACGAAAGCTCGCCAGCGAATGCAGCAGCCAGTAGAGCGGGAATACCGGGCAATAATAAAGCATTTTCCACCAGCGGTTTTTTACCACAATGACGCTGGCAAAAACTGCCTGCAGTAAGGTCCCACCGATAAGGTTGCCTAGGGCGAAATATGAAAGCCGCCAGTCCAGCGGGGCCATACCGAAAATGAATATGGTCGCCATAACCAGCATTACGGGGATGGTAAGAAAAACCACCGAAGGTGCGCCAATGAAAAGCTGGAATCCTAAGAAACCCCTCCATCCGAGCGCGCGGTAAAGCCCTATGGGCCGACGCATATGGACAAGGTAGGTTTGCATATAACCTTTTATCCAGCGGGCGCGCTGGTTCATCCATCCTGCAAGACCAATCGGCGCTTCCTCCATAGTGATTGACGAGGTTATCTTGGTCTTGTAGCCGAATTCAGCGAGGCGGATTCCGAGATCGGCATCCTCGGTGACGTTGTAGGGATCCCAGGCATAAAGACGTCGCAGCACCTTGATGGGGAAATGGTTGCTGGTGCCGCCGAGCGGAATTGGGATTCCCACCGAATCTAAGCCCCCCAGCATGTAGTCAAACCAGGCGGCGTATTCGATGGAAAACATTTTTGTCAGGATGTTTTCGTCGCGGTTATAATAGTTGAGACGCGCCTGTACGCAGCCGATTTTCTCCCCGTATTCCTTGAAGAGCAACAGGGCTTTTTTAAGCTGGCCCTTCTCCGGCCGGTCTTCGGCGTCATAGATGGTGACATATTGGCCACGCGCGAATTTAAGTGCGTAATTCATCGCTTTCGGTTTGGTCTGCGGCAGGGAATAAGGCACGCGGACGATTTCGAATATACTTTCCGGCTTGAGGGATTTTATTGCTTCTATGGTTTCGCTGTCGCCGGATTCGACTATTAATTTCACATCAAGTTTGGATTTAGGGTAATCCATGCTTCTGATGTTTTCGACCAGCCCGGCGATGACTTTGGCGTTTTCCTTGAATAACGGGACCAGGAGGGTATAAATCGGCAGGTTTTTTCCATTGATACTGGAAATGTCCGGCTCCCGCATAAGGTAATTGTAGCGCGAATAGCCTTTCGCGAAAATCGCCGCCTTGAAAATCAGCGTCAGGAAATAGAACGCATTGACGCTGACGAAGAAAATCCTGGCCGCCCAGCTAAAGTAATACCCAGAAAGGCCAAGGAACGCGAGAATGGCCACGGCGCTAACCCACCCTGGCTTTAAGCTTAGCTTTTTCGCCGATTTCCGCTCATCCATCCGCCACAGCAAGTCGCGCGCATCCTCATCATCCTCTAGACCAAAGCCGCCCTGCACCGCCCAATATATATCGAATGGCGAGGTGACACAGAAAATATGGCGGTCGCCATATTTCTTGAATGCCCATTCGGTAACGGCATGGTTCATTTCGGAAGTGGCGAGATAAGTTATGTTTCCCACTTTTTTCCAGGGCACAACACTTAAATCCACGTAGTTCTGGCGTTCCCCGGCCTCAAACAGCGATAAATCCGGGGGGATTCAAATTCAAATCGGCGAAATCCGCACCGTATTGCTCGGCTATGGTCTGATGTAATTTATATGAATTAACGCTGCCCTGGCCGATAAGCACGCGACCGAGCTTTTCTCCGGAAACCTGCTGCGCCACCAGCGCGTGCCACAGATCATGCTCGCTTATCAGGTTCCTATCGAGCAACAACTTGCCCAGAGGTATATTCTTTTTCTGCAAAACGCTCAAAATCTATACCCTACGCTGGAATATTAGGCGCCGTCACCAAGGGTTATAGCGGTTTGGAACGAATATTGCAACCGGGTTGATTTTGGGGGATGGGAAACGGAACCTAAGAGGTTTTTTTAATGAAACTTCCTTTCCAAGCTCTCTATTGCACTTAGCAGCAGTTCCTCGGAAGCCTCACGGCTTAAATTCTCCATTATCAGCGATTTTGCGGCGCTGACCGTTATGTCAACTGCGTTATCTTTGATCGAGCGCAGTGCCTCAGCTTCGGCCTGGGCGATTTTCTGGGTTGCCAATTCCGTGCGCTTGGTGATGGCGTACTCCAGGGATTTTTTTGCTTCATCAATGATTTCCTTAGCTTCCAACCTGGCGTTTTCGATGATTTCCGCCGCCTCTTTTTCCGCATTCGCGTTTTTCTCGCGATAGGCTTTGAGAATTGCCTCCGCTTCATGCTTTAATTTCAGGACATCTTCTAACTCGGAGCGGATTCGGGCGATTTTGCTGTCCAGCGCTTTCGCGATGAATCCCGCGACCGGTTTATAAACCGCCAGAACGAAACACACAAACGAAACGGCAACCCAGAAATGCTCATCAAACATTTTTAATATTTCCCTCCTGTGCCGTTATCGCGCCTTTGATTTGTTTTTCGCCCAATTTTAGATTGGCGATTTTCTCTAATATCAGCGAGGTGATTTCCACCTGGTATGCCTGCATTTCCAAAATCGCTTTTTCTTGGGTTTTTGCGATTTTTTCCTTGGCTATGCCCAAATTTTCCGCCAAAGTTTTATCGATTTCGGCGTTTCTGAGGGCCGCTTCGCTTGTGGTAGACTTTTCTACTTCTGCGATGATTTTTCCCGCCGCGCCATGCGCCTTTTCCAAATCGGATTTATATTGGCGTTCCAGCCCTTCCGCCTCTTTGCGCAGCATTTCGGCCCTTGCCAGCTCCGCTGATATTTTCCCCTGCCGCGATTCGATAATTTTGCCGATATGCGGTAAGGTGAACCGCGACATCACGAAATATAGTCCGGCGAAAGTTATCGCCAGCCAGAAAAGCTCGGACGGAAACCAGTGAAAATTTAGTTGGGGCACTTCTTAGACGACGAATATCAGTAAAAGCGCAATCAGCAATGCGAACAGGCCCATAGCTTCGGCAAGGCCGGCCCCGATATAGATGTATTTCGCTAATTTCCCTTCGGCCGCTGGGTTGCGGGCGATCCCGTTAAGCATCGCGGCGAAGATGTTGCCGACGCCGATGGCGGCACCGAGCATCCCCAGGGTGGTTAACCCCGCGCCGATATATTTTACTGCGATATATTCCATTTTTTATCTCCAAGTTTTATTAGGGCGAATTTTTTTGGGATAATAATTGGTGTTTCATGGAATGCAACTATTAATACAAATTCCCCTTCCCCGGGAATTGCCGCGATTTGACGGCACGGGCATAAGATGCGGCGGCTTTTTCGATTCCCTCTACCAAATCACCAAATTTCTTCACGAACTTCGGCGTTATCGGAGAAAGCCCCAGCATGTCGTCAACCACTAATACCTGTCCGTCACATTTAGTTGACGCGCCTATGCCGATGGTGGGGATTTTTAAGGCTTTAGTTATTTCCCGCGCCGCTTTTTCTGCCACCGCCTCAATGACGATAGAAAAGGCACCAGCCTGTTGCAATGCCAATGCGTCCATTTTTAATTTCTTCCGCTCTTCTTCTGTCCGTCCCTGGAATTTATAACCGCCGGTACTATTGACACTTTGCGGCAGAAGCCCGATATGTCCCATCACCGGTATT
Source organism: Alphaproteobacteria bacterium (assembly GCA_013288565.1). Classification (GTDB taxonomy): domain Bacteria; phylum Pseudomonadota; class Alphaproteobacteria; order Rickettsiales; family JABDBP01; genus JABDBP01. The sequence goes on along the minus strand of JABDBP010000003.1, from coordinate 78,635 downwards.
CCACGCTCTACCAGATGCCGCACCGTCTCCCGCATTTCCAGGCCACCCTCAAATTTCACCGCCTGGCAACCGGTCTCTCGCATTATCCTCGCCGCACTCTCAAACGCCGTTTTCCTGGACGGCTGATATGACCCGAACGGCATATCAACCACCACCAATGCATTTGCGCTGGCTCTAACTACCGCGCGGCCATGATTTATCATCATATCAAGTGTAACCGGGAGGGTCGATTCCATCCCATAAACCACCATACCCAAGGAATCGCCGACCAATAATATGTCGACGTATTTATCCAGGATTTTGGCCATCGGCGCCGTGTAACAGGTAAGCACGATCAGCGGCTCCTTATTCTTTTGAGCCTTTATTTCGGGAACAGTTTTACGCGGCATGCTGCCCTCCCCTGCCTTCTTTGGGTATGGAGATAGTGACGACAGTGCCTTGATTAACCTGGCTTTCGATTTTAAATCTTCCGCCCATCAATTCGATCAATTTCTTGGAAAGCGGTAGGCCTAAGCCAGTGCCCTCATATTTCCGGTTATATTCGTTTTCGAGCTGGCCGAAGGTGGACATCACCTTTGATATATCTTTGGGTGCAATGCCGATACCTGTATCTTTCACCTCAATTATCAGTGTATCACTTTGAACGTTATACCAGCTATAGAGCGTCACCTTACCGCCGGCGGGCGTGAATTTCACTGAATTTGAAAGCAGGTTCAGGATAATCTGCTTTAAGCGCTTAGGGTCGGTGCGGACAACAAAATGATCCTCCGGAACGTTGTCAATCAAGGCTACACCCGATTCCTCGGCGCGCGGGGAAACCAGCCGCAGTGAGGATTTCATGATCTTGGTCACATCCACCTCCACCAGATCGATTTCCAGCTTTCCGGCTTCGGCCTTGGAATAATCAAGAATATCGTTGATGAGGCTGAGCAGATGCACGCCGGAGGCATAAATATCGCTGGTATATTCTTTATATTGCTGGTTGCCCAGCGGTCCCATCACTTCATCCTTGATGATTTCGGAAAAGCCGATTATGGCATTTAACGGCGTGCGCAGCTCATGGCTGATATTGGCTAGGAATTTGGATTTCTCCTGGCTTTCTGCCTCAGCACGGATTTTCGCTTCGGCAAGTTCGAGGTTTGCCTCATGCTGGGTGGTGATGATTTTCTCAGCACGGTTAATGCTTAAGAACAACGCCGCATAAAGCACCACGAAAACAGCGAGGATTATTCCTGTGCCATATACCTGTAATTTTAGTGGATCACGCCATGAGGGGCTTACGTCATAAACCAGTTCAGCCAGCAGTTGCGGTTTCATCGCGCCGCCTATATAGACCGGGACGAAACTGCGCACGAATATGTCACCACCGCCTGTATCCCAGGCATCGCCGATGATCGCGCTTACAACTCTACCGTTGCCAGATACAGCGAAATCGTCCAGCCATTTCCGGCTATCTTCCGGTGGAAAACGCTCCTTTGCCCTTTCCGCGATTTTGCGTCCATCGGGCAAGAATAACGCCGCCCGCGCGAGCGGCAGGCTTTCGGCATATTTAGAAAACTCCCGGGTGAACACCGCGAAATCCGGGCTGGCAGCAAAAAGTTCCGGGTGGGCGAGATCGAGCGGATTGCCCGGGCCGAAATATTTTCCTGCCAACGCATTACTAAATCCCTTACCGAACGAAATATTACTCTGTTCGGCAAGGCCCATTATAACATTGCCGGTAAGAACCGAGCGCGAATAAACCACTGCTCCCAGGGTGATTGCCACCAGCAGAACGAAACTCACTATCGCAAAGTATTTCAGATAGGAAAACATTTATGATTAGGTGATTGATAATTTAGATGGTCAAAAAGGATAATAACGCGAATCAGCGAATTATCCAATCATCTAATTATTCGGGTTTCTAACCTTTACAGTTTTATCAAGTTTGTGCAAAAATAGATCCCGTTGTACCCCTCGAAGTATGTATTGACGGATATAGGCAGCCGCATGACATCCATATTGATTCTTTATGCAGTTGAAGTGCAGGCATATATGAACTGAGGGAACCGATAATCATGGCCTGCGAAGAAAAAACACGCCTCACTACTGCATACCAAGATGCGACCGAAAAGTTTTCTACTTCCGTTACCGAGCTTGAGCAGAGCATAGGTCGCGTATCCAAAGAGGAATACGAACGATTGCAGCGGGCATCAGACGAATGGCGCGTCCACTCTGAGGAACGCCGTCTAGCCTTAGAGCAGCATATTGCTGCCCATAAGTGTTAATTTTCAAACTGACCCACTACCGAAAATAGGGTAGCCGCGATTAATTTTTCCGCACCCCCAGCAAATGACATACCGAATAGGTCAAGTCGGCGCGGTTCAGGGTATAGAAATGGAATTCATTTATCCCGGCTTCCGACAGAATTCGGCATTGCTCGGCGGCAATGATGGCAGCCACCATATTATGCGTCTCCGGGTCGTCATCAAGTCCGCCCAGTAATTCCTCCACCCATTTCGGAATACTCGCCCCACAGGCAGCGGAAAATTTCACCAATTGCTTGAAATGGGAAATAGGGATAATTCCCGGCACTATAGGTACTTTTATGCCCTTTTTCCTGGCCATGTCCAAAAACTCGAGGAAAATCTCCGGATCGAAGAAATACTGGGTGATAGCCCGAGTTGCGCCATTATCTATCTTGCGCTTTAAATTATCCAGATCGGCCTCCGGGCTCAGCGCCTCCGGGTGTGTCTCCGGATAAGCGGCCACCGAAATCTCAAAACCGCCGATTTTTTTGAGTCCCGAAACCAAATCGCTAGCATAATCATACCCGCCGGGATAGGGCTGATATTTTGCCGTTCCCGCTGGCGAATCACCACGCAGCGCCACGATATGACGCACCCCGGCATCCCAATATTCTTTTGCGACAGCATCAATCTCTGCCCTGGTTGCCCCAATACAGGTTAAATGCGCCGCTGGTTTTAATGCGGTTTCCTTTAATATACGAACGACGGTTTTATGGGTACGCTCGCGCGTTGAACCGCCTGCACCATAGGTGACCGAAACGAACCGCGGCCGCAACACTTCCAGCTTTTTCACCGAGCGCCAGAGCTTTTCCTCCATCTCTGGCGTTTTTGGGGGAAAAAACTCGAACGATACCAGCGGCCTACTAGCCAAGAAAGAATTCTTCAGCCGCAACAAATACTCGCTGTTTATTTTACCAGATTTCACACCTGCCGGCATTTATAACCTCTTAGGCACTGTTAACACATTATTTGAGTATTGCGTTGTAGCAAAAAAGCTTTTTCCTCTAGGAGTAAGGCGCAGCGCGATGTGGAACCATCGGGCAAGCCTTGCGACGCCGCGGCAAAGCTTTTTTGCACAACCCGAAGGGGAAAGATGCTTTTTTATGGAAAAAAGAAGAAAATTCTCCACCGTATTGCCGATACGCTGTTCAAATTTTCTTCTTTTTTCCATAAAAAATCCTTCTTTCGCAATCACTTAAATAATGTGCTAACAGTGCCTAACCCTCTGAAATTTATAAAAACACATCTTGCACTTTTATGATAATTTTCCTGGTATTGCTTAGTTAATTAAGTTGTTGTTAAGGATGTTCTAGTATAATAGGCTTGGGTATAAAATATTTTCGATGATAATCAAATGAACAAATTTCTCTCCGGCCTTTTTTTTCTGGTGGCATTCATTATAGCGGCTTTCGCACCTTTGTCATCATACGCGGCACATGCGCCGGCTCCAGTGCCAGAAACCAATTATTACGCTCAAGGCCAGGATATGGCAGATTACCTGGAGCCAATAAACCGCGGCATATTCGAATTCAACCGTTTTGCCGACCGGATATTGCTGCATCCAATAGCTAGCGCCTATAAGGATATAGTGCCGGAGCAGGGCCGAGCCGCGACCGGGCGTTTCTTAAGAAACCTCGCATCGCCGATTGTGCTTGCCAACTCTTTGCTGCAAGGCGATATGGAAAATTCATTCGCCACCTTCTGGCGGTTCTGCATAAATTCAACGCTGGGCTTGGGCGGGTTTTTCGATGTCGGCAGCCAAGTCGGAATGCATTCCAAGAAAGAGGATTTCGGGCTGACCCTAGGCCATTACGGCCTAGATCACGGCACCTACCTAGTACTGCCGATACTAGGACCATCCTCCCTGCGCGACGGCACGGGAATGGTGGTCGATTTGTTCTTCGATCCACTGAATTATCTGCCAAGCGATTACGATTATGTTCCTTACGTCCTTGATTCGGGCCGGATAGTGAGCGGGCGCGCGGCAGCACTCGACTTCACCGATACGGTGGATAAAGTCTCGCTCGACCCTTACGCCACATATCGCAGCGGCTACGCGCAGCGGCGGTATGATATGCTGAAAGGTGATGGCAACGGGGTGAAATCCAATGATCTGTCGGCGTTCAAATAAACGTTAAATAACCTCTTTATTTTTAATTCCGTACCCGTTATATATTCTTCCAGAATATATGAACATCCTGTCTAAATCAAAATTCCTGCCGCTGGCGGCATTTGCGACGGTTGCGATTTTCCTCTCCTTTCCTGCTTTCGCCCAAACTGACAGCGCAAAAAAATACGTCCAGGATGTTGGCAACCAGGTGCTTGTCATCATCAGCAACAAATCGCAGTCCGACGACGCCAAGGAAAAGAAACTCATCGGCATTTTTAACCAGACGGTTGATACTGAATGGATGAGCCGGTTCGTGCTCGGCCATTATTACCGCCAGGCTACGCCCGCCCAATTGAAGAAATACAAAGATCTCTACCGGCAATACGTCCTCGAAAGCTATGTGCCAAAATTCCGCCAATATACCGGGGAGAAATTCCAGATAACCGCCGCTAGGGCGGAAGGTGATTCCGAATATGTGGTGCAGACCGAAATTTTACGGCCGAACCAGGAATCGGTGCGGGTGGATTACCGGCTCGCCGGGAAAGGCGGGGCGCTTAAAATAGTGGATATAATCGTCGAGGGCGTGAGCCTGATCAACACCCAGCGCTCGGAATTCGGCTCGGTGATTTCACGGGAAGGCTTCGATAGCCTCATCACCAAGCTAGATGGCATGGTGAAGGACTATAATTCCGCACACGGTTAGGTACCATTAAATCCTCCCGCCGCAAGGGCGGAGATGGTTTATTAAAAATTTTAGCAACCTGCAAATTTACTTGTTTTGTCGTGCTGAATTATAGCAGAAAGTATTCTGCTGCCACTACTTTCCCTTATCCTTCCAATAACCGACGACCGGATTCCACTGGCTCATCAGTTCCATGCTCTTGGTGATCATCTCCATATTCTGCTTGCGGAGTTCCTCTAGCCGTTGCAGCGGGAAAAGCCCATCCAGGTTGGTTTTTACGAATTCTTGCATTTTTTCCTGGTTGCGGGTGAATGCTTCCATGCTGGCCTCCAGGTAGCCGGGCAGAACGGAGGTTAGGTTATCGCCGTAAAACCCGATCAGCTTTTTTAGGAAGTTGACCGGCAGGATGTTTGCGTCACCTTTAGACTCCTGCTCGAATATTATCTGCACCAATATCGAGCGCGTGATATCCTCTTTGGTTTTTGCGTCAACCACAGTGAATTCCTCACCGTTTTTCACCATCGTCGCCAGATCCTCAAGCGTGATGTATTTGCTCTTGTCGGTGCGGTAAAGCCGCCGGTTGGGGTATTTCTTTACGGTTATCGATGCTTTTTCCATCTCTTTTGTCATACTCCTGTAACAGATTGGCGGTCAATAGTCATCCGTTTGTTGTACGGGCCAGTAACTCTTGGCTGGATTATTGTTGCAATATTCTCACCAAACTTCCTGGAATTTGCGCTCAAGATTTTTTGTAAATATCCTCAGCATTATTTTTCCCTGATCCGCTTTCATCATATCCTTCAAGCAATTTATAAAACAGCCTTTCCTCACCGTGTTTCAGGCTTGGCACTTCATAGGTGGTATAATGTTTCCAGAAGTCCGCATTATGCTGATCGGGCTTGCGGTCAATCCGGCATTGAAACCCTAAGGATAGTTCTTCCAGCGGCAATCCGTAATAGACAATATGCCAAAGGCTGTCTTTGCGGGCCTTGATCAATAAATGATGCATGCCGGCAAGGTCGCCAATCTCATTGAATTGATCCACCAACGTTTTGCTTGCACTCACTTCATATGCGACTGGATTGGTAAAAAAATCTATTTTCAGTCCATCATCCAACGGAATATAATCATCATCTGTCAGTGCTAGGTATAATATCAATTTATCCCGAAATTCTGATTGGCAAAAATAATCCGCCACTTTATGAATATCAAATTTCTTAAGCAATTCTTTCTGAGCACCCACATATTTATCAATGTAATCCTCATCGGTAATATAAAGCGGCGGTTTATCGACTGTAGAGAGTCGTATTTCAGCATCCTGATACTCAACACAGTCATTTTCTATGGGATTCACTGCTGTCACGTCCGGGAAGCGTGCCTTAATTTTTTCTAAAACCTGCTGCGGGGTATTTTTGATATTATGCTGCTGGATCATGCTGTCACGCGGTGCTTTTTCATCAAAATAGCCGGCGTATGGCAAGTAAATCCTCGGTCGGGTGACGTCTATGTATTTCATGACCTCAATCAGTGCATTGCCCCGGTTTTTGGCGACGATCTTGTCACGTTCGGATAATGGCCCTAGCACTTCAAAACATAAAGGCCAGCCGGATGCCCCGCTGGCAAAATTAGTTAACAGAAAGGTGATATCCCTGGGCAATATATAGTGATTGGCGCCTATACAATCCACGGTAAAGACTGCGCTGGCATCGCCCTTCACCACGAACAGGGCGCTATCATCCCTGTGATCCCCTGTTGGCAGGATACTGATTAGCATATCGCTGTCACCCACCCGGTAAAGCCGCAAAAGTTCCAATTCAATAATATTGGAAAAACCCATATGGCGCAGGGGATTTGCCACTGAATTCGTTTTAAACTTGGGCACAATTATAGACTTATCGCGCGCCACATGTTTTAGGGTTTCAGCATGCATGTGGTCGGGGTGATTATGGGAAATATAAAGAAAATTCGCACATTCCAACAAATCCAATGCATCCTGCTTGGGTGGATATTTTAGCCACCAGCCACTGGCAAGACATTCACCGAAGAACCATGGGTCAGTTACAAAATTTATATCATCCATCGTTAAAGATACAGAAGCGTGAGTAATAAATCTGAGCTTTACTGAGGTTTTTCTGGTGTTTTTGGCAGACAGTTCCTGAGGGACACGTAAATTTAATTGATTAATCTGGTAGGTAAGTAAATCATCTTTGATTGAAAACGGTATCGGCTTTTTAACAATATGCTCAAATTTCTGATTGGGGATTTTCGAATATGACAAGGTTTTAAAATCAAATTCCCAATTGTGCATCGGGCAGATGGCCTTGGTAGGATCATCATGGCACAGCCGGAGCTGGCCTTTGGCATGATCGCAAACCCTGGTTACCACCCAGGGAACATTGCCGTTCTCATCTTTCTTAAAAAATACGTGCGGCGTGCTATTGATACCGGAGGAATATTTCTTCAATGAGACTCTATGGCTTTCGCTATGAGACACATAAATTTCCAGGGGCTGTAGCGGAGTAAACTTCACTAGGTTCTGTTCCTATAGTCCTTATGAAATTCTGTTGTAGAAAAAATAGCCAGATAAAAGGAGAAAGGCGAAGAGCGATGTGGATCATCGGTCAAGCCTTTCGACGCAGTGGCTGGCTATTTTCGCACAACCCTACGGGCCATGTCAATTTTTCCATCCGCGGCGTCGAAGCCCTGAACCGATGGAGCCGCATCGCTTTGCGGGCTTCTCCTAGCGGCATGGAAAAATTGACTAATGGCAGAATTCATAATGACTATAGGAACAGAACCAGGCTTGATTTCTCATTATCTTAAGTTTAACCTACACTATCAAATGAATTGTGTCATCTGTAACAGCCCAACAAAACCTTTTTTAAGCAAAAATTTTATCCAGTTTGATCTGGGAAAGATTGATTATGTAAAATGCGTGAATTGTGGTTTCGTTATATCCAAAACCCACTATGAGATGACAGATGCAGAATGGGAAAACCTCAATCAAAAATGGGTCTCACTATACCAGGGCAGTGATTTTAATCCGGAGGATCCGCGTTGGATGGAACGCCTCAATAATCAGGCAAATATAATTGGTGATATTGCAGAACTTGGATTGTTACCGGCTGGTGACTGGCTTGATTACGGAGCCGGTGACGGTAAACTTGCCGATGCATTAAAACAGAGATTTAATCTCGATTTTAATAAATATGAGCATAGCAGCAACCGGAAGGATTATCTTTCAGATGAGGGATTAAGACCAGGCCGATTTTCTTTTCTCCTCAATACTTCAGTTATGGAGCATTTGCGCTCCCGCGCCGCGCTCGACGGGCTGTTTGACCTGATGAGCAAAAACGGCGTGATGGGCATCCACACTTTAGTGATGGAGAATATCCCGCATGATACTGAATGGTTCTATTTACTGTCTGTTCATTGTTCTTTTTATACCAATATGGCCATGCAGATTCTATTCGAGCAAAAAGGATACACCTGCTCAATATATAACGTTGCCTCGCGTTTGTGGTTTTGGTTCAAACAGCCGGCGGAGGCTATCAAGCCTGCAATAGAACAAGCCAACAAAAGAAATAAAGGCGAATTTTATCATTATATTTTCAAGGAAGGTTTTGTCGATTACTGGAAATAGCCCTTTTCGATAAACCACAAATCCGAGGAATAAAAATCCATAATATCATTTATGAATAATTAATTCAGGAGAATTTTATGTTGCAAGGCGGATTTTTAACCAGGGAAGAGCTGAATAAAATCGGCTTCAAAAAGATTGGCCGTGACGTAAAGTTAAGCCGCCTTGCCAGCATTTATGGTGCTGAAAACATAACTCTGGGAGATTTTTGCCGCATCGATGATTTTAATGTGATTTCGGCCTCTGGCCTGGTTTATATCGGCGATTATGTGCATGTGGCAAATCACGGTTCGATCACCGCCAAGGCCGAATTAGTATTAGAAGAATTCTCGGGCGTTTCGTCGGGCGTCAGGATTTATACCGCATCGGATGATTTTTCCGGTAAGGCGATGGCGCACCCGACGATTCCTGAAAAATATACGAATGTGACCAAAGCTCCGGTTAAAATATCGCGCCACGCCATAATCGGCGCCAATAGTGTTGTGTTGCCTGGTGTGACGCTGGAAGAGGGCGTTGCTGTCGGGGCTTGTTCGCTGGTAACAGAATCCCTGGCCAAATGGGGAATTTATGGCGGAGTACCGGCAAAGTTCATCAAGCCGCGCAGCAAGGACTTATTAAAGCTGGAAAAAGAATTTATGAAATCTAAATGTTAAATCAGGCGATTTAGCACTTTAAACTCTTTCCTCATTTGGAAATGTCTTTTCATAAATATCGATGAAAAAATTCGTCACTTCGTCTGTGGCAGGATCGTCATCAAAAAGCAGGTGGGATTTTGCTTTTATTTTTTCCGAAATCTCCTCCCGGAATTTTTTGTCAGTAGCAATGCGAACCGCAATTTCGGCGAAATCGTAGTGATCCCTGGCAACGACATCCATTATCCCCATCATCTGGTAAAGAGCGTAGGAAGCGCGGCCGCGCATGAATTCTCCGGGCCAAGTAACTATTGGCATGCCGTCCGCGAAAATCTTATAGGCTGTGGTGCCCATCGAGAAATGGAAAGCATCCAGTATAGCGTCCATATGGCGTAGTGACATTATTAAATTATCGCCTTTGGCGAAAGGAACGATAATCACTCGATCCCTAAGATGCGCCGGAACAGTTTTATCAAATCTTTTTTCCAACAGTTCCTTCCACTTGTGCCTGTTCTCGCTATCGAACAGGATTATCTTGGCCTTTTCATCATGATCCAGGATTTTAATGAATATCGGGTCCATGTCCGGATGGATGCGGAACAGGAAAACTGGGCAGGCGTACAGCCTGCCTTCCGGCAAGTTTAATTCCTTCCGGCTTTTATTGCCCTCCGGCACCTTCGGCATTTTAAATGCGAAAGGGAATCGGTTAAACGGTACCATTTTTTCGACATAATGCTCATGGCCGTTTTCCGGCTCGATTAATTTGCTGGATAGGGTGTAATCCAAAGTATCGAGTCCGGAAGTTATAGGGTGACCGCCGGCCATCACGCATTGGATCGGCGCAAATCGCATACTTGCCAGAAGATATGGAAATAAATCTAGCCCTACTTCAAGATGCAGGATGATATCGAATTCCTCATCTGCTATGGCTTTGATGGCTTTGTCGAGAATTGTCGGCACGTTTAGCACCTTTATGCGTTTCTCAAATGCCTTTCTTTCCTCATCCTGCCGGGTGGAGATGATTACGGGAACGACCTCGAATCTTGGATTCTCAGCCAAACCGTAGATCAATGGCCTATAAAACGTGCCGATTGCATGATCGAAAAGGTATTTTGATATTATTCCGATCTTGATCTTGCCATCTTTACGCCTTTTAGGTTTTTTTGAGTGCGGCGCCACGTAATTCAATACGGGCATGGCCTGGCGGAAGAACTCCCTGAGTTTTATCATGAATTCCTTATTGTCGCGTCCGTGATAACCTTGGTAGAATGGCAATATTATATAATTAGTGTTGTCTAGTTTTACCCCGCACCTAGTCATTTCATCGATCCTTAAGGAAAATTCGGCACGCAGCTTATCGATTTGCTCATTCGATTCCAGTATATGCGGCATTATGCAAGCCCGCTGCACTCTGAGGCCGCAATGGTTTGGAAAACTTTTTATTGCCTCGTCATAGATTTTTACTGCATTTTCATAATCACCCTGGAAGAAATAGGTTTCGGCAAGGCCTGCCCAGATCGAGATTTGCCGGGGATCCATCTGCAGCGCCCTTTTACCGAATATGATGGCGTTTTCGAAATCAAGCTTGAACCTGTATGCGCACGAAAGGTTATGCCATGTGAGCGCATTGCCCGGCATCAGTTGCGCTGCTTTATCCAAGTACTCTAGCGCTTCCTCCAACCTCCAGTCGTTGATCCGCAAGATCCCCAGATTCATAAGACTCTCGGCGAAATTCGGGGCAATCTGCAAAACCTGCTTATAACATATTTCCGCGTTTTTATGGTCACCCTCTTCCACGTAGGTAAGGCCGAGATTATTAATGAAATGTGGGTTACGCGGAATAAGCGCCATGGCTTTTTTCGAAGCTTTAGTAGCTTCCTCGAATTTGCGCTGGCCGCGTAAAATAGTTGCCAGCGTATTATAGAAGTTCGGGTCGGACTCACGGTATTTCAGCGCTTCCTCAAGTAGTTTCTCCGCTTCTTTTAATTGCCCCAACTGCAGGGCTATAGCTGCCTTCAAGTGAAGAGCATCGGGGTTATTGGGATCACTTCTTAAAAGCGAGCCAGTGATTATTTCCGCCTGGGCAAGATTCCCGGCATAAAAATTTCTTATCGCTTCCTGCAGCATATTAAAAATAACTGCTAAGCAATTTACCCGAAAGAATCCAGCTTTTTCAGAAGCTGGTACACCATAACGCCATATAATCCACTATTCTCGGCGCTATGCTTTTCGGCACTGGCTCTTCGCTGTTAGCTATTTTACCTATCAGAAATAGTTCAGGAAATATTAATCTATAGTGTTGTCTGCCGCCCGCGATGTTTCTGGCGGCAGGACCATATGGCCTTTGAAACTGTATCAGATCTTAACAAACATGAACTTGAAGCGCTCGGCCAACTGATTGCCAGCCAGCATTAGACGCCACCCCCTTTTGCCGCATGGTATTTTTTGCGGATTTGATCGATATCAACCGAAGGTGGCGGCGATTTCATATTCAGCCCTTCCATATATTCCACTACGATCTGCGATACCGCCAAATTGCGAAACCATTTATGATTAGCCGGGATAACAAACCATGGAGCATATTTAGTACTGCATTTTGAAAGCATATCATCAAACGCTGCCATATAATCATTCCATCGTTTTCGTTCGATGTAGTCGTTCTCGCTGATCTTCCAATGTTTCGACGGGTCATCCAGCCTTTCTTTGAAACGCTTAAGCTGTTCATCCTCGCTGATATGCAGGAAGAATTTGATGATGTGGGTATTATTCTCGGATAGGTATTTTTCCATGGCATTAATCTGGTCATAGTGTTTCATCCATACGGACTTGGGGACTAGATTATGAATCCGCACGACCAGTACATCCTCATAATGTGAACGGTTGAAAACCGTCACTTCGCCTTTTGCCGGAACATCGCGGTGAGCGCGCCAGAGAAAATCGTGATCAAGTTCCAGGCTGTTTGGCTGTTTGAAAGAAGCCACTTTGCAACCTTGCGGATTCATGGCACCCAGTACATGCCGTATGCTACCGTCTTTGCCACCCGTATCTATCGCCTGCAAACAGATAAGTAGCGATTGCTTATGTTCCGCATATAAAAGCTCCTGTAGTTCGCGCAGCCGCAAGTCATTGCGTTCAACGATTTTTAGGGCGTCCTTTTTGCTCGCATGCTTGTCTTTGAAATCAGGATCAATATAGGAAAGTTTTACTTTCGAGCCGGGTTTGATAAGAAAACGCTTGGAGTAATTCATAGTGTTTCGCCGCCACTGTGGCTAGGTTATTGGAGATATCGAAATACAACGAGAAAAGTGGTGGTGTAGGGAGTCTATAGCGAACGGCTCAAAGAATAGCAATAATTATGGCCTCTATTTCCCGGTGGTGACGATTATCTTGCCCACCATGATGGTCGGGTTAGGCTCGTTTATTCTACAGTGAATTTATAATCGCCTTGAGTTTTGTTTTTGCAATCTAGCCAGAGTATGTTCCAGCTGACTTTATATTTGCCTGGCATAAGAGGATGATTCATTTTCAGAGAAATCACAGTATCATCCTCGCTGCTCACCGGCTTGCCGATCTTCACTACATTTCCAGTGTCATCGGTGATTTTTACATCGCTGGAGCCGGGAACGACAGCTTGAGTGAATTTCAGTGTAACATGATCCGTCGATTTAACTGTGCTGCCGACTTTCGGATCGGCCTTATCCAATACACCACAAGCCAGTGCTGGCGATGCTATAAGCAAGATGAAACATAATACGATAGCGCCTTTTACCATAAAGGCCTCCCTATAGAATTTGGAAAAATATTGTCGAGATAAAAGTGCGCCTGCGCCAAGTAGCCAACGCCGCTGCCGGAATCATGGTTAAGCGGGATTTGCGCTTCCAGAGCAAACTGCATCTGATCACCCATGAAAATGATGCCGGGATTGATCGTGCCGGTGGTCTGGCCGGACTGGTCGCCATCGGTCGGCGTTTCAAAAACGAATTCCACAATGGGAATAGCGGTGCTGAATGGTTGCGGTATTCCTAAATCCTTCACATGCTGCTGCAAGTAAGGCAGGCTGTATTGCACGGTAAATCCCCATTCCACCGATTGCGGGTTGCGGGTTTTGTTGCCGGTATCGGGATCGGTGGAGAAATTCTGTGTCGGCACAGCATAGCCGAGCGTTCCGGTAAGAGCGAAGGGTTTTAGCAGGTCGGCGGAATCCGGCAGGTCACCCAGGCCTTTGCCGAAGAACAGCGCAGGTGTGAAAGTGCTGAAACTATCCGCGCCGACGCGCTTTGCGCCGGTGTGGCCGATGTCCCAATCCAGCCCGGTGGAGAGCATGATTTCATGTTCAACATTAGTATAAAATACATACTTCGCCGCGACATAAAAATTATCCCAGCCCGATACGCCGCCGTTGTTTAGCCATGCGCCGCCAATTAACACACCAAAATTCTCGGTGATGGTTTTGTCATATTCACCTGATGTGCCGGTCTGCCATGAGGCTGGGGCGCCGCCATCGCCAGCCTGTTTGAAGCGGCTTATTTGCGTGTTCAATTCATCCGATATGCCTGGATCGTCGATGGCCAGCGTTGCCGGGAATATCCTGTCGCCGACAATAGCGTGGGCGTAGGCGGCACTTGCACTGAAACAGATGGTGATGGAAAGCAGAATGTATAGGTATCTATACACATCATGCCTCACCCCGGAGGTAGCATAGAATTCGTCCGAGAAAGCTCGGGGCCATGCGCAACAGAATATCGTCGCGTTCGATAAAATGATGCTTCAGGGCCGCACCGGCATGCAAGGCAACAACGGCGATGATAACCCAGGCTAACCACCAGTGGATATTTTCAAAAATTTCACGGATTTCTTTTTTACCCGGTAGATCGTGCAGGAAAGGAAGGTTTGGAATGGGGAATAGTCCGAAGAACAGGGCATTGTGTGCCATGGTGGAAATTATCCCCCAGCCGACCAGCGGCATGACAAGCATCAGAACGTATAAAATCACATGCGACAATCTAGCGGCTACCTGCTCCCACACCGGCATAAAAGCGGGCAGTGGCGGTGGTGGATTTAGGAACCGCCATGTCAATCGAAGCAAGCCGAGAGTAAGAACAATCATGCCAACAGATTCATGCACTTGCATTGCGACGGATTTTTCATGACCGCCCAGAATGTTGTCAGCCGTCATAGCCCAGCCCAGCAGCAGCATGCAGAGGATCAAAGTCGCCATAAGCCAATGAAATATTTTGGCGACGGCGTTATAGTTAGCGGAATGGGTGTGCCTAGACATCGTAAGACTATTTTGCCGCGCTATTTGGCAGCTGTAACGATAACCGTGCCCGTCATCTTCGTATGTAGCCTGCATAAATACTTATACGTTCCAGGGGTCGTGAAGGTGTAAGAATACGTCTCGTCGGTATCAAGTGCGGGGGAGCGGAATCCTTTTTTGCCGTCATCGACATCGACAGTGTGTGGTATTTCGTCGCGGTTAATCCAGGTAACTTTCGTACCCGCCGCTACGGTCACTTGTTCCGGTATATATTTGTACTCCTTGATCTCGATTGTTTGGTCAGCCGCCCAAGCTGATGTGGAAAATACCAGGCAGCCGAGAGCGAAAACGTGCAGATATTTTTTCATAAAACATTCCTAGTAAGGTTAGGATAGGGTTGAATTGACGAGCGCCAGCGGGTGATCGCCTTGTACGGTTACGACATCGGTAATGCCGAGATAGCTGCGGAGCTGATCGGCAGGAACCTTCATCGGGCCGGGTGAAGGGGCGGCTCCGGGTGCCGGTTGCGGATAGGCAGTGCCACGCGCAGTGTGGAAGGTAATGTTGCCTTCAACCTTCTGAATCACCTGATGGATATGGCCGTTTAAGATCGTCACCGAGCCGTATTTACGCAGCAGCGCCAGAGCCTGATCGCCATCTTGCGTACCCCAGCCCCAAGGTTCATAAACAGTCCATAGGGGAATATGCGCAAACACGACGATTGGCGTACTGGTTTTAACGGAGCGCAAATCATCGGCCAGCCATTTAAGTTGCTCATCGCCGAGGCTAGTCATCTGGCCTTGCTTGAAATTCAGCACATTGATGAGGGCGATGAAATGCACGCCATGGTCATCGAAGCTATACCAGCCGGTGCCTTTTGTGCCTTTGCCATAGCGCTCTAAGAAAAGTTTGCCGCCGCCTTCATCGAGCGTATCGTGTTCGCCCGGTACATAATGCACAGTTGCCGGCAACGCTTTTAGAATCTCCGCAGCGGTATCGAATTCTGCGGGCTTGGAAAGATGGGTGATATCGCCGGTATGCAAGATGAGTGATGGTTTAACAGGGAAGGCATTAATTTTGCCAATGGCTTCCTGCAATGTTTTGATCGGTTCGGGATTGGCCTCCTTATTGAAGCCGATATGGCTGTCGCTGATCTGCACGAAGTGGAAATTGCCGTCAAGCACCACGCCCGCAGGTAATTTCCCTGCCGCATCCAGCGCGAAGGCTTTGGGAATGCCGCCCGAGAGCATCCATAACACCCCGGCGCCAGCCCAGGCGGAGCATTTTAGGAGTTTCCGGCGCTCGGGGTTTTCAACATCTTGGGTAGTTTCATCAGGCTTAAATATATCGTTTGTCATAAAACTCCTTAAGGCTCAAAAGGTTTACATAATAACGCCGTCACGATATATAACTGGCGGAACAGGTGTTTTATTCCCGGCAGAAGAAAAATATTTTAATCGGGAATAAACCAAGGCGGAGAGCGGTTTATATTAATGAAAGCACGTAATGAAAGTGCAAAACGGTTTGAGCAGCTTATTCTGCCGCACTTAAATGCTGCCCATAACCTCGCCCGCTGGCTTTTAAAGGATGCAGTGGCGGCACAGGATGTAGTGCAGGAAAGTTCGCTTAGAGCTTTCGCGGCGATTGATCGATTTGCAGACGGCAATGCTAGGGCCTGGTTTCTGACGATTGTGCGGAACCAATGCTATACATGGCTTAAAGCATCGGGCGGCAGGCATTATGTGGATATAGATGATGAAGCTATGATGCATGATCAGGATTTGGTTTTGGTGAGCCATATGGAAACGCCGGAAATATTGGCAGCAAAAATGCAAGATGCTGCCGCTATGCAGCGGGCGCTCGAAACTTTGCCGGTGCCATTTAGGGAGGTGATTATCCTAAAAGAGTTGGAGGAAATGTCTTACAAGGAAATTGCGTCTGTGACAGAGGTGCCGATCGGCACAGTAATGTCACGGCTGGCGCGTGGACGTGAGATGCTGAAAAAAGAATTATTGGCTAAATTATGAATGAAATGAACTGTAACGATTGCGCTACCTGGCTGCATCCCTATATCGATAACGAGTTAGAGATGGAAATGTCTGTGCGTGTGAGCCAGCACATAGCAAAATGCGCGGAATGCAAGGCGAAACTTGCCGAGATGCAGGCATTACGCGAAGGTATACGCCAGCAGGCATCATATCATCCTGCACCGGAGTTATTGCAACAACGGATCATGTCTCAAATAAATCAGCAAAAATCATTCTCAGCTAAGAAATGGCTTGCACCAACAATCTCCGCCGCAGCGCTCGCAGCATCTGTGATACTTTATTTTGCTATCCCATCTGGGCAGGATATGCTGGTGGACGAAGTGGTTTCCAGCCATGTGCGGTCGCTGATGGAGCAGCATCTGACCGATGTGGCATCTTCCGATAAACATACGGTGAAGCCGTGGTTTGCCGGCAAGATTGATTTCTCGCCTCCGGTTTATGATTTTGCGGAGCAAGGCTATCCACTGCTTGGCGGGCGGCTGGATTATATCCGGCATCAAAATGTCGCCGCGCTTTCCTATAAGCGCAACAAACATATAATCAATCTATTCATCATGCCAAATAACGCTGGGGATTCGTCAGTCCATAGCACTTCCAAGCGCGGGTTTAATATTGTATCATGGCAGAAAAATAATATGAAGTTCGAGGCGGTGTCAGACCTGAATAGGCAGGAATTGGAAGCATTCGCGCAGATGATCATCAGCCAGCATTGATCACTTTATGCCGCTTCCGCCGGGGGTGCTGCGAATTGCTTTTCCAGCGCCTTCGGATCGTGTTCCCATAGCGTGCCGACCTGCTCAGACATCGGGTCGGGGAAGATATAGTCCTTTCCTTCGATGATGCCGGCGACAATGGCTTGTGCCGTTACGGCAGGAGACGTTTTCGCAATCGGGAAATCACTCGCCATTTCGGTGTCGATCGGTCCGGGATAAATGCCGATGACATGAATATTACGGCTTGCCAATTCTATGCGTGCAGCTTGAGTAGCGGAATGTAAGGCCGCTTTTGAAGCGGAATAACCGCCGATCATTGCCATAGGCGCCAGTCCGACGATGCTGACAACATTGGCAATCACGCCTTGCCCATTCTTCTGCAGCACCGGCGCAAAGGCCTGCATCATGCCAAGCGTACCGGAATAATTGGTATTCATATCGGCAGCAATCTGATCTGATTGGCCATCAATGATGGAAGCAAAAGCTATCCGGCCTGCGTTATTAATCAGCACATTGACGTCTTTCGCTTGTTTGGCCGCATCGGCAACCTGTCTGGAGTCAGTGATATCTATGGCCAACGGCACGACGCGTTTATCGCCAAAGTCGGGGAGATTTTTAACATTGCGTGCGGCGGTATAAACTTTACCGACCTTATGTTTCAGCAGTTCGCGAACAATAGCAGCGCCGATGCCGCGGTTCGCACCGGTAACCAGAATATTTTTGTTTTCGATCTTCATAAGACTTCTCCTTTTTATGTTAAGTTAGGTTAAGCGTTGTTCATGATATAACTGCCGATCGTGCCGGCCAAGCCGCTGATCAGAGTCGACCAGAATGCACCGGCACCGAGTAAAGTTACGGCATAGGTGGCCAGAGCGATCAAGGTTAGCGATAAAACCGTTATAGTTATTTTCTTGCCCTTGGCTTTCATAGCGATGCTCCCGTCAGTGCATGCGTTTTTCTGTATGCAGCGACCTTTTTTGAAAGATAAACCGTACCTTTCATGATAGAATATGACACCGGAAACATAACCCATAGTATCACCTCATAATGTTTCATAATTCCCTCCCTCAAATTTACACATGATTCTGAAGAACATATCCGGCGACACTCTGGTCACGCATCCGCATCAGCCTTGCCATCTCCTCACGCGAGCGGGCAACGGCAAATAACTGGCCATCTATGTTAACTAACTGCCGACCAGATAAAGAATTCTCATCCGAGCCATGGATGGCTTTGGCGAGGTTTTGAAAGAGCTTTGACATATATTCCTCCATGATTAATATTTGACCGGTCAGTTTAGTTTCTGTTCAAAAAAATTTACTTACTCTTGCCCCAAGAAAATGAGTCTTTTACTAAAATTCTGCGTAAACCTGGCTTTAACTCACGCTTTAGTATGTCGATATCATTCTGGATACGTGCGAATGTGAGCTGTCCAAGTAGATAGGTAAACACCTCCTGCGCTTTAGCTTTTATATTGGTATCCGCAGGCAACATACCATCGGCTATCAAATCCCTTATGCCACTTTCATAATAGCGTTCAAACCGCTTGGTAATCTCATCAAGCTTTTTGCGAATAGCGTCCTCCTGCCCGGCCATTTCACAGCCAAGGGAGGCGTGCGGGCAGCCGCAGACTTGGCCATGTTTAGCAGCCGCTTTTTCCTGCATTTCGACCACAAGATCGGCCATTTGTTCAAACCGCTTCAAAGCTGGTGTCTGTGGAGAGAAAATCCTGTCATAAGCCTCTTTCTTGTTTTGATAAAACTCTTCCAATGCGGCAAGAGCCAAATCAACCTTTGAAGGGAAGAAGTGGTAAAAGCTGCCCTTTTTCACATTAGCAGCCTTGCAAATATCATCGACGCTGACCGCGCCATAACTATTCTTCCAGATGAGCTCTGATGCTGTATCGATCAGAATCTGCTTCGTATCTTGCGTAGCCTTTTGTTTAACCTTGTTCATATAAACCTCTTTGCTCAACTTATGACCTAACATCTCATAAGTTGACCGGTCAGTCAAGAGGAAAGTTGTAGATTCTATCCTATTGATAATATTGCATTCTCTATAGGTAACATGGAAATTTCGCTTAAGAAGTCGGCTTAATTCTTATTCCTCTTATCGAACTTTTGTTGTGATTTGCTGATATTCGGATAATTGGCCATTATCCAAGCGATAAGTGCTTTGACGGGTTCCAGCAAGCTGCGTCCCAGATCATTGAGGGCGTATTCAACGCTCGGCGGAGTAGTAGGAGTTACGGTGCGTGTCACCAGCCCATCGCGTTCAAGCTCGCGCAGCGTGCGAGTGAGCATACGCTGGGAAATTCCATTGATCCGGCGACGTAATTCGTTGAAGCGCAGTGGTGCATCGCTTAAAATACTGATAATCAGCAAGCTCCATTTATCGCCGACTTTAGACAGCGTTTCGCGTATAGCCCCACAACATTGCCCAGCGTCATGCGCCTGGCTTGTATTAGCCCCGGGAACATTCTTGTAACCTTCTGACATAATTGTGCCTTCTTGTAGAGTTTTAAGTAGTTACTATAATATACCTTATAACTAATCATAACTACTAACGAACCAATTAACAAGAGGTACATTTATGACCACCATTCTTCATATTAAATCTAGCAGCAATCTTGATAGCTCAGTAACCCGCCAAATCGGTGGAACCACTCTGACAGAATTGAAACAAACTCACCTAGGCGCAAAAATCATCGAACGTGACCTACTCAAAAATCCTATACCGCATGTCAGCCCGGAATTTTTGGGTGCGATGTATTCTGGCCAGAATGATGCGCCTGCACTTGCACTGTCTCAGGAACTTATTGATGAAATCTTTGCCAGCAACATCATCGTCCTTGAAGCGCCGATGTATAATTTCAACATACCTTCAGTCCTTAAAGCATGGATCGATCATGTAGTGCGTGCAGGGAAAACATTTCAATACGGCGCTGCAGGCCCTGAAGGATTAGTAAAGGGGAAAAAAGCGATTATCGTTCTTGGGCGCGGTGGTGTCTATAGCACAGGCCCGGCTAAGCCTATGGATTATCAGGAACCGTATCTGCGCGCTATTCTAGGGTTTATCGGGATCACCGATGTAGAAACAATTTACATCGAAGGCGTCGGCATGGGGCCGGACAAGAAAGCGGAAGCCCTGGCCAAAGCCGAGCAACGCGCACATGCAATTACCCATAAGGAGGCAGCGTAATGTTATGAAAAAAATCAATGCAGTAACGTTACCCGCAATACGTGACATTGTATATCGCACGAAAGGAAACCAGCACGGCCCCATCACGCGCCTTGTCAGCCCGTCGGATATCGGGCAGATGATAAAGCCATTCGTATTCCTTGATTATTTTGAATGGCAAGGCAGCTTCGGAGAAGGCGTTGGGTGGCATCCCCATTCGGGTATCGCGACCATCACCTACCTGCTGAATGGTGATATCCAGTATGAAGATAGCACGGGCAAACAGGGAGTGCTTCCCGCCGGTGGAGTCGAATGGATGCGCGCGGGCGGCGGTGTCTGGCATACTGGCAAGGTGAGTGGTGGTTCCCTCAAACAGGGCTTCCAGTTGTGGATCGCCTTGCCGCATGATCAGGAACTTGCGCCAGCGGAAAGCCTCTATCTTGCACCACAGAATGTCCCTGAATCAGGGCCGGTGCGTGTGATATTGGGACGTTATGCAGGGACGAGCAGCCCTATCCCTTCGCCGCCAACGCTTAGTTATCTCGCCGTTCATTTGCGAGGCGGCAAACATTGGCGTTTTGAGCCGGAACCGGGACATAGTGTTCTGTGGCTATGCGTTCAGTCAGGGCAATTGCATGCAGCGGAACCGATTGCCGCAAAAGAGCTTGCGGTCTTTTCTGAATCCGAAACACCCATCGACTTTCGGGCTGAGGGAGATACCATCTTTATACTGGGCTCCGCAATGAAACATCCTCACGATCTAGCGCTGGGAAATTATTCGGTGCACACCAATAAGGAAACATTGCGGCAGGGTGAAATGGGTATCAAAAAGATCGCAGCACAGCTCTTCAAGCAAGGGAAATTGGGCGGATCATATCCCTGATGACGATGATGTGGTTGATGAACAGCCCACCAATTTTGCAATCAATTCGTTTTGTAGCTTGCTGAAACCTTCGCGGAATGCCTGCATGATTGCAGTTGTGTTATTGGCCTGTATATCTACTGACTGTGATAGGGTAAATTGCTTTTTTATTTCCGTGTTGCTGCCGGTGAGAAGTTCAAACCGCATTTCAATCACCGCCTCCCTAGGCGATTCGTTCTCATCGTATAATACCTCAAACCGTTTTACCTCTGTCATCAACTGCCAGTGTGCTGACACGATCTGATCGTCAGTAAAGGCATTGTCGAAACTATTGGTGTTGTTTAAGCTTTGCGTGAATGTGGATTGAATAATACCCGGAAGAAATTCAGCCCAACGCATGTGAGACAGATAATCCCTCCGACCTTTATCCAGTAATGCAATACGGTATGTATCCAGATCATCAGGAGTCACCGGATAGGCGATGATGATGCTGCCTTTTACATGTTTCGTGCAGGCAATTTCGCTCTGTTGCAACGGCGCGAGCGTCACCATATTAGCTTGGCCGGTGTCAACCGGCGTAGCAAGTGTACAAGAGGAAAGCAGGAGGGCAGAAAAAAGCGGGAGATAAGCTCGGCACATCATGGGACAGCCTTTCCTTCATGGCCGGTGCCGCGAATGATAATGGACGGGTCTTCACGTATTGTCCGGGCAAGCATATGAATTTCGCGCATGGTTAGTTTTGCTTCGGCAAGTGTTTCATTAAGTTCCTGCACAGCACTTGCCGCTGATTGTGTGCCTGGTCCACCCACCAAGGATTGTATTGTTTTGGCAGAGTCATCGATAGATTTTAGTGTCCGGTTCACCTCCGCAATATTATCATCACTGAGCAATATTTCTCCCCTTATGCTTAGTTTCTTGAGTTCCTCTAGCAATTCCGGGATCGTTGCGAAGACTTTATCCAGCGACGAAGGCGTAGAAGGAATAACCGGGTAATCCTCACCGTTTGTAGATGTTTTAGGAGATGGATCGCCACCGGTATTGCTGAGTGCAATAAATGATGTTCCAGTAATGCCCGCCATCTGCATGGTGGCCTGTGTATCATTGCGGATTGGTGCATGCTCCATCACGTTTACAAGTACCTTGACCAGATCTTTGTCCGGAAAAAAAGAGATATCCTTGACATTACCCACCGTGATGCCCTTGAGTTTGACCGGCGATCCCAGGCTTAGACCATCCACCGAGTCGCTGAAATAAATGGAATAGGTTGTATAAGGCACTTTGTGCTGGTTGATCGAAAACCAGCTGATGGAGAGAACACTGAGTGTGATTATGGCTGTGACGAATAAGCCGACCCTTAAATAATAATTGTCCTGTTCCATAGTTCCTTACCCTTTTCCCAGCAACGCGTTGGAACGCGCACCATGGAAATATTCACGTATCCATGGGTGATTGTCGTGCAGATGGTCTTCTAGCGTGCCAATGCGTATCTTTTTGTCAACAAGTACGGCAATGCGGTCGCAAATGGAATATAAACTATTCAGATCGTGCGTGATCATGACTATTGCAAGGCCAAGACTGAGCGAAAGCTCGTGGATGAGTTTATCGAACGCATCGGCCGAAATCGGGTCTAGGCCTGCCGTAGGCTCGTCGAGAAACAGTACCTTGGGATCAAGAGCCAGGGC
The DNA here is from genome assembly GCA_013288565.1 of Alphaproteobacteria bacterium. Taxonomy (GTDB): domain Bacteria; phylum Pseudomonadota; class Alphaproteobacteria; order Rickettsiales; family JABDBP01; genus JABDBP01. The sequence goes on along the minus strand of JABDBP010000003.1, from coordinate 55,541 downwards.
GCGTGCTAGGCCTGCACGCTTAACCATACCACCCGACAGCTCGCCCGGATATTTGTTGCAGGCGTCCAACGGCAGCCCTACCAGATTAATTTTTACCCGCGCCAGCTCGTCCGCCAGCCGGTGTGATACGCCTATGCATTCCTGCAGAGGCAGAGCAACGTTCTGCCGCACGGTCAGCGAGGAAAACAGCGCACCGCTTTGAAACAGCACACCCCAGAGCTTCTGCACCTCCAGCAATTCCCAATCCCTTATGTGGGTGATGTCATGGCCTTCCACAAGCACCGCGCCTGCCTTAGGCCGCTGCAGGCCGATGATGGAGCGCAACAGGACGGACTTTCCAGTGCCTGAACCTCCAACAACGCCCATGATCTCGCCTTTGTTCACTGAGAAATCGAGACCGTCATGCACTATCTGGTTGCCGAACGTATTGACAAGACCGCGCACCTCAATGACAGGCAGGTTCATACTCCCATCCATGTGAATAGTACCGAGAATGCCGCATCGGCAAGTATTATGAGGAAGATGGATTGTACAACTGCCGCAGTGGTGCGCATACCAACTTCCTCGGATGAACTTTTGACTTCAAGCCCCTGCAGGCAACCGGTCATGCCAATCAGCAGGGCAAAGAAGGGTGCTTTAACAAGACCTACGACAAAGGTGCTGATGTCTACCGCTTCATGTAGGCGGCTTAGGAATTCGGCGGTCGATACGTGCAGCATCTGGCTGCTGATGAACATGGTACCGAACAGCCCGACGAAATCAGCGATCAACGTGAGAGCGGGCAGTGCAATCAGGATAGCCAGAATCCGTGGCATAATCAGCAGGTCGAACGGATCGAGACCGAAAGTATGTAGTGCATCGATTTCCTGGTTGATTTTCATGACGCCGATTTTAGCCGCAAATGCACTACCTGAACGGCCTGCTACGATAATGGAGGTTACGATTACCGCCATTTCTCTGAGCAGGGAAATCGACACCAGATTAATAGTAAAGATATCAGCGCCGAAGCGTTTGAGTTGCTGCGCCCCCTGATAACCCAGCACGATGCTGATGAGAAACGCGAGCAGCGATACGATCGGTATCGCCCGTAGTCCAATCTCATTGATATGATAGACGACGCTGCGAAAGCGTAGACGGGTGGGGTTTTTAATCGTATCCAGTAACGTGATGCAGAATTGACCGAAGAATGTCTGTAAATCAAGCAAACTTTTAACAGCCAGAAGGCTTGATCTTCCGATATGAACGAACATGTCTTTCACGCTGCCGAAATATAGTTTGCGTTCGAAAGGCATACTCTCGACACTTCTGACGATATTGAATATTCCCAGATGCTCTTCGTTACATCCGCGCTTGATTATTTCAACATTGCGCAAGGACAGGCGCCGGACGAACTCGATCATTGTCCATGCGGCGGAGAGGTCAACTGCCTGAAGATCACTGCCGTCGATGGTGATCCGACTAATGTCCTTCAGGCCAATGTTCCTAAGCAACTGGCTGATATCCTCAACTTCATGCACCGTCCAGTGATTGTGCAGCTCTATAACCACTTCTCTTTCCGACGGAAAACTGACGCTTGCTAGGATAGGCTTCATTTCATGCCGATTTTGCCCGTCGCTTTGTCTTTTGACGGATATCATTTTTGTTCAGATTATGTACCGTCGCCGATTTTTGATGCTTTTGGATACCAAGGAATACTTCGGCAATATCTATGGAACCTTTACGGCCTATATCGGTTTTATACTTGGCTATCCACTGATCCGCATTTTCACGCCCTATGCCGCGGAGAAATTTAAGGAAACGCCAATCAGTATTTACTTTACTGGAGGCATTTAGACCATGGGATGCGTCAGGCGCTGCAATCATATGCATGTGCATTTTTTTATAGTGCGCGTCATCCAGTTGCTTGCTTTCCACAAGATCGCCGACGAAATTGATGGCACGCATCTCCGCAATCAAGCTTGAATTAAAGGTTATCTCGTTCATGCGGTTAATAATGTCTTGCGCAGTTTTGGGAGTGCCCAGCCGAACCAAAGGATTAATCTGTACCAACAACACATCCTTGGTACCAGTATTATAAATCAACGGCCAGATGCTGGGATTACCCATATAGCCGCCGTCCCAATAAGGCTCGCCGTCAATTTCCACCGATTGGAAAAGAAACGGTACGCAGGAAGATGCAAGCAATACATCTTCGGTCACTTCATGACAGCGAAACACGCGCGGGCGACTGGTAGTAACCGACGTGGCGGTGATAAATAAGGGGATATCGCCCCCCTTATTAACGCGCTCCCAGTCAATGACTTTTCTAAGTATATCGCGCATGGGATTGACGTTGAAGGGATTGAGTTGGTAAGGAGATAACATGCGTGTCAGCGTGTCGAACCATAGATAGCCAAAAGATTTGTCAATATTCCAACCTTCGGCGATGCGCTCTACCTCGCTTTGGTTACTGGCATTCATAAACGCCCCCGTTTGGCTAACATTTTGCCAGAAATCATGAAGCTTTTCCTTTGCGGTTTCCCGCCCACCCTCACGAAAGCCAGCTGACATCACTACGGCATTCATCGCACCAGCGCTGGTGCCGCTGACACCATGGATATCTATATCTCTTTCTTCCAGTAAGCGATCGAGAATACCCCAGGTGTAGGCACCATGCGATCCGCCACCCTGTAATGCTAGATTAAGTGCTTTTTGCGCCATAACTAATCTCTGCCTCTACTTCAAATAATTATGTTCTGTATGCCAAACGATAGTATAGTCAACTTGAAAATGCCGTAAACGATATATAAGGTAAAATGTTGCTAAAGCGCTCTGACCTTCCACTCAATTGGGCAGAACAGAGGCAAATTCTAAACTTTTCCTAATACCTAACGTGACCGCCAAAATGGCAGATAGAGAGAAAGCCCTAAAAGGCCTCGTAGAAGAGATCGGAGAATATACCTCCGCTCCCCCCACGTAAAATTATAGGCCGGTTCCCCGCCACTCAGCGATACCATCTAACATATTGGCATATAAGGATAAAATGTGGTGGCTCGAGAGGGATTTGAACCCCCGACCAAGGGATTATGATTCCCCTGCTCTACCGCTGAGCTACCGAGCCGCTTTTGTCAATGACAGGGCAATGTACAAAAAAAGCCTGAACCATGCCAATAAAATTTTTGCTCCATTCTGAATAGACTGACCGTCATCTAACTTAAATTGTTAAAATGCTGAAGAGAGATTTTAGCGCTGGATACCTTAAGATTGGAAAGCAAATCTCTTATTAAGAGCTTGTTCCTCAAGATCTCTAAGCTTTTTTTGCGTCTGCTCTATAATTTTTTTCTGCTCCTCCCTAAATAATTTCTGTGTAGATTCCGCCTCCAATATAAGGCTGCCCATATCATTTTCCTGCTGCTTCATCAGCGTTTGCTGCACAGATTTTAAGTCTTGATCTTTTCTTTCCACTTCTTTCTCAAGCTCAGATAAAACATTCTCATAAGTTTCATGCAGATTCTTCTGCTCCTGCCTAAGCCTCTGCTGCGCTTCTTTGATTTTTCTTTCCATATCTTCCTGCGCTTTCTTAGCAGTTGCTTTGTCTTCCTGCTGGATTTCCTGCTGCTTTAATTGCGCCCTCTCAATCAACATCATCAACTGCTGCTGTGATTCCTTGGCGCCTTCGCCCAGCAAACCTTTATCAATTTTAGTTTGATTATCTTTTGCTTCCTGGATAATTTCTTCTAGTTTCTCCTGTCCTTCCAATACCGATTTCTGCCTTATCTGAATTTGTTGTAATATTTCATTATATTTTTTTTGCTCATCCTGAATGGTTTTTAGGCAAGTATTCTCCAGTTCCTCATGCCGGATTTTAACTTTCTGAATCAGGTCAACAGTTTTATCCAATTCCAATGTGGCAAGCTCATGCCTTTCTTTTTGGAGGTTTTGCAACCTCCTCTGAATTTCTTTACCAGCATCAACCATCTTCTTTTGATGTGTCTGTAAAGCTTCGCGCCTTTCTTGTTCGGTGCGTTTTTGTAAAACTGTTGCTTCTCTGCCGATACTGAACCTTTCTTCGCTTAATTTTTTATCTAACTCCGCCTGTTCTTTCTTTCTCTGCTCTCTTACCTGCTGTATGAGCAAAAGCGTTTCGTGATAACCTTGATCTATTAGGTTTTGCTGCTCCTTATATAATTCCTTTTGGAATGACCGGCCCTTACTATCCATTTCTATTACGCTAGTTTTGGCGGCGGTTAACATCACTTGCTGATCTTTCTCTATTAATTTCCGGCTATATTTTGATCTCTCCTCCAATTCATTAATTAGCTCTCTGGTGTGATTAACCAGTGCTAATTGCTCTTCGCGCTGGCGACGCTGATTGTCATTCGCCTGATTTTCTATTTTTACTTTTATGAGTTTGATAGCTTTAAGCTGTTCAAGCTGCATATCATGGTGCTTATTGAACATAGTATCTTCAAAGGTAGTAATGCTGGTTTTGGTGTATTCGGTTAATTCATGAACAATAGTGTTAAGCTGCCTTTTCGCTTCCCCATCCATATTGATTCTAAGCTGCTCGATTGATTCACTGTGTTGCTTCTGAAGCTTACCAACATTCTCGCCAACCGCTTGTTCGAATTCTATGATCTCAATCCTCGCATCACCGGCAAATTTATATTGCGTTCTTTGAATATTACTTTGCAGTTCATAAACCCGGTTCTGGGCATCCGCCCGGAGCTTCTGCGCTTCGGCAATCTTACCTTCTTTTATCAAGCTCTTGCTTAGCTCAATTTGTTCCTTCACGTATTTTTTATTTTCTTCCATTTTCGCTGTGAAATCCAAATGCATATCCTTATGCCTCTGACGAACTTCCTGCAAAACCTTGTCCAGCTCCCCCATTTCTTGTTTTGCTAAATCCTGGAACTGCCGCTTAATCTTATCTTTCTCATCTGAAGCCATGGTGACAGTTTCGGCAAGAAAATTTTTCAATCTCTCAAGCTGAGCTTTTTGCAGAGCTTGTCTTTCGTCTTCGATTTGTCTTACTAACCTTGATAAATCCTTTTGCTCTTCCTTGGCGTTCTGCTGCTGCTTTGATTCAAGATCCTGATATTTAACATGCGCCTTGCCCATTAGGGTACTGAGTTCATGACGCCGTCTGATTTTTTCCGCATTCGGCAGATCTTTAAATCTCTGCTCGGACTCCCTTTGCAGCAAGGAAATCTCTTTACGCTTCTCCTCAAGCTCCAACATCTGCTCTTTGCGAGCAGCTTCTTGTCTTGCCCTTGCTTCTTCGATTAGCCGATCAAGATCGCGCTTACCTTCCTTACTTAGTTTTTCCTGCTCAGCCTTGACATATTTGTGCTTGCTGTGAGCTTCCTTTATGAGATCGGCTAAGTCTTGATATTTCTGATTGGCAAGATGATCGTATTCACCAAGCCTAGTCTTCTGCTTGGCAATTGCCTCTTTTTCAATATCGGCCAAGCTCACCTGGCTGACTTGTCCGTGCTCAAAGTTGGAATTATCTGTTAGGTTTTTGTCCATTTATATCAGCTTGAAACGCATTAAAAAAACCTTTTGTCACATGACTATGCGTAGACATGTTTAGAAACGGAACGTCATAGCTTTAATCTCTTAACATCAGGCAAAAAGGCCCATTATGCTGTTGGTTAGATGAATAACCTAACAAGGATAACTAGCCCACGAACATTATACAAATCTACCAGAATTTCCAACTTAAAAAGACTGCGTTGCTCATATTGAGCAAGTACGCTGGCACGGCAAGTCGCTTCATACTTAACTCATCACAGGTTGGCACATGGGGTAAGTTCGACAAAAAATTAGGAGAACTCTTTGTCGAACTCACCCGTTCTTATCCCAGCCCTTCATCAGCCATATTAAGGCCAGACAATATCCGCCCTTAATATAGCTGGCGGAGGAGATGAGATTCGAACTCACGATACGGGTTTACCCCGTATAACGGTTTAGCAAACCGCCGCCTTCAGCCACTCGGCCACCCCTCCGCTTTTGGAAAATGTAAGCTGGAAATGTTATGTAAGTGCAGTTTCCAACTTCCAGCTTCCAGCCTCACCTTCTAGGCGGCAAAGGAAAGATTTGCAACAGCTTTAAATTCGTGCGCCCCTACCCGGTGATTTTCTTTGTAATTTTCCATCAAGCTGTTATGTTTCTTGCCTTAGTATTTTTACAAAGAGTTTCATAATATATTCAGGTATTTTAAGATGACGGAATCCAATACCGCGGCCATGAATGGACGGAAGAAAAAAGCCAGGTTCCATGAAACCTGGGCGTTTCTGGTTGTTTTTTGTATCATCCTGCCAATTGTTTTCCGCACTTTCGCCTGGTCGCCGTTCCACATTCCCTCCGGTTCAATGAAGCCGACCCTCTTGATCGGCGATTATATTTTCGTTTCAAAATTTGCGGCGGGCTATAGTCGCTATTCGCTGCCGTTCGGCGTTCCTTTGATTAAGGGCCGAATTTTTGAAAAACCTTTGCAGCGCGGCGATATTGTGGTTTTCCGGCGTCCGTACGATGAAAATGCCAGCTTCTGGGAAAAACTGTTCTGGCCGGATTTCATCAAAAGGCTGATCGGCCTGCCCGGAGACGAAATCCAGATGAAAAACGGCGTATTGTTCATCAACGGCCGCGCGGTGGAAAAGCACTGCAACTCGGAATTCATTGACGAAGAAAAGGGCGGCAAGAACATCACCGAATGCACCGAAACATTGCCCGAAGGCCTTGAATACGAGGTGTTGGACGAGCTGCCGAACGGCCCGCTCGACAATACCGGAATCTATAAAGTCCCCCCTAAGCATTATTTCTTCATGGGCGATAACCGCGATAATTCACAGGATAGCCGGGTGCTATCGGCGGTCGGCTATGTGCCGGAGGAAAATATCGTCGGTCGCGCCGATTTGATTTTCTTTTCCGCCCGCCATTCGATTTTTGAGCCCTGGAACTGGCCACATCTGTTGCGTAGCGACCGGTTTTTCAAGGTCACGCATTGATTCCATGAGCGATCTGGAAGAAAAAATTTCCTATCACTTCAAAAATCATGAGCTGCTGGAAGAAGCGCTGACACATCCCAGCCTCTCTCGCATGGGAAAGGTACGCCGGAATTATGAGCGGCTGGAATTTCTTGGTGATTCGGTGCTTTCGCTTTCTGTCGCGGAAATGCTCTATCGCCGTTACCCGAACGAAGCGGAGGGAGAACTCGCGAAGCGCCGGGCGCAGTTAGTCGGGCGTGAGGCGGTATCGCAAGCGGCGTTAAAAATCGGCCTAGATAAACATATACATCTTGCGGATGGCGAGGAAAATATCGGCGGCCGAGCTAATCCGGCGAATCTGGAAAACGCTATGGAGGCCCTACTCGGCGCAATTTTCATTGATGGCGGGCTTAGCCCAGCGAAAACCCTGGTCGAAAATCTGTGGTCGGAGGAGTTGGCAAAAATGATCGAGCCGCCTTCCAGCCCGAAATCCGAACTCCAGGAATATATGCAGAAACTGGGTAAGGGCCTGCCAGAATATAATATAATCGGCACTTCCGGCCCGTCACACAAACCGGAATTCACTATTGAAGTAAAGGTGGAGGGCCATAAGTCAGCAACTGGCACCGCCAGCTCGCGCAAAGCCGCGGAAAATATCGCGGCAGAGAATATGTTGAAGAAGTTACGGGGATGAAAAAATGCTCCATAGTCGCTGTCGCCGGGCTGCCGAATTCTGGCAAATCAACTCTGGTGAACCTGCTGGTCGGCGTGAAAATCTCGATCATTTCCCCGAAACCGCAAACCACGCGGACTCAGATTCGCGGCATTATTACGGAAGGAAATACCCAGCTTATTTTCATTGATACACCGGGCATTCTCACTGGGAGTCTTGGATCCGGCCAGGAAAAATTGCAGAAGGAAATGTCCCGCGCTTCCTGGGGCGGGATACAAAGCAGCGATATGATTCTGCTCATGATCGACGCAGAAAAAAAATCGGCGGATGGCATCGAATTATGCAAAAAAATCGCCCGCGAAAAGATTCCCGCAATGCTGGCGGTGAATAAAATCGATAAAATTTCGCCAAAAATTTTATTGCCTTTAGTGGCGGAATTGAATGCGGCGCACACTTTCGCCGCAACATTCATGATCTCGGCAACAACCGGCTCCGGCGTTGATGATTTGAAGAAATACCTGCTGGAAAATGCCAAGCCAGCACCATGGCTTTACGCCGAAGATGAAATCACCGACGCGCCCGCACGCTCCATCGCCGAGGAAATCACGCGGGAAAAAATATTCCTGAAATTCCATCAGGAAGTACCATATTTTTCTATGATAGAAACCGAAAAATGGGAAGAAGATGAGAAACGCATTACTATCCATCAAACGATAATCGTCCAACGCGAGAGCCAAAAAAAGATAATAGTCGGGCGTGCTGGAGCCGGGGTCAAGGAAATCGGAATGACAGCACGCAAAGAACTGGAAGAATTCTTCGGTAAAAAAATAAACCTGTTTTTATTCGTGAAAGTGCAGGAAAACCATATATGAAAATCATAGGCACGCTTGCGATTTTTGCTTTTTTTACCGTGCTGGCGACACATGTTTATATAACACCGATGCTGGGATTTCCGCTTGCCGCTTATTGGTCATTCGCATTTTTTGCAGCAGCGGCGCTCACGGTTTTTTTCCTGCGCAACGCGTTTGAGCGCGATCTGGCCCCGGTGAATTTTTTAAACCGTGATTATTATCGCTCTTTCTCAGTGCTGCTGACGATTTTTGTCCTTCTTCCCACGCTGGTTTTTCTGCTAAGAATATTTCTGGACGATGCCGGAGATGTCAGTACAAAACGCAGTGCTGCCACGGTCTTTATCGGTCGGGTTTACGGCATTGAAAATGTTCCGTTCACAATGGTGAGGTTTGACGTTATAAAAAAAATCAGCGGTGACGAGGAAGGATTTTCCATCGTGGAAACTGGATTAGTCATGCCGAAAGATTGTCTTTTCGCTATCGAGATTGGAGATACTTTCAAGGTTTATCTGCAAAAAAGTATCACCAGTGGTTATGTGCTCACCTGTAACGGCATGCAGAGATTGGAAAAAACCGATGAAATGGAAAGATAAGGCGGTGATTTTATCGGCCAGGAAATTCGGGGAAAGCGCTCTTATTGTGAACGTTTTAAGCGAAAATCATGGGCGATATGGCGGCGTGATCAGAAGCGCCAAAGCCGCGCGCGGAATTTGCCAATCGGGAAATATTGTCGAGGCGGTCTGGAATGCCAGGCTAGCCGAACATCTTGGCACGATCGCAGTTGAAATGCTCGAACCGATCGCAGCGCGCGTAATGCATGATTCATTGAAGCTGGCGGCGCTGGTTTCGGGCTGTGAACTGCTGGGTTGCTCGCTCATGGAGCGTGAACCACAGAGTGAAATTTTTTCAACACTTATTCAATTTTTAGAATTCCTGGAAAAGGAAAACTGGCGGGAAAAATATGTAATGCTTGAACTGGAACTATTGAAAAGGCTTGGATTTGGAATGGATTTGGCTAGTTGCGCTGTCACTGGGGGGCGTGAAGATTTGATTTACGTCTCGCCGAAATCCGGTCGTGCTGTCAACCGCGAATCGGGAGAACAATATAAGGATAAATTGCTTACGCTTCCCGCATTTATTACAAGCGAAACCCCTGCAGCTGTTGATAATATGGACATACTGCATGGCGTCCGGCTTACCGGATATTTTCTGGACAAACATGTGTTTTCCGGCGATAACCGGGCCATGCCGCCGGCAAGAAATAGATTTGTGGAGATGTTGAATAGTGAGTTGCAAGTAAGAGAGGTTGCAACTCTGCGACTTGAAACTTGCAACTAAAATTTTATGGCAAAAAAAACGACTGAGAAAAAAATTCCCGAAGGCCGGGTAAATATTGTTGAATTCAAGGACGCGCTGGCAGAGCGTTACCTCGCCTACGCACTTTCCACCATCATGTCACGGTCTTTGCCCGATGTGCGCGACGGCCTGAAACCCGTGCATCGTCGCCTGCTTTTCGCTATGCTGCAATTGAAACTCGATCCGAAATCGGGTTTTAAGAAATGCGCGCGCGTTGTCGGCGATGTCATCGGTAAATACCACCCACACGGCGACGTTGCGGTTTATGATACTATGGTCAGGCTGGCGCAAAGCTTTTCTGTGCGTTATCCGTTGGTAGAGGGCCAGGGAAATTTTGGGAGCATCGACGGCGATAACCCTGCCGCGATGCGTTACACCGAAGCACGCCTAACCGATGTTGCCCTGGCGCTGCTTACCGATCTCGAAAGCAATACCGTAGATTTCCGCCCGAATTATGACGGTTCCGAGGAAGAACCGGCACTCCTACCATCACGGTTTCCGAATCTTCTGGCCAATGGCTCGGAGGGTATAGCTGTCGGTATGGCGACTTCGATTCCACCACACAATGCTGATGAAATCTGCGATGCACTGATTCATTTAATTGAAAACCCGGAGGCAAAAATCTCGCGCCTGGTGCGGTTCATCAAAGGGCCGGATTTCCCAACCGGCGGGATTATCATGGAGCCGGTGGAGAATATCGTCGCGGCTTACGAATCCGGGCGCGGAAGTTTCCGTTTGCGCGCAAAATGGGAGAAGGAAGAATTGGCGCATGGAACCTATCAAATTGTAGTGACGGAAATTCCCTATCAGGTGCAGAAAGGGCGGCTGGTCGAACGAATAGCCGAAGTTTTCAAGGAGAAAAAAGTTCCGCTACTCGGAGATTTGCGCGATGAATCGGCTGAGGAAATTCGCATCGTCCTGGAGCCGAAGAACCGCTCGGTTGATCCGGAAATCCTCATGGCTTCGCTATTCAAACTCACTGATCTGGAAGTGCGGTTCGCGCTCAACATGAACGTGCTTGATTCAAAGCATAGCCCGCGGGTGATGAATCTGCGCGAGGTGTTACAAGAATTTTTGAACCACCGACACGAAGTTTTGCTCCGCAAAACCAATCACCGTTTAACGGAAATCGATCGCCGCCTGGAAATCTTGAAAGGATTGCTGATAGCCTATTTGAACCTCGACCAGGTAATAAAAATAATCCGTAACGAGGACGATCCCAAAGAAAAAATGATGAAGAAATGGGATTTAAGCGAAATCCAGGTTGAGGCGATTCTCAATATGCGCCTGCGTGCGTTACGCAAGCTTGAGGAAATCGAAATCAATCGCGAACATAAGAATTTAAGCAGCGAAAAAAAGGAGTTGAAATCTATCCTCGCCGACAAGAAAAAACGCTGGCAGGTAATCGCCGACGATATTCGCCAAGTGAAAGAGCAATTCGGCAAGAAAACAAAACTTGGAAAAAGGCGTACCGAAATCTCCGGCGAGGAAGCAAAAGACATCGATATTTCACCCGAAGCATTCGTCGAGAAAGAGCCGATAACTGTAATCTGCTCTACTCTGGGCTGGATTCGTGCTGTGAAGGGACATCTTGAAGATTTCAGCGAAATAAAATTTAAAGAGGGTGACCGCGGTAGATTTTTCATCAAGGCGCAAACCACCGATAAATTATTGCTGTTCGCTAGCGACGGAAAATTCTTCACCATACCATGCGACAGAATCCCGCGTGGCAAGGGAGACGGCGAATCACTACGGCTGATGATAGATTTGACCGAGAATCGGGACATAGTCACCATTTTCGTCCACAATCCGGAACGAAAATTACTGCTAGCTTCAAGCAGCGGGCATGGCTTCATCGTTGATGAAAAGGATGTCGTCGCTTCAACACGCACCGGCAAGCAGGTCATGAACCTGGGCGATGGAACACGCGCGGTTGCGGTGAAACCCATTGCTGGTAGCCATGTTGCGGTCATTGGCGAGAACCGGAAATTATTGGTGTACGCAATCTCTGAAATCCCGGAAATGAAGCGCGGTCGCGGCGTGATATTGCAGAAATACCAGGATGGCAGCCTTTCCGACATCAAGACTTTCAACCTCACCGATGGCCTCACCTGGCAAACCGATAAACAAACCCGGAGTGAAAAAGACTTAACCGCTTGGGTGGGTAAACGCGCTGCTGCTGGGCGTTTAGCACCGAACGGGTTTTCGAAGAGTAATAAGTTTGGGATGGAGTAAGGATGGCGTCTGCCAATTATCGCTTAGCCAAAAAAGAAGATATTAATTCCTTAGCCGCCCTTCGTTATGAATTTACAACTGAGGTTGGTGATAGTGACGGTTCTGTTTCGGAGAAAAAATTCCTAAGTAGCTGCATTAAATTCTTAGCGTATGGCTTAAAAAATAAAACTTGGAATCATTTTATTGCTGAAATTGATGGCAAGATTATTGGCCACGCCTCTCTTATGAAGATTGAAATGATTCCGCGTCCACACAGAAAATTCAAGCATTTTGGATACCTCACCAATTTTTATGTGAAGGCCGAATATAGGAATAAAAAAATCGGGAAAAAACTTTTAGAAAACTTGATAAAGTTTACAAAAACCAATGACTACGAATCCGTAATAGTTTGGCCAAGCGACGAGAGCAAGTCTTTATACAGCCGTGCCAACTTTGCAAATAAAAATGGTATTTGTGAATTAGTACTTTAGCCCACTACCAGCCTTGCTTTCATTGCAGCGCTTAAAGTCCCTTCATCCATATAATCTAACTCCCCACCGATAGGAATTCCCTGGGCGAGTCGAGAGATTTTGACCCCTAATGGCCGCGCCTGTTCGGTGATGTAATGAGCGGTGGTCTGGCCCTCCACTGTGACGTTGGTTGCTAATATAATTTCCTCAACATTATCGGTTTTTATCCGCATCAGTAATTTGCCGAGACCCAGTTCCTCCGGCCCGCGCGCCTCTATCGCCGAAAGCGTTCCGCCCAGCACATGATATTTTCCTTTGAATACTCCACCACGCTCCAGCGCCCATAAATCCGCCACTTCCTCAACGATGCAGATGCTAGAATCGCTACGCCTTTCATCCTGACAGATGTAGCATGGACTAACGGTATCAATATTGCCGCAAACCGCACAAACCTGCATTTCCGCGTGGCAACGCAACAATAAATCAGAGAGCTGCTTTAGCTGCGTTTCCTTGTTTTTCACCAGATGTAGAGCAGCGCGGCGGGCTGAGCGCGGACCTAACCCCGGGAGTTTTGCGAGAGTTTTTATAAGGCGTTCGAGTACGGTTTCCTGCATTCGTAATTTCGTAGGTTCGTGATCTCGTGATTTTAACTTTGCGAACTCACGAATTAAAATGGCAATTTGAATCCAGGCGGCAATCCGCCGATGCCGGACATTTCCGAATTCATTTTATCATCGATTTTCGCTTTTGCATCATTGATGGCGGCGACGAGCAAATCTTCCAGGATTTCCGAGTCGTCCGGTGCAAAAAGTGACTTGTCGATTTTCACAGTCTTCGCCTCGCCCTTGCCATTCATTGCCAACGAAACCAGTCCGCCACCGGATGTACCGATGATTTCCATTTTTTCGACTTTCTCCTGCATCTCCGCCACTTTTTTCTGCATGGATTGCGCCTGTTTCATCAATTGGTTTATGTTCATTTGCTTTCTCCCGCTTTTAAATCTCCTGCTTTTAAATTTTCTCCGCGCTTTTCCCGTACGCCAATGATTTCCGCACCGGGAAACGATTCTAGCACACGAGCGACGTTCGGATCATTTGCGATTTCCTCATATAGTTTTTTTTCCTGCTGCCGCGCATCGTCCTGCAATGTCGTTGCACCCTTATCATTGGAAATCACCGCCAGCCAGCGTTCTCCTGTCCAATCCGTCAAGCATTTGCCGATTTTCCCAGCTAAATCCTGGGGCGCTGCGGGCGATGGGCGAAATTCCAACCGTCCCTTCTCGAACGAAACCAGATGCACGCCATTTACCAGCCAGCCATGAAGCGCTTGCTCTTCCTTCGCGGCGAAAAGCTCCACCAACTCGCGAAAATTATTCACCGGGATTTTTTTTGACGCATTGGTGAACTCAGGAGTAAATGATTTTGCCGGTGCCGGTTGAAATGGAGGTGCCTGGCGAATTTCTGCATGGGGATTTTTTGCCAGATCGCTTGGGCCAGGCAGACCGGAAGTATATGCAAGCTTGATGACGGCCATTTCCGCCGCGTTCATTGGGTTGGCCGCCGCCCGTGCTTCACCAAGGCTCTTCAGTAATATCTGCCAGGCCTTTACCAACGCTGGAACCGAAAGTTTTTCTGCCATTGCCTGCGCCCGCCGCTTATCGCCAGCCCCAGTTTTTGCCGCCGTATTTTCCGCCCCGTGCTTCACTACACTGACATAATGTGTCAACTCAAGCAGGTCTTCCAGCACCGCGACCGGATCAGAACTAGAATCGTATAGTGTGCGCAGGGCTGCCAATGCTTCCGGAGGTTTTCCGGCCATGGCCAGCTCGAACAAATCGAATATTTTATTGCTGTCGGCGATGCCGATCAATTCCTTCACTTCCTTAGCCGTTACATTGCCACTTGATCGGGAAAGCGCTTGATCTAATATGGAAAGCCCATCGCGCACTGAGCCTTCCGCCGCTTTAGCGATGATTTCCAGCGCCTCGCCATCAATCGAAAACCCTTCCTTTGCAGCGATTTCCGAAAATCTTTGCATGAGCAACTCGGGAGACACACGCAACAGATCAAATCGCTGACAGCGCGACAGAATAGTCAGCGGAATTTTTCTGATTTCCGTGGTGGCGAAGATGAATTTCACATGCGGCGGCGGTTCCTCCAGGGTTTTCAAAAGCGCGTTGAACGCCGATTTGGAAAGCATGTGCACTTCGTCGATAATGTAGATTTTATAACGTGCTGCCACCGGAACATAGCGCACATTGTCGATGATTTCGCGGATGTCGTTAACGCCAGTGCGGCTCGCCGCGTCGGCTTCGATGACATCGACATTCCTATCCTCGGCGATGCTTATGCACTGTTCGCAAACGCCGCATGGTTCCGGCGTCGGGCCACTACTGCCATCAATACCTACGCAATTCAAGGCTTTAGCGATGATACGCGCCGAGGTAGTTTTGCCGACGCCGCGGATGCCAGTCAAAATGAAGGCATGGGCAATACGGTTAGATTTTATCGCGTTGGTGAGCGTCGTAACCAACGCGTCCTGGCCGATCAGCTCGGAAAAATTCCTGGGCCGGTATTTGCGCGCGAGAACGAGGTAAGGTTTGGTTTCCTGAGTCACAAAAATCCTGAATTACAAAGGGAACCACGAAAACGACCCGCTCCAACCCCGCTACGGCTGCTTCCTTTCGGACCTGGCCGGGTTTACGGAACGAAGCGCCCGTCTTAATGATTCCCCTGAGAGATTATAGAGTTAAAATATCGTTTACAGCAAGGATTTTTGCGGGCAAAAATTTGAGGCGCTGTTATCATGTTATTTTAGTATTGCGTTGTGGCAAAAATTCATTTCTGCTAGGAGAAGCGCGAAGGGCGATGTGGAACCATCGCTGTCGGATTTTGTGCTTTTTTCCATAAAAAATCATTCTTTCGCAATTACTTAAATAATATGAGAACAGCACCTAACATGAAAAAAGCCCCACGCAACCAAACCTTAACGCTCTCGCCCAAAGAAATCGTGGAATATAAGAAACGGCTGGTAACGGCGGATAAATTAAATCCCGCTGGCATGACCAACCGCATTATTCACGGTGATATTTTCAAGGTAGCGGGCCGATTTCCGAAAAATTTCGTCGATCTTTTGTTCATCGATCCGCCATATAATTTAACCAAGAATTTCGGCGGAAAAATGTTTAAAAAAACCGATGCCGGGAGCTATGAGAAATGGCTAGATTCCTGGCTTTCCCAGCTCGTCAAAATACTTAAGCCCCATGCCTCCATATATATATGTTCCGATTGGCAATCAACGCCCGCCGTTTATAATTCCGCGAAAAAATATTTCCATATCCAAAACCGCATCACCTGGCAGCGCGAGAAAGGCCGCAGCGCGGCGAAAAACTGGAAAAACGTCTCGGAGGATATTTTATTCTGTACAGTTTCCAAGGATTATAAATTTTATCCGGAGCGGGTGCGACTCAAGAAAAAAGTCATCGCGCCATATCGCGACAATGCCGGAAATCCTAAGGATTGGCAGCATGAAGGCGGTGAAAAGTTCCGACTCACCGCGCCCTCCAATTTGTGGACCGATATTTCGGTGCCGTTCTGGTCGATGCCGGAAAATACCGACCATCCGGCACAAAAGCCAGAAAAGCTACTAGCGAAAATCATCCTGAACAGTTCGGATGCGGGTGATTTCGTGTTCGATCCGTTCCTCGGCTCCGGCACGGCGGCGGTTGTGGCGAAAAAACTCGGGCGCAGGTTTTCCGGTGTCGAGAGCGATTTGCACTATTGCTGTCTGGCGGAAAAACGTCTAAAAATGGCAGAGAATGATTCTTCCATACAGGGGTTGAAAAATGGAGTGTTTTTGGAGCGCAACGCGAAATAGGAAATGATAAGCCCAAGCCCTCCCACATTTTTTCGAAAACGTATCACGGAATTGGCGGGAATAGCACTAGTTTTGCTTGGTGTTTTCTTAGGCCTAGCATTCATCACCTACAGCCCGAACGATCCATCATTTGACCTCGCAACTGGGGGTCATGCGCGGAATTTTATGGGCCGCGCCGGAGCGTATGTCGCCAGTCCGCTTCTGCAATTTTTTGGGTTCGCCTGTTTTGTATTGAGCACCGCGCCCCTGGCCTGGGGCATCAGGATTCTCGCGAAAAAACCACTTAAATTTCTGTGGCTGAAATTCATTATGCTAATGACGGCGCTAGTTTCTTTCGCAGCGGTTTTTGCGGTTTTTGGCGCTAAAGAGAACCTGCCGCTGCAAAGCTATGGCGGATACATCGGATATTTCTTGAAGGAAAAATTATATCACTTCAATCCGTCTGCTTTCAGTGTGATAGCTATGGTTCTGGGGCTTCTCACACTGTTTTTTGCTCTCGGAATATCGTTTTACGGCTGGTTGGAAGGAACCATAGTCGTTGCAAAAATTATCTCGTTCGTTTCGCGGATTTCTTATCGGATGTTCCAAAAAATTTATGCACTGCTCGGCAAAAAATCTTTGTCCCCACAGCCGGAACTGGGCTTGAACCTGCGGCGCCGCAAGAAAAAAGAAGCGCCGGAGCGGAAAATGCCCAGGATTTCGCCATATCTCAAGCGCGTGGCAGAACCGGAGGGTCGGCAAGATTCGTTTGACCTACCACTGCCTAATAATTTCACCCTGCCCTCGCTGAACCTGCTTTCCGATCCGCCGAAAATAAGGAAATCTGGGCTTTCCGAGAGCGCTTTACAACAAAACGCCAGGTTGCTGGAACGGGTGCTGGAGGACTTCGGCGTTTATGGGAAAATCATCGGAATCAACCCCGGCCCGGTGGTTACGCTTTATGAACTGGAGCCTGCGGCTGGCACAAAATCCTCCCGTGTCATCGGATTGGCGGATGATATTGCCCGCTCGATGAGCGCCACAAGCGCCCGCATCGCGGTGATTCCCGGTAAAAACGCCATTGGTATAGAACTGCCTAATTCCACCCGTGAAACCGTTTATCTGCGCGAGCTGCTGGAAACAGCGGAATACCAAAGCGCTGAATCGAAGTTGGCCATCGCTCTCGGCAAAAACATCGGCGGCGATCCGGTGATTGTTGACCTTGCAAAAATGCCGCATTTGCTGGTCGCGGGAACCACCGGCTCGGGAAAATCGGTGGCGATAAACACTATGATTCTCTCGCTGCTTTATAAATATTCGCCGGATGAATGCAAATTCATCATGATCGATCCGAAAATGCTAGAGCTTTCGGTTTATGATGGGATTCCGCACCTGCTCGCCGCTGTTGTCACCGATCCGAAAAAGGCGGTGGTAGGCTTAAAATGGACGGTCAAAGAAATGGAAAACCGTTATCGTTTGATGTCCACGCTCGGCGTCCGCAACATCGCCGGATATAACAGCAGAATCGAAGCGGCGCTGAAGGAAGGCGAGGTTCTGACCCGCACGGTGCAAACCGGTTTTGATGTGGAAACTGGCAAGCCGACCCTTGAGACCGTGCCGCTCAATATGGCTCCCCTCCCCTTCATTGTGGTAATTGTCGATGAAATGGCCGATCTGATGCTGGTTGCGGGAAAGGAAATCGAAACTTCGGTGCAGCGCCTGGCACAAATGGCCCGTGCGGCCGGAATCCACATCATCATGGCGACTCAGCGCCCGAGCGTTGACGTCATCACCGGCGTCATCAAGGCAAACCTGCCAACGCGGATCAGTTTCCAGGTAACCAGCCGTATTGACAGCCGCACCATTCTGGGTGAGCAGGGTGGTGAGCAGTTGCTAGGCGCGGGTGATATGCTTTACATGTCCGGCGGATCCAGGATTATACGCGTCCACGGCCCCTTCGTCAGCGACGAAGAAGTGGAGGAAGTAGTTTCATTCCTGAAAACGCAAGGCGCCCCGGTTTATATGGATGACATCACCGCGGACGAATCCGAAGATGCGGCATTCGAAGGCTCTAGCGCCGGCGAGCGCGACGAATTATACGACCAAGCGGTCGCACTCGTGCTTAATGAGCGCAAAGCCTCAACCAGCTTCGTCCAGCGCTATTTGAAAATCGGGTATAACCGAGCCGCGACCATAATCGAGCGGATGGAAAAAGAGGGCGTAGTCTCACCGGCGAACCATGTCGGAAAACGCGAAGTGTTATTGGAGGCATAGGAAGGTTAAAGTAATTGCTATGAATCCAGATTTTCCAGACTTTTTTTATGTGTTCTGCGGTCACTGTATAAATAAATAGATGACAATTATTCCTGCATATTTTATACACTCCGCAAAATCCTTTATAATTGCCCAGATAGCTCAGTTGGTAGAGCAAGGGACTGAAAATCCCTGTGTCGGTGGTTCGATTCCGCCTCTGGGCACCACTCCTTAATCTAGCCTAACCTTGCCGAACCTAAAATATCGGCCTAGAACTAAGGAAAACAGGTGCTTTCTAACCTTAACCGGTTTTTAGAAATCTGATAACATCCAGAAGAAATTGGAGTACTTTTTGGGGTACCCTGGAAAAGTCGAATCAGAAATGATTATTATAATCAATATGTTGCGGCTCTGATGTGGGAGCACCTCTAAAGTATATTGCGATAAAAATAAATCTGATTCCTTAACCTTTTATTAACCTTTCTATGAAATAATTGCCCTAATCCAACAGGGTAATGATGGTTACCCCACAAATCTTTAGCGGGAATAAAGGAGTTTAGTATGTCCAACCCACAATTAGATCAACTAGTCTCATCTAGTCTACTTAGGGCTATTGAAGCTGTTGAAGCTGCTATGGCGGAAAGCAAAAATCCTCCAATGGAGCTTTTTCCGGATCAACTGACTTATCTTAGGAATAGAGCAAGATTTGTGGCGGCAAGGCAAGGTGACCGTCTTGAGTTCATGGGACGGTTTTATCCTATCACCAATGCGGCTGGTATGCCTGACTATGAACGCTTGTCAAATGGTGAATATCGCACGGAGGGTGGAAGAAAAATCTATGATCTAGGTTTTGAAGAAGCATTTGGCGGATTTGGCAAAGGCAGAATGAATCTTTTTGATTGCTATAACTGTGGCACAAATAGTTTGTTGGTAACAACCAAATTAGAATCAAACCGAAATTTATATGATCGTGCCACTGATGCTGAGCACCTTGGTTTAGATGCTACAAGATTTATTGTATTTGATTCTGAAGCGGGGAACGCCAGGGAAGTTATTCAGGAGATTTTAGAACGGATGCAGCGGGTGCATCCCCTTACCATCATTACCCATAATCTAGGCTTTCTGCGTTTGATTAGGGAAGGAATTGCAACTCCAAATGAGGAGGCATTCCCCGAATATAGACAAGAGGGTATTCGCCAGAGATTTGTTTTTGGGCGAGCAATATTTGACGAGGCTGATAGATATGTATGTGGCGAGCTCACCAGGCCCATCGTGGAAGAATGTATGAGGTGGTCTACAGGCATTGCTTCCAGTGCAACATCTGGCAAAATAGAAGTGGATTTATTACCGGGCCAGACACGAATCGGCAGTTACCCCTTGGATGCTGGCATACGTGATGGTTATGGACCTATCATGGTAAATGCCTTAATAGCCAGTGTTGATATGATGCCAGCAACAGCGGCAACTCCAGACGTACAAAGATGGCGACATGAATTAGCGGAATGGACTAACTCTATCGCACAAGATGCACAGCTTGGGCCTCAAGTCATTCAATCAATTGATCTGGTTGGAAGATTAGTAAATGGGGCACTGACCGCGCTGCGAGATTATCATGACCATGTCGTGAGAGTTCTGGATACCCCAGTTTTATTTCACACTCCTACCATTTTGTCAGGTGAGCTTGTGGCGAATTTCCTAAATGATCATTTTTATGGTCCACCTCCTGCAGGTGCAACAGCCGTGGAAGCACGAGCTCACAGAAGAAATATTGAAATTCATGGGAATGGAGATGGCAGGGGCGGATTTGTCGCAGTATCTGGTGATACTCCGATGGATGATCTAGTAAGAGGCCGAAATATCGTAAGGTTCGGAGTAAGAACTCTTATTGATAGACTCAATAACGGTCAGCAGAGAGGAATAGTAGGAGCTGACGTCCTCGAAAGAGCGATAGATATACAAAATATTTGTGCTGTAGTTCGTTTTGGCTTGGACAACCCGGATGTCACTATTCAAAAAGCCGCACGCGGAACCAGAGCCCCTACTGCAAATTTTCCAAATATATTTGGTAGGGAACAGAAAAGCCTCCTGTTATTGGATGTCTCTCCAGCGCATTTTTTTGATGCCACTCATCCGTTTTGGGGGGAGATTAACACAAGTGTTTCTCCCCGGGCGTTTGTTAGAAACGCTATGACAAAAACCTTTGCCCATATGTTGAGGCATCCTTATATATCAAGGATACCTGGGGATTTTCCTCATATTGATGATACCAGGCCGGGCCGGAGGCCGGAAAGCTTGCCGCAGCCGAGTAATAGTTTTGTACATTATTTTGATTATGATGCAGTACAAGTGCAGCGTGTGGGTGATGCCGCCGGCATATATGAAACTGCTGAGCAGAATGTTCCACCAGGATTCATGACGGTATCTCAGGCTGTGGCGTATTTGAATAGCCCGCAGATAGCAAATGAAGAAATATTAAGAAGCCGTATTCAGCACATAGTTGAGGGCGGCAGATATTATCAGAATGGCCATATTGTAACCTCCAGCACGCAAGTAAGCGAAAATGGATTTACCATTCCTACAGATGGTTCAAAACCTGTTCAAACCTATACCAGAAGGGATTTACTAGGAACCTTGGGAAGGAATACCATAATAAGCCTGACATTGCTTGAAGGGATTTATCTGCAAATGCGGCAAGATGTGCAACAGGGCTCCATGACGGTAGAAACAATTGCGGAGCAATCTGGTGTAACAACGGCGGAAATACAAAGAGCATTGGAAAGAATAGCTAAGAGAGCCGAGGAAGAACGCAGAAGGGGTTGGGAGGGAAATACAAACATGCGGCCCGGAACTGACTCTAAGGAAGTAAGGCCTGGAGAGGAACCTAGATTGCCTCCTGGAGATGAGAAGGGTCTTGACGATAAAGAAAAAGGGACTGGGACTGATAAGACTTAACAATCCCGCTAAAATAATAGTTCTCTAAATGTTATGAATGAACAGCTCCCAGATGGATCGGCAGAAGAAAAGAATCTTAGCTCGGTGAGCGGAACCCCATTGCCTCTGGGCGCTGGAGACTTAGCAGAACTTTTGGCCGAGCTGCAAAGGATGCGGGATGAGAAAGACCCGGTCTCTGTGGAGCAAGAAACTAGGAAAGGAAGGGAAGAGGCGGATAGGGAGTATGAGAGGCTGCTGGCAGCAAAATGGGTGCTGCAAGCTGACGTTCAAAAGCAGATTGAGGAAATAAGACCGGGAACGACAAAGATGTTAGTTGCTAAACGCACTAGCCGACTAGAACCAGGAAAGAAATATCTAATTAATGGGATGGAGGCACCTAAGGATTACGAGGGCCACACTTACTCACGTGAAGAATTAAGATGGCAGCCTCCTCATGATTTATTCACTGTACTGCTTCACCCAGAATATGCTGCAGCAATGATAGAAGATGAAAAGAAATATAAGGAATTGCTGGACAAGAAGTATGTACCACAGGTTGATGTTCAAAAGCAGATTGAAGAAATAAGACCGGGAGCATCAAATAAATTAGTTGCTACTCGCACTCGTCAACTAAAGTCAGGAAAGAGATATCTAATTAATGGGAAAGAGACGCCTAAGGATTACGATGGCAAAACTTACTCACGTGAAGAATTAAGATGGCAACATCCTCATGATCCATATACCGTCCTACTTCATCCAGAATATGCTGCAGCAATGATAGAGGCTGAAAAGAAACATAAGAAATTACTGGATAAGAAGTATGTGCCACAGGACGATGTTCAAAAGCAGATTGAAGAAATAAGGCCAGAAGCTGCACATGGTTTAGTTGCTTTCCGCACTCGTCAACTAAAGTCAGGAAAGAAATATCTAATTAATGGAACAGAGGCGCCTAAGGATTACGAAGGCAAAACTTACTCATGTGAAGAATTAAGATGGCAGCATCCTCATGATAAAAATACCGTCCTACTTCATCCTGAATATGCCGCAGCAATTATAGAAGCTGAAAAGAAATATACGGAATTGCTGGATAAGAAGTATGTACTACAGGCTGATGTTCAAAGGCAGATTGAAGAAATAAGACCGGGAGCATCAAACCTATTAGTTGCCCAACGCACTCTCCGACTAAAGTCAGGAAAGAAATATCTAATTAATGGGATGGAGGCACCTAAGGATTACGAGGGCCACACTTACTCACGTGAAGAATTAAGATGGCAGCCTCCTCATGATTTATTCACTGTACTGCTTCACCCAGAATATGCTGCAGCAATGATAGAAGATGAAAAGAAATATAAGGAATTGCTGGACAAGAAGTATGTACCACAGGTTGATGTTCAAAAGCAGATTGAAGACATAAGACCGAGAGCAGCGAAGCTATTAGTTGCTGCCCGCACTCGTCAACTAAAGCCAGGAAAGAAATACCTCATTAATGGGATGGAAGCGCCGAAGGATTATGAAGGCAAAGCTTACTCGCGTGAAGAATTAAGGTGGCCGCATCCTCAGGATCCATATACCGTCCTACTTCATCCTGAATATGCTGCAGCAATGATAGAAGCTGAAAAGAAATGGAAAGAATTACTAGATAAGGGATATGTGTTGCAAACTGATGTTGAAAAACAGATTAAGAAAATAAGGCCGAGAGCAGGAAAGCATATAGTTGCTCGTCGCACTCGCCGACTAGAATCAGGAAAGAAATATCTAATTAATGGAACGGAGGTACCGGAAAGTTATGAAGGTAAAACTTACTTACATGAAGAGTTAAGGTGGCGGACTACTGATACTTTAAGCAGTGCGCTGCTTCATCCTGAATATGCCGCAGCAATTATAGAAGCTGAAAAGAAATATACGGAATTGCTGGATAAGAAGTATGTACTACAGGCTGATGTTCAAAGGCAGATTGAAGAAATAAGACCGGGAGCATCAAACCTATTAGTTGCCCAACGCACTCTCCGACTAAAGTCAGGGAAGAAATACCTAATTAATGGAACAGAGGCGCCTAAGGATTACGAAGGCAAAACTTACTCATGTGAAGAATTAAGATGGCAGCATCCTCATGATAAAAATACCGTCCTACTTCATCCTGAATATGCTGCAGCGATGGTAGAGGCTGAAAGACGGTTTGTACTAAGAATGGGAGCTACTTCAACCACTGCAGGGGATGTTGTATCTCCTTCCCCTGCATTGGAGCAACAAGTTGAATCCAAAGAGCAAAAGGAAAAAGAGAAATAACGGTATGGGCTATAAATTAACAAAAGAAAAAAAGATAGAAATTCAACTAATCCGTGGTTTTAATACGGATGGTGAAAGGGTTTATATATACCTTGCTCTTTATAAACACCGTGTCCGCGACTTGAAACTCGCATTAATGACTAAAACCACTAGTCCGGAAGATTTTGGGGTTATTATCGCTTCCGGAGAAGGCGAGCCTGATGAAGAAACAGAAAATTACATTCATGAAACTTACTTCGCTAAGAAAAATAATTAGGTGGAGGTAGTTTTGAATTGCTACAGTTATAAAACAATACATTGGTCTCTATCTGTGAACCATAGTACCGTGAAAAGTCAAAATCCAAACCGGGGTACTTTTTGGGGTACCTTGGGAAGGTCGAACCAGGAATCATTATTATAATCAATATGTTATGGTGCTGATGTGGGAGCGCCTCTGGCACCACTTTCCAAGTGGTGTCTCTTCTAAATGTATAATGCCCGTCTAATTGTGCATGGAAAATGCCAGGAAATCAGAATAACACCTTATTTATTATATCTTTTAACTCTAAAACTGGATCAATCACAAGAGGCTTGATCATAACTCCATTTACTATTCATTCAGTAATACCCGGGTTGACCGGATAATTTATATTTCCCCCGCCAGTCTTATTACCTGCAGGGACATCCGCACGGATCAAATGGATATCTTTGCCGCTGTAAGAATCACTTTTATTGGTAACTGTAATTTCCTGAGTTTCCCGCTCTGCCAGTTTCTTTTCTTCAAGCTCAGAGGCCTTGATCCTTAAGACATAATGCCCGGTAAACACTTTTTCAAAATCAAAAAAGCCATCGAATTCCGAACGCTGGGTGGCGATTACCTTTCCATCATCATTGACCAGTTCCACCGTAGAACCTTCCAGCGGTACTTCAAAGGGCTGTCCGCCCTCCCCTACGCCATTGACATAAACGATACCATCAATATCGCTGGTAGCGGTGAGAAGGAAATCAACTTCCGGTGCGGCGCCCGGATGCGTTATCACTGTATAGCCGTTTTTATAGGGAACCCAACGCGGGTCAGGAATCTGGCTTTGATCGATCTCAATATTCACCGGTCGGTAGGTATCCACGCCTAGTATCAGGTCTTCCGCATCATTGTTCGCAGTATATTTTTTGCCGCCGACGTTATAACCAAGAGGTTCCGTGATCAATTGATCCCCATCATCCAATTTCTGGTTATTATTGGTATCTAGATAAGTCTTGGCGACCACTCCACCCTTGCTAGCCAGACTTTGGCTTGTGGTACGAACATCATTGCTTCTAGGGTCTTTTGCCAGCGAGAAGGTAAGGCGGCCGAGAATTTGCGCATCCCCTCTCTCGCTGACCGAAGTTTCCAGACTGATCTTATAAAGTTGACGATCCCATATGATGGAATTTAGATAGGTGGACGCACTAGACTCGACTAAATCCTTCTGAATCTCGATACGGTCAGAAACATTTTGTGTGATATTATGCTGCAGAACCAAATCGATTTTCTGCAATTGCTCCAATGGCTGCAACTCATATTCGAGAACGTTATGGATATTCCAGCCGAACAGATTGCCACGCAGCGCGAAATCGCCTATGTAAGTATCCAGGCCAGGGGAGTAAGTGGCAGTCAGGTTATTGCTGATACCAATGCCGCTGATCGAGGTAGTAAATCGGTGCGTGATGAATTGCTGATCGCCGGTTGGGAACGTTTCGTTTTTCACATTCAAACCCATAGTCATATAGGGCAAGAATAGGAAAGAAGGGAAGGAAGTGTTGAGGTCGATCTGCGATAGCGAGGTAGGCGTCGCTCCTGTTAGTACATTTTCCTCACTGGTATAGTTGTCCGAATAGAATCGCTGTTCCAGCTTAAGGCTTACATCCTTGATGGCGGTGACAAGGGTGGTTTTGGTTGCCCATTGATTATTATCGGTTACCGCGCCATCAAACCCAATTATTGATCCGAGCATATCGGCGCGGAGCCCGGAAGTCAGATAATTATGCACGCCATCAATCAGTGGAGTCGAAACAGCTCCAACCACTCCGGTAAGCCATTTTGTTAGGCCAAATTGGAAGTCGCTCACATAACGCACGTCCTTGGTATTCTGTACCCCAAAATCCTCATTCAGGCCGAAGAGAGATTGCGATTTTTGATCAACCGAGGCAAAATAACGGAACTCCCCCGGGTGCAAAACCTCATCGCCAATGTTATATTGCCTAGTTTCCTCACGTGTTTGTCCTTGCGGTCCATAGAACACTAGGCGGAAGATGTTATTTCCATAGAGCAACGGCACGTTGATGAACTGATATCTGCCATCGGTTCCAACATGCTGAAAATCTATCAGGGCATCGTTCCGGTAAAGCTCAACATCCCAATCGGCAATGCTATCACCCACCAGGCTCACATGGTCGAATTCAAGGTTGCTGTTCACCGGCAAGTTGGTAACAGAAACGCCGCGCCCTAAGCTGGTAGTGGCAACCAGTGGCACCGAACCGGAATTGATGTCCCCGACATCAAATGCCGTGGCATGCATAGGCCCTAGCAGCTGGGCATCCGCATCTTTGCGGCCGAGGTCCAACCGCGCTATCTCGGGATTTCTATCGTTATTACCGGCAACATAAGTATTAGCGCTCAAATAGGCGAGATCACCGCCGCCGACAACAGAATAGCCATAAAAAGAGCCTTTATTGGGGGCAGTATTGCCTGAAGTAACCGGCACAATGGGAACCGTCGTACCGGTATTGGTGATAAAGTTATTATTGGTCAGGCTTGTGGTTAGGTTGTTGGCAGAATTCGCATTATGGGTGAATCCGGTATTCAAATCTAAATCGAGAAACGGAAAACTAATTCCCTGGTATGGCGCTTCAATCCGGTCATAAACCACTGCCTGTTTCTGTTGCTGTTTCTGGAATTTCTCCAGCTTTTTCTCCCGCTCCATTTTAGTCATTATCGGCAGTGGCTCAGTTGGGTTGATATGCATGATGAGTGAAGCAAGATCGAACTTGAATTCCAAAGGAAACCAACGCGCGAGTAACTCGCTGTTAACGAAAAGCATTCCGTCTTTAATTCTCACTTGCGCCTTAGGGAAGCTGGTTCTCTGACCCTTGATTTCGGCGAATCCTTCCTTCACGTTCAACAGGAAAGTGTTTTCCTCTTTTACGAACCAACCTTTGGCAGTATTGGTTAAAGGATCAAAGGTTATGGGAAAATCAAGCAAATGCATGAGGTCGCTAAAGGAAATCAGGTAATTCTGATTTTCGGTGCTATAGCCTTCAATGAAATTTTCAAGCGCGATCTTATCAAGCATCGTCTGGAATATAACCAGATTATCCTCATTCAAGGCATCTAGCTGCTCTTTCTCCTGCACAGGCTTCGCTGGTTGCGTAGAAGGTTGCTCGGATGGTGCAGCTTGGAGAGGCACAGGTTTTGCCGGCAGGGTTTTTTCCGTGGGACTTGTTTCTTCCAGGCCGGGGAAGGGTTCATTGGGAAGAATTTGTAAATAGCCCTGGTTGGTATCGATCCGTAAATTCAGCGGGAAAAAACTTTCCAGCAGGGCTATATCTACATAGATCTCACCTTTATTTATGAAAGCAGTATTGGGGGGAATTTTTACCTCCTTGCCCTCGATGATGGCCTGGCCGGTATTGACATGCAGGACGAAGATGCGGCTCGGGCTCAAGAACCAACCGCTCGCGGTGGCGTTTGGCGCGTCTATCGTAATATTGAATTTCAGCTTGCTGGCAATCACCCCGAGCGGCACCAGGAAACTACCGTTGTTGGAATAACCTTCTATAGTTCCTAAACTGGTATCCCGGTATTTAAGATCGACTTTTATCGCACTTTCCGGGGTAAATATCTTTTGCGGCGGAATCTCCTGGCTTCTCGCCTCTACAGATACGGTTGAGATCAGAAAGGCGGCAAAAATAATGAGCAGTGACTTCCCGTTAGCCACCTATCTCATCCTTTTCCTCTGACATACTCAGAAAGGCAGTGCAGCAACATCATTAGATTCCGATTTCTTTTTGCGCCAACAAGGCACCGCCGTCTTTTTCCTGGGTAGTATATGTCATGATCAATTTACCATTAGCAATCTTCATACCCTTCGGCACATCGAGCGGCAGCGATATTTTACGTTTGGCCATCGGCCGGTAAACAGCCAGCCCAGGCTGGTATTTGACTACGGTTGGTTTGTCTCCTGCCGCAGGCTGGTAGGTCACAGTTATATCACCAAACCCGGAGCGGTTGCCTTCCCGGGTGATTTCCGTATCCAGATAATATGCTCCATTTTCCTCACGCAGCTTTGTTTCACCAAAAGCAACGTTAACATGTAATTGCCCCTGCATAACCAGTACCGGAATGACTATCGAAAATCGGGTTTTAACGGCGACACTCATTCCTTTCTCAGGTTCCTTGGGCGAAATAGGGCTACCGCTGGGATCGACATTATTTTCCACCACCGTTGCTTTTATATGGGCACGGTATTCGCCATCTTCGAGCCCTGAAGGCTTCCTGACAATGACACGTAGTGTCTGAGTCTGGTCTGGCTCCAAAATCATCTGGCGCGGCGATATATGGATGAATTTCTTGGCCGAGAAAGGCTCCTCCTTATCACCTTCCAGAGGCTGGATAGCACCATTCTCCTGCATGTCCATATCGATCACTTCGATGCGGTAGAGCCCGCGTGCACCACCATTATTTTTAACCAGTAGCTCCACGTTGCGATTCCGCTCTCCAAGCACTATCCTGGTCGGCAGAAGCAGAAGGCCGGCATTTTCATCTGCCATGATAGGGCTGGGAAGGATAAGAACTGTGCCGAGCAGAATAACCGCACATAAGTGAAAAATAAATTTCTTCTGCATAAATCGACTCCGGATAAAATATGACGCGCTCATGGAATATTGACCATAATGTTATAGGCCGGATTATAGGTAGTGCCATCGCTCACATTCTGGTTATAGCTGATTGTTGCCCCCAGATAAAGCGTGAGGCTCTGCCCTTTCCGTAGCAGCAGCGACGACACCGGAAACCTGTTGATAGTGGTGGAGCCGAACTGACCGGTAAAGTTATTCATTTGTAACACCCCACCGCCACCGTTATTCTCGACATCTATCGTAACCGTGACATCGTTCACATGATCGGTGTTAGTAATGGTATATTGGCCCCGTGTCTGGATATTGTTCAGCGAAGTCCCGATTCCGCTGGCACTCCCTGTTGACCCGTTGATGGTAAAAGTCTCGGTGCCGGCAGCAGGTATCTGGATCATGCCGAAATTTATCGGGGTAATTTCCGAGATCTGGATTGCCGCCCATGAAAGCACAGGGCATAGTAATAAAAATAGGAAAAGCACCGCATAACGCATATGATTAGCAAAACACATTCCAAATGCATAATGCTATGATGATGCGGACGCAACTAAAAGGTTTATAAATGGGGGATGTTATATAGCGATTTAAGCTATATTATGTTGCGCTGGATCATTATTACTTGAAGGGGCTTTAAAGCGCCGATTAATTGTAAGTTACGACGAGATCAAACATTGGGTTTGCGGTATCACCATCATTGCTGACGCCGCTGGTGGTGATAGTTATTCCAACCAGCAATGTTTTGCCCGATCCTGGAGCTACCTGCGCCGCTAGATTGCAAGGGTTCGCCGTACCGCCGTTATAGGCGCAGGTGGCAGCGGATGGAATTACATTATTGTTAGCGACATAGTTTTGCGCGCTTATATTGACGGTATTATTACTTGAGCCAGTGACGGTATATTTCCCTACCGCCGCACCACTCATGTAATCTGCGGCATTGGTGTTGGTTATGTTCCCGTTCGTATCTAGGGTCAGCACCCGGCCGGCTCCCCCTGTGGCGACTGATCCAAAATTCGGCAACTGGTTAGTGGCAATCACAAGCGGGCTGACAAATCTAACTACAGCATTGGTGGAAAGCGTCACCGCTTTAGCTTCAAGACCGAAGCCAAATATTATTGCGACTATAAGGAGCGCACAAAAGGTTTTTAAGCTCTGCATTCATTGACTAGAGTACAGTTCCGCAGGTTCTGATTCAAGAAATTTATCGTGACAATATGAAGAAAAACCCAGCAATTTCAATAAATTACCAGGAATAATTTTATTAAATAACCTTCAAAATTTGTAAAAATTCCTATAGGTATAATCTATCTGCTTGATCACGCTAGACTATCTTGCACAATCAGGTGGAAATAAGAAGTAAGGCAGGAGGAATTAGGAAAGAATGGATTAGTATTAAAGGCTAAGTTTAATAAAAAGGGACGCAGTTGCGTCCCTTTTCGATAGCTTACTTAATAGTATATTTAGTCATAGACGACGGTTATCTGAAAAGTCGGGTTAGCGACAGTGCCATCGGTTTCAGTGTTGTTGGTAGTCATCGTAAGCCCCACCAGTAAAGTTTTTCCTGCATTGCCGGGAGCGACCTGGGTACTAAGGTTGCAAGGAGAAGATACGGCACCCCCGTTATAGGCGCAGGTAGCTGCCGAAGGGACTACGTTATGGTCTGCGCCATAGCCGCCAATGCTAATAGCGATCGTACTACTCGCAGAACCTTTGATAGTATAGTTACCGGCTAACGCACCACTGACATAATCCGAGGAATTGGCGCCGGATATGGCTCCAGTGGTACTTAAAGTAAGGGTTTGACCCGAAACGTCTGTTATTACATTACCAAAGTTCGGGAGTGTGTTGGCGGTAACGGTAATTGGGGCTACGAAGCTAACCACAGCGTTGCTGCCAAAAACCAGCGCCTGCGCGGAAAATCCCGCTCCGATAATCAAAACAAAGGAAGCGATTAAAAGAGAGAGCTTCACTTGTTTAGTTTTCATATAATTCATAAATACTCCTGTTGTTAAAATGTGTAATTCCGATCTGTCTACATGCTATTACTTAAATACATAAAGATACTATTACATAATAGCTAATAACTGGTTAAATTCCAGTTAATTTTTATTAAATATTTGTTACAAAAATTACAATACGAAATTATAGATTTATCAATGCGTTACTTGGCGCCCGGACACAATGGAACAACAGTATTAGCATCATAAAATATTTCTCTTTAATAATTAAGATTTTGTAACATACGGCTATTATATTCACGCAAGCTCCATGCTAAAAAATTATTCCGACCTGATCCATTGAATAATAATAGGAAATAAAGATAGGATTTTAGTGATTCCCAAGCCGCGCTAGGCAGGTAGTTCCTATTATAGGATAGCGAATAAACCGTGCTCAGCTTGATAACCAATGAAATAATGAGGTTTGTCAGTGCATTAGGGATTCCTTGGATTAAGTGGGATAGGTCGAAAGGAAACTAGAGAAGTATGAAAGACACGTTGAAACCGGGGAAACCTAGATGAAGACTGCGATATTCTCGCATCCGGATTGCCTGCAGCATGAGACCGGCTCCATGCATCCGGAAAGCCCGGCTCGGCTGGCGGCCATCATGGACGCGCTTAAATCTTGTGACTTCTCGGGCAAGCTGGATTTTGTCAACGCCCCGGTTGGCACCAGAGACCAGATATTGCTGGTGCATACGCCAGATCATCTGGGATTTGTCGAGAGTTCAATTCCCGCAGATGAATCACTGGCTTACCTCGATGCGGATACCGTAATCTCCAAAGGAAGTTTCCCGGCGGCGCTACGCGCTGTCGGTGCCGGATGCCAGGCCGTTGATGATGTGATGCAGGGTAAATACAAAAGCGCATTCTGCGCGGTGCGCCCGCCCGGCCATCATGCCACTCCCAGCCGAGCGATGGGATTTTGCATATTCAACAACATCGCCATCGCCGCGCGGCATGCCATGCAAAAATATAATTTGCAGCGGGTGGCGATAGTGGATTTTGATGTGCATCATGGCAATGGAACACAAGATGCGTTTGCGCGGGATGCAAGCGTTCTATACATTTCCACGCATCAATGGCCGCATTATCCGGGAACCGGGCAGCCAAATGAAAAGGGCGTGGGAAATCTTATAAATATACCATTACCGGCCGGAACTGCCGGAAAAGCCTATCGCAATATTTTCTCGGAAAATGTTATCCCGGCGCTCAAAAATTTTAAGCCGCAACTTATTTTGGCATCGGCAGGATTCGATGCCCATCGCGATGACCCGCTGGCATCGATAAAACTGACAAAAGAAGATTATCAATGGATCGGGAACCAATTATCCAGCATCGCCAATGAATGTTGCGGCGGCAAAGTAATTTCCATGCTGGAAGGCGGATATAATTTACCAGCACTGGCGGAAAGCACTGTAAGTTATCTCCGCGCGTTCTTAGGAATAGCTTATTGACGCTTTGCACCGCACCGCCTAGCTTGAATTGATGCATATGCCATCTTTATTTATCTCCCACGGCGCACCGACGTTAGCGTTAGAGAAAAATAATCCAACTGCCGATTTCCTGCGCGGCATCGCCGCAAACTTGCCCCGGCCAAAGGCTATCGTGGTCGCTTCCGCGCATTGGGAAACCGATTCACCAATGGTAAATGGCGCGGGAAAGCCCAGAACCATTCATGATTTTCGTGGTTTCCCGAAAGAGCTTTATCAAATTTACTATGATGCTCCGGGCGATCCTAAACTCGCGGCCATGGTAAAGAAATTGCTGGATGATGCGGGGTTACAGGCCGGGATAGATCCAGGCCGAGGGTTCGATCACGGGGTATGGAGCCCGCTAATGCTGATATATCCGAATGCCGATATTCCGATTGTGGAAATATCGGTGCAGCCTGAGCGAGATGCGCGCTGGCATTACCAGATCGGCACGGCTTTAGCGCCACTCCGCCAGGAAGGAATATTAATCATCGGCACCGGAAACTTGACGCATAATTTACGTGAAACCATGACCGGCAATCATGCCAAGGCGCCAACTTGGGTGACCGAATTTTCCGAATGGATTGCTGCCAAAGTGGCGGAAGGGGATATTGAAAGCCTGGTTGAATGGCAGAAACTCGCACCACATGCCATAGAGAACCATCCAACTCCGGAGCATTTCTTGCCGTTTTTCGTATCCCTCGGCGCTGCCGGAAAGCCGCTAAAAGCAAAGCGGTTACATAACGAAGTAGCTCAGGGCGTATTGGCGATGGATGCTTATGAGTTTGGGTAGACATAATTGCTTACCATATCCATAAAGACATTTGTTTACCTAAAGTTTTTTAGGTCATTGTAGACTTCAATGAACAGGGGGGAACCTGTGAAGGAGAGAGGAGAAATTGGGCCAAAGAACATAAATGGAAATTTCCCATTACTACTTGGATCAATGAATGATTTATACAATTTAATTGCCGCATTGTTATTCACTACTTCGCTTACTTTTTTTAACTCCTGTCCAGATGTAAGGCCATAACCAAAACCAAAGATCCTCATTTGCCTTATTATTTCTTCTGATAAGGATTCAATAGTTTGAGTAATAAACATATACCCTATGCCATACTTTCGTGTAGTTCTTACAGAATCAACTATTTCCTTTGTTAATTCCTTTATCTTTTCATCTTTTGTATCAGTAGATATAAATCTGTGTGCCTCATCCATTACGATTAGCGCATTAGCCTTCTTTCTTTTAGCGTAAAAATTTGCCCCTGCTTCCACAATAGCGCTCTCAATGAGAGTAACAAATCTTGCTTGCAGGTTTTCATTCTCTATTTCCCCTTCTTTAGGACTAATATCTAAAATAATAAAGTTACCATTTTCTTCAACAATCTCTTGCACAATTTGCTTTATGGGTATTTTTTCGCTGCCATTGGATTTCTTTTCAGAAAACAGCTGTAGGGTTGCAGACCATTTATTTCTTAAATCAATTTCGTTATCAATACTTTCTAATAGATTATTAATTCTTCTTGCCAATCTTTGCCTGGTGTTTGCTGTTCCGTAAATATCCATAATATACTTAGAGTACTCATCTTCTTTTTCCTGTTTGTCATTAAGGGCTATGAATCGCTTAAGCATCTGTTTAAGCAATTCTATGGGATCAGAAATTGTGCTTAAAGAGAAACTACCCTTATTAAACCTGCCGTCTAAATAACCTACAACTGCTTGAGCGGCCCGCTCTTCTATTTCTAGAGTATATAGTTTAAATACTTGTTTAATAAATCCGTTATTTAACAATAAATTAGCAAACAACTCGGTATTATCGCCAGGCAAATAAATATCCTCTAGTATTTTGTATTTCTTATACTTCATTCCTTTCTTTATTTCTGTGGCTAGACTTCCTCCCGAGGGAAGTAAGTCCTGATCCAGGTAAAATTGGCCTTGTGGATCAAGTACTAATACGCTGATATTATTTTTATTTTTTACATAACCAAGAAGCGCCAGGGATGCCGTTACTGTCTTCCCAGAACCAGTTTTTCCGAAAATCCCAATATGATAGGCATCTTTTGCACCATATTCATGATTATTCAAATCATCTTTATCAAAGTGCTTAAACCAGAAAGGTAGATTAACTTCTGTCCCATACACCTTGCCTATATATGTAACGGCTTTATCGTGTACCTTCATTAAGGCAGCCATAACATGATTATCCATCTTAAATACTTTTATACCTGTCGATGGTGAGGTTCCGAGTATATAGCCTTTAGGGTCACTCTGACCTAAATCATAACATGCTTGAACGCTAATAGATGCAATCCTGTTATCTGCCGCGCCACTTAAGTGCGGCAAACTTCCGTGCCTTTTGATTACGCCCTTAAAAGAAGGGTCTTCGTGCCATCTATTTTTAGTTTCAATCTCAATAATCTGGCCTATAACTAGTACGTTTCTGCCATCTTCTTCTAAAGATACATAAACCATTTGCCCAAGTGCGCGGTCAGTTTTAGTAACTTCAGTAATGTCAATAACAACTTCCAGGGTATTACTTGGAGAGCCAGTTATCCCCATTGCCGCGTTCCCAGAATTTTTAATTCTTTCTAAGATTTCTTGAGAAAAAGTTTTGGCCATATTCAGGTTCTATAGTTAAATAATAAGTTGAAATATCCTTTATCTATTTTCAGATTTGGTGAAAGTTTAATTCCCTCTTGGATAGCTACCATTCCGGTAGATATACCTTTGGCCATTATATCAACCAGATATTGCGGATATGGTTCTCTGATTTCGGGAAAAACAATCTGTTTCTTAATACTGAGAAGGTATTTTTCTAAACGCTGACTATCAGCCACCAATGATTTCTTTAATTCAATCCGGTATGCAGGGCCATCTTGGTAGGGTTTGTAATAGGTATAATAGAGTGCAGATTCCTTATCCTTTTTTGATTGATTGTCTCTAGTTCTGAGAGGATTGATAGCTTCGGCAAGTGCTGTATTCAACTCGACGCGCTCTGGTATATTAAGGTTGCACTTGATATGGAGGTCATCCCAAATCCTTTCTCTTTCATCCTTACTTTGGCCAACTGACAATGGTATTAGATATTCATCCTCATCAAGCGCAAGTGAGAAAAATGTTTTATCATCAAGTCTTATATTCTGCGCTCCCAAAAACGCCTCTATAACGTCTTTTGAAGAACTGTATTTAGCCAAGGCTATAATTTTATCATTATTGAATGCAGACTGGATAATGTCAGGAATATCAGGAATGATTTTACTGTATGTTTCCTTTAGAAATGTTCGTAGCGCTTCTGCGTACTCTTTTCCAGCCTTTTCATCACTAGCCGAAAGCATACTATTAATTTTTATAATAGAAGTAAAATGAGTGCCATCCATGATTCTTATTTCATGGTCGCA
Organism: Alphaproteobacteria bacterium; assembly: GCA_013288565.1. Classification (GTDB taxonomy): domain Bacteria; phylum Pseudomonadota; class Alphaproteobacteria; order Rickettsiales; family JABDBP01; genus JABDBP01. The sequence goes on along the minus strand of JABDBP010000003.1, from coordinate 19,945 downwards.
ATTCGCTAAAACGCTTAATTCCATCAAGAACATTGTGCCTTGAGCCAAACTGCTATTCGCGCTGTCGTGAGGTAAAACCGTCTGCCATTGGTAATACTGATTCTTGGCAGTACCCCAGTCTTTTGTTTTATCTTCTGTAAGACCTTCCACGCCGACCGCCAGCACCAGAAGCAAATCGGAGCCCGTCATCTTTTCTACAATCATGCTGCCGTCAACAGCTACTAATGAACCTGAAAAATCTTTGGTGGAAAGTTTTGCTATCTTTCCAGTATCCCGCAGATGCTTTATTCCTTGCTGTATAGGCTCATCTTGGATGTCAAACAGCGCGTTCATTTTGTCCACGGTATTTGGTAGATGCTCAAGAATTTTCCCTAGCAATTCTTCGGGTAAGTACGCGTAAGAGCGCGTTTCTAATTCTTGAGAGTTAGTTATGATAGTAATTCCTTATATTTTTCTATGTCTAATAGGGTTTGTGTAGCAAAATCTTCACTATCAAACTCTAAGTATGATTTATTATTCTCGGCACGGCGTAAAGCCCATTTTTCTTTCCAAAATGCTGTCATTTCCTCAATATTTCTATCAGTCCATTCGGGTCGTTCCCCTTTCTGAATAACGTCTTCCAGATTGTGAACCATAGGGAATAAATATAGTGCTCTCTTAATTCCATGAGAGATCCCATTCGCAAAGCCCAATAATTGTAACGAAAGGTCAATCAAGCGCAATTTTCGGGAAGGTCCGCTTCCGTACCCGCGCCTAACATCATATTTTCTTTTCTCAAGGTACTTCACCAAATCCTCGTAGAGGGCGTTTGGGATGTGGAAGGTTCCGTTCCCCTGAGTATAACCAATAAATTTTGCTACTGTTTCATCCTTAAACCGAAGACGATTATATACACTGCTTTTACCGTATGCACCGGTGGTGGTAATAAAAAGGAGGTTTGAAGGTAGTATCCGCTTTTCTAATACAGTCTTCTGATTGCGATATTTTTTGCGGAATTTCTGCCGCACAATATCGGCAGTCATGAGAAGAGAAACAAGTTTTCCACCCAGGATATCATTGTAAGGGGGCAATGCCCCTATTCGCTGGGCACTTAATGATTGATTTACCCAAAAATCCCGCTCATCTGGAGCGATGCCAAGATATTTATCCCGTGGTCCCCAGCTTAAAATCGGGCTTTGTAAACCTATAAGACCTATAGGAGCATCATGATATTTATCCCAGACGATAAAGCGCATCTGGCGCCCATAAGCCCTCTCATAAGGCAGACTCCACCAAATAATATTCCACCAACGGAATAGTCGTTCTTCTTCACTCTCAGGTTCAACCTCTATTAAAACTGGATCAATTTTCTCAATTTCCAGTTTTTTGCCATCAATTAAATGATTTTTTATTAATTTGAGATTTCTACGGAGAAAATTTTCTTTTTCTTTTACGCGCTCAGCCTTCGCTATTTCGTGAACTTTACGCCTTTCCTCACGCTCATTATTTTCCAGGAGGAAAAGGCCATTCCTTTTAACGCTATATCCTTGTTGTTTGAGAACAAGTTTTACTTCTTTTTTTAGTGTTGCTGCTGATTCGATAGGCATAACTAACTTGTTTCTAAAGAAGACCTACTTACAGTAGGTTTCCCGGATAATATAATAAATCTGTCAGCACTTAAATACTTAAGTTCTCAATTATAATGATTCCAAAACCCCTTCCCTCTCCGGATCCCAGTAAAAACTATCCTCCACTACCAACAGCCTCCTCGGCCACCCGCCTCACCCACTTCAACCCCGCCTAAGTTGCTAACCCGCAAATTCCCCGGCGATTTATCTAAAATCCCATCCATTTTTCCCACAAATAATCGCTATAAATCAAACTATTAACAATTCCTTCCCGCGTTAACCTTTTGTTAACCTTTCTCGGTTACAATGGCTTCATAGCGATTAAACAGGAGAAAACTATGCACAGTTCATATACCGCTTCGGGGGCGCACGCCTTTATGTCTGAATCCGCGAAAGTTAACACGTCATGGCCGGAAGTGCGCGGCGTCACCGTTCCCGGGAAAAATGAGGACGGCGTCGCCATGGATGTTTATATCGGGGCGGCGGGGACGATCGAGGAATTATTCAGCGGCGGGAATATACATTTCAAATGCACCGCCCATCAAGGCGATCAGGAAACCCTGATGATCCCGACGAAAGAAGCGGCGCAGGCGATAAAACTGCTGGTTGACCGGAACCGGAAACTGGCCAAGGCCGGTTCCAAGAAAGAGGCAATTGAACCGGCGCTCGCCGAAGCTGTGGCCAACGTCCTGCACTGATTATTTTAAGCAACTATAAAAAAAGCGCTGGGGTAAAATCCGGCGCTTTTTTATTGGTAGCGCCACCAGCCGGTTTCGTTCACCGCGTAAATCGGCTCGTAATGATAAATCTTATCGGATGAGACTATCTGCTTCACCTGATTATCGAGAACCAATTCCTGCCCGTGGAACTTCACCACCAGAACGCTATGCAGAATGTGGATGTTATTATCCATCAGCACCACTATACGCATGTCATCCTCCGGGAAGCCAAGCTCCTTCAGCGAATAGAACTTGGCGATAGCATAATCCTTGCAATTGCCGCTTTTTTTAAGGAATTCCAGCGGCGTCTCCCAATAATTATTGATCCCCCAATTGGCAAGATCAGTCACATATTCCGAGCGATTCATCTGGCTATTCACCGCTTTTATCTGCTCTAAGGGCGGCTTGTTGCGTAACGAGGAGATAAAATCTGCCCAGGAATTCATGAAACAACTATTTTCCCTACCCATGCAAGGGTTGCCGATAAGCTTCCTATCCTTTGGATGCTGCACCGTAACCCTGACCCATCTGGGAAATGGTTTTAGGTTTTGCGAAATGCTCTCATTGGCAAAAATACCCGAAAACCCAGCATTTGCCGGAGATGCAGCCATATGGCAAATCGCCAGCAAAATCAAAGCTAACAGTTTTGGCTTTTTCATGGTGCTAATATAATGTATCAATATCGCTGCCTCATGATACTATTTTACTGCAACAAATAAAATGCTTAAAAAACCTTCGATTTTCCGTTCACGTTACACCACAGGCTATGGAATTTTAGTCCTGGTTTCTGGAATGTTGCTGCTGGCATTTATCTGCTTGTCGCTGATTATGCAATTCTATAAGGCGGAGCGGCAGCGGGCGCTGCTCGAATGGCAGGTGGTGCTTTCCTTGGTGGCTGAGAGCCGGGAAAAAGATGTCGATCAATGGCTTCAGGGGAAAATCCAGACGCTTTCCTCCCTAGCTGATAACACTTCGCTCCAGCTATACATGACCGATCTTGCTACCTCCCATGCTGCAACAAATGGTGAAGCACAAGCTCCGGCGGCGACCGATTATTTGCGCATTCTATTGCAAGTGACTGCCGAGAGAGCGGGTTTCGCGCCTTCAACTAAGCCGGAAAAACTCGGCAACGATCTGGTTCTTGATACAACGGCGGGCATAGCACTGCTTGATGGCCAGCGCAATACGATCGCTGCCACTCGTTACATGCCGGAAGTTTCAGGGCCGCTTGCCGATTTCGTGAAAAATGCCAAACCGGGAGAGAGAAGTTCCCTGGATATTTTTACCCTGGAGGAAAAAAGTCCGGCATCTTCGGAGAAGCCGAGGATGGTTGCCTTCCTGGAGCCGATTTTCGCAGTGCAGGGCGATAGGAAACCCGAGGATCATATAGGGTTCGTTCTGGGCGTTGTCGAGATTAATGATTCGCTCTTATCCCGCCTCTATCAGCCAGGACTCCCTTATAATAATTCCGAGACTTTGCTGGTGAGAAAAACCGGTAATTTCATCGAATATATATCCCCATTGCCTGGGCAGCCGGGCAGCCAGGGGTTACAGCTTAACGCCAATACTGATAACCTCGATTCTGCATTCCTTGTCGCTGCTGGCGGCGGATTTGTGAAGAAAATGGATTACCGTAAGAAAGAGGTGCTGGCTGCGGCGCGCAAAATTGAATCAATGCCGTGGTATCTTATCCATAAGATCGACGCCGATGTCGCGCTTAAGCCAAGCACCGAACGCGCGCGCAATATGGCAGCACTCCTTATCCTGATCACACTGCTTGTGCTGATAGTGCTTTTTGCGATATGGCGACATGCGAGTTCGCTGCGCGCCGAAACCGCCGCCAAGGAATACAAGGAAATCGCAAGCCGCCATGGGGCCCAGGAGAAGCTGCTCCGCCTTATTGCCGATAATCAGCCGGATGCCGTTTCGATAATAGATAGCGGTGGAAATTACCGGTTCGCAAACCTTGTCGCCGCCACAAACGCGAAGATGTATCCAGCCGAGATGTTGGGAAAAAGCATGCAGGCGGTATTGGGTGCCAGTTTAGCCCGGAAATACCTGGAAAACAGTGGCATGGCACTCGAAAAAAAATCCGTTGTTTCTTACCTGAGAAGGGAAAAGCACGAAAAATCCACGCAAATCTTCCAAGTACAACATATTCCGTTAAAGGAAATCCCCGATCCCTATAGTTCGGAAGTACGAGTTGGCACGTTGGTGGTGGAGAATGATATCACCGCCGCGATAATGGACAGGGTCAAGCATGAAAAGACTTTGCGCAGCCTGGTTGAAACATTGACGGCACTGATCGACGCCCAAGTCCCGTTTTTCGCCCATCACTCAGCCAGGGTTTCAAAACTTGCCAGGATAATCGCCCGGGAAATGGGCCTTGGCCGCGACATAAGGGAAGCCACGGAATTCGCCGGTAAACTTATAAATCTCGGTAAAATATTCATCCCTGAAGAACTGCTTTCCAAGGACGGCGAGCTTTCCCCGAAAGAACTGGAAAAAATGCGCGAAGCAGCATCAATGAGTGCCGATCTTATAAAGAATATTCCTTTCGCCGGACCAGTTTCAGAAACCATACGTCAATCCCAGGAACGCATGGACGGCTCCGGCCTGCTCGGCCTTAAAGCCGAAGAAATCATATTGCCGGCACGCATATTGATGGTAGCTAACGCCTTCATCGGTATGGTCAGCGACCGGCCACATCGGCCGCGGCTGGATATGGATAGCGCCATCGGCATATTGATTGCCGAAAGCGGCGGCAAATATGATCGTGCTGTGGTGCTGGTACTTGCCAACTACCTGGAAAATCACTCTGACGATAATAGTTGGTTGTTCTAAAAATCGATGGTTTTTATTGTATTTCAAGAAACTAGCTGGCTCCCCGGGCCGGATTCGAACCAGCGACCAACCGGTTAACAGCCGGTTGCTCTACCACTGAGCTACCGGGGAACGTTAAGGCTTGCTCTTTAGCGCGGTCAATAAATACAAAAAAACTGCAATTATTCAAGTGCTTTTAAAAAGCTTTCGCGAAATTCCGCTTGGCGGCACCCACTTTGAGCTGGACGGTCAAATAATTGTTAACAGCCGCAAAATTGTAGTTTATGATTTCTTCAAAAATCATAAAAGGAGGCGTGAATGTTTCGCAGATTAATGGCCGTTTTGGCAGCGTTTTTCATCGGATTTTTCGGATTCGGCGGCGGGAAGGCGGCAGCCGCAGCCGACCCGGAAAATACCATCGTCATGGAAATCGCCGATCATGACGGAAAGCCGAAAGGCAAAGTGGTCATCGAAATGCGCCCGGATTTGGCGCCGAACCACGTCAAACGCATCAAAGAGCTGGTCAAGGCAGGGTTTTATAATGGCGTACCGTTCCATCGAGTGATTGAAGGATTCATGGCGCAGACCGGCGACCCGACCGGAACTGGAACTGGCGGTTCTGGCAAGAAATTGAAGGCGGAATTTTCATCCGAGCCGCATGTGCGCGGCACGGTTTCGATGGCGCGCGCTTCCGACCCGGATAGTGCCGACAGCCAGTTTTTCATCTGCTTCGCGCCTTCACATTTCTTAGACGGCCAATATACGGTATGGGGAAAAGTGACGGAAGGGATGGATAACGTCGATAAAATCAAGCGTGGAGCGGAAGGCAGCGGCCAAGTCACCAACCCGGATAAAATAATCAGCATGAAAATGCTGGTAGGTGTGGGAAAGTAGAGTTCAAATCTTATAATATTTCTTAAACCACTCCACAAATTTTGGCAGGCCTTCCTTGATTGAAACCTTAGGCGAGTAGCCGAAATCTTTTTGGCTTTGGGAAATATCCGAATAAGTGATGAAAACATCACCCGGCGGGGTTGGTGCAAAATTAATTACCGCTTTTTTGCCGATAGCCCGCTCCAGAATTGTAATCACATCCATCAACTGTTCCGGCTTATTGTTGCCTAGATTATAATAACGGTGGCCGCTCTTTTCCAGCTTATATAACGCGCCCAGAATCCCGGAAACAATATCATCGATCCAGGTGAAATCGCGCTGCATGTTTCCGTTATTATAAACCTGAATCGGCTGCCCGGCAAAAATCGCTTTCGTGAACGAATAATATGCCATGTCCGGCCTTCCCCACGGCCCGTAAACTGTGAAAAACCTGAGACCCGTCAATTGAAGGCCATAGAGATTCGCGTAGGAAGCGCTTAAAATTTCATCGCATCTTTTGGTCGCGCCATATAGCGAAATCGGGCTGTCGGCTTTTTCATTGAGCGAGAATGGCGTTTTTATATCCAGCCCGTAAACCGAGCTGGAGCTGGCATAAACCATATGCTTAAAATTAGCGGCTTTGCGGAAGATTTCTAGTATAGCCAAATGGCCTATTATATTGGCCTCCGCATATAAAAACGGGTGCAAAATGGAGTGACGCACGCCCGCATACCCAGCCAGATGCACTATGAATTTTATCTCGGAAAGATAAGGTTGCAGGGCTTTTCCAAGTTCCGCATTATTGGCAATGTCGGCGATAATGAAGGTAAAATTTTTATCTTTCAGATTCTCCAGGCGTGCTTTTTTTAAACTGACTTCGTAGTAATCGTTCAGGTTATCAACGCCAACGACTTTTTCCCCGCGCTCAAGCAATGCCCGGCATACGTATGAACCGATGAATCCCGCCGCCCCCGTCACTAGAACTGCCATGGCTATCCCTCCAATATTCCCAAATCTTTTTTCCCGGCGGTCAGAAACCGCCTGGGATTATAGGCAAAATCGCGCCGCGCATCGCTGTCGTCGAATGCCAGGTCGATATTCATGCGCGTTGCCATCTCACCATTAATGTCTTGCTTGGAAAAAATCACAGAATAAATATCCAGCAGCAGCGGCAAGAGAGTTGTCGATATTATCCGTCGCTTTTTCCCGATGACAGTGAAAATCTTTTCCACCATAGCGCGATAGGAAATCCGCTCACCGCCACCGAGATTATAACTCTTGCCGAAAGACGCCGGTAGCGCAACGGTGGATAAAACCGCCAGTGCCAAGTCGTCGCAATTCACCGGCTGGCGCAATCCCGCACCTGGCCCGGCAATCGGGAAAAATCCCAGTTTATCGATGAACCGGACTATGCTACTCACGTTGCGATCCAGTCCAATGCCGTAAATCATCGTCGGTCGGAAAATCGTCCATTTAATGCCGAGCGGTGCACATAGATCGGCAATATCTTTTTCTGCTGCGACAAGCCGCGAAACCAATTTCTGCTCATATGTGTTCCTCGACGATGCCTTGCCGAAAATCGAGGTCGAGCTGAAAGTTATTATGCGGTTTATGCCGAGGCTTGCGAATTTTTTTATGTGCGGCGGCAATAGCCACAAGGCCGGAGTATAAATCAAAGTTTTCGGATTTAGCGCGGCAAGATTCACCAGGTCTGACTCAAGATCGCCCTGCACCCAAATAAGATTCGGATGTGAAAAATCAACCAGGCTGGAGTGATATAACGCAATAACTTCCGCATCCAGCGCCAATAACCTTCTCAGTATCGCGATTCCCACCTGCCCGGTCGCGCCGATGAGGAGATACGGCTCGCGGTTTTTGATTTCGCTCGCGGAAATTTCCGCACGATCGGCAGCAAAACTCGCATAATTCTCGAGCAACCGCGATTTCAATTCCTGCAACCGTGCCGCATCGTTTCGGCCGATGAACAATTGGCCGGTCAGTAGCTTTTCCAGCGCCAGCCAGATAATTCTGGTCACCAGCCGCAGGTAAATTCCTGCGCTGATGAGGGTCAAAAATCCTGGAAAATACTGGCCTTTAAAATTCTTGCGGAAGTAGCGCGTGAACCCACGCGCCTTGTTCCATTCGACGAAAAAGCTTGAAACATCGCTGGTGGAGCGGAAATGCACGGCGCTGATCTGCGGAACGTAAAGTATTCGGCCACCCAGTCGATTCACTTGATAGCAGAAATCCAAATCCTCCACATGGAAGAAATATCCTTCATCGATGCCACTTAAGCTTTCGTATCTTTCCTTTTTGATCATCATGAAAGCACCGGAAATGGCCGGAACTATAGAGGACATTTTCATCTTCTCCATTTCATGGAAATTCATGCGCTCGAATAATTTCAAGTTGGGGAAGAAACGGTAAAGCCGGAAGGTTTCGACAAACGCCACCATCGGCGTCAGAATATTGCGGCGGCTGCCACTCTGCTCGCTGCCGTCCGGGTTGATTATCCGGCAACCAGCAAGCCACGCTTCGTTGTGGTTTTGCAATTCGTCACGCACTTTCGCCAATGCGCCCGACGGAATTATGCAGTCGGGATTCAGCAGCAGTAGGTATTTCCCCTCGGCTTGTCTTGCACCGAGGTTGCATCCGGCAGCAAATCCGATATTGCCGTAGCCACTGATTAATTTTAGTCGCGAATCTTCCTTCGCCAGTTTTTCGAGCTTTCGGATCACACGCGGCGGGTTGCCGTTATTGACCAGGATAAGCTCACAAAGTCCGGCCTGCGTCAGTACAGACTCAATCGAACGCGGCAAAATCGGCCCGGTGTTGTACGAAACGATTACGACGCTGACGTTGTTTTTTTCTACCATCGCGGCGGATTCTTTTTATAGGCGGCAAAACTTGACAATTTCGCGTCACGCGCGGAAACAATAGGATTTTCCACCGGCCATTTTATCCCGATTTCCGGATCGTTCCAGCAGATGCCAATTTCCCCTGGTGCATTATATAGCGCATCGACCTTGTAAAAAACATCCGCCGGCTCATCGCCGAGTACACAGAATCCATGCGCGAAGCCGGCGGGAAGCCATAGCAGCTTTCCATTGTCACCGCTTAGTTCCAGTCCGAAATACTTTCCGAAAGTCTTGGAATCCGGGCGCACATCGACTGCGACATCATAAATCCGTCCATGCAAAACGCCGACCAATTTTCCCATTGGCGGATCGTATTGCATATGCAATCCACGCAGAATTTTAGGACTTGAGCGCGAATGATTATCCTGCGGAAACCTTGTCGGCAGGGCATATTCTTTGAATCTTTTCTCGTTGAACCGCTCGACAAAAAAACCACGCCCGTCCCTATGAATCTCCAGCTCGACTACCATCAATCCTTCAATTCCAGTGTTTTGCACTTTCATATTTTTTCCATGCATTCAGCCAAAGCCGCTTGCCAATGCGGCATGATTATCCCGAAATCTTTTTCCAGTTTCGCCATGTTGAGCCGCGAATTATGGGGCCGTGTCGCAGCGGTTTTATACTCGGAAGAGTTTATCGCCACAACTTCTTTAACTCTAAGCGGAATGTTTTTTTGCCGAAGCCGCGCAAAAATTTCACGCGCAAATTCCCACCAGTTGGTCATGCCGGAATTGGCCATATGGTAAATCCCGGAAGGAAATTCTGGCATTTTTATGGCTTTTTCCAGCGCCAGTAGGCTATATTTTGCCAAATGCGCAGCATAAGTCGGTGCGCCGAATTGATCACCAACCACTAAAATCCTTTCTAGGCTCTTTCCTAGCCTCAGCATGGTGGTGAGGAAATTTTTTCCCGAATGGTCGTAAACCCAGCTTGTCCTGAAAATCAACCATTTACCACCTGCCGCCGCAATGCGTTTTTCACCTTCCAGCTTCGACCTACCATAAGCATTCAGCGGAGAAGTTTCGTCGGTTTCCTGCCATGGTTTCTCGCCAGAGCCGGAAAATACATAATCGGTGGAATAATGCACCAATGGAATATTTCTCCTGGCACAAAATCCAGCAATGATTCCTACGCTTTCGCCATTTATTATTGTCGCCAGCTTTTCTTCCTCTTCCGCCTTGTCTACCGCCGTATAGGCGGCGACGTTTATGACCGCATTCGGAGAAAACTTCTCCAATGTAGGGATGATTTTTTCTGGTTCGGTGAGATCGATTTCCGGCTGCCCTAAAAACTCCGCTTGGCCTCTAAGAATTTCTGCAAATGCTTGGGCAAGCTGGCCGCCTTTGCCGATTACCAAAAATTTATTACTCATGCCACCAATCGGCATTTTTTTCTGCTAGAACTGAATAAAGATATTTTCCATATTCATTCTTATCCCCGAAACCGGAGGCAAGCTTCTTGAATTGGTTCCGCGTGATGAATTTTTTCCGGTAGGCGATTTCCTCGATGCAGGCGATTTTTAAGCCCTGGCGCGCCTCAATAGTTTGCACAAATTGCGCCGCAGCGATAAGGCTTTCGCAAGTGCCGGTATCGAGCCAAGCCAGCCCGCGACCGAAGGTTTCGACCGTCAATTTTCCGCGCCGTAAATATTCTCGGTTAACATCGGTGATTTCCAGTTCACCGCGCGCCGACGGCTTTAAATGTTTCGCGATTTTCACCACTTCCGAATCGTAAAAATAAAGCCCGGTCACTGCCCAAGATGATTTCGGTTTTTTCGGTTTTTCCTCGATGCTTATTGCCTTGCCGGAATCATCGAATTCCACCACACCGTAGCGCTCCGGGTCGCGCACGTGATAAGCCATTATCCGACCGCCTTCCTCACGTTCCATCGCACATTTCAGCTTGTTGGTGAGGTTTCGGCCATAGAAAATATTATCGCCGAGAATCAGGCATACTTGGTCTTGCCCGATGAATTTCGCGCCGATTATGAAGGCCTGAGCTATCCCGCCGGGCTTGGGCTGCGCGGCATATGCGAGTTTAATACCAAGCTGGCTGCCGTCACCCAACAACTCTTCCATCATCGGCAGATCGCGCGGGGTGCTGATGATGAGAATTTCCTGAATATCTAGCATCATCAACAGGGACAACGGATAATAAATCATCGGCTTGTCGTAGATCGGCAGCATCTGCTTGCTGATCGATTTGGTGATTGGCGAGAGCCGTGTTCCCGCACCACCCGCCAATATTATGCCTTTCATGCGCTTACCTTTTCCTTATGCGTTACCGAATCAATCCAAGCACGGCTCTCCAAATACCACTCCACCGTCGCCCTAATTCCTTTCTCAAAATTGTACTTCCGCTTGAATCCCAATTCCCGCACAGCTTTTGCATCGTCGATAGCATAACGCCTATCATGCCCCGGGCGATCTTTTATGAAGGTAATTTGTTCTTTATATGATCCGGCTTTTCTTGGACGAACCTCATCCAGTATTTCGCAGATTTTATTCGCGGTTTCGATATTGCTCCTCTCTGCATTGCCGCCGAAACAATAGGTTTGTCCGGGTTTTCCGCGTGTCACGGCGAGATGGACCCCGGCGCAATGATCGGCGACGTGAACCCAGTCACGCACATTTTTTCCGTCACCATATATGCCGATTTTTTTCCCTGCAATTGCATCGAGAATGGTTTTCGGAATGAGCTTTTCCGGGAATTGGCGCGGGCCGTAATTATTGCTGCAATTAGTTACGATCGCTGGAAATCCATAGGTTTCATGCCAGGCGCGCACTAGGTGGTCGCCAGCCGCTTTCGACGCAGAATACGGTGAATTGGGCCGAACCGGCGATTCCTCGCTGAATTTACCGGTGCTCCCTAGCGAGCCGTAAACTTCATCAGTTGAAATTTGCACAAACCGGAATCTCCCCTTTTTTTCTCCCGGCAATCCGCTCCAGTATTTTTGTCCGGTTTCCAGCAAATTATATGTTCCTTCAATGTTGGTTTTTATGAAAATACCGGGCGAGGAAATCGAATTATCGACATGCGATTCGGCAGCGAAATTCACAATCGCATCGCTCTGCTGCTCGCGCAAAAGCCGGGGCACTAAGGCGCCATCGCATATATCACCGGCGATGATTTTCAGCCGTGATTTATCTTTTATCCAATCCAGGTTTTCTCGGTGCCCGGCATAGGTGAATTTATCGAGCACAATCACATCATCGCCACGCTCCAAAGCCTGTGCCACGAATGCGCTGCCGATAAATCCCGCCCCACCAGTTACAATCAATTTCATTTCAACCATCCCGGAATTTTTTCCGATGCCAGAATTTCATCATAAGTTAATTTTTTTCTAATCACCGCAAATTTACCCCCTTGCACCAGGATTTCCGGGATGAGTGGCCGCGAATTATAGGTGGAAGACATGGTTGCGCCGTACGCCCCTGCACTGCGGAAGGCAACCAAATCTCCCGGCTTCATAGCCGGCATTTCGCGCTGGATGGCGAAAACATCGCCGGTTTCGCACACCGGACCAACGATATCGACCAATTGTTTTTTTGCCGTGCTTTTCTTTACCGAGATTATTTCGTGGTAGGCATCGTAAAAGCTCGGACGAATCAAATCGTTCATCCCAGCATCCAATATATAGAAAATCCGACCGCCGGAATTCTTAACATACACCAGTTTTGACACCAATATTCCGCTGTTTCCGGCGATCAGGCGCCCCGGCTCGAATATAAACTTGCAATCAAGTCCGTGCATCACTTTTTTTACCACATCGGCGTAATCCCGCGGTGACGGGGGATTATCCGAACCGTAATAAGGAATGCCAAGCCCACCACCGAGGTCGATTCTTTCGATATTAGTGCCGTGCGCCTTGAGTTCTTCAGCCAATTCGCGGATTTTGGCGAAAGCCCGCGCGAACGGGGCAATATCCATTATCTGCGAGCCGATATGCGTCGAAATGCCCTTTACTTCTATATTTTTTAGCTTTTTCGCCTTGTCGTAAATATTTTGCACGTCAGCGAATGCTATACCGAATTTATCCTCTTTTCGCCCTGTGCTGATTTTTTTGTGTGATCCGCTATCAATATCCGGGTTGACACGGAACGCGATTGGCGCTTTTTTCCCAAGCGATTCCGCCACCTCATTCAGCGCGAAAAGCTCCGGCTCAGATTCAACGTTGAATTGGTAAATTCCGGTTTTTAGGGCGAAGCCCATCTCTGCCGCAGTTTTCCCGACACCGGAAAACACGATTTTTTTTGCCGGCACGCCCGCTGCTAAGGCTCTTCTGATCTCACCTTCGGAAACTACATCCGCCCCCGCTCCAAGTTTGGCCAAAATTTTGATGACCGCGATGTTGGAATTGGCTTTCACCGCGTAACACACTAACCTATCCAGTGGCGCAAGACTTTCGGAAAACACAGCATAGTGCCGCTCAAGCGTGGCGCTGGAATAGCAGTAAAATGGCGTCCCTACCGCATCGGCAATTTCCGCAAGCGGGACATTTTCCGCGTAAAGCCCACCTTTTTTATAATTGAAATAATCCATCTCAATAGCGCGTTAATAATGTTGCCGAGGATCGCTAACGTTTACCTTGTCTTTATTCACTTTATCGCCGAACATCTTTTCGTTTTCCTTGACCAAATCCTTCTTATAGCCGCAGGCGGCAAGAAGAAAGAGTAGAAAAAAATAAACAATAAAGGTTTTGATATTTTGCATCGCGGTCAACTATAATGACGAGTATAGTGGTAAATACAATGAACCGCATGGGAAATAAACTGAAACTTTTTGCCGCAGCACTGGCGCTTTTTGCCGCATTTTCCGGCGGATACGCGCTGGCACGAACAAAAAAGCCGGAGATCGTTTCCGAAATCGTCGCCTCTGAGCCAAAACAACTGGAGGAAATCGCCTTTTTGGATAAAGACGGAGAAACCCGGAAACTCTCGGATTTCTCAGGCGTCAGAATCATCAATTTCTGGGCACTGTGGTGCTTCCCATGCAAACAGGAAATGCCCGGCCTATCGAAGTTGCAGCAGGAGTATGCGGGGAAGGGATTGAAGGTTGTCGCACTTGCTAATTCCAGCGACGGCGTTAAACAAATTGAGAATTTCTATAAGAAAAACCATATCAACACGCTGGATATTTTCATCGACGGCGATAATAAAAATTTCAAGGTTTTCCACCTGAAAGGCTTGCCAACATCGATAATCGTCAACAAAAACGGGGAGGAAGTGGGGCACATCTCCGGCTATAACGACTGGGAATCCAAGAAAACCAAAGCTTTTATCGAGAAGCTGTTAGCGGAATGATTTTCATTTTAACGCTTCAATCACCGCCGAAGGAGAAACGCCGTATTTCTTGAAAACCGGCTTCAATCCTGAAGTTTCAACCTCCTTCGCCATCACCCCGCCGGTGACGAAAATCGAATAAATCCCAACGGCGTTTGCGCCTTTTATATCGGTTTCCAGGTTGTCGCCGATCGCGGCAATTTTGGCTTTATCCTTGGTTGTGAAAATCTCAAAACAGCTTTGATACACCTCCGGATGCGGCTTGCCAAAATAGATAACTTCGCCGCCCATTTTTTTATAAGCCTCAGCCATAACGCCGGCACAGAGCGCGCGTGTTCCATTCTGTCGGACGATTTCCATATCAGGATTGGTGCAGATGAACAGCAACCCGGCATCATGGCAGGCTTTGAGTTCCGGCAATTTTTCATCTAAACCCGAATCATCATCATCAAAGCCGGTGACAATGGCGAAATTCGCATCTTTTGGCGTTTTGGCACGCCGGTATGGAGAGCCGTCAAGTAACCCGGCATCGCGCTCTGGTCCTATGGAATAATATGATTTGCCAATCAGATTTTTGCTCAAATGTTCAAACGCCACCTCCCCGGAAGTTATCACTCCATCGTAATATTCTGGCGTTATTCTCAAATTATTTAAAACGTCAATAACCCGCCAGGCGCGGCGCGGCGCGTTGGAGAGGAAAATTATCCCCTTATTTTGCTTGCGCAAGTTTTTCAGTTTTTCCTTAACGCCCGGATAAAGTTTTTGCCCGTCATGCACCACGCCCCAAAGATCAACGATTAACGCATCGAAATCACTAACGATTTCGGAGATGGATTTTAGGAAATTCACGCAGCTAAACTTTCCCCTGAAACCGCCTTTTTTATCAGCGCTAATGTATTGTCAATCCCGTACAGCTGAACAAAAGAGCCAAATCGTGGCCCCTGGCTCTGGCCCAGCAATATTTCGTAAAGGGCCTGAAACCAGCCGCGCAAATCCTCGAATCCGCTTTCCTTTCCCACAGCATATATTTCATTCTGGATGATTTCCGCGGTTGCATCTTTTGGCAGTTTTTCCAGCCGTGATGCAAGTTCGCCGAGAGCGATCTTTTCCTTCTCACCGGCCAAGCGGAATTTTTTGTTCGGCTTTATAAAATCCTCATAATAATTGATCGCATAGCCGACCAATTTATCCAGTTCCGGGGCAGTGTTTGCAGTGAGTCCCGGGCGATAGCGACTGATGAATCCCCATAAAACCCCTTGATCATGCGAGTTCGACGCACCAACCAAATTCAAAAGCAGCGCGAAACTCACCGGCAAATTCACATCCGGCGGATTTCCGCCATGGATGTGCCACACCGGATTTTCCATACGTTCCGCCTCGGTTTGCGCTTTGTATTTCGTGAGAAACGCATAATATTCATCAACACTTTTCGGGATGACGTCGAAATGCAGCCGCTTTGCCTTACGCGGCGATTGATACATGTAATATGAGAGGCTTTCCGGGTTGGCGTAGCGCAGCCAGTCTTCCATGCTGATACCGTTACCCTTGGATTTCGATATTTTCTGGCCATCTTCATCCAGGAAAAGCTCGTAAACATATTGCTCCGGCAGTGTTCCACCGAGCGCGCGGCAGATGGAATTATAAAGCGGCGCAGACGGTTGATGTTCCTTGCCATACATCTCGAAATCGACTTGCAGCGCCGCCCAGCGCATGCCGAAATCCGGTTTCCACTGCAATTTGCAATGGCCACCAGTAACGGGAACGGTGGTTTTTTCACCGCCTTCGTCATTAAAAGTGATCGTGCCTTTTTCTAGATCGCGCTTAAGAACCGGAACTTGCAAAACCCTACCAGTTTTCGGAGAGATCGGCAGGAACGGGCTATAGGTCTTCTGCCGCTCCTCACCCAATGTCGGCAGCATAAGTTCCATTATCTTGTCGTAATTCTTAAGCGCCTCGAGCAATTTTTCGTCATAGACTCCTTTCTTGTAATTGGCTGCTGAACTAACAAATTCATAATCGAAACCATAGTGATCAAGGAACCCGCAAAGCTTTGCATTCATGTACGCGCCGTAGCTTTCCTTTTCGTCGAACGGATCTGGAATATCGACAAGCGGCTTGCCTAGATGCTCCGTCACCATCTCACGGTTCGGTATGTTGTCCGGTACTTTACGCAGGCCGTCCATATCGTCGGAAACGCAAAAAAGTCGTGTCGGGATATTGCTTAATTTTTGAAAGGCATGACGCACCAGTGTGGTACGGAAAACTTCCATGAACGTGCCGATATGCGGCAAGCCGGAAGGCCCATACCCGGTTTCAAACAGCGCAAAACCCTTGGCCGGCGGCGATTTCTCGAACCGCTTCACCAATTTTGCCGCTTCCTCGAACGGCCAGGCGTTTATCTTTTTTTCTTCAACCATTTATTAACCATTTATTTTTCTGCAGAATCCCTCCCAGGTTCCGACCATTATGTTTCTCAGTTTATTTAATTTATCCTCTTCGAAATTCAGAATCAAAAAAATTTCGAAGAACGCCACCAAAAAACTATATAGCACCAGAGAAGGAACTTTTCGCCAATATAATCGCCAGAAAACCGAGCGGTTGCTGCTGGACATCCGCTTACGCTCCGCACTCTGGTTACTGGTAACGAATTTTAATCCAAAAAAATCATGCGTTGTCCGATTACCGATTCGGTGCTTTAGAATTGCTTTCCCAGCAACCATTATTTTCCAGCCTCGGCTGATGGCGCGTGAAGTATATTCTAGATCGATAAAGTCGATGAAAAAATCCTCGCGCATCATTCCAATCTCCTGCAAAACCGGGCGTTTTATCATACTGCCCGAGGCGATCGCATATAAAATGCCGTTGACGTAAACGATGTTTTTTACCGGAATTTTTTTGAAAAAAATCCCGCCGTATTGCACCAGGCCACACTGCGTTTTTGCCACGCTCTGTTCCTCTATATATGGTGCAATTATTCCGATTTTTGCTTTCACTGGATTGGCGAAATAGCCCTGCATCATTTCCAGCGCCATGTCGGACATTGCCTGGCTGTCATCATCAAGCAGCATGATCCAGTCATAACCTTCTGCAAGTGCGCGTTTTATCCCATAATTCTGGGCTTTTGCGAGCCCTAGATTTTCCGGGTTATATATCACTTCCAATTTATCTTTATTCTCGCGCCCCAGGTTTTTTAAAGAAGATTTCGTTTCCTCGCCCGAGCCATTATCGACGATAATTATTTTATCAACCTGGTCTTTTATCGCGACAAAATTTGCAATATAGGTACGCCCGGAATTATAAGTGACGACAATAGCGCAAATACTGCCAAAACCGTTGTGTTCACCCGGCATTTTAAACGTGACAATCCGGTATTTCCATATTCTTCACCCCGGCAGTAATCGAGGCCAACAGGGAATAATGTTGCGACATAATTTTTGTCATGAAAAATCTGGCGGTTGCGATTTTTGCATCGTAGAATTCTTTTTCGCCGCTCTCGATTTTCAATTTTGCCAGCGCGATTTTTGCGCATTTAGCCCACATGAATCCAAATGCCACCAGCGCGAAAAGTTTTAAGTATTCGCTAGCCGCACCCGCCGCCTCGTCAGGATTGGCCAGGCTTTCCGCCGCCAGCCACATGCTGGCTTTTTGCAATGAATCAAGCCCCTTATATAAATGCTTGGTGAATTCCGCCATCTCCGGATTTTCCCGATTTTCGGCGATAAATTCGCTGACCGGATGGAAAAATGAGCGCATGAATTTGCCGGTTTTGGTCGGGATTTTTCGGCCGACTAAATCCAATGCCTGGATGCCGTTCGCGCCCTCATAAATCTCGGCTATGCGGGCATCACGGATAAACTGCTCCATGCCGTATTCTTTTATGTAGCCATACCCGCCGAAAATCTGCACTGCCAAATTCGTAGTCTGAGAGCCGGTTTCGGTGAAATAGGATTTTATTATCGGCGTCATCAATTGAATGAAATCCTCGGCCAATTCTTTTTGCTTAGGATCAGAAGAGCGTTTCATTATATCTACTTGCAGAGCAGTATGCATCACCAGCGCGCGCGCGCCTTCGGTGAAGCTCCGCATGGTCAAAAGCATTCGGCGGATATCGGGATGGACGATCAGCGGATCGGCGATTTTTTCCGGGAATTTGGCACCTTTCAGCGCCCGGCCCTGGAGCCGTTCTTTCGCATAAATCAGCGCGTTTTGATACGCCACTTCCGCCAGGCCCAGTCCTTGAATCCCCACATAAATCCTGGCCTCGTTCATCATGGTGAACATGGCTTTCAAGCCGCGGTTAGCCTCGCCCACCAGCCAGCCTTTCGCGCCTTCGTAATTCATCACGCAAGTCGGCGAGGCGTGAATGCCCATTTTATGCTCGATCGCGCCGCAATTTAATTGGTTATGCGCGCCCAAACTTCCATCGTTGCCAACCATGAATTTCGGCACCACGAACATGCTGATTCCCTTGCTGCCCGCCGGCGCTCCGGGTAACCGCGCCAGCACCAGATGGATGATATTTTCAACGATATCATGCTCGCCGCAGCTGATGAAAATTTTCGTCCCGGTGATGGAATAACCACCATCCTTGTCCGGCTCGGCTTTGGTGCGGATGAGGCCGAGATCGGTGCCCGCTTGCGGCTCCGTCAAACACATCACGCCAGTCCATTTGCCGCTCGCCATATTGGGCAGATATTTTTGCTTCTGCTCCTCAGTGCCATGAATGTGAATCGCGTTATAAGCGCCATGCGTCAGGCCCGGCGTCAGGCCGAAAGCGACATTCGCCCCAGCGACCATTTCGGTGACGGTCATATTCAAAACTTCCGACAATCCCTGGCCGCCATAAGCCGGATCGCAGGTGAAGGCGCTCCAGCCGGATGCCGCGTAAGTCTCGAACGCCGCTTTAAATCCCGGCGGCGCGGTGACTTTCCCGTTTGAGAATTTGCAGCCCTCCTTATCGCCGATGGCATTTAAGGGTTGCAAAACTTCTTCGCACAATTTCGCGCCCTCGGACATTATTGTATCCATCAACTCCGGCGTCATCTCCGCGAAACCCGCCAAATCCTTATATTTATGAACCTCCAGAAATTCGTTCAGGATGAATTGAAAATCGCGTATTGGAGCTTTGTATGTGGGCATAATTTAATTCCTCAACGGCTTGCCGTTTTCCAGCATATATTCAATCCTCGCCAGAGTCGCCGGATGCTTCACCAATTCCATAAAAACCTCGCGTTCGACATTCAAAAGATCCTGTTCAGTCATTTCTTTGGTTATATCGGTATCGCCGCCGGTTAAAACTTTCGCCAGCGCTTTTGAAACCACCTCGTCATGCTTTGTTGCCTTGCCGGTTTTGACGAAATGATCAACGGCCATATTAAGCGCAAAACGCCCGGTTTTCCCGGGAAGTGCAAGCTTTTGCGGCTCAGGTACTCGGTAATCTTTTGCCAGCTCCAGACATAATTTCTTGGCGTCGGCCAGCAGCCTTTCCCGGTTCATGCTGATATGTGATTTCGCATTTAATATCAGCATGTCACGGGCTTCTTCCGACGATTTACTGATTTTCGCCATACTGATTTTTTCGAACACTTCGGAGACAGCGGGCATGGTATTCAGCGTTTTCCCCAGGCTAATGAAGGAAAACATCCCGCCGATTTTCGCGGTGATTTTATCGGATTCGCGGCGTTTCTCGAGAGAGCGCAGCAGCATTTCCTTACACCCGCCCC
>JABDBP010000002.1:6854-97857 GCA_013288565.1 Alphaproteobacteria bacterium | reverse complement strand
GAATGGCAGTGGCGCAGGCGCAGCATGCCTTGCGCGAAATGGCGGATACGTTGAAAAAAGATGGAGTGAAAGTGCGTTATGCGATTCATCCAGTAGCTGGAAGGATGCCCGGGCATATGAATGTTCTGCTTGCCGAAGCCAAGGTTCCGTATGAGGAAGTTTTTGAGCTGGAGGAAATCAACCGCGATTTTGCGACGACCGATGTTGTTTATGTGATCGGCGCCAATGACGTGACCAATCCGGCAGCGAAATCCGATCCTTCCAGCCCAATTTACGGCATGCCGGTACTGGATGTGGAAAAAGCCAAAACCGTGATTTTTGTGAAGCGCGGCATGGCAACTGGGTACGCCGGGGTGCAGAACGAACTATTCTTCAAAGATAATACGATGATGCTGTTCGGTGATGCGAAGAAGGTTACTGAAGGCGTGGTGAAGGCACTGGAGCATTTATAAAACCATAAACCGCTTCCGCAATCTGGCTCGCCGCATCGAGCGGTGCAGGTAATGGATTTTCGACCAGTGGCCGTATCAGGATTTTATGCGATTTGGGTGATGATTCGATAATTTTTGCTCTCCCCTCGCGGTGCATCCATTCCACGAAATTCCGGTTCTGTTCATTTTCGTTGCTCATGGAGCAGATAATTAGTTGATGCGGCGCCACGACGCTTGCCGCTTCGCACGGCATCGAGACTGAATCACCACTGACGATGATGCGGCTTTTCGGATTTTCCGCGGCCAGCCCGATCATCGCCTGGAAGGGGCTTTCATCGAAAGCGCCGCCGCATGGGAAAAATGCGGCGGGGCAATCTTCTTGCTCTAGTGCAGAGGTTAACAATTCGATCGCCGTTTTTTCTGCGCGCGGACTGCTGGTGGCTAAAATCATCGCGCCAACTTCCTTAGCTTTTTTCACAGCATAACGCCCGAGTAGAAACGCTTCGCGCGGGTCGTAATCCACTCCATCCACCACTCCGCCGAGCATGACGATAATTGCCGGCGGCCAGCGATTTCCGGGGAATTTATTGCGCCATTTCTCTAGCGCGCTAGCGGCTTTTTCTTTTGTCATCGCATGCGAAACGCCATGCGTGCGGATGCATTTTATCCCAGGAATTTCTTTATAATCCGTGATATGTTCTGGGATAGCGAGAATATCAACGGCATCTTCTATTTTCTCTATTCCGCGCGGAATTTCATGCCCGAGCAATATGGAGATATATCCCATTTTTTTCGGCATTTCTTTCAGTGCTGCTGCGCCGTCATTGCCGACGGTTATCAAGATTTGCTTCCCTGAAGATTTTAACGATTGCTTCAACTCCGCCAAATCATGCAAATCATATTCGTGGATTTTAGCTTTTGGATTTTGTTTTTGTAGTGCCTCCGCGAGTCCAAGCGCCTGGTTGCGCGAGCCAATATGCTTTCCTTGGCTAACGTTGGAGATGAAGTGGATGTTGAAGTTTATTTCAACCATCCCCACAGCATGCCTGGATAAAACAAATGCAAAACAAGCGAGAGTGCCAGCACCGTTCCGTAATATGATTTTCCGCTGCGGCTGAATATGTGGGCAAAGAGGGCTAGGGCCAAGAAAAGCAGGAAAAACCCAGCATAAGCCGATAGCGGCAGGCATAATGCGGCAAGGCTTAGCATTTGCAGATAGCGCAATCCCGGGAAAGATTTTCCGCATATTTTCTGATAGCTATTATAAAATAATATCAGCCCTAGCACGGTGAAAACGAATTGTTGGAGCATGTTGATCAGATGATGGTCCACCAGCACACGGTAGTTGGTGGCAAAAAGCACGAAAACCACCATCAAGGCATTCGGAAATACGCGGAACGAATAATCGGTCGCGGCCAATATCACCAGGCAGACGCACATGCCATATACCAATATTGCGCTCTCGCTGATTCCAAATCTCAGATATACCAATGCCGCCAGAACCGCACAGGAAAGCTCAATGAAAAAATAAACGGGATTCACTGGCGCTTGGCAATTGAAGCAGCGCCCACGCGTGATTAGCCAGTTGAATATCGGGAATAAATCGCGCGTTCTGAGTTGCACGCCGCAATGAACGCAGGCCGAGCGCTTGCCGCCATACCATTTTCCGCTGGATATTTCGCCGCGTGGTAGCCGCCAATAGGGCATGGTGGCGCAACTTCCAATGCCCATGCCGATTGCGAAGGAGATAATAGTGGAGATGATTTGGGTGAGAGTCATAAGGTTTCAGATTTCTTTGCTGACCCCTGATCCCCGACCCCTGGAACCTGATTAATTATTCTGCTCGTAGATCCGTTTCCGGTTGAGCTTGCGGGTGCGGCGGATGGATTCGTCCTTCTCGCGCACGCGTTTTTCGGAGGGTTTTTCGTAATGGCGGCGCATTTTCATTTCGCGGAAAATGCCCTCACGCTGCATTTTTTTCTTGAGCACGCGGAGCGCCTGCTCGATATTATTATCCTTGACTACAATTTGAACCAGATGAATATCCTCCTCGTATGTTATTGTTTTTCAGTAAAAAGTGCTCCCGTCTATCATAAATAACTTTGGATTTCAAGCATTTCATGGCTATAAAGGAAAGAATCTTGGCTAAGGCGTTGGAAAATGCGGTTTTTGACGGCTGGAACAATCAAATGCTGGAGAATTCTGCCATTGCTGCCGGTTGCGCGGAAAACGAGGCTTACATTCATTTCCCGCGGGGAATTTCGGATTTAGTTGATTTTTTTGCCGATGAGAAGTTGATGGATCTGCGAAAAGCCGGCGAAACCATGCGGCAGGAGAAACTGACCGGGAAAATCATCTGGCTTATAATGGCATATCTTAAATTGAGTGCCAAAAACCGGGAAGCGGTAAAGAAATTGCTCGCATATTATGCACTGAATCCGCCGCAGGGCTTAAAAAATCTGGCCGCGTTGGCCGATGAAATCTGGCGGCTGGCGGGCGATAAATCAGCAGATTTTTCCTATTACACCAAACGCTTTTCCCTAGCCGCAATATATTCGCAAACCCTGCTATTCTGGCTTTCTGATGATTCGGAGAATTTCACCGCCACTAAGGGCTTTCTGGAGCGGAGGATAGGGGATTTGATGAAAATCGGGAATTTTCTCCATAATTGGCGTAAAAATGATAGAAAATAGATTGAAATATAAGAAAAATTTAGAAACAGGCATTTTTTTGTGTCTTGTTAGTGTAACTATGGTAGCTGAAATCACTATTTGAACGGAGCAGCTATTGCCATGGTGGCGGAAGTTATTTGTATAGGAGCGGGGCCAGCGGGCTTGACGGCGGCTTACCTACTCTCCAAACAAGGAGTTCCCGTTACCATATTGGAAAAAGACCCGGTTTACGTCGGCGGCATCTCAAAAACTATTACCTATAAAGGCTTTTGCTTCGATATCGGCGGCCATAGGTTCTTTTCCAAATCTGAGGAGATCGAAAAACTTTGGGATGAAATACTAGGTGATGATTTCCTGAAACGGCAGCGCAAATCCCGGATATTTTACCGGGGAAAGTTTTTCTCCTACCCGCTAAAACCATTTGAAGCATTGACGAACCTAGGAATTTTTACTTCGGTTCAATGCTTGGCTTCCTACATTCGGGCAAAAATTTTTCCCTATAAGAATCCGAAAAATTTTGCTGAATGGACTACCAACCATTTTGGTACAAAACTGTTTAACATTTTCTTCAAAACCTATACCGAAAAAGTATGGGGTATGAAATGCAATGAGATATCTGCCGATTGGGCAGCGCAGCGCATAAAGGGCCTATCGCTATGGATTGCCGTTAAGAATGCGTTTTTTCCCCAGAAAGGTGGGAGGCAAAATTCGATAAAAACGCTGATTGATTCATTCCGCTATCCGCGTAAAGGCCCGGGCATGATGTGGGAGAGGGCGGCAGAGAAAATAAAGCAGCGGGGTGGTGAGATTAAGATGGGGGCAGAAGCTGTTGAGCTTCACTATTTGCCGGAGCGCAGAATCTGGCAGGTTCATTATAAAACGCAAGATGGTGCCGGGGAAATTCTTGAAGCTCGGCATGTCATCAATTCTGCGCCGCTTAAGGAAATAGCAGAAGGCCTGAAGCCAGCATTGCCGCTTTCCGCATTGCAGGCTGCCGGGTCTCTCCGCTACCGCGACTTTTTAATCGTCGCCTTAATAGTCGAGGACAAAAATATTTTCGACGATAATTGGATTTATATTCATGATCCGTCGGTCAAAGTCGGCAGGATACAGAATTTCAAATCCTGGTCGCCGGAAATGGTGCCCGATCCCAACTTGAACTGCTACGGAATGGAATATTTCTGTTTCGAGGGAGACGGTTTATGGAACAGCAGTGATGAGGGTTTAATAAAGCTTGCAACCAGCGAGTTGGCTAAGCTCGGGTTGGCCGGAGAGTCTGATATAAAAGACGGTTACGTCGTTAGGCAAAAGAAGGCATATCCGGTTTATGATGGGCATTATATGCAACATATAAATACCATTCGCGCAGCTTTGGAAAAACATTATCCGAATCTGCACCTAGTCGGCCGCAATGGGATGCATAAATATAACAACCAAGATCACGCGATGATGACCGCTGTGCTGACTGTGAAAAATATCCTAGCGGGAAAGCAAATTTATGATGTATGGAAAGTGAATCAGGATGCGGAGTATCATGAGACTGTGGAAAATGGTGAAAAATCTTCTGGATCGAGTTTAAGGGCAGTACCGTTATCAAGTGGTAAGAAAAATGGATAATTTTTATTTTAAGAATTTATTTAAGGAATTAGCCTTCAGGGTTTTTAGTGTTTTTGACTATTGTCGCCATCATCCTTTACGTGGGCTGGAGAAAATAGCATTTGGTAGTTCAGTTGAATACATATCAAAAAACATGCCGGATGCCGTAGGCATGCGAAGTGGGCGGGAAATAATTAAATTTGCAGTGTCGGAAGCTAAAGAGGATGGTGAATGGCTCGAGTTTGGTGTTTATAGAGGAGGATCAATCAGGTATATAGCTGCCCTAGCGAAAGAAAAGATAATACATGGATTTGATACATTTTATGGCTTACCTGAAAAATGGGGTGGAACTGCTTATGCCAAGAATGCTTTTGATACTAATGGGCGTCTTCCGCGCGTACCAAAAAATGTTACCTTACACAAGGGAGCCTTTGATAAAACTTTACCGGAGTGGCTTGCTGGGAAAAGCAGTAAGCTAAAAATCTCTTTTCTTTATATCGATTGCGATATTTACTCATCTACCAGAACTATATTTGAACATTTAGGATCCTTTATTCAACAAGGGACGTGCATAGTATTTGATGAATATTTTAACTATCCAAACTGGCATAACCATGAATTCAAGGCGTTTTCGGAATTTGTAAAAAGAGCCGGGATTTCCTATGAATATTTGGCTTATGCAAAGGAGCAAGTGGTTGTAAGAATAACTCAAGTTGATAACCATTAGGGTGACCGAAACAAGAAAAATTACATATACATTCCTTAAAGGAATAGATTCACTTCAAGGGATAATTTCACCGGATAAACCACTGAAGCGACACAGAAACTAAAAATATTCTATCAAAATATTAGTTCCCATGTGCTACCATGAACATAAATTCTATACTACAGAAAGCTAGCAGCAACGCACACCCAGCCGCGGCCAGCACCCTCTGATTAAGTGTGCGTAGCCGCTCAATCAGGAAACCGGTAAGGGTAACAAAAGCAATTACTGAAGGAAATGTATACCGGGCATCATGAGCCAGCACATTCACAGTGATAAGCCTATAAAACATCTGTGCGCCAAGGGCAACCGCGATGCTAATGATGAAAAACCTACTCTCATCATTAGCACGACCTACTACGATAGCCGCAATAGCTGTAAATGCAGCCAGAAGCGCGAGTACGACATTCAAACCTGCCGCTAATGCATAATTCGGCCAGGAGAAAAAACCAAACAAGGCGGTTTTTAGATAGGAATTCCAGAAGAGCTTATCTCCTGTAGCCGGATCAAAACTCAGGTATGGATTCCTAACCATTGCCCCGATATCGAAAGCGATGAACGTACGCAGCGTATTCAGTGCATATCCACCAGCGATCAAGCCGGGATTCATGTCCAGGTTGCCTACAATCAAGCTGACGCCATGCTGGTGATTGAAGTTGTAATACATTGTTCGGCCAAAATTAGTCATGCCGGCGATTAATACCAGGATCATCGCCAACCCGATAACCGGATGCACACAGCAATGCCAGGACACGCGGCGCGTTATGACATCATGCAATATCACGGCACCTACAGTGCCCAATAGTACAAGTGCCGAGGTTTTTACCAACATCATGACGCCGCATAAGCCTATGGCCAACCCCAGATCACGCGAATGACGCTGCTGACGCCAGCGCAACAGGTAATAATAGCCCACCGCCCATAAAGGATAGAGGAGAATCTCGTTGCTGATTCGCCCGAAAAGCATCAGTAGCAGCGGCCATGACAACAACGTCAGGGAGCAGAGAATTGCAATCCATGGCGTACGAATTGCACGGCGGATGATCAGCAATCCGTATAATTCAAAAACTAGGGTGGAAACGACAGAAAAATACCGGACGGTCTGCAGAAAATCAAAATGTAGAAACTCTCCTGTCCTGCCAAGCAGGGCCGTGAATAGATAATATAACGGAGGCTGATAAAATTGCCATCCACCATCCAGAGGAGGGATGCTCCAATGGCTGGCCATATAGCGGATATATTCAAAATGCCCTTCCCAATCCGGCGATCTGACCGCCTGATCGGACATCCCTAAAGCAATGGGCATGTGATATAACGCAGACAAACAAGCCAGAAGGGAGGCCAGTGCACCGATAACTACCCAATGAGTGAATCTCAGGCGCAGCAGCACCCACAACCAGAGGCTGCCCAGAATAAAAAAAGCACAGGCGAGTGCGATCTGCCATACCGACAACGCGATAACAAAAAACAGCATAATAAACCGAACCTGCTGAGGTGACGACATAGTCAAGCGTTGTCGACGCTGTTGCAATTTATTGATAAGCTGCCTTGAATGACGTATTATCGCATCTATCAGCACGCGTTATACTTTCTCTAAAAGCAATTGCAGATTGTAGCCGATTGACCAGCCCTCTATAACTAACCCAGGAAATAAGATAAGCCGCTTTTCTGAGGAACTAACTTTCCTCATAGAGTCGTTTTCCAATAAAACAAAGAAATACATGTGTATATATACCAACCTAATCTCCGACAACCATTTTGCTTTTTAATTTCGTAAAAGTTCTCAACTTATACAGAACCAGACCATATAAAGGCCGCTTTCAAAAGTTTCTCGAGAGGTGGCAAATGAAAACGATCGCAATTGTCTGTACCGCTTTAATAGTTTGACATCTGCTATTTTATTCTTTCCAGACCAATGGATTCTATTCTTAAGCCGTTAGCTGTGGTTTTTATTTCAATTGGATGTCTTTTGCCGGGCAAAGAAAAAGGTATTGTGAATGTAGCATATGCAGTATTTTCCGCTTGGAGTATAACAAGATCGCCATTTTTGCTTGTATTTCTTCTTATATCGCTTATTTCCCACGCCCCATCGTGCTTGTCTGAGGGGAAGCCGTCAATTTTGTAATTAATCACAACTTTGTAATTACCTGACAAAAGTTCCAGATTAAGAATGGCAGGGGGATTCTCTATGTTAAAACTATCCGACACACCACGCTCGAATTTCATTTTATTTACAGTAAGTTTTGCCCTTTCTTTAAAAATCCGATCTAATCTGCCATCGTTATAAACCAATATTTCGGTGCCAGAGCATTGAAAGCTGGCCGTGGGCGCACCAATGTCACGAATTACAGCATCGGGTTTAAGGCTAATACCCGCTACGAAGAAATTATATTCCGGATTGGAATAAGGGGAGCCGGGAGCCCCCAGGAACCAATCCGAATTATTCATATATACGCCGGCATCCACTGTATAGCCTGTATCTTGGTATACCCTTATTCCTTTCTCAGAAAAAAGGTTGGTTGTTGTGGCAATCCAGAAACTGCCAATTCCATATTTCAGATTATACTTCTCTTTGTTTTCATCCAGGCATTTGGCTAAATTCATTTCCGAGACATCCTTTTGGTGCCTCACTTCATCTATACTCAGTTTCCTTGGTTTTATGTTTTCAAAATTAAAGATAAAGACAGTAATAACCAAAGTGATAGCTGTGAATGCAAAAATCTTTACTTCCCTGCTTTCAGCAAACTTCCGATAATAAACATCAAAAATACCAATGAGAACAAGGAATGGCATGGTGATAGCGACCTGATAATATTTAAATCCGGCAGCATTCCCGAATTCCCCGGAAGCAGTCACCGTCAAGAAATTAACAAATATCAGAATTATCGTGAAGACAATCAGGGCATACCATGGAAAAATTTGCTCCATGGTGGATTTGGATACTGGCCGTAAAGTGAATAAAGAATTTTTGACCTGGTTACTATCATGAATAGCAAGAAAATATATATTCAGCGTTATCTTGATGAATAGATAAAATACAGCCAGCATGCCTATTGCCCAGAGCAGCATGAATACCTTTAAATAAAACTTGTGTACCAGCATTAATTCTATGAATCTTTCTATAAAAACCGGGATAGTGTTGAGCGCTGCATGAAAATCGAAACGAACTCGGCCTATATCCTTCAAGGCGTCCCACTGCATAATTACAGGATCAAGAAAAGCTGCTGTTACAGCAGAAATAGAGATAGCGAGAAACAGCACACAGAAAATTTTTTGCCGGCGACTTTTATATATTATGGAGAAAACCAGGAAGGAACTAAGCATGATCAATGCGGGTGCAACGAACCACGCTATGTATAATCTTCCATCCAACCATCCTATAATAACCGAACCAGCAAGAAGTATAATATCAATGATCTTATTATTTCTAATTACCCTAAGAAGCAGCGCCAGCGAGACAAGCGCCAAAATATGGGAATCCATAAGATAATTCCCGGAATTAAGGAAAAGAAGAATCCTGTCTTCATAGGAGAAATATACAAAGGCTGCAAAAATAGAGAAGATAAGAAATTTTGATAAGTCGGAAAGCTTTCCCACCGCTTCCCTAACAACAAAAAGTATCGCAGCACATGTGAATAGAATTTGGCTAAGGGTAAGAAGGAAGTACCTGTCCATCATATATGGCAGCAGGTGATATGATATATAGTATATCAACAAATCTGGAATATAGGAGGGGCATGAAACAAAGCTCCAGCTTTTCCAACTGCCATGATGTTTAAGTAGGTCTGTTAAAAGTGATTCATAGAAAAGCGTATCGCCATATCTCCAATTGAGAGCAAAATAAAAAGGTGCAGAAATAATTATTAGAAAAATCCAGAGATAACCCAACAAGAAGCGGGAAGTATTGGATCTCGTAAGAAGTTCCTTAATCAATGGATTATACCAAACTGCCGTTTACTTCAGTGGAAGTGTTGACGAATGATAAAAGCAACAGACAATAACGCAAATGATGACACTAATGAAATTCCCAACCAGTAAATTCGATGCAAGGACTTTGCCAGATGCCGTTCCAGAACAATATTATAAATGATCAGGCAGGGAATAATTACCGGATATATGTAACGAAAATCCTGCGAACAGGACAGGGGATAGACTATGCGAGCCATTGCCAAACTGAGGAGCGATATCACCAGGGTAATAAGATAAAATTTGATCTCTGGTGATTCAGGAAAAGGCCTGCGATTAGATGCCATAAGAGAGATTACCGGAACAGCAGCATACAAAATCATCAGCAATAATATGAAACCCAAAATTATCGCCAACGTTGGTTCATTCCAGGTAAATTCCCCGAAAAGCGATGATTTTAGCAGGGTATTCCAGAAATACTGCCGGCCAGTCTGATCATTCCAGACTGTAAAGAAAGGCTCTTGCATAAATATATCGTAGTTAAAACTTAGAAAATAATAAGGCCTGTTCATAACTCGCATTCCTATTCCATCACCAAAGATGCCAGTATTAGGAATAATGCCCATGCTTGTTCCGTTAATAAAATGCTGATAGGCAGTCCGGCCAAAATTGGTGGAACATAGAGCAAAAGTTATCAGCAACGAGATAAGCAATTGCCTGTTAAATAACTCCTTGAAGGTGACACTTCCCTGTTTCCATTTATAAGCTATAGCCACTCCTATTATTGGAAAAAGGATGACGCCATTGCTTTTTGTCGCCACAGCCAATCCAGTAAAAATGAACGCTAGGTTCAGAAATTTGGAGGTTGGATTATTAATCCATAAAACCAGGTAATAGAAAGCCGCGCTATAGAAGAAATATAGGGGAATGTCGTTATCGATACGGCTTGCCATAGTGACACCAACCGGCCAGAAAACGAGCGCGGACAGGGCTAGATAATAAAATCGTGATTTTATCGCCTGCCTTAAAGTCAGCGTTGAAAATGTCAGGAATCCAATGAAAAACCCAAGGGAGACAAGCCTAATATTAACATCGAAGTTGTTATAGCCTAGGAACCCAAAAATCTTTATCGCAAGAGCGGTTATATAATAATATAGGGCAGGATGATAAAATTCCCGTCCAGCATTTGGTACCGGTGGGGCAAAATGCGATAAGACATAATATATATATTCTATATGCCCACCCCAGTCATAGTTATACTGGCTTGGCACGGAATGAAAAAGATTTGTGAAGTAAATTATGATGGCAACTGACGAGATAAAAATCGATTTGTTATCAAGCCCAATTTTTTTCCAAAAGAATCCAAATCCCACTAAAAATGCTATTACAAAAAATGCCTTCATCCCCTGTGGGCATAAAGGATACATCTTGATGGCAAAATCCCCCCCGAAATCCTCGATATCCATTCGAAAGCTATTTTCCCCTCCCTTCAAATATAGCCCGAGATTGATGTTAAAGCCATTATTGTAGTCGCATAATTGTTGCTGCGGGATCTCTGTAAGAGAGACGGGACTCTCATTCACTATCAGGTAGCGTAAACAATCATCTGGCGTTATATGAAAAACTGGGGATTGATAAGAATGATAAAGAATATCTCCTGATACCAGATAATGCCTGATATTCGGGTTGCTTTTCTGAGAGTAATAGCTGCCAATGCTAACCGGTGGGGCGCTTCCGTTAAATAGCTTGATGTTATGTATTTCCGGTGCAAATAACCTTGAAGCCACCAAAAAAACCAAGAGCACCGCAATGGGAACACAAATATATTTGTCCGATTTCAGTCTACTCATCCAGTTATTGCTCATATTCCTATATTGCGGCTTCCAAATTTTATCAGTTTCTTCCATCAGCCAGTACTGCCTAATTTAGGCAAGGGCAATACTAAGAGCTGGAGGCCGGAGGCGGAATCGAACCGCCGCATGGCGGATTTGCAGTCCGCCGCATTACCACTTTGCTACCCGGCCTTTAAGAAGTTGCAAGTTGTAAGTTTCAAGTTGCAAAAAATAACTTGCAACTCTGCAACTTGCAACTACTCCATATGCTGCCCGCCGTTGACCGAGAGCGTTTCTCCAGTGATGAAGGCAGCATCCGCGCTCGCCAGGAATAAGGCCGAATGCGCGATTTCCTCAGGTCTACCAAGCCGCCCGACCGGAATCTGGGCGATGATTTCTTTCAACCGTTTTTCCGACACTGCCCGCACCATCTCGGTATCGATATAGCCAGGCGCGATGGCATTCACGGTAATCCCTTTGGCAGCGCATTCCCGGGCGAGTGCCTTGGTGAATCCGAGGATTCCGGCTTTCGCGGCGGAATAGTTGGTCTGGCCGATCTGCCCGGCCAGAGCGTTGATTGAGCTGATACTGATGATGCGGCCGAATCGACCGTTCCGCATTCCGCCAAGAACCGCGCGTGACATATTGAAGCAGGAATCTAGGTTGGTGCGGATTACTGCTTCCCAAGCCTCCAACTCCATTTTGTGCATCATGCCGTCTCGGGTGATTCCAGCGTTGTTCACTAGGATTTCTATATGACCGCCTAAATCTTTTTCCACCTCAGCAACGCCAGCGGCACATTCCTTGAAATCAGCGACATCCCAGCTATAAGCCGCGATGCCAGTTTTTTTGTGGAATTGCTTCGCGGCTTCGTGATTGCTGGAATAATTGGCTGCGACTTTATACCCGGCTTCCTTGAAAGCTATCGATATCGCCGCGCCGATACCGCGCGTCCCGCCGGTGATTAGGGCTGTTCTGGACATGAATTAAAATCTTTGCATTGGAATTTTTAAAAACTCTCTCTGAATTTCGTACATTTCGTCTTTGGTTATTAAGTGCTTTTTTCTTAGATTTCTAGCAAGATCCGGCATTTCAGGATTTTGTATCTCAAGAAGATCCGCACCATTTTCAGATTTACGCTCAAATTCCAAACGTAGTTCATTAAGAATAACCCTTACCGTTGAAACATCTTGAGGATCTCTTAATATTATTCTGACCGAATTTCTTTCCCCGCCATTTATATAATCTATCTGGCGGATAGGGCCATGCTCAATTTCATATTTGGCATGCAGTGTCATAATCCCTCCACACACACCGCAACTCCCATTCCACCGCCGATGCCGTGCGTCCCCTCGTCGGTTACTAAAACTATACTACTCATTCACTTGTATCACCTCTTACTTGGGACAATTTCCATCACTTGCTACAGTATCGCAAGCACAGTATCCTTTTTCCGTCAAATTATTGCATTTCATTATGCATGTACCTTTTTTATCAAAAAGCATACAATTTTTAATCGGCTTGATCGAACAGGTTGAACCTCTGCATCCGACGTCAGGCTTTGCCGCATCGAAACCTTGACAATCGTATGATATTCCCGCAAGGAAATTCTCCAGCTCTTTCTGATGCTTTTTATTTATCACCAGCCATCCGGAATTACAGACAGTATGGACAGCCACACAATCAGTATCTTCATTGCAAGAAAAATATCTAGAGGGTATCTGTAAATGACCCTCGTGATCCAATCTTACATACTGAGCCTTGACTGTCCAGATAGCAGCCCAACAAAAAAAGAGGGTTCCTATAATGAATATTATATATTTTTTCACTAACTTTCCACGCACACCGCAACTCCCATCTCACCGCCAATGCAGAGGATGATGATGGCTTTTTTGGCTTTGCGCTTCTGCATTTCATGCACTAGCGTCACCAGAATTCGCGCACCAGATGCACTGATCGGATGGCCAAGCGCGATCGCCCCGCCGTTGACGTTCACTTTGGATAAATCCCAACCGAGTTCACGATCAACCGAAATCACCTTGCCGATACCACGCATCCCGCCAGTTATTAGTGCTATTTTGGGCATTTTTAAATTCTATTCGTTCAATAATTTATTATTTGAAAGTACCGAACATTCTATTATGTTCCTTATCCGTGCATGCACCTTTGCTACACATGCCCTCTACCTCTAGTGATTGTATATCACCATTGTCATTAGGCTTGACTAATAATCTGACACAATCTTCATCCATATAATAAAATGCGATAATTTCCTTAGCTTCTGCCGATCGTTTCTTATTCACAGCAATCCAACTATCACATGCGGCTGATAAAATGGTGCAATCACTATCTTCATTGCATTCATAAAATTCCTTACTGGTAATGTCTCTCTTATGAGGTAATTGCCGTACTTGATCTTTATTATCCAAGCTTATCCCTTCAGCCCTCGCTATTGTCAAACCGAGTAACAGGAAAAAACATATTATAGTAGGAAATATTATAATATGTTTTTTCATACTGCCTCCACACAAACCGCCACGCCCATCCCACCACCAATGCACAATGTCGCAATGGCTTTTTTGGCTTTGCGTTTTTGCATTTCATAGAGGAGCGTCACCAGGATGCGCGCGCCGGAAGCTCCGATCGGGTGGCCGAGGGCGATGGCTCCGCCATTCACATTGACTTTGGATAAATCCCAGCCGAGTTCACGATCAACCGAAATCGCCTGCGCTGCGAAAGCTTCGTTAGCCTCGATTAAATCCAAATCCTTGATGCTCCATCCGGCTTTTTTCAGAGCTTTTCTAACTGCTTCTATAGGCCCGGTGCCCATAATCTGTGGATCAACTCCCGCATGCGCCCAAGAAACGACTCGTGCCAATGGTTTGATGCCACGCTTCACCGCATTTTCCTCCGTCATCAGCATAACTGCCGCAGCTCCGTCATTAATGCCAGAAGCATTTCCCGCCGTGACAGTTCCATCTTTCGCGAATGCCGGTTTCAGCTTGGCCAGCGCATCCAGTGTGGTTCCATGACGCGGAAATTCATCACTATCAACAATCACATCGCCTTTTTTGGTGGCGATTTTAACCGGAATGATTTCATCCTTGAATTTCCCGGCCTTCTGCGCCGCTTCGGCCTTATTTTGCGATCCGGCCGAAAATTTATCCTGCTCCGCGCGCGAAATCCCGAATTTCTTGGCGATGTTTTCCGCGGTGATTCCCATATGAACCAGGCTGAAAGCATCGGTGAGGCCGTCGAAAATCATGGTATCGACCAGCGTGGCATTGCCCATTTTGATTCCGGGTCGCATGTTGATGCCATGCACGGCCATCGACATCGATTCCTGACCGCCAGCGATGACGACTTCGCTATCGCCGTTTTTTATCGCCTGGAACCCGAGTGCCACGGCGCGAAGCCCTGAGCCGCAAACCTGGTTGATTCCCCACGCCGGAGTTTCATTGGGCAGCCCAGCATTCAAAGACGCCTGACGCGCCGGGTTCATCCCTTGCGCGCCGCTCAAAACCTGGCCCATTATCACTTCAGAAATTTCATCCGGGCTCACTTTGGCACGCGCCAGAATTTCGCGGATTACCGCCTCACCGAGCTTATGCCCAGGCAGGGTGGAAAGCCCACCCATGAAATTCCCGATCGCCGTTCTGGCGGCGGCGGCGATTACGATGTTATTTTTTTCAGGCATGAATACCTCTTTTTTCTTAGAATCTAAGCCATGGGCGCAAAAAATCAATCGGCAAATAGCAGGCCTAGAGCAAGAAGCGATTCTGCTTGTTTGCCGCAAAAAAATATGTATAAAGGCAAGTCCGCTGTCTATTCCTAAATATTCTTTTCTAAAGGGGGGTGTAGCTCAGTTGGTTAGAGCGTCGCCCTGTCACGGCGAAGGCCGCGGGTTCGAGTCCCGTCACTCCCGCCAAACAAAATAATATTTACGTTTGATCTTCACCAGCGGCGCCTAAGTTACCTTGCTTTTTTAGGAGAGGTGGCCGAGTGGTTGAAGGCGTCAGTCTCGAAAACTGATATACGGGCAACCGTATCGAGGGTTCGAATCCCTCTCTCTCCGCCAGATTATTGATATATAAGGATGAGATGGAGATATAGGCTGTAAGGATGTGGCGGACAGGGTGAGATTCGAACTCACGGAACCCTTGCGGGTTCGATAGTTTTCAAGACTATTGCCTTCAACCACTCGGCCACCTGTCCGGTTAGAGGATGAATTATCAGGGTTCCATGTCTTTGACAATTAAGAACAAGCCCTCTAATAAGGAAAACATGTCCGATAATTTCGATTTAGTCGTAATTGGCGCAGGACCTGGCGGGTATGTGGCGGCGATTCGTGCGGCCCAGCTTGGCATGAAAGTCGCCTGCATTGATAAGCGTGGACCCGCTGGCGGGACCTGCCTGAATGTCGGCTGCATTCCGTCCAAGGCGCTGCTGCATTCCTCAGAATTATATGAGGAAGCGGCGAATCACTTCGCAGGCCACGGCATAAAAGTTTCCGGCTTGAAAGTAGATCTGGCGGCGATGATGGCCAGGAAAACCAAGGTGGTTGAGGATTTGACCAAAGGCATTGAAGGACTGTTCAAGAAAAATAAAATCACCTATTACAAAGGCCATGCGGTGATACTCGGCAAAGGCGAAGTCGCGATAAAGCTGAATGACGGCAATGCGGAATCGATCCACACAAAAAATATTTTAATCGCCACCGGATCGGAAGTGACGCCGCTGCCGGGCATTGAAATCGACGAAAAACGCATCGTTTCCTCCACCGGCGCGCTGGAACTTACCGAAATTCCTGGCAAATTAATTATCATCGGCGGCGGAATCATTGGCCTCGAAATGGGATCGGTCTGGCGGCGGCTGGGCAGCGAAGTAACCGTCATCGAATTTTTAGATCGCATCACTCCAGGGCTGGATGGCGAACTGGCAAAATCATTCCAGAAAACACTGGAAAAACAGGGGGTGAAATTCATCCTGGGAACAAAAGTGACGGCGGCGAAAGTTTCCGGCAAGAGCGTAACCGTTACAACCGAGCCAGCGAAGGGTGGAGATAAACAGGAATTAAAAGCCGATTATGTATTGGTCGCAATAGGCCGCAGGCCATATACCGCCAATTTAGGCCTGAAAGAAGCAGGTGTGGCGCTCGATGAAAAAGGCCGGATAAAAGTCGATTCGCATTTCGCCACGAATGTGAAGGGAATATATGCCATCGGCGATGTGATTCATGGGCCGATGCTGGCGCACAAGGCCGAAGAAGATGGCATCGCCGCGGTGGAAACCATGGCAGGGCAAGCAGGGCATGTGGATTATAATACCGTGCCGAACGTGGTTTATACCTGGCCGGAAGTGGCGAGCGTAGGCAAAACCGAGGAGGAACTCAAAAACGCCGGAGTTAATTACAAAGCCGGAAAATTCCCATTCATGGCCAACAGCCGCGCGCGCGCTGTCGGCGATACCGAAGGATTCGTGAAGATTTTGGCTGATACGAAAAGTGACAGGGTTCTCGGAGTTCACATCATCGGCCCGGATGCCGGTACGTTGATCGCCGAAGCTGTCGCGGTGATGGAATTCGGCGGATCGGCGGAAGATATCGCCCGCACCTGCCATGCGCATCCGACGTTAAACGAGGCGGTGAAAGAAGCTGCGCTGGCAGTGGATGGAAGGGTGATTCATATATAATACCAATCCCCTTTCTAATCGCCCGCGGTGTCGCGCTTCGGTCTCGCCGTCGGTCATGTATCTAAGTATACACTCTCTCCGCCTCGCCTTGCGCTCCTAGCGGAACGATTGAAATGGAATTGGTATGACTCAATTCCCAAAAAGAAAAGGCCCCATTCGGGGCCTTTTTTTTTGCCTGCGCTAATTCAAATGCGCGAGACCATGGCGACTTACTTACGCAGCGCTCCTCATTTTGAGCATTTCAATTTGCTGCTTTATCACCAATTTCTTCTTTTTCAGTTCCTGCACCATATTGTCCGGTAGGAAGTTCAGGTAAGCATCGTGGATTTCGTGTTCGATTTTAGAGTGTTTTTCTGTAAGGTGGTCAATATGCGCGGCTGCCGACATAGCTTTTCCTCCTGAAGAATTGTTTGAAGTTATATTTATGTGACTATCCAGACAATATACTCCTCAACAATATTGTTTTCAAACATTTTCGTATTTTGCGCTTTTCAATAATACTTTGATTTATAGAAATAAATTTGAAGTCAAGATATAAAATTTCTAGGACATAACCCCAGAAATCTGTATTGACAGGTATATACAGTGTCCAAAAGTAGCGCCTAGAAACTCGCAACTTGAATAAATAGCATTTCCCATTATATTTCCGCTTCCGTGCGGTCGTGGCGGAATGGTATACGCGCAACGTTGAGGTCGTTGTGGGGCAACCCATGGAAGTTCAAGTCTTCTCGACCGCACCATCCGCTTTCGCTAATTTTGGCTCTCGCCAAAATTTAGCTACAGCGCGATTCTTAGCGCTGTAGCGTGCGAAACGGATGCCGCGCCGTAGTTGCGAAGCAACGAAGGCGGGCTGATAGAGATTATGAAAACCCTATTTCAACAACGGGCTCCAGGCCGGGTCGCTGGCATCCGTCGGGGTTAGGATTTCCCGCTCGTTATACCCAGTCAAGTCGATAGAAAACAGTTTGGAACTGCCGTGCCCGCCACCATATGACGGGGTTTGCCTGGTGAAGATTATGACGCGACCGTTCGGGCTCCAGGTTGGCCCTTCGTCGAGATAACTTTCGGTCAAAAGCCGTTCGCCGCTGCCGTCCGGGCGCATGACACCGATATAAAATTTTCCGCCGTGCATTTTTGTGAATGCAATCAAGTCGCCACGCGGCGACCAGACCGGCGTGCCGTATTTTCCCTCGCCGAAGCTAATGCGCTGAACGTTCGAGCCATCAGAATGCATCGTATATAATTGCTGCGAGCCACCACGATCGGAATTGAACGTGATTTTCTTCTCATCCGGGGAGAAAGAAGGCGAGGTGTTGATGGCAGCGTTGCTGGTGAGCCTACGCTTGGCGCGGGTGGCCAAATCCATTATGTAAACATCACTGTCGCCGTTGGCTGACACCGACATTAAAACTTTCGCCCCATCCGGCGAGAATCTGGGCGCAAAGCTCATCCCCGGGAAATCACCAAGCACTTCTTCGCGGCCGGTTTCTATATCGCGGGTATAAACGCGCGGACGCTTGTTGTGATAGGCAAGATAGGCAATTTTCTGGGAACTGGGTGAGAAGCGCGGCGTCAACACCAACTCCCGGCCATCGGTTAAAAATTTATGGTTCGCGCCATCCTGATCCATTATTGCCAGGCGCTTTATGCGGTTTTTCCCCGGACCGGATTCGGAAACATAAATGATGCGCGAATCGAAATAGCCGTCCTCGCCGGTCAGGCGCTTATATATTTCATCGGCAATTAAATGCGAGACGCGCCGCCAGTTTACCACCTCGGTACCAAAGGATTTTCCGGCGATCTGATGCCCGGCCAATACGTCGAACAGCCGGAATTCCACCTGCAATTTGCCCCCGGAATTAACGACTGTGCCAGTGGCAAGCGCCTGGGCGTTTATCTGCCGCCAGTCGGCGAAGGCCGGGTTTGCCACGTTTTGTGCGGTGATTTGCTGGATGAATGATTTTTTATCAATGGGTTTGAACAGTCCAGAGCGCTCCAAATCCGCGGCCACCAACTGCATTATCTGCACCCCTGCCGGATCGCCCACTAGGTCGGGCAACGCAATCGGCATCGGGCTGACGCTACCCTTGGTAATATCGATTTGCAGCACCGCATGGGCGGGGACTGCGGCAAAAATGAGGATAATGAACGCAAAGAATCGGATAATGTTTTTCATAATTAATAAATCATCTCCTTCGGGTCAAAATTCAATTCTATATCGCGCCATGTTGAATACTTTTCCTTCGGCAAATCCTTTAATGGACTGCATAGCCGCACCGCGCGCACCGCGCTGTCGGCGAAAGAAACGTAAAACGGATCGCCGCCATTATAACGGCTGGTATCGGCAATGGAAACATTAATTACACTGCCGTCCTGAGCTAACGAAACTCGCACTCTAACCTGCATATCTTTCGCGTCCTTCGCGCCCGACGGGATGTTCCAGCATTTATGGATTTGCTCTTTTATCGCATCTATCTCACTCGCCGAAAGCGGCTTGGTCGGATCGTAATTACTGCTGCCTTTCCTGGTGGTTTTGGCATCCTCAGCAAATGCTTTCTCGATTTTTGAAAAATCCTGTTTCGGCTTTATTTTTGATACGTCCTTCAAAACTGACTCGAAATCGTCTGCAGGCTTTTCCTTTTTCGGCTCGGGCTTTTTTTCCTCCGGCATTTTTTCTAGCTCCTTAGGCTTTACCGGCGCGGGCTTTTTTTCCTCGACTGGTTTCGGCTCAGGTTTTGGTTCCGGCTTAGGTTGTTCCTTGGGCGGCTCGGGCTTTTTTTCCTCTTTCTTTTCCTCCTGTTGCTCAAGCCTTTGCGGACGTACATTGGTCATCGCCTGCACCGGCAAAAGCTCGACGCTCACCACCTGTTCCTCCGGCGGTTTACGGGAAAATAAGGAGGGCAACCCAAAATATACGATAATTAGGATGAGCGCGTGGAGGATAAGAGAAAATATTGTGCCACGTTTCATGCTTACAACATAAGGGAAATCGCGGCTTTAGAAAAGCATGGGGTTAGCGGAACCGAGTAGTGACGCCGCCGTTCGCTTTTTCAGTCCCAAGAATTTCCCCGGCGGTTTTTCTATAAGCTATTCGTTTTTTTTCAGTATCCAATATCTGGCCGTAAACCTCCAGTTTGCTATTTGCCATAGCATCTTTGACAACTTTGTAGCCAAGCAGATTTTCTACCCCCAGATGCACCAATGCCATTTCCATCCGCCGGAGAATAGTTTCCCTGTCAGTTTCTATATCCAAGCCATCGGCCTTCGCCCTTTCCAAGACTCTAGTACGCAATTCGCCAAGATCTTTTACCAAACTCGCAATGGCAGGCGTTTCAAGTAGTATTTTCTTTGGATCATCACCATAATCCAGTAGCGTTCTTGCCATACCGCAATGGGTATGGCCGCTTAAGTAAATTTTTTTCGGCTTATTATCTTTATATGGAAGCACTATCAAAAAATATTCCAGCCAAACTTGAGTATTCCGATCATCTTTTAGCGCCACCGCACCAGTATTACGCATGATGAAAACCTGAACATCTTTCAGTTCTTCTCTTTGCTCCTCCTCTATCCTTTCTCTTGTTTGTTCATCAGGCGCGATGCCGCTTTCTATTAAGTGCTTTAACTCATCCTCAACTCTTTCCTGGAGCATAACCTCTTCGATTCTAAGACGCGAATCGCTGCAACCAAAATAACCGTCCTCCGGCTCATGATCTGGCAATTCCGTCTCCCCCTCTCCGGTTAAAATTTCTTCTGTGCTCGTTATGCCCTTCATAAACCCACTCTAAGATTTCCCCTGAGGATTCTCGGTTACGAACGCAACTTTATTGAACCCCGCTGCGCTTATCGCACCTACAACCTGCATAATCCGGCCATATGGCACTTTTTTATCGCCGCGCACGAAAATGCGCGTATCCTTTTTCGCCTTGGTGATCGCTTCCAGTTTCGCGGTCAAATCCTCGAACTTGATAGGGTTTTTCTGCAAGTAAATGCCTCCATCAGCACCGACAGTTACCGCCAACGGCTCATCCTGGCCGGAGAGTGGCGAGGCGGAGGCCTCCGGCAGATCGACATGTACCCCAGCGGTGAGTAGCGGCGCGGTGACCATGAAAATTATCAGCAGCACCAGCATCACATCGACAAACGGCGTGATGTTTATCTCAGCTATAGGCGCACGCTTCTTCCGGCTGCGGCCAAAATAACTTTGCTGAAAACTAGCGGCCAATCCTGCCTCCGGAATCCAACTCTCGGGAAATTATTGAGGAAAATTCGATGGAAAAATCATCGACCCGGCCGGAGATTTTATTCAAATCGCCAGAGAATTTATTATAGAAAATTACTGCTGGAATCGCAGCAAAAAGGCCAACCGCCGTGGCAAAAAGCGCCTCGGCGATGCCGGGTGCGACTACAGCGAGTGTTGTATTTTTCGTTGCAGCGATGTTCTGGAAGCTGTCCATTATCCCCCACACAGTGCCAAAAAGGCCAACAAACGGCGCGGTGGAACCCACGGTTGCCAAGAACCCTAGATTCTTCTCTAACCCTTCCAGTCCACGATTTCTGGCAACGTTCATCGCCTGAAAAACCCGCTCTTTCAGGCCAGCTTTCAATGTCTGATCGCCGACCGTGGCTTTCTTTACATACTCACGTTTCCATTCATGCATGGCTGCGGCAAAAACCATCACCATCGGGTGATCGGCGGCGGTTTTCAGCTTTTCATATAGCTGCTCAAGCAGGCTGCCAGACCAGAATAATTCCTCAAACTGCCCGGTTTTGTAGTTGATGTAGCGAAAACGGATAAACTTATCGAAAATTATCGCCCAAGAAAAAATCGAGGCAAGAAACAGAGCGATTATCACGAATTTTACGATAAAATCCGACTGGGCAAACAGCCCGGCCATGCTCATATCGTGCGCCGCTATATTTCCCGCGACTTCGGTAGCTTTTACTGCTGGTGTGGGTGACATAATTTGGTTATTTTGTGATTCCAGTGCTGTAATGTCATTCTCTTAGCTTGACTTAGAGAATCCATCGTTACTAATAATGACTAATCTTTTATATTTAATGGATACTCAGGTCAAGCCCGAGTATGACAATTATTAGTATGGAAAAATTTCCGATAACGCTGGAAGGCTGGG
Organism: Alphaproteobacteria bacterium; assembly: GCA_013288565.1. Taxonomy (GTDB): domain Bacteria; phylum Pseudomonadota; class Alphaproteobacteria; order Rickettsiales; family JABDBP01; genus JABDBP01. The sequence continues at coordinate 75,834 of JABDBP010000002.1, read as the reverse complement.
GCCGCATTGAGCAAGAATTGAAACGCTTAAAAACTATCGAGCGTCCGGCGGTGATACAGCAGATCGCCGAGGCGCGGGCACATGGCGATTTATCGGAAAACGCAGAATATCACGCCGCGCGCGAAAAGCAGAGCTTTATTGAAGGCCGGATAAAAGAATTGGAGGATAAGACCGCCCGCGCCGAGGTAATAGATATTTCCAAGCTCTCTGGGAAAACCGTAAAATTCGGGGCGCATGTGAAAATCATCGATGCCGATAGCGACGAGGAAACCGAATATCACATAGTTGGCGAATATGAGGCAGACATAAAACTGCGAAAAATTTCAATAGTTTCGCCGCTTGCCCGAGCACTCATCGGCAAATCTGCGGGTGATTTCGCCGAAGTGCAAACGCCGAAGGGATTCAAGTCTTATGAGGTGCTGAAGGTAAGTTACAAATAAAAGGCCATATTAGCCGCCGCGATTTTTCTATCGTTTTCGCTATAATAATCCGGGCGGCGGCCGATGATCTCAAATCCGGATTTTTTGTAAAAACTTATTGCCGGAAAATTTTCCTCAGAAACTTCGAGAAATATTTTTTTGATATTTTTTTCCGTCAGAAATTTTTTCGCGGCATCTAATATCAAAGTTGCAATCCCTTGCCGCCTGATATTTTCCGTAACACCTATATAATAAATCTCGGCTTCGTCGGCCGCAATCCTGAATATGCATAATCCGTTCTTTTTAAGAAACGCAAACGTTCCGGGAATCGCAAAACTTTCCCGAATCAAGCCAATTTCCCAAGGTTTTCCGAATGATTTTAAATATAAATCGGCAATGGATTTTAAATCCTCTTCTGCCGCGGGATGGGAAATTAGGCGCATTTTCCGGGAAGTTTCGCATCAGGCGGGCGGATGTATAATGGCAAAATTTCCTCCCCGCTAGAGGCGCGGTTTATATTTGCCGCAGCCAGGCGTGCCAGACTTTCCGCACGAATTTCCTTAACTTCAATCACCCCAGATGCCAGAACATCGGCGCGACTGATGAGGGTGGGAAAACCATTTTTCCCAGGAAATTCTTGCATATAAATCATGCCGCGTCCGGCATCCTGGATTATTGTGATTTTTTCAGTTTTCGCAGCCGCAAAAGCCGCTACTTCCAGCGTCGATGCTGCAAAAATCGGCACACCGGTAACCAGCGCAATCCCCTTCGCCGCCATAAGTCCGATGCGCGTTCCCGTGAAACTTCCCGGCCCGTTGGTGACGGCTATCAAATCGAGATTTTTATATTCCAATCCCTTAGCGCGCAAAGCCTCCTCCAGCAAAATCATCAGGGTTTCGGCCTGTTGTGACGGCTTGTATTCCTTTTTGGCGCAAGTGATTTTCCCATCCTCCAGCAGCGCCGCCGAGCAGCCGCTGATGCAGGTATCAAACGCCAGTATTTTCATTGTTCCTTGCAATTTTGAAGCAATTTGCCCATATAGTCATTCCAACTAATATTTACATGATTTGCAGGAGGAGGAAATGAGTAAACATTAGTTGGAATGACTATATAAGCACATATGCGAAAAACGAAAAACAAAATAAATGCACAGACTATAACCGAAGTGGAGCGGGCGATTTCCGAGTTGCGGCGCGGGCAGATTATCGCGGTAAAAACAAAGGCAGGAAGCGGATTATTGGTCGCATCGCCGGAAAACCTGCATCCGGAAACTTATCAAAAATTGGTAAGACTTGCGGAAAACGGCCTTTTCCTGGCGATAACTGCGAACCGGGCGAGGATTATCGGCGGTAAAGCCAAAGTATCGACACATCTTTCCCTGATAAAAATAGATAAAAAGCTGAGCCGGGCTCTGCTTGAGGAAATCGCCGCCGCGCGCCAGGACATGGCAGATTTCGGTGCGCTGATGCAAAATGCCCTATCATCGAACGATCCGGCCATAATTTCCGCGATAAACCTTGCCAAACAGGCCGAGCTTTTACCGGCGCTGATAATAGCGAAAGTCAGAAATCCCGAGGCTATTGCCAAGAAAAATGATTTTCTCGCGGTTACACCGGAAAATATCGATTCTTATGGAAAATCAGAAATCGTAGATCTTTCCGAAGTCAGCAATGCACCACTGAAATTGGAACACGCACCGAATGCCAGGATAATATCATTTCGCCCGGCACTCGGCGGTAAGGAACATCATGCGATAATCGTCGGAAAAATAGATAAATCCGGCGTAGTTCCGGTCAGAATCCATTCATCCTGCTATACCGGTGATTTGCTAGCAAGCCTACGCTGTGATTGCCGCGACCAGCTACATGACGCTATCAAATACTTTGCCAGAATCGGTGGCGGGGTGGTGGTTTACTTGATGCAAGAAGGCCGTGGCATCGGGCTGGTAAACAAGCTGCGTACCTACAAGATGCAATATGAGCAAGGTTTTGATACGGTGGACGCCAATAAATTCCTGGGCTTCGACGAAGATGAAAGGCCTTTTGGGCTAGCGGCGGAAATCCTAAAAAAAATCGGCGTGAAAAAAATTTCGCTGATGACCAATAATCCTAAGAAAATATCTGAGATGGAGCGGCTGGGAATCAAGGTTTACAGCTATATCCAGGCGCCGACGGAAACGCATGAGCATGTGCGGAAATACCTGAAAACTAAGTCCCGCCGGATGCAGCACATGATAAAGATATGAAAAAAATCATCGTTGGTATAACCGGCGCTTCCGGGGTGGTTTATGGCGTCAGGCTGCTGGAAGCATTGAAAAGTACTGGCATTGAGACGCACTTAGTAGTATCGAAAGCCGCGCAGTTGACACTTTCGCAGGAAACTTCGCTTAAAGCTACCGATCTGCAAAAACTGGCTGATTATAATTATCAACCGGTTGACATCGGCGCATCCATAGCCAGCGGCTCGTTCCGAGCTGAAGGGATGATCGTCGCGCCCTGCTCGGTGAAAACCATGTCAGAAATTGCCACTGGCGTCACTTCCGGGCTCATCTCCCGCGCCGCCGACGTTTGCTTGAAAGAGCGGCGGAAACTTGTGCTAATGGTGCGCGAATCGCCGCTGCATCTCGGCCATTTGCGGACGATGGCAGCTTTGGCAGAAATGGGCGCCGTGATAGCCCCTCCCCTCCCCGCCTTCTACCCGAAACCAGAAAATATCGACACGCTGATAAACCACAATATCGGCAGAATCCTTGATCTTTTTGAGGTAGAAAACTCCCTGGTCGAGAGGTGGAAAGGCCTAAAACCCCGGCATAAAAATAAAAATACTTGAGTTGAAATTCACCGCAAAATCTGTATAATGTCTAGCTCAATTTATAGGTTTCTATGGGCGAAGAAGAAAGACTGCTGGAAGAAATAGAAACGCTGCGCAGGGAGCATCAATCCCTGGATTCGTTGATAGAAAACGCTTTTGATCAGTTGCAGCTCCAGCGCCTAAAAAAGCGCAAATTGATGATAAAAGACCAGTTAGCTAGGCTGGAAGGCCAGCTCCACCCTGATATAATAGCCTGATGCCTACTAAGAAAAAACCTCTAGTCGCGGTGATAATGGGCAGTAAATCGGACTCAGAAACCATGTCTCATGCCGTCGAAATGCTGAAGAAATTCGCTATCCCGCATGAAGTAAAAATAATTTCCGCGCATCGTACGCCGGATAGACTTTATGATTTCGCACGCAAAGCCGAGGCAAACGGGCTGAAAATCATCATTGCCGGGGCTGGGGGTGCTGCGCATCTGCCAGGAATGACAGCGGCGCTCACCACATTACCCGTCTTCGGCGTGCCGGTGGAGAGCAAGGCCTTGAAGGGTTTGGACAGCCTACTTTCGATAGCGCAGATGCCTTCCGGCATTCCGGTTGCGACGACCGCGATCGGCAAGGCGGGCGCGGAAAATGCGGCACTTCTGGCGGTTCAGGTTCTTGCGCTGTTTGATAAGACCATCGCCGCAAAATTAAAGAAATGGCGGAAAAACCAGACCGATTCGGTCGCACTTACTCCTAAATGATTATCCCACCCGGCTCGATAATTGGTATTATTGGTGGTGGGCAACTTGGCCGGATGACGGCTCTGGCCGCGGCCAATCTCGGATATAAAATTCACATATATACGCCAGAAAAACATTCCCCCGCCGCACAAGTTTCCGCTTTTACAACTATCGCGGATTATGGCGATAAACCTAGCTTGAAAGCTTTCGCAAAAAGCATTGATGTAATAACTTTTGAATTCGAAAACATTCCGGCTGAAAGTATTCAATATCTTGAAAAATTCTGCCCGGTCAGGCCGGGAAACCTGGCACTCCACGTTTCGCAAAACCGGCTACGCGAGAAGAAATATTTAAACGAAATCGATGTGTCAACGGCCCAGTTTTTTGCGGTAAGAACTCTTAAGGAATTAGAAAAAGCGGCAGCGAAATGCGGCAAGCCCGGCATTCTAAAATCCGCGGAATTTGGCTATGACGGCAAGGGACAGCATAAAGTTTTTGCGCACGCGGATTTGAAAAAAATATGGAAGGAATCCCGCCTAAAAACGGCGATTCTCGAAGAATTGGTTGATTTCAAAAAGGAAATTTCGGTGATAGTTGCAAGGAATTCCTACGGTAAAACCTTGTGTTTTCCGCTAGCGGAAAATGTTCATGAAAATGGTATATTGTGCGCATCACGTGCCCCAGCGAACATCAGTTTAGGCCTGGAAAAAAATGCACAGAGAATCGCCATAAAAATAGCTGAAAACCTTGGCTTGGTTGGCTTGCTTGCGGTTGAGTTTTTCGTAACGAAAAATAATCAATTGCTGGTTAATGAGATTGCGCCACGCCCGCACAATTCCGGGCATTGGACAATGGACGGCTGCGAAACCAGCCAGTTTGAGCAATTCGTGCGTGCGGTTTGTGGGCTACCTTTCGGCCCGGTGGGACTGACGGCGAAAAAAACCCGGATGGTGAATCTACTCGGGCGTGACGTGGAGAAATGGCCGGAAATCCTGAGAAACCCTGGGGCAAAGCTGCATTTATACGGAAAATCCGAAGCAAAAAAAGGCCGCAAAATGGGCCATGTGAATTATTTAGAGTTTTAGGCCCACAAAAATAACTTTAAGCTACTTCCTTCATTGCAGCACTTATCACAAACTTATTTGCTATTGCTCGCCATTTGGCTCTATAATAAAGAGTCAATGGTAATTCCACCTGGTAAATAAATTGCTCAAAATCAAACCAGTCGTCATTTCCGGTCGGGAAGTGCTGCCCATAGTCGAGGGCGGCAAAGGTATCGGCGTGACCAGCGGAGTAACCTCCGGCGCGTTCGCAGCGGCCGGGGCAGTAGGGACGTTTTCCGGCGTCAACGCCGATTCGATGGATGAAAACGGCAACCTGGTCGATTACGTATATAAAGGCGCTACACGGAAAGAGCGGCATGAGGAATTGATAGATTTGAGCATCAAGGGCGCACTCTATCAGGCGAAAACTGCCTATGAAATATCAGGCGGAAAAGGGCGCATCCATATGAATATATTATGGGAAATGGGTGGCGCTGAACGCGTTCTGCACGGGGTATTGGAAAAAGCCAAGGGCATGATCAACGGCGTCACCTGCGGCGCTGGGATGCCTTACCGCATCGCCGAAATAGCTGAGCATTACAAGGTTTATTATTATCCGATAGTCTCCTCGATGCGCGCTTTCCGGGCATTGTGGAAACGGGCGTATCACAAAATGAGCAACTTCTTAGGTGCGGTGGTTTATGAAGACCCGTGGCTGGCAGGCGGGCATAACGGACTTTCCAACAGCGAGGATCCGGCTAAACCGGAGGATCCGTTCCCGCGCGTGAGCGAGCTGCGCCGGTTCATGAACGAGGTTGGCCTATCACACATTCCGATAATAATGGCGGGCGGCGTTTGGGCGCTCAAAGATTGGGAAAATTGGCTGGACAACCCGGAAATCGGGCCTATTGCATTCCAGTTTGGCACCCGGCCGATCCTCACCAAGGAAAGCCCGGTTTCTGACGAATGGAAAAAGAAACTGCTGACGCTGAAAAACGGTGACGTTTATTTGAACCGATTCTCCCCCACCGGGTTTTATTCATCAGCGGTGGAGAATGATTTTATCCGTGAATTGCAGGGACGCGAGGAGCGGCAAATTCCTTATCTCATCGAACCGCATGGCGAATTAGTTGTGCCTTTTCCGGTAGGACCGCGCAAGCGACCGGTATATGTGACGGCGGAGGATAAGGAAAAGGCCGAATTCTGGTTGGCCAAAGGCTTCGACGAGGCGATGAAAACCCCGGATTCTACGCTGATTTTCGTGACAAAAGACAAGTCCGAGCAGATTCGCTTCGACCAGATCGACTGCATGGGCTGCCTATCCGCCTGCCGGTTCAGCAATTGGTCAACGAACGAAAATTTTTCTACCGGCAAAAAGACCGATCCGCGCAGTTACTGCATCCAGAAAACCTTGCAGAAAGTCGTACATGGTAATGATGTGGAGAACCAACTGATGTTCTCCGGGCATAACGCCTATAAATTCTCCGAAGACCCGTTTTATGCGAACGGTTTCATCCCCACGGTGCAGCAACTGGTCGATAGGATTATGACCGGGGAGTGAGAGCATAAAAGCCTTATAATCCAATAAAATAGCAAAACAATCCTGAACGTTAACGAAAAATTAACTTTTCTCTTTTATACTGTATTAATGTTCGAAATTGTCGATGAAAAAAGAGTTATCTATAAAAAAGGCTCTAATCCTGGCGGCTGGGTCAGATTGGAAGATTCTCCGTATATTTGGTATGTGAAGGAAGGTGAAGCTAAAAATGCCGTTACCAAAGACGGTAATCCAGCAGAATATTCGCGCAGCATAGGGGCAATCGTCGAAGTTTATGCTGCATCACTATATAGATTGCTTGCCGACGACAAAAACATTGTAGATGCCCTTATTCATAAAGAAGATAATGGGCATGCGAAATATAAAGTAGCATCCCAGCTCGTAGAAGGCTACGCCGGGATAGAAGAATCAATAGTAAATGGTGGAAAAAGAGTCCAAATCCCCGACAGCAATAATAATTCCCCATCATTGGATAGCAAACCAGTAGTAAACCTAAATAAGGTTGTTGCTATACGCACTCTGATTGGAGATTATGATTTTGCCAATATGCAAAATATTGGTTATAAAGACCTAGGAGAATCTATACAGGTAGGATCAATTGATTTTGGCAAAGCATTTCAGAAGCCGGAAATCGCATATATTCATAGTTCCAAACCCGATGAAGTTGTTAATTTTTCTCAAATAATAACCGAGCCTAAAGCCCCGACCTGGCTTTTTATATTTCGTGAGTTATTGGAAGGCTTGACACCGGAAAAAGAACTTCAGATTGCTGATAGGTTTAATAATACTCATTTGGAAGGTTCCGGTAGGGTAAAACCCGGCATGATACCTCACTCCGATACGATTATTTTTCCATTTCCGGAAGCAATGGCTAACCCAAAAGAGTTGCTACAAACATTCAGAGAAATTACCGATATTCCTCTGGAAGAAATTCAAAAACTTACCGACCACTACGAAGGAATGATAGTCGAATATATTCGTAGTAATAATCTCAATGTAGAATTTAATAAAGGTCAGTTAATTGCACCGGTGCTGGAAAGGGTGGAATTAATACGTGAACACCTTAGAGGGCTAGAGCTAGAAGCCGGAAGAGATTCTCTATCAGAATCTCTAGGGAGAATAGTTACTGACCTCAATAATAGTGGTGTTCAAATGAAAAATGACACATCTTCCCCTATCACACCCTCTCATGCTAATAACCTGAAGCAAAAAAATGACATTCCCCCGCTACCCGGCAACTAAATATAAATTGTAGAACTTCAAATTTGATCTGACGGACAGTAATTTATCAGGTAGCGGTTTTGCTGTTCGATAATCAGTGACACTAGAATTATATACTAGCCCAACTCTTTCTGCGGCATTACATTCACCACTTTCGCCCCTTTTTTTACATCTTTTACAATGGTCGCCCCGGCGCCGATAACCGCCCCCTCACCTATTTTTACCGGTGCCACCAGCGAAGTATTGGAGCCGATGAACGCGCCCTTGCCGATGTTCGTTTCATATTTTTTCTTGCCATCGTAATTGCAAGTTATCGTCCCCGCGCCGATATTTACGTCACTGCCGAGTGTCGCATCGCCAATATAGCTGAGATGCCCAATCTGCGAGCCTTTTCCGATCTTTGATTTTTTTATTTCGACGAAATTGCCGATATGCACATCATCCGCCAGGTGCACACCAGGACGTAGTCGCGCAAACGGCCCAACTATGGAATTCTTCCCGATCCTTGCCCCTTCGATATGGCTGAAAGAGCGGATTTCCACGCCCTCGTCAATCGCCGTTCCTTTGCCGATCACCACGAACGGATGGATCACCGTGTCTTTGCTAATGATAGTATCCCAACTGAAAAAAACCGTCTCTGGCGCAAACAGCGTTGCACCCACGCCCATAGCAGCCCGACGGAGTTTTCCCTGCATGATGCTTTCGGCGGCGGCCAATTGCGCGCGTGAATTTATCCCCATCACCTCTTCCTCCTCGGCCCTAACCGCAAGGCAGGCAAACCCTTCGGCATTGGCGATGGCCACCAGATCGGTCAGGTAAAATTCCCGGTTGGCATTGGAATTTTTCAACTGTTTCAGCAGTTTCGGCAATAATCCATGGCGAACCGCCATCACGCCGGAATTGCAGAGGCTTATCTCTCTTATATCGGCGTCTGCATCCTTATATTCCACTATTGCTTCCAATTCGCCACGGCTATTCATTACCAGCCGCCCATATTCCGCCGGGTCGGCGGGGGTGAACCCGAGAACCACTATCGCGTTATTCTCGTTCGACTTAAGCGCCGAGAGCATATTCTCTATGGTTTCCGGGGAAATGAACGGATGGTCGCCGTAAAGCACCACCACATCACCCTCAGTGCCTTTCAGTTGCGAAAGCGCCGAAATGACGGCATCGCCGGTGCCACGCTGCTGTTTCTGGATAGCGAATTTCACCTTATCGTTCTCTGCAAGAATGGCGGTTTTCACGTCATTCATCCCGGGCGCGATTACGGCTATAAGCCTTTCCGGCTTCAGCCTAGAAACCATCGCCACCAGGTAATTCACCATCGGCCTGCCAGCAATTTCATGCAGAACTTTCGGCAGCCCGGAACGCATCCTGGTGCCATTCCCCGCCGCCAATATCAGCCCGGTAAATTTTGACATTTCGACCTCTCTCCAGTATGATTTACCTCTTTTTCCTGGCAATTTCCAGAGAGTTCGTATGGCAGGCTATATAATTGCAATTATAATTCTGGGCTTAGGCCTGGCGGCCAGTGTTTGCTGGGCATTAAAGGTGAGTAGGAAGCTGAAAAACTGCCAAGAAAAAATTTCCGAAAACGAAAAAACCACATGGATGCTGGAACAAGAAAATCGCCAGCTAGGAGAGAGGTTGAAGTCCGAGTCTGAGAAAACGGCAAGCCTGGAGCAGATCAAGGAACAATTCATCAAAGGCAACAAGGAATCGCTGTTGGAGGCCAGCAAAATCCTAATTTCCGACCATAAAAAAGAGAGCGAAACCTCCAGGAAAGAATCCGAGGAGAGAATAAAAAACGCAACGGAAAAATTAACCGGGCAATTTGCCGAGATTTTCCGGAATATCCACAGCCTAAACCAGAAAGTGGAAAGCGTGGATATGATTCGCCGCTCCCTGCTTACGCCCGGTGGCGCAGGTTCCATGGCCGAACTTATACTGGAAAATATCTTCAAAGGCTCGAACCTAGAGGATGGGCGGGATTACCTGCTGCAATACGTCATAAAAGATAACGAAAAGATCGGCCGCCCTGATGCTATCGTATTCCTGCCAGATGATGACGTCTTGATTATAGATAGCAAATCTTCCAGCATTTTCCTCGAATTGGAAACCGAGGCCGCGGATGAGAAAGACCTGTTGCAAAGATTGAAGGCCACTATGGGTAAACACCTAAAATCCCTGGAAAGCCGGGATTATCGGGAGGGCATAAAGTCTAGCCTGGAAAAAACCCACGGCCGGCAAATAAACAATATCGTCACCGTTATGTTTTTGCCCACCGACCCCGCCTGGGATAAAGTTAACAAGGCCGATCCTCTTTTCATGGAAAATGCTTTCAGGAAAGAAATTTTCCCCTGCGGACCAAGTGGCCTGAAAAACATCCTGATAAATTCACGGTTCAGCATAATGCGCGAAAGACAAAGCCGTTTCAATGACGAGATAATCGCAAAAATCCGGACGATGATCAGCTCGCTTGGCGACCTATACGAATCGGTGCGTAAACTCGGTAGCGGACTGGAAAGCGCGACAAAGAATTACAACGATTTCATCCAACGCTTCAACGGAAAATTCCTAGATAAAGCCCGGGAAATAGAAAGGGATGGACTCGACCTCCCGGCAAAATTTCCTACAACCAACCTGGAATTTCTTGGGGCAAAAACGAAAGTAATCGAAGGCGAGGCAGAAGAAGTGGTCGTACGGTTACCAGCCGTTAGCGAACAATAATTATCCTACTGGCAAGTCCAGCCATTATCTATGGAGAGCGCGGCGCCGGTGATGGATTTTGCCGATTCGCCGCATAGATAAACCACTAATCCGGCGATTTGCTCTGGAGTCGCGAACTCAAAATTTGCCTGCTTTTCCTTCAGCATTTCTTCCTTGGCCTCGGCCTCGCTTTTGCCTTCCTTTGCGGCGTTATCCTTGATTTGTTTTTCCACCAGCGGCGTTAAAACCCAGCCCGGGCAGATTGCGTTGCAGGTGATGTTACCGTTGTTCGCCGCTTCCAGTGCCACAACTTTCGTTAAACCCACTAGCCCATGCTTCGCCGCAACGTATGCGGCTTTTCCGCTGCTTGCCACCAATCCATGCGCCGAAGCGATATTTATTATCCTACCGGATTTCCGCTTTTTCATTCCGGGAAGCGCATATTTCATCGTGTAAAAAGAGGCGGAAAGGTTGGTGGAAATTACCGCATCCCATTTTTCCAGTGGGAAATCCTCAATGGGGGCAACGAACTGGATTCCAGCGTTGTTCACCAGAATATCGACATCTCCCGCGTCTTTAATCATCTTTTCGACTTCCGTAGGCTTGCTGATATCCGCACCCAAATAGATGCACTTGACGCCACAATTTTTTTCAATTGAAGAGCGCTCTTTTTCTATCGCGTCCTTATCGCCGAAGCCATTAATGACGATGTTACACCCTTCCTCTGCCAACTTTTGCGCAATTCCCAGACCAATCCCGCTGGTTGACCCAGTAACGATTGCAGTTTTATTTTTGAGCATTTTTTTCTCCCAATTAAAGTTACAACTATTGCATTTGTTTTGCTTCAATATGAATCGCCAATTTTACTTCATCAGCCAGCGGATTTGTCGTTGCCCATTCGCCTTCGCCGATGCCAAAATCCAGGCGTTTTATGGTAGTTTCGCCATTAATAACCGCATCACTATTATCATTAAGAAATTTAACGGTAAAAGGCAGATTCACCTTTATTTCCTTCCCCTTTATCGTCAGCATTCCATGCGCCTCATAATTATCGCCTTGCAGATGAATAAATTCCTTGACCGCAAAAACCGCGAGGGGATATTTATCTACGAAAAACCATTCTTTTGTCGGTAAGTTCTGCATTGCATCTTTGTCCTGGCTTTTTAGTTTCCCTAGCTCCAGTTGCACCTTCACATAACTTTTATCCAGATGCGTTGGATCAAAGGCAATATCCGATTCAAACGCTGGAAATTGCCCCTTTATCGGTTTACCGGAATAGCTTGCCGTCCATTCAATATTGCTTTTATCAGGTATTACTTGCCAATGCGGTATGCTTTCCGCTCCATACGCAGTGAAAGCAAACAACAATACCAAACTGATAACCGCACACTTCATTTACTTTAGCACCGCTTTTTTAATCGCCTCCAACGCCTCATTCACTTTCTGAGCCTCCGCCCCACCAGCTTGAGCCATATCCCGTCGCCCTCCACCGCCTTTGCCGCCGACTGTGGCTGCACCGATCTTCACCAATTCCACAGCATCAAATTTACCGGTCAAATCATCGGTCACGCCAACGACCAGCGAAACTTTTTCACCCGCCGTGGAAATTACCACGACAACGCCGGAGCCAATCTGTTTTTTCAACTCATCGGCCAACGGCTTCATTTCCTGGGGCGGCAAATCAACCAGAATCTTACCGACAAAGTGTATATTACCGATTTTTTCAAAAGCGGGGGCTACCCCACTGCCAGCCCCCATGGCTGACTTCTTCCGCAAATCCATCATTTCTTTTTCAAGATTCTTCCTTTCCTCAAGTAAAATTCCAATGCGGTTTTCGATTTCTTCCGGCGCGGTTTTTATTTTCGCTGCAATGCCGAGAACTTTATTCTCCTGGCTCTCGACATACTCAATCGCCGCTTCGCCGGTGAACGCTTCGATTCTTCTCACTCCCGCCGCCACAGCACCCTCCGATGTGATCTTGAAAAGCCCGATATCACCGGTTCTGGTGACGTGCGTTCCACCGCAAAGCTCGGTGGAAAAATCAGTATTAACATTTTTTCCCATGGAAACCACGCGCACCTCGTCGCCATATTTTTCCCCAAATAGCGCCATCGCACCGGATTTTACCGCTTCGTCGGATGACATCAATTTCGTACAGACTTCGCTATTCTGGCGAATGATTTTGTTCGTCTCGCGCTCGATTTCCAGCAGCTCCTCACGCGAAATTTGTTTCTGATGGCTGAAATCGAACCGCAAATATTCTTCCGAGACCAATGAACCTTTCTGTGTAACATGGCTGCCTAATTTATTCCGCAAAACCGCATGAAGAATATGAGTTGCCGAGTGATTGGCACGGAGAGCATCGCGCCTTTTATTATCGACAGTTAGATTCACCACCTGGCCAACCTTAATTTCACCTTTCACCACGTTTCCGATATGCGCGTGCAGATCGCCATGTTTTTTGGTATCTAGCACTGCAATTTCCAGGCCCGACGGATCGCTGATTTTCCCGGTATCGCCCGCCTGTCCGCCGGATTCGGCGTAAAATGGTGTCTGGTTGGTGATAATCACTATCTCTTCGCCGGTTTTTGCGGTTTTCGCTTTTTTGTGATCTTTCAGCAAGGCGATAACATTTCCGCTTGCCTCATGACGATCATATCCCAAAAATTCCGTGGGGCCGAATTCATCGCGGATCTCAAACCAGATTTTATCGGTGGATTTTCCGCCGGAACCAGACCAAGCCGCGCGCGCCGTTTCCCGCTGTTGATTCATCGCGGCATGGAACCCTTTTTCATCAACCAAAATCCCCTGACCGCGCAAGATATCGGCGGTTAGATCGAATGGGAATCCGAATGTGTCATAAAGCCGAAAAGCAATATCTCCCGCCAGTTTTCCACCTTTGGTAAGGCCGGAAGTTTCAGTTTCCAGCAATTTTAATCCACGTCCTAATGTTTCCTGGAACCGGGTTTCCTCCAGTTTTAAAGTTTCGACGATCAGGTTTCGCGCACGCTCCAATTCAGGATAAGCCTTGCCCATCTGCTCAATGAGTGCTGGAACCAGCCGGTACATCAGCGGCTCCTTGCAACCTAACTGATGCGCGTGGCGCATGGCGCGGCGCATAATTCGGCGGAGAACGTATCCCCTCCCCTCGTTCGCCGGCATCACGCCATCGGCAATCAGGAATGCGGACGAGCGCAGGTGATCGGCGATGATGCGGTGCGAAGCCTCGTGTCCGTTATTCCCGGAGATTTTTTTCGATGCATCGATCAGAGCGCGGAATAAATCAATCTCATAATTACTATGCACTCCCTGCATTATCGCCGCCATACGCTCCAGGCCCATGCCGGTGTCGATGCTAGGCTTCGGGAGACTCACTCTAGTTCCATCGGCAAGTTGCTCATATTGCATAAAAACCAGATTCCAGATTTCTATGTATCTATCACCATCAGCGTCTTTGCTTCCTGGCAGGCCTCCAGCAACTCCGGGCCCATGATCATAAAAAATTTCGGAACACGGCCCACACGGACCGATGTCACCCATAGACCAGAAATTATCGTTGGTCGCGATTTTGATTATGCGTTCATCGGAAAATCCGGCTATTTTCTTCCAATATTTCACCGCTTCATCATCGGTATGATAAACGGTGACCCATAATTTTTCCTTAGGAAGCTTTAATTCCTTAGTCAGGAAATTCCATGCCAACTCTATCGCGCCTTCCTTGAAATAATCGCCGAAGCTGAAGTTACCCAGCATCTCGAAAAAAGTGTGATGCCGGGCGGTGTAGCCGACATTTTCCAGATCGTTATGCTTGCCGCCGGCGCGGACGCATTTCTGGCTGGTGGCGGCACGTTTCAGGTCGGTTTTTTCGACGCCGGTGAAGATGTTTTTAAACTGCACCATCCCGGCATTGGTGAACATCAAAGTCGGGTCGTTATGCGGCACCAAAGACCCGGATGGTAGGATTTTATGGCCATTCTCTGCGAAAAAATCCAGGAACGCGGCACGGATGTCGTTTAGGGATTTCATTCACTGGCAAAATTGATTAAGCCTCTTCCGCCACCTTCGCGCTATCAGCGCTAATATCGTTAGCGATCAGTTGCCCTGATTTCTCCCGGATTTCCTGGGCGATTTTATCGGCCACCTTCGGATTATCCTTTAGGTATTTCCGGGTATTTTCCTTGCCCTGGCCGATGCGCTCACCATCATAGGAGAACCAGGCGCCGGATTTTTCGATGACATTTGCTTTGACCCCAAGTTCGATTATCTCACCGGTGCGGGAAATTCCCTCACCGTACATTATATCGAATTCCACCACTTTGAATGGCGGGGCGACTTTGTTTTTCACCACTTTCACCCGGACGAGATTGCCGACGACCTCCTCCTTATCCTTGATCGCACCGATACGGCGGATATCGAGCCGCACCGAGGCATAGAATTTCAAGGCATTGCCGCCGGTGGTGGTTTCCGGGTTACCGAACATAACACCGATTTTGCTGCGGATTTGGTTGATAAAAATCACCATGCAGTTGGTTTTTGAGATAGAGCCAGTGAGTTTGCGTAAGGCCTGGCTCATCAGCCGCGCCTGGAGGCCCATATGCGAATCGCCCATTTCGCCTTCGAGTTCCGCCCTTGGCACCAGCGCCGCGACCGAATCTATCACCACGACGTCCACGCCACCACTTCTCACCAGCGTATCGGCAATTTCCAACGCCTGCTCGCCGGTATCAGGCTGCGAAATCAATAAATCTGCAATGTTGATGCCTAACTTCTGCGCGTAACCTGAATCGAGCGCGTGTTCGGCGTCTATAAACGCGCAAACACCGCCCTTTTTCTGGGCCTCATGCACCACATGCAGCGCCAGCGTGGTTTTGCCCGAAGATTCCGGTCCGAAAATCTCAATCACCCGGCCTTTCGGCAACCCGCCAACACCAAGCGCCAGATCAATCCCGATTGAGCCGGTGGAAATCGTTTCTACCTCGATATTCTCGCGCTGGCCCAAACGCATAACTGAACCCTTGCCGAAAGATTTTTCGATCTGGCTGATTGCCGTTTCTAATGCCTTGTTTTTATCCATTTTTCAACCCTTTACATTAATCTTGATAGTTGTAATCATCCGCGAAAAAGCTATAATAGGATTAAGTTTCCGATATGTAAATAAGTTAATAGGATTTTTCTTAACCCAATGGATAAGAACCTGGTCAACCTGACTCCACAGGCATTCGCCGATTTGCCGCAAGGCGCGGAAATCCCCTCCGACGGCGTATTCGCAGCATTGCATTTTCCGCATAAAAAGCTTGAACAGGGCAGCAACGGTTATAAGATTTACAAGGACGCAAAAGAATTCGTGATGGCGGAAGGCCAGAGCGCGGCGGAAGCGCTGGAAAAAAGCGGGGTTGCGAACCCATATAAAATAGTCCGTGCCAGCCGGGAATCTAACTCCATCATTGCCGGTGGTTTATTGACGGATGGTTAGGGCGCTGCTAACAAAGGTTACGGACTGACTGCCTATTGCAGAAAAGAAAGTGACGCGCCTGGGCACCCGCGACTTATCATGGTTGATGAACTGCGTAAGTTTCTTTATAAGGGAGGATAGAAATTAAATCCCAAGAATAGAATGCAAATATTCAAAGGCTGGAAAGAGTTTAAAGCGAAGCCACAAGCGGAGAAATTCCAATATTTCTCGCATGATAAAACCATCCATCACCTGATTTACGCACAGCAATTGACGCGTGAGTTTACCGGCGAACTTTTCGCGCTCGCCGATAAAATCAGGGATATGGCAAAAACTAAGAAGGGGATGGATTCCTTGCAAACCCTAGCATCCGACAAGCGCGCGATGTTATTTTTTGTCCAGCCTTCAACCCGCACATTTCTTTCGTTCCTCAATGCTTGCCATATACTGGGGATAAAAACCTCAGAAATCCGGGATACTTCAACCTCATCGGAAATAAAGGGCGAATCGTCGGAAGATACCATTCGCACATTTTCCAGTTATGTCGATCTGATAATAGTCCGCCATGCCGAGGAAGGTTTCGCGGAGAAATCAGCATGGGTTTTGAATCAATCCGGCCGCCCGATTCCCATCATCAACGGCGGCTCGGGCAAGGACGAGCATCCGACCCAGGCGCTACTAGATTTATACACCATCAATCGCTCTTTAGGAAAAATCGACAGCAAGAAAATCGCGATGGTCGGTGATTTGAAGCGCGGCCGCACCATCCGCTCGCTCTCGCAATTGCTGGCGAATTATAAGGGGGTCGAGATTTTTTTCGCCGCTCCGGAGCAATACCAGATGAAGGACGATATTTTGGAATACCTGAAAAAGCGGGGTGTGCCGTTCAGCCTTACCTCCGATTTTGAATCAGTAATCCCTAAGTCCGACGTAATTTACTGCACACGCATCCAAGACGAATATGACGAAAATGGGGAATCGAAAAAAATAGATTATGCCAAATTCCATTTCGAGGAGCGACATCTGGCACACTTAAAAAAAGACGCGATAATCATGCATCCGTTCCCGCGCCGTTTGGAAATTGCGACAGCGGTTGATAACGATAGCAGAGCCAAATATTGGGAACAGGCGCGCAACGGCATGTGGATAAGAGCGGCGCTGATGCTGAAGGTGCTTGGAAGGGAACCGTAAAAGTAGGAAAACATGGTGAAACCAGAAATGCAAAAACCTTTCGGAAAATATTATCCGCTTATTGTGATACTAGCCGTCATTCTCGCTGCCTCAATCGCTTCTTATTCGCGGGCAGAAACCACATGGATGGCAACCTTCATGGGCCTGTTTTTCATTATTTTTGCGATGTTCAAGCTGCTGGATTTAGCAGGCTTCGCTAAAGGGTTTGCCATGTATGATTGGCTCACAAAAAAATATCCGCCTTATGCCCATCTCTATCCTTTTATCGAGCTGGCGCTTGGCCTTTGTTATCTAAGCGGCCTCTATCCGCTGCTGACAAACCTCATCACATTATTGGTAATGGGTGTGAGCGCCTACGGCGTGATTAAGGCATTAAAAAGCGGGGCGGACATCCGCTGTGCCTGTCTTGGCACTGTAATCGACTTGCCTCTCAGCACGGTTAGTGTAATCGAGAATATAGGTATGGGCACAATGGCCTTTATTGGGCTGATTGCTATACTGTTCTAAGTTAGATCCTGCCGACACTTAAAGCGCAAGAATCGCGTTGCGATGCAAAAAATGACAATTTTACAAGAATGAATTATATTCTCCTTTATGGCAAAAAGAATTCCCGTCGCGATCCTCGGCGCCAGTGGCTATACCGGCGCCGAGCTGGTGCGGTTGCTCAGTAACCATCCGCATGCCGAGATAATTTCTCTCGCCGCCGAAACCAACGCCGGCAAGGAAATGGCCGAGGTTTATCCGCATCTACGGGCACTGGATTTGCCAAGAATTGTAGCCCTGCCGGAGGTGAAGTGGAACGAAATCCAGGCGGTTTTCTGTTGCCTGCCACACGGCGCTTCGCAGGAAATCATCGCGCAATTACCACGAAATGTAAGGATTATCGATCTTTCCGCCGACTTCCGCATCTATGACAGCGCCACCTACGAAAAATGGTATGGCCATCCGCATATGGCGCTTGGGCTGCAAAAAGAAGCGGTTTACGGGCTTTCCGAAATCTACCGTGCGGCGATAAAAAACGCCCGGCTCGTCGCCAATCCCGGCTGTTATCCTACATCAGCGCTGCTGCCGCTGGTGCCGTTGATGAACAGTGGAAAAATTTCGCTGGACGGCATAATAATCGATGCGAAATCCGGCGTCACCGGTGCGGGCCGCAAAGCTTTGCAAGAAAATCTTTTTGCAGAAATAAACGAGGACGTGCGGGCATATTCGGTGGGCGGGCACCGGCACGTAGCCGAAATTGAGCAGACGTTATCCGCCACCGCGCTTGGCACCAAGGTGATGGTTACTTTCACACCACAAGTTGTGCCGATGAACCGCGGGATTCTTTCGACGATATATTTGAAAATGGTGCCGGGGGTTGCGGCAACGGAGTTGAGAGAAATTCTGGAATTACAATATGAAAATGAGCCGTTCGTGAAAATCATGCCGCCGGGGCATGCTCCTTCCACCCGCGAAGTGCGGGGTGCCAATCATTGCTTCATAAATGTTTTCGAGGATCGCGCGCCAGGCCGAGCGATCATCGTTTCGGTAATCGATAATCTGGTGAAAGGCGCAAGCGGCCAGGCGGTGCAGAATTTCAATATCATGTTCGGTTTTCCGGAAGATACGGGCTTAAATCAGGTGGCGGTGTTTCCCTGATGAGAGTCTGAGAATTTAAGAATCTGAGAATATGAGTGAAGAAAAACTTTGACTCAGATTCTCAGATTCTCATACTCTCAGATTCTATGCTAATACTTACATACAAAGGCAAAACCCCGAAAATATCGCACAGCGCATTCATAGCGCCGGGGGCGGTAATCATCGGCGATGTCGAAATCGGTGATCACGCTAGTATCTGGTTCGGCTGTATCGTGCGCGGCGATGTTAACCATATACGTATTGGTGCTGGAACCAACATCCAAGATAATTCAGTGGTGCATGTGACCCGGAAAACTGGGCCGACCATCATCGGCGCAGGCATAACCATCGGGCATCAAGTGGTGATCCACGCAGCAACGCTGGAGGACGGTTGTTTCATTGGGATGCACTCGACGATACTGGACGGCGCAGTGGTGGAAAGCGGCGGAATGATTGCAGCTGGAGCGATGGTTTCCCCGCATAAACGCATCCCGAAAGGTCAGATATGGGCCGGAAACCCCGCGAAATTCCTGCGCGAAATGCGGCAAGAGGAGATCGATTACATAAAGACTTCCGAGCAGAGATATATAGAGCTGGCGGGGGAATATAGGAATAAAGGCACATGAAATTATTGCGTTATGGCCCGAAGGAAAATGAAAAGCCCGGAATGTTGGCCGATGATGGGCGAGTCCGCGATTTATCATCCGTCATCCCGGATATTTCACCAGCGGCGCTGGCACCGGAAGCGCTCGCCGAACTCCGCCGGATTGACCATGCGAAACTGCCGATAGTTGCTGGAAATCCAAGAATCGGCGCGCCGGTGGGTAGCATTCCGAAGCTGATCTGCGTTGGCCTGAATTACAGCGATCACGCGCGCGAAACCGGCCAGAAAATACCTAAGGAACCAATATTGTTCATGAAAGCGATAAGCGCAATCTGTGGCCCGAATGACGATATAATCATCCCGAAAGCCTCACAGAAAACCGATTGGGAGGTGGAACTTGGTGTTATCATCGGGACAAAAGCGCAATATGTTTCGGAAGCCGATGCGATGGAATATGTAGCCGGATATTGCGTAGCAAACGACGTTTCCGAGCGGGAATTCCAGACGGAGCGCGGCGGCCAATGGTCGAAAGGAAAAAGCGCTGATACATTCGCGCCGCTCGGGCCATGGCTGGTGACTAAGGATGAGATTCCTAACCTGCAAATTCTTAGTCTTTTCTGCGAGGTAAATGGCGAACGGATGCAAAACGGCAGGATCGCCAATATGATTTTTCCGGTGCAGCAACTGGTGAGTTACATCAGTGAGTTCATGACGCTGACGCCGGGCGATGTAATCCTGACGGGCACTCCCGCTGGAGTCGGGATGGGATTCAACCCTCAACGGTTCCTGAAACCCGGCGACGAAGTGCGGTTAGGCATTATGGCCTTAGGTGAGCAAAGGCACCGGGTAAAATCTTTCGACACGGCCATTTAACTCTTAGGCAGCTTGCTGCAAGTTGCAAAGAATTACTTGCAACCTCTACAACTTGCAACTTGCAACTCTCCCCAGGTTTAATATATAAGCCGAGGCAAGCACCCGTAGCTCAGCTGGATAGAGCATTTGACTACGGATCAAAAGGTCGGGCGTTCGAATCGCTCCGGGTGCGCCACTTTTAGGAAATCAATTCATAGCGTCGGCCAGCGCTTTTCCAGCTTTGAACTTAGCAACATTTTTAGCCGCAACTTTGATAGGCTTGCCCGTTTGCGGGTTACGCCCTGTCCGTGCCGCCCGCCTCTTTTTTTCGATGGTCACGAATCCAACCATACTGACCTTGGTGCCTTTCTTGAGGGCTTTGGTAACCACGGTTCTGAAGGCATCCAATGCTCTCTCAGCATCAGCCTTGCTATGACCCGCTTCCTTGGCAATAGCTTCAACAAGTTCATTTTTATTCATAACATCGCTCATAGCATAACTCCCTAGTTTGATTAAAACACAAGGAACCATAATCTTTAGAATTATATTAGGCAATGCTAATAATGCATTGATTCAGAGAACAGGGCTTTCATTAAGCCAATCTATGATTTTTTGGGCTTCCCAGCAGGTTTCTATCACGATGGCCTCACTCGGCAGGAATAATATTTTCCGTGCCATATGTTAAAAAACCAAGCCATGCATTGTATTATATAGGTTATATAAAATAACCAATTAGCGGGTAAATTAACAATTTTTTTATGCAAATTGATTATAATGTAGATTGACAATTTATACGTCATAGTGAACAGGTGAGTAAAAAAATAAGCCTGGATTCCAGCTATAACGGATTTGACAACACGGCGTTCCTATCCGGTAACAACAGCATAGATTCGCTGCTGATTGGGTATTCCTGGACGGGGACGGTCGGTCGTCCGGCAACCAATATAACCTACGCCTTCCAAGGATCGCCCGACGCCACTTTTGTGGCCGACATGAATTACGCCATCCAGAGCTGGAAAAATGTTGCCAATGTGCATTTCACCAATGTAACCGGTACCTCCCAGGCGCAGAACGCCAACGTTGTACTGGTCGAGGATAATACGCTGCTGTCGCAGGGGCTGCTCGGCGTTACCTATCCCACAGTCGTCGCCGGCAGTACGCAGCTCTATCATGCGGAAGTGCGTGTTCTTCCGACATCCATGGGTCCGGATCGCGCCAACCAGAACGGCGATGATATATCAACGATGATCCATGAGCTTGGCCATGCGCTCGGCCTGAAACATCCTGAGAATTACGGCGGCGATGCCGATAGCCTAGGGCCTTTTCTTCCTGCCGCCACTAGCAGCAAAGATTATACAGTTATGTCTTATAGCTACGGCAACTACGCCTCAGCGGCTTCCCCGGCGCAAACGCCGATGCAATATGATATAGAAGCGATGCAATATCTCTATGGCGCAAACACAAATTCTCTATTCGACGCGAGCATGGGTCAAAGCGTCGGGCATACTACCTATATCACCGGGGCACTGACCACCCAGACCATCTGGGACGGCGGTGGAATCAATACATTCAATACGATGAGTTTCACAGGAAATGTAAACCTTGATTTAAGACAAGGAGCGTTCAGCAGCGTCGGATCATCAGAGATTGCCATAGCTTGGGGCACACATATACAAAATGTTCATACGGGAGCTGGTAATGATACGATAATCGCTAACAACGGGGGCATGGGCATCGGCGGCCAGTTCGGTGATTCGATAGTAACCGGCGCGGGGAATGATTTCATACAGGGCAACTTAGGGAACGATACTATAATCAGCGGGCCCGGCAACAGCATAATTCATGGCGGGCAAGGCGCCAACATCATCGTCGGTGGTGCCGGGAACGATACGATTTTCCTGGAGAGAGGAACCAATACTGTTACCGGCGGATCGGGCGGCAACAATGTTTATATGGTTCTGGACATGAACGGCCCGACCGGGCCTAATAATACCATAACCAATTTCAATCCGGCCAAGGATTTGTTTGAAATCAGCCATCGAATCTTTGCCAACAGCACTCAAGCCTTGGCAGCTGTTGATTCATCAGGAATCATTCATTTGACCGATGGCGGGACGATAAGCTTAAGCGGCATATCGCCAAGCCAATTATCGGCCAGCGATTTCGTGATAGTGGCTTAGGGCTTATAATTTAAA
This sequence comes from Alphaproteobacteria bacterium, assembly GCA_013288565.1. GTDB lineage: Bacteria > Pseudomonadota > Alphaproteobacteria > Rickettsiales > JABDBP01 > JABDBP01. Next base: position 53,432 of record JABDBP010000002.1, on the reverse strand, counting down.
AACGATCAGTGATCCTTAGCATACCCTGATTAGCCGAGTAACCGTCATCTCTCCAGTAATAATCGTAAACGGCTTCAAGCGACCACGTTCTCGAACTACATGAGCACCCGAGGAGTGTAAGGCCAGCGCCGATATTTAGGGTATCGGCAGCTGGCTTTAACCCTTGAACTGTAAACGACGGCGAGCCTGCAACCGTGAACGCCCCGGTCTGTTCGACCCTTGGGTTGTTCAGCTCATGGAGCCACTTTAAGTGTGCCTCTGGTGCATACTTATTACCCTCATAGGCAAAGTCACGTTCCACCTTCACTCCCAACCCTGACTCGAGGAAATCATAGCTCTGGGAACCCACCTGCAAGTCTATAGGACCAGCGCCCGATTCCGTATAGCCATCCAGATCCATATGGGTGTATTGGAGAGAAGCAAACGGCGTGACCATGAATTCTTGAGCGGGCAAGTGATAGCCAGTGCTCGCAAAAGCAGTGTAATCCTGTCCGCTGTAGCTGGCGTCCGCCGTACTAGCTGTACCGGGAAAGATAATGTTCCGCGTGCCTGAATAATCATTCCAGCCAAACGAAGCATTACCGTCAATAAACCATGGCCCGCTTTCATGGCCGATGTAGGCCATTGCTTGGTAGGTATTGAAATCGGTGTTGGTATCGAACGTCTTTCCATCTATTGTGCTTCGTGCATAACCAAGCCCTAAGCCTACGCGCGTTTCACGATCAAGGGGCAAATCGTAAGCAGCCATAAGGCCGGCACTGCTGGAGTCATAGCCCTCGTAGCCATCCTTAGCATCTTGGTTGCCAAAATATCCGAAACCTTTCATCCACCAACCACTGCTCTGGTCGTTTCCTTGACAGGTCGAATTCTTTTTATTGGGCTTGCTGGATGAGTCACACATTACGGTATCCAGGCGAGACAACCAAAGATTTTGAAACTCTTGGGTTCCCTTAAAGGTAACTAGTGGTGCCGCCAGATCCGGAGCCGATACGGAAAGCTGTGCGAGATTACTGGCTAGCTGAACTGCGTTGGGGATAGCATTGATCGGACCCAGGATAGTGGTCGGAAGCACCGGAAGCACGGCTACTAAGGGTGGTATTATTGGAACAACCACGGGAGGTAGAGGGATTCCCCCCCCATTGTTACCAGCAGGGGGCGGTAGCACGGCCTGCAACGGTACGTTGGTCGTTTTTATTTCTACCAGACCAGCTGTGGTGCCAGCGAGAGGTACGGGAACAAACGTGTAAAGCGGATTGGTAGGATCATTGACTATCACTAAAACACTTCCAGCAGTGCCGCTTTGAGCCCCGCCCTGAGTTTGGACGATATTGAACAGGGTTCCAACCGGGAAGAAAGATGTAGCGGGAACAGTCACATTGATCCCGAGCGTTGGCCCAAGGTTTGTGGTTCCCACCGGACGGATGTTGCCAAAGACAGTCGGGCTGGCCAGGGTTGTATTGATCACCCCACCGGCCCCACTATTGGCGATCGTAAGGGCACCGCTGACATGCAACGTATTTGTTCCAAGAGAAAAGGAATAGGCGTCCACCGCGCCGGTGATTGTTGAGCTCACCCCGGCAATATTATTTCCGCCGACAACGTTGATGGCCTTAAGCCCAACCGCACCGCCGACTGCGCCATCCAAAACACTCCCACTGCCGAGCACCAACGTACCGGTATTTGCCCCGGCCGTGGTGGTAAGAGCGCCTACGACCGTCGTATTCGGAGCAAGGCTGATCTGCCCATCAGCGGCAAAATTCGTGGCCGTTATGTTGTTGCCCCCGTTATTGAAGTTCACTGCACCAGTCCCGGTAACGTTCAACGTTGTTCCAAAGACTGACCCAAGAAAATTCACCGTAGTCCCGTTGTTACCGCCGGAGATATTAAGGAAAAATGGCCCTCCCGGGTTGGTTATGCCTAGGTTTCCATATACATTAGAGCTGCTATTGAAAACTATATTAGCCGTACTGGAGGCATCGGTGGAAACGGCAAGCCCGGCAACAGTCCCCACAGGATTATTTGCTTGAAAGATATCGGTTTCCACGCCGCCAACCGTCCCAACGCTCAAAGTGCCTGTACCCGCCGAACCGGTCATATCAACGCCATTCGTTATACCATCTGAATCTATAGGAGTGATGCCGGGGCCGACGGCCGATTGCCTTGCAGCAAAACCCGGCGGACAATAAACTGCGATAGCGAGAGCGAAGAGCAGGAAAAAAAACATACGGTTCATGGGAAAACTCCTATCATCTGGAATGGGTAAAATTGCTTGCATAATTTACTCTCCCCTGCTAGGTTTGGAGAGAGACTTGCCCAGCTAAGGTGAGCGACAGTACAGAAATCAGGTGCGCGATGTTTGATTTAAATCAAAAACTAAAAATAAAATAAACTTTTTGACCTAGGTCAAAAAGTTGAGTCGAAAACGCTGTATAGTCCCCCGGATTTTACCCAGGGGTACGTAAACGCTATGATGGCAATAAAGGAACGGGAGGCCGGTTCTACGCAGCAAAAATCCATAGCTTTTCTCAAAAATCTTCCGCTCTTCGCCAATCTGCTTGATGAAGATGTGGCGCGTTTTGCCAATGCGGCCCAACTGAAGAGTTACAAGAAAGGACATCTTCTCTATTTGAGAGATGAGCAGGCCAATTTCTTCTACATAATTTACAGCGGCTGGCTAAAACTGTTCCATACCACCGAAGAAGGCGAAGAAGTTAGCTTAGTGATGCTCACGAGAAACGGCATCACAGGGGAAAGTGCCATTTTTGAGCATGGGCAATTTACCAGCAGTGCCCAGGTAGTAGAGGATGCAGAAATCTTAAGCATTCCCCTTGCTCTTCTGAAAGAGCAGCTAAGGGTTAATAGCCAGCTAGCATTCAATATGCTGGCTTCCATGGCGGAATACAAACGCCGCCATGAAATGCAAATTGAACAGAACTTGCTCTACAGCGCCCCTCAACGCATCGGATGCTTTTTGCTGGGGCTCTCTCCGACGCTAGAACAAAAAGATAGCGTGACGTTAGATCTCCCTTATGATAAAGCGCTAATTGCTTCTACCCTGGGCATGAAGGGTGCGACATTTTCCCGCGCATTGAATATATTACGCCAAGAAACCGGAATCCATATTACCGGCTCGCGCGTGGTCATTGATTCAATGCAGCGCCTGCTAGAATTTGTGAATGGCTGCTATCCGCATTCTCATCTACGGGTGTGGGGGGGTAGAATTGTCCAAAGATGGTTCTTAGTTATTTATACTGACCTTTGGAAATCGCGCGGTAAAGGTTGTGCCATCCTCTTCAGTGGAAGTAACATCAATCGTTCCGCCGTGGGAAACAACGATTTCCTTGGTAATATAAAGTCCCAAGCCAAGATTAACTGCTCCCGGATGATCCCCTTCATATGTAGCTGCGCGGGTTAAGGAATCAAATATGGTTCCCATTTTTTCGAGGGGAATCGGTACACCCTCATTATGCACTGATAATAGCACTTCCTCTGAGGTGCCTTTTATAGTCACGCTAATAGATGAGTCCCGGAAGCTATACTGTACCGCGTTGCCGATTAGGTTTGAGAAGACCTGGCCGATACGCGCCTTATCCCATTCGCCTTTCAGCTCTCCCGAGGCTTCAAGATTGATATTGCGCCTTGGGTAAGCAATCCGCATTTCATTAACCATATGCCTACTTACGAAGCCCATATCCATAGAAGCCCTGACAACGGAAAGCCCGGCACCGAACCTGGCACGAGTCATATCGAGTAGATCATTAGCTATTGCGGTAACACGGGATGTGCTTTCAACAATCTGGTTAGCCAACATAGTTTGTCGTTCGCTAAGCTCCCCCATATTCAATATCAGCTTGGTGGCCATTGATATTACACCAAGCGGAGTGCGGAGATCGTGGCCTAATATGGCTATAAACAGGTCTTTTGAAGAACCGACTTTTTCTGTGTAATGGCTAACCGATTCCGCTAATTCTTGATCAATGGACTCGTTGAACCGAGTCAGATCTATTATATCTAGATGATTCATCTGAGTGTTGGCAACGCTCCACAACTTAATCACGCTGGCACGTAGAGCCCGATACTCCGAGACCATCTGGTCAATATTAAAGCCACCGGCCAAACGCAAAGCCGCATGAGTTTCTGCTGCGGTAGGGGTGGAACTTTTCTCTTTTCCTCCGTGCGATTTCTTTATTTGTTCTGAGCTGGTTTGCGGGGACTCCACGTCGCTTACTATGAAAGTAAGTATTTGGTGAATATGATTACGCAGGGCCAGTGGCGTCATGTCATTGGCGGCAGGTTTCAGTGTCTGCGCAAAGATTTCCCATTCATTCACTATTTGTTCCGTGTTTTCATGAATGAAGTCAGCCAGTCTTATACTATTATTTTGCCTGAGATTATCTGACCCCTGTTTCTCTTGATCGTGCAATACTGGCACTACCGGCATTGATTCTGCGAGCTGATTTTTCATGCTTTTTCCCATGTGAACCTTCCTATATAAAGTTTCTATCAAATGACTCTTTCCCATACGATAAGGATTAAGCTGCTCCAAAGATGGTTTTCAGCCAGCCCCATTCAAGCTTTGCCGGGTTTGCTATATATTCTTGCGGGTTATCTACTACGCGTTTGAGATATTGATATGTGAAAGGCCATTCGTCTGCAGTTGGCACAGGTTTCTTTTCCACAATTTCGATTTTCATATCCGGAGTCAGCCGCAGCATAAATGCTACCTTTGGCCGGTCATCATAGACAATGGCGTGCAGTGTCGTTTCATCTTTCAATTCTTTAAATCTGGCTCCCCAAATTTCCGTATAGGGGAATTTGTCTCTGTTCTTCTCAATGGCTTGGTTACAGATTTCAAGGTATTGCTGAAATACCTGTTCATATTCTTTAGCATCTTTAGTTTTTTGTGCCGGTTCCATAATTAGCTGTCCTATAAAAAATCATCGCTGTCTTTATAGCACCAATGGAAACCCATACTTTGCCTTACATCAAAGCCCTCTAAAAAAAATTATTTCACGGATATTAGGCGCTGTTAACCACGCCATAAATGCGACCGGTGAGCAATAAAAAATGAGCAAGATTATAGCAACCAGCCCTAACTCTCGCCATGCGAACGCGCTGGCGCAGCCCCTACTAGAAAGGGTACCAAAACTATTGACTTAATTTAGCTTAATTTAACAATTTTCGTCTTGATCATTATCATGGCAGAAACGCTCCTGATCCCGGGCTGTGCAGCTTCCATTCTTCACCTGTGCCGGCGGGCAGAAATTTCCGCCCTTCGCTGGTGATCCCGGCGATCCTTGCCACTCGCAGGCGCTTAAAAACGCCAATGCAGCCAACAAAATAATGGTTTCTATTTTTATCATGATTCCCTAAAAAGCTCAAAAGATCCTGCACATCCGGCTAATAACGGCAATGCGCATGAAGTAATTAATGTTCTCACATATAGCTGTCGTTATGTAGCGGTCATCCTAGATACGCAAATCACCAGTGGGCGATAATTTATTTATCTGTATTGGTGTCGGTATCCAAAGTGTTCACATCATGCTTCAGGATTTTGGTATCAGCATTCTTTTCGACCTTCTTTTCCTTGATGAGGGTTTTATCTCCGGCTATAGCCGCGCTATCGCCAGCCTGGCTTGCGCTATTTCCTAAAGATTTATCTGCTGCCTTTGCCGCACGATCTCTCCTTAAGGCTCTTTTGTCTTTTGCTAGAGCCTGTTGATCTTTCTTTACCGCAGCGGCATCAGCACTCACATTCTGCGCATCTTTCTGTATGGCAGTCTGTGCCATGGCAGCGAAACTAACGGTAAGAGCACCGACAAAAGCTAATGCGATAAGTGTTTTCATATACAAATTCCTTTTTATAAAAGTTTGAACGGATGCTTGACCCTAAGCCTACTGTTATAAAGAAAGGATGTGCTTTTTACTATTTGCCGAAGTTTATTAATAATTGATGCTCCGCTTATAAAATACGGCCAGATCCACATCGCACCTTGATTCTTACATCACTAGCTTCGTGGCTGTTAACATTTATTAAACATAAGGAGAAGGCAATGAAAACTATCACCTATGACGAACTGAAGAAATTGAAAAACAATAATGAGAAATTCACTTTGATTAACGTGTTGTCCAAAGGAGATTTTGAGAGGGCAAACATTCTTGGCTCAATCAATATACCCAATGAGCAACCAGATTTTGTTCAAGCCGTGGAAAAAGCTGCGGGCGATAAAACAGCCAAGATCGTTACTTATTGCGCGAGCTTCGATTGCCAAGCTTCCAAGAACGCAGCCAGTAAACTTGATGCTGCTGGTTTTACCAATGTTTTCGCCTATGAGGGCGGTATTAAGGAATGGCAGGAAAAGACTGGCGCTAGTAAAGCGGCAGCATAGAGAGCTTGATGCTTGCTTAGGCTCTGTCTCTTGATGGGACAGAGCCTAATAACCTCAACTGCGGGAGAATACTTATGCTGAATTACATCGTTACCTTTTTTATTCTGGCGGTGATTGCTGCTATTTTCGGATTCGGCGGCCTTGCCGCTGACTTTGCTGGAATCGCAAAGTTCCTTGCACTTATTTTTGTTGTGCTCTTTGTCGCCAGTCTGGTCTATAGCCTGCTTACGGGGCGCAGGGCAAATCCACCACTGTAAAGCCTTAAACGAATGATTGAGTTAAAAAAGGGGCCGGGTGGCTCCTTTTTTATGCCGCTTTTCCAGTGCCGCCTTTCTTGAGATGCTTAAGCAGTATCGCCTGTAACTGATGTGGATTGAACGGCTTGGCAATGTAATCATCCATTCCCGCCGCGATGCATTTTTCCCTGTCTCCCTTCATGGCATGAGCGGTCATGGCGATAATAGCCACGGACGGGGAAGCTTTCGCTTTTTCAAACTCACGTATATGGCGCGTAGCCTCATAGCCGTCCATAACCGGCATCTCCACGTCCATCAGGACGATGGAGTATTTGCCGGGAGAAAACCGTTCCACCGCCTCCTGTCCATTGCGTGCCACCTCGTAATGATAACCGAAATTCTGGAATATCATGGTGGCAACGAGGATATTCGCCTCATAATCCTCTACCAACAAAATGGGCGATATTTCGGCATTGGCCTGTCTATCTAGGTAGATAATGTTTTCCTGATAGTGCTTCTCACTGTCACTGCTTGTGTCTTCAACCGGCAGGATGAGATGCAGGACGAAAGAGGAACCCTGGCCGATCACGCTGGTAACCGCAATATAGCCACCCATGCGTTTTGCCAAGGCCTGGGAGATGGCAAGGCCAAGACCAGTGCCGCCATATTTGCGGGTGATGGAGGAATCAGCCTGGATGAATTTACCGAAGATAACGCCCATTTTATCTTCCGGGATGCCGATCCCGGTATCGGTTACAGTTACGGTAACATGCTTTTTCCCATTGCCTTTTCCGACATTAGCAAAGAAAACCGACACGCTGCCTCCAAGTTCGGTAAATTTAACAGCGTTACCGACTAAGTTCAGCATTATCTGGCGAATACGCCCGCTATCACCGATATATGTTTTATAAAGCCCTGATTCATAATGGACGATAAGATTGACCCCTTTCTGCTTGGCCCTAACCGACATCACGCTGATCACCTGGTCCAAAAGCGAGGTCATGCTGAAAGGAGCATTCTCCAGATCGATATCATGCGATTCCATTTTATCAATATCCAGCAGATCATTGATAAGCGTCATTAACCCTTGTGAGCTAGTTTGCAGAACATCCACGCACTGCTTCTGTTTTTCATCAAGCTTGGTAGTCAGTAAAATATGGGTTAGCCCTATGATGGCATTCATCGGCGTTCTAATCTCATGACTCATATTGGTCAGAAAATCAGATTTCGCTTTATTGGCTTTTTCAGCAACAATAGTAGCAATTTCGGCGGATGCCTGGCCTTTTTCTGCAAGTTGCGTAGCACCCTCGGCTGACTCGCGGCCTCTATCCGCCACTTCCTGTTTTGCATCGGTTTTAAATTTTAATTTCTCAGCAATAGTCACATTGGACTGGGCCAGGTCACGCGCGACATAGGTCAGACCAAGCGCGTGTGCAGTGGCGGTTTTTTTTGCGTCCCATTGTATATAAATGAATATCAGAATAAATCCGACCGATGCTGCACCAATGAGCAATTCATCACCCCGATATACGCCACCCACCTGGGAAGTTACCACTAAGCAGGAAAAGCTTAGGCCAAGAATTATATACAGGCCATAATTCAATAGAAATTTTTTGAACGAAAGCATAAGGTTTTTACCTGGCCTATTATGAGGTCATCATAAGAAAGAATCCGGCATATTCGCCGTGTGCGGAAAGTTAAGAATAGCCGCTTTAGTAGTGTTAGTGGTATCTGCGATAGGTACCCTAGACTTATTGTTATAAAGAAAGCATGCGGTTTATGTGCCGAAGTTTATTTTAATGCCCTGCAAATAACCCGTACGCGTGTTCTAGTGATGGATGTTTAGCTAAGCGCTCCTCACTTATACAGAGAGAATACTATTGCCGTAGTAACCATACGGCATTTTAACTTAGAGAAAGCTATAAACTCCTAAAATAAAACCATTCCTATTTTTGGTAGTAATTTTATTTTTTATACCAGGCTTACATATTTTTGGCGTTAACCTTATTACGGTTTTATATTCTTAGCGGTACCTTAACCCTTAAGAACATTAATGGAGGGTATTATGTCTGTTATTAGTGCAAGGTTAACAATTGTAACGATGGTACTGGCATTATTTCTGTCAGCATGCGGGGATACGAAAGGGCAGCGGGCTCTCTCCGGCGGCGCTATTGGCGCGGGAGCTGGTGTGGGAATAGCGGTATTGACTCATAGTAACCCTGTTGTCGGCGCTTTGATTGGTGGTGGTGCTGGCGCCGCGACCGGGGCGCTTACTAGCAAGAAACAGATCAATTTTGGGCCCATTGATTAAGTAAAATATTATAGAGAGTAATGGAGATGGGTGCATACTTGCGGATTTTATTGTTGTTTTTGTTTATTATTCTAGGTGCTTCCGCACCTGCTATTGCCAGAGTCAATGTTGATGTTGATATCGGTGTAGCGCCTCCTTTTCCCCAGGTTGAGGTTATCCCGGAGCCGCGTGTTGGATATATATGGGCTCCGGGATATTGGGTCTGGGAAGATGGCCGACATGTTTGGATGGGTGGACGCTGGATGGAAGCGCGTCCTGGATATGGCTATGCCCCTGAGCATTGGGAGCATAGAGGAGAAAAGTGGCACTTTGCCCGTGGTGAGTGGAAGCAAAAAGGCCATGAAGAAGAGCACGAGGAACACGGACACGGGCATGGGCATGACCGCGATTAATCTGGTAAATTCAATATAACTAAGGAGAAAAACAAAATGAGAAAAGTAGTTTTAGCATCTTTAATTTGGGGGCTGGCTGTTATTGCTTCACCGCCGGTATTTGCAAGGGGCGGTGGTGATGGTGGTCATACATCAGGCAGCCTTAATATGGATTCTGATCATAGTTCTAATGCCGCTACTCCTGCCACACCAGCTGATGCAGGCGAAACTCACGCTACTCCGGCGGTTCCCGGAAATAAAAATGCCAAGGAAGAAGTATTAGAAAACCGCAAGGCAAAAAGCACCGTGAATAAAAATCATAAAGAATCCAAGAAACATTCGAAGAAAGATAAAGATGATACTTCAAAGAAAAAAGATAGTAAGTAGCAACTACTTTTAAGGGTTTTTTCGAATGTGCGAGCGCACATCCGTCCCCTTTAGCCTGCCACATTTGGGGGGCAGAATACATCTATCTACGCTGCCAATAAACCCTGCTTTATGAATTGTGCAGCAGATGACGGGGCAATAGTAATATCCTGGTAATTATCAGTTCGCAACCTGTCCACTAAGGCATGCACACCCCTATAAATCAATTGGTTAAGCATCATCCAGCTTTAAGGGTAACTAGGCGTATTCCACTTATACAGAAAGAACATTATTGCCGTAGTAACCATACGACATTTTGATTTCCTGACCCTTACAAGTTGAAGTCAACAAAGGAGATAATTTTATGAATAAAACCATCGTACTGCTTACTGCAATTGCAGGTATCGCTATTTCATCCCCGGCATTTGCCAGAAGTGAGGTTCAAGAGGACAAACAAGATATTCAAGCGGATATTAATGCCATTAACAAAGATGACATCGCTCTACAAAAAGATCGGGCTATGCTACGCGCAGATCGGGCCGCGAAGGCCGCAGATAAGGCCAATGGAGATGCTGCAAAGCAGGCCGCCGACAGCGCTCGTATTGGTGCCGATCTGAGTGCTATCGCAGAAAAAAAGGCGGAAAGGAAAATTGATAGAGAAAAGCTAGAACACGATGAAGAAGAGCTGGATGAGGACAAGTCATAATCTGAAAATGCCAAATGGCTAGTAGATTTCATAATGCCTGTTCGGTGGGGCAATAGCTTGCCCCACGGTTCTTGAGTCTTCCAATAGACGAGAGACCATATGATTCGCGCTTTGGTTTTTCTTTCGTTGCTATTGCTGGGATCTACTTCCTTAGCTCATGCCTCAACCAATAATTTATCAGAACAGGAAAAAATATCTTACCTGCTTAATGTTATTGGCACTTCCGGATTAACCTTCGTTCGTAACGGTGTGGAATATCCAGGTCAGGAGGCAAAGGCGCATCTTGAGATGAAGCTCGAAAGATCTGGAAATAATATCCGGACCGTAGATGATTTTATTAACAATATTGCAAGCCACTCTTCAATAACCGGAAAACCCTATTACGTCGAATTGCCGGATGGCACGAGGATAGAATCGGAAAAATGGCTGCGCAATAAACTAACCGATTTGAAGGCGCATCAATGAATATCCTCACTCTCATAATTGCCTTCACCGCCGCTGGATTCTTAATGGCTATTCTTACAAGCTGTGGAGCGCCCCTGATAGCTGGGATCCCGAATATTTTCCTCACGGAAGTAGCGCCTCGTGCCGTTAATGGCAAAGGACTGGCAGAAGACGGGGTCGATGCAGCAACAGGCAAAGATTGTCGCGTCATTGAAGGAACGGTTCGCAAAGACCGCAAACTTTGCGAAACACGTGGCTCTCCCGAGACAAACAAAGACTTCAAGGGGTTATAAGGATATGGTATTAGAGTTATCGTACCGATCCCATCGTATTTTTGTCCTGATAATTTTGTTGTTATCGGCAGGTTGCACCACTCGTCCGCCGGTATCTGACTATCCGCGCATCTCATCCTTTGCCATCACATCAGCACAAGAGACGGAACTGGGTAAGACGCTGGCGCGAGCCACCAGGGCGCATCCCGATCAGTCAGGATTCCGGCTGCTTCCTAATGGCAGCGATGCATTCATGATGCGGATCGCGTTGGTAGAGGCGGCTGAGCGGAGCATTGACCTCCAGTATTTTAGTACTCAGGATGATACCACCGGAAAATTATTATTAGAAACACTGTTGCATGCTGCTGATCGCGGAGTACGTGTACGGATGCTCCTTGATGACTGGAATCTTGACGATTTCAGGGCTGGAGTTGCTGCGCTTAGTACGCATCCAAATATCGAAATCAGGGTATTTAACCCCTACAAAACCAATGATCAGTCCATTTTTTCATATGTCGGAAACGCGCTCTCACGCCACGACCAATTTACTCGGCGTATGCACAATAAAGCGCTGATCGCTGATAATGAAGTTGCCATCATGGGCGGACGGAATCTTGGGGATGAGTATTTTGAGGCCAGCGCCGATGTTAATTTCAGGGATATGGATGTGCTGACCGCCGGACCAATCACCGGAAAGATTTCACAAAGCTTTGATAGATATTGGAACAGCCCCGAATCTTATCCGGTTGGTGCGCTCGATGTGCCAGAATCGGATGGGCCGGAGATTGCGCACCTTCGCGAAGAATTACGCCAGCATTGGGATGATGTATTGCATTCCGAAGCTGGCAAGCGGCTGCGTGAAACATCATTGACCAAACAGCTTAAAAGTGGCCAGGTGCCGCTGGTTTGGGCAACCGCCGAACTGGCTGCAGACAGCCCGAATAAGATCGAGCAGTCGAGCGAAACATCCAGCAGCAAGCCGGAAATCAAGCTGGATCAGTTGGTGAACAATGCACAGCGTGAGTTCATTATAATTACGCCTTATTTTGTTCCTCTGGACAGTGGCGTAGAGTGGCTGACATCACTGGCAGATCGTGGTATCTCGGTGCGGATAGCCACCAATTCGCTCGCATCCACAGATATGGTTCCGGCTGAGGCTGGTTACAGCCATTATCGCCGGACATTAGTGGCTGGTGGCGTCCAATTGTATGAACTCAAATTGGATCGGGCAAAACCCAGTGTTCATCACATGTTTAAAGCATCTTCGCAAAATGGCCTGCACGCAAAACTTTATGTCATCGACCGGCGTGATCTGATGATAGGTTCTTTCAACCTTGATCCACGGTCCATACACTTAAACACCGAACAAGTATTAGTTATTCACAGTCCGGAACTAGCGGAGCAGGTTACAACAATGTTTGAGATGACCACTGCACCATCAGTGAGCTACCATGTCATAATCGACGATGGCTCCCTTGTTTGGGTTACTGAGGAGCAGGGTCAGGAGGTGCGTTACCACTGTGATCCACAGGCCGGGTTATGGCGCAACGTTACGTCAGGATTTTTTTCCGTGCTGCCTATAGACAATGAACTCTGAGATTCGCAAGTATTACTGTATTAATGGTCGCTTGCCGAGACACGGCTGTATAATCCTATTTTCTCAATCGTCTCGGCAGTAATTGTTCGATCCTTAAAAAAAGAATTATCAATCTTTCCATAAACCGTCACCACATTACCTCTGGCAATGCGGTTGTTGTCCGGAATCTTGATGCCGGAAGCATTCACTTGAATCGTGCCGTTCTCATAGCGCAGAGTGAAGCTTTCTTCATTTGCGACTCCGCTGACTATTCCCGTCAGTGCAACTTGGCCATCCAGAAATAATGATGGCTTGGCAACTCCGATAATAACAGCAGGCACTTTTTCTCCCGCGGCTGCCTCGGGGCGTTTATAGAGCAGGGTATAATCATCGGTAATATGAATAATGGTAGAGACAAGAATCTCGCGCTTGGTAAACCAGTTATTATCTATCTTGCCGCTTACCGTTACCTTATCGCCGGTCTTTATCTTACGTGGGCTTCTTTTTAACAGATCATGCAACGCATCGTCGCAATCTATCTGGGTGACGCCGTTTCCATAGTCCAGCATAAACCGGTCATTATCCAGAATTTTGGAAACCGTACCGGAAAGTGTCACATAGCCATACTTGCCTTCAACATAACTATCTGCCGTCCGCCCTGTACTAATGTTTGTCCCAGTATTAGCTGATGCTTTAACGGCACGGTCGGCATCGATATTACCAGGGGCTGTTTCCGCAAAGACATTAGGAGCGGCATAGCTCATCAAAATAGCTGCCAGCATGGCACAAGAAGCACACATCCAAATTTTCCTACCCTGGTAGGGGCAGCTCAGCCAGTTAGGCCATGTCGGCATGTCGGATGGCTTCGAATAAGTTCGCAGTATCAAGAGTTAGCGATTGATACCGCCATCTTATCGATCGTTTTTGTATTGAATCTCGACCGTTACCCGGCGATCTTTTTGCAGGCAAGCAATTAGCGCCTTGCGGCTCATGCCGTCTTTGCATTGCGTGATCGGAGCGGATTCACCCAGCCAGCGCGTTTTGGCTAGGGTGGTGTTGAGATAGCCGCGCTCGCGCAGATATTCCTCGACTACTTTGGCGCGACGCTTGGACAGGTCTTCGTTATAGTCCACAGTTCCGATGCGGTCAGCATAACCGACAATGCTGACGCCGCTTATGTCATTCATTGACTTCAGCACATCGGCAAGACTGTTAAGCTTGCGACGCTGGCTTTCCATAAGCACGGTTTTGTTGAATTCAAAATATACCGTAAGCTCTTCATCGCCGAGACGATACCCGTCACGGCATTCGTTACTCTGTGAATCCCAACTCGTGCGTACGCAGTTGCCGAAAGTGTTTCTTACCACGTGTCTGCCCGTATCATGCACGACATCATAATTGTCAAACCTCCCATCCTGCGCGGCAGCAGTAAGGCTAAATGAGAGTCCCGCTCCCAGTATGCTAGTAATAATAAGTGTCCGGATTTTCATGGTGGTCTCCTTTAGGTAATGGTTAAGTGGGATAATTATTGATTGTCAGTGCCTTTGAATTTATCGCCTGCGTCTTTGACAGCATCGCCAATGCGCTCACCGGGAGTGCGGTCTTTCAATTCACGGGCAGCCTTATCGGAACCGTTACCGTTGTGTAATTGCTCTATAGCATCGCCGAGTTTCTGCACTCCATTGCGCTGATCCGGCATGGTAAGCAGATAATAACCGATGACGGCAACGATAACTGATAAGCCTACCATCAGTAGGAATTTGCCTTGGGATTGTTTTGTCATGCAATTGCTTCTTCCAATAAGGGGTTAGAGGATCGGCCAGGCCTTTATCAGTATTGTCCCTGCCGTTGCTTTTCGATGTGGTAAGTGTGCTGTTTGCGTAAGGAATCCGTAAACGATGGCTGGCTGGAAATCGCCAAAATAACGTATGACATCTTTATTTCTTTGCCGCTAAACAGGATGCCTAACAGGAGAAAACTATATGAAAGCACTGCTCTCAATTACTGCATTATTATTCGCGCTCACTTTTTCCGTTGCCGCAACGGCAAATTCCCGGGAATCGCACTCTTATATGGAGAAAGCAATATCCAGGCTGCCCCACGATAAAGCCGAGGCATTCCATGCCGTGATGAGACAGGCGCATGAGCAGAATAAGGATCTTTACGATCAGATGCACGGGCTGCATCAAGATCTTCACAATATTCTCACTGCGGATACGTTCGATAGAGATGCCTTCGTCGCCAAAAGCAACGAAATACGGGAATTGCACGATAAAGCGGCAGCGAATCTAGACGCGGCCTTTGCTTCAGCCGTGGCGCAACTCTCGCAAAAAGAGCGCAAGACAGTGGCTCTAGCCATGACAAAAGAGCATAAGGCGGAAAAAGCCCAGAAAGCAGCGGAAAAAGCTCAATAGCTCTAGATAATTATTTATGGAAAAATATATGAAAAAAATAATTATCTTTGCCGGCATGCTGTGTTTGCTCAACGCTTTTTCAGCCAATGCGGAAATCTCCATAAATTTTGGCATCCCGCTGCCGACATATTACGAAGCGCCGGTCTATGCAGCGCCGGTCTATGTGGAGCCATCCTATGCACAATATGATTACGGCGACTACAGGTATCGGCATGGGGGTCATCATAAAAGAGGTCACGAAGATAGGCGCCGTGAAGATAGAAGGTAGCGTCAGCAAGAAAGCGGTTCTTTTCCCGGCAGCAATAACTGCCGCTTTAGCCTTGATTGCACTGTTCTCATTCAACGCCAATGCTGACGATTGCGAGAAAGGCCACCGGGTAAAGCAAGTGATCGACGATGGGAACATCGTTATCCTGGAAGATAATTCAATCTGGGAAATAAATAATATAGATAATTCAAGCACGGCGCACTGGCTTCCCGGCGCTAAAGTAATCGTATGCGAAGACAAGTTAATCAATACCAATACGGGGGAGTCGGCAAAGGCCGAGGAAGAAGAGCAGGTAGAGAAGGATGCGAAGAAGGAGAAGGTTAGGGAGGAAGAAGAGGGTCAGAACCGCTTTATATTTCACTGAAATTCAACGCTGTTCTCATGCACTAATTGATAATTGTCTTATAGAATAACGAGGCGCTCTCTGCTCATGGCAGTAGCCAATAGATTCTAAGCAATTAGCGAAACTGGCTGGTGGCGTTACCACTGATATAAAAAGGAGTGGTTCATCGGTTTGAATCTAAAACCGTCATTGCGAGGAGGCAACGCCGACGAAGCAATCCAGACTGGATTGCCGCGCTCCCGTTGGTCGCTCGCAATGACAATTGAAATCACTAAAATTACCTAAAAAAAAGGGGAGGTGTTTCCTCCCCTTTTTTATGAGCTAAAACTTAACTTGTTACTGGCATCCTGCGGGAACTGACCCAGTTGCAAGGAATGCGTTGCCACAAGAGGCGTCACCGTTACCACCGGGGCCTCCTGCTTGTGGCGCAAGATTGCCAAGGGCTCCAGGTGAAAGGTTGCCGAAGTTATTGTTACCGGGGCCGGGGCCAGGGCCGGCCAGTAGATTTACATTATGGTTATCGCCAGGGCCAGGGGGAGCGCCGTTGTTATTATTCCCTGAGTCATCGCTGAAGTGATCCACGGAACCAATACCGATGCCGTTGCCAGTGCCATTGCCGTTATTGCCATTGCCAGCACCGTTGCTGTTATTCCCGCCATTGTTATTACTTCCGCTGCCTGGAGGGGTTGGAGTTCCATTATTATCGCCCGGAGGTGTACTGCCACCACCACCGCCGCCGCCTAGAGGAATGCCGCCACCGCCGCCACCGCCACCAGGAGGTGGGAAGATGCCATTGTTGAACGCTATCTCGCCAAGGGTCGGATCATTATCAAAGTCTGTTACTTTACCCTTAGCTGCATCTGTCTGCGCCTCACTCATAGCAACGCCCTGTACTCCATCAAATGTCAGGTTGCTCACATCGAGCGTCGTGCCGCTAAGAGCATTGTTTGCGAATACGATGTAATTAGTAAGGCCGGTGAAGGTGGAAAAATTATCACCAAAGGCAATGGTTGAAGTTGCACCATCAACGCTGATACCAGTTCCAGTACCAGAATTACCGCTAAATACTGAATTGGTTATGGTTACTCCACCGCCACCCGTTACGGAAAGAGCGGTGTTATTGCCACTAAATAAATCTGAATCAACAATCCCGCCTTGGCTATTATTTACATTAACCGCTGTATCAAGGGTATTGAAGGTATTGTGTGCGATAGTCACGTTATCGCTGGATGAATATTTCCCGATAACAACACCTAAACCACCGCTTTCACCATTGAATGTATTATTGGTGACATGTGAACCAGCCGCATCATCAAGTGCTATGGCTGTTGTAGAAGCATTCTGATTGAACACGTTGTTATCAATCAGAATACCAGCAACACCAACGGTTGTGAACATGGCGATACCGGTAGTATTACCGCTAAATATATTATTGGTTAGCTGTACGCCTTCACTACCTTCTGCTGAAAAGCCATATTGATTATTATCAAACTCATTGTTGTGAATTGATGTTCCATTGGTACCAAGAGTATTGCTATATGCACCAATAGCTACGTTGTTTCCAGTGAAAGTGTTTTGGGCAATTTCAACATCATGGTTATTGTGAGTCAAAATACCGGTATTTAGATATTGGAATGTATTTCCAGTTGTAACACCAATTCCAGCATTGCTTGAATGATCAAGTTCTATACCGGTACCAAAGGTTTCTGATGAACTACCACCAACTATAGTGTTGTTATCAAAGGTAGCATTATCACTGTAGTATGCATATGCAGCAGTATAATTGCCAGTGAATGTGTTATCGTGGATGTTACTGCCGCTGCTGCCGCTAAGATAAACACCTGTTCCGTTGTTGTTGAAACTGTTGTTAGCAATTTCAACCGAGCTGGCGCCTTCACTTACAAAAACACCTAATTCAGCACCTTGGATAATGCTGTTTCTAACTATAACGCCGGTACCGCTGTTAATATCAACGCCATCGTTACCAGTGTTAGTGAATTTGAATCCATCAATGATAACGCCATTTGCACTTATACTGAATGTGCCATTAACCAGGTTGGTTTCAGGATTACGTGTTCCATTACCAGCTATACCTTGATTTGCGCCTTCAATTATCATGCCCGTCTGATTGATGCTTATGGTGCCTTCGTTATTATAATCGCCGGCATAAGCGCGAACCGTATAACCACTACCAGCACTTTCTACTGCTAAATTTATGGTTGGGTATATGGCAAAAGTATTACCTAGTGTATCAATCGAAATTGTAGCTGTGGTGAAATTATTGTTGCCTACGATATTGTCAAAAACACTTGGTGAAGCTGAATTACCACCTTCGCCGCTGATAACGAAAGTGCCGCTCTCACCTACTTGCAGTTGGTAATTTGTATTACCGGTAAAGGTGTTGTTGGCGAGCTGCATATCCTGACCGTTGTTATAGATGCCGGTGCCATTGCTCTGGAAAGTGTTGCCGCTAGTTAGACCAACGTTGATGGTATGAGCGGTGTTTTCCACATCAAGGCCGGTTTGATTATTGGTAAAGGTATTTCCTTCAAGATCAAAATCGTGTGAGAGGTTGCTAATGAAAACACCAGAGCCATTAGTGCCGTCTATGGTATTGTTCTGGATCGTCACGTTGCCTGTATTATCGAAATACATGCCAGATTCACTGCCTGAGAAGCTGTTTCCGCCTATTTCGAGAGTGGATGCGTTGGTAGCGTAGAGGCCGGTTGCATTGGAACTGAAAGTATTATTATCAACGTTTACATTTGATGCCCCATCGATATAAACGCCATAGCCGCTCTCCTGGAAGGTGCTGCCGGATATAGTGACACCACTTACACTATTTCCAATGTATACACCTCTATAATTGCTATCAAAAAGGTCGTTTGAAATAGTAATGTTGCTACCGCTACTGCTGCCTATATAGACACCATCCTGACCACCGCCAGTAGCAACAAATTTATTGCTATCGATGGTAATACCAGAAGCGCCTTCGCTGACGTAAACACCTGACTCAGCACCCTGGATAATGTTGTTTCTAACTATAACGCCGCTGCTGTTATTGTTAATATCAACGCCATTCTGACCATTGCTGCTGATTTGTACACCATCAATGGTTACGTTATTTGCACCTACATTGAAATATGTATTATTAACCAGGTTGGTTTCAGGATTGGAATGAGAGTTGCCAGCTATACCAACGTTATTGCCCTCTATGGTAATTCCAGAAGTGTTTACATTAATCTGTCCTTCATTGTAATCACCGGCATAGGCTTTAACTATATCTCCGGGCGCGCCTGTCTGGGCATCATTAACCGCATTCTGTATCTTCGAATATATGCCTGTGGTGCGCAGGGTTGCATTATCCGGCTCGATAAGAACCACCGCGGTTTTGAAGGTATTGCCGCCGGTATTGATCAGGTTATCAAGATCCGCAGGGGTGGCGCTGCCAGTGGTAAAATATTGGAAGTTTTGGTTACTATCGAATGTAGTGTTGGTGATGGAAAGTCCGGTTACACCATCATTGAGAATTCCATAACCGTGAACAGCACCTTCTACTGTTGACTGGTCGATTGAAACATTGGCCGCCCCTACCTCTATATTTGCGGTACCTGCACCGCTTGCAGTTACTCCGGTAATGGTTGCGTTATCACCGCCAACATAAATATTATCATTGCCGGCATTTTGTGCGGTCACATGGTCAATAGTCACGCCAGTAGCGCTTGGATCAATATATATATTATTAGAGGTAGGGCCAGAATTCTGCACAGTAAGGTTCTTTATGATGCTGCCAGTGCCACCGCCATCAATTAATAATGTAGGCGAGTTTCCGCCACCATCAATTACCGTGCCGGCCTGGCTGGCACCTGAAAGTGTTATCTGCTTATTAATATCCACCTGCTGGTTATAGGTAGTACTATCAGCAAGGCTTACCGTGCCGAGGCTGGTAACCAAGGCTATGCCCTGATTTATGCTTGCACTGTTGCTGTCAATATTGACCAGCGGGTTGCCGGTAGCACTGGTAAGAATACCGCCAAATGATAGTGTACTGTTGAGGTCAAGGCTGGTTGTGGTGCTGATATCAAGGTTGGAGTTAGCGTTCACTGAACCAGCGATTGTTGCCGTGGCAGCGCTTAAGGTGATGTTATCCCCGGTGCTGGTTACCGAGCCGCCGCTGGCAATATTTACAGTGCCAGCACTTATATCAACTGCACCGGCGCCACTGATGGTGCCGGTATCAACGAGTACGCTGCCTGCGACGCTGTCACCAATTATGGAGACTAGGCCGCCTGCAGTGATAGCGCCGCTGATGGTTGAATGATCGGCATTTATGTTGACGCTATTGGCATTTATTGTGCTGGCGGAATCAAAGGTGAAAGAACTGGTATTGCCTGAGCCACCAACACTATGCACATTGAAATTACCAGTACCAAGACTTATCGCGCTGGTGGAGATATTGACTGCGGTGCCGCCGTTAAGGTTAAGATCGCCGTTATTAAGTGCTATACCAGCATTAACATTTATTGTATCTGCGCCAAGCGTCAGGCTATGGGTTGCAGCTCCTGAACTTCCAGAAACATCAATCGCAGTAGTAACACTAACATAGTTTACTGCTTCTATATCAACACTTGCCGTGCTAAGTGCAGTTTCAACTGCCCCATGTGAGATGACCATGTTAGCACCCGGATTATCGCCAGATGCAATGTTACCGGTATAGCTTCCATCATCAGCACCGGGGTTATCTCCAATAGTTACGCTGTCCGGATCAAGAAGTAATGTCCCAACGGTTCCTTTTGCAGCACTCAAATCAACCTTGCCATCAAATAAATAACCTTTACCATTTGTCGGGGAAACGGAAACTTCAACGAATCCGCCATTGCCGGAATTCGCGCCGCCTTTTGCCGAAACATTTCCTTGGAATATGGTTTTTTCATCAGACCAGATGGCAACCGTGCCGCCATCGCCATTTTCTTCGGCGTCATTCCTTATTATGGCATTATTTTCAACTGTGGTTGTTTTTGCCGGGTTTAATGGGCCTTGGCCGTGGAAATCACCACCGATGCGGACTTTGCCGCCGCCATTTATGCCAGAAGCATCAATGATTGAGCCAGAAGCCAGAACAACTTCGTTGCCCAATACATCAACATTACCGCCGGTCGTGCCTTTCGCATTAATGCTGCCGGCAACATTAACTGTGCCTGCATCACCACCGTTAAGCACAATGCTGCCGCCAACAACTGTGGCGGAACTTGCGTCAACGATGCCATTCATATTCACCACATTATCAACAATGGCTTTGGCTGCATTGGCGGTAATCAATACCTGGCCACCGGCTGCATTTATTGTTCCGGAGTTGGAAACAGCAGCAAGAAGCGGGTTGCCATTTTCATCTTTAGCTTTTGATGTTGCAGGGGAAGTAACGGTGAAATTGATTAGTTTATCGCCATAGAAATCAAATGTGGCGGTCTCACCGGCGGCAAGAACCACAGCGCCCATATTGGCTTGGATAATCCCGGAATTCTCAACTCCCGGCGCAACCAGGGCAACCAGGCCGGCATTTCTAGCGGTGATGGTGCCACGGTTTATAACCGATGCATCTGGCTTGCCGGCAATAGAAAAGTTTCTATTGCCCGCCATGAAATCACTGTTCTTTATATCAGCGGTGCTGGCAATCAAACCGGAGACGTCAACCGTTGCTGTCTTTGAGAAGAAAATTCCATTCGGATTAATCAGGTATACTTGGCCATTGGCCTTTAATGCCCCCAGGATCTTGGATGGGTCAACGCCCACAACACGGTTAGCAATAATTGAACTGGATGATGGTTGAATAAACTCAGTAAGCTGGCCTTGGCCTATAGAAAAACTCTGCCAGTTAATCAGGGCTTTGTTGCTGGTCTCAGTAACCGTTGTTACATTTGGGTTGGTTTGATTGATCTGGGCATTGCCAGCTGCAACTTGGCCGCCAACCGGGTTTGCCTTTGCTGATACCCCTGCAAGCGCACTGGTAATTGCGAGCGAAGCAAATAATTTTCGGGAAAGAGAGGTTGTTTTAAGCTGCGTATTGAATTTCTTTGAACCACAGTTCTGATTGAAAATCGACTTCATATAAAACCTCTCACTATGATTATTTTATTAATATGTACAAACTCGGAATGGAAAACTTATTAACCACCCACCTGTTGCTAATTTGTTACAACGGGGGGTAGTTCTATTCTTAATCGGTAAACTTTGCAACTACTAAATGCTAAAAAAATAAAGGGGGAGATAACTTTGTGTTGCGTATAACTAATACTCCGTTATAAGCCAGTCAGTTATGCCAATATATTATATGGGAAGGGTTGCTATGAATGTTCAGCACATTATAAAAAGTGAAAAAATAAGCCGCCTCTCCATTTTAATAGCGCTGCTGGTTTTTATATTCTCTGCAAATGCAGCTACGGCGCAAGTCATCCCCAATACCGTTGATCCCGGCCGCCAGGACCAGCGTTTCAAACCTATTGAAAAACCAGATATCAGCAATGAGCCTTTGATTGCACCGGAAGGCAAAGCCCAGCGCAAAGGCAGCAGTGATGATAAGGTGAAATTCGTGCTTAAATCGGTTTCGGTTGAAGGTGCCACGGATTTTTCAAAATCAGATATAAAGTCTATTTATCAAGAATATATCGGTAAGGAAGTGTCGCTCTCTTACCTGCATGAGATGGCCGATAAAATAACCGCCAAGCTGCGTAACCAGGGTTATGCCCTCTCCAGCGCTATTATCCCCCCGCAGAAAATAGACAATGGCCATGTAATAGTGCGGATTGTTGGTGGGCATATAGGCAAAGTAAAAGTCGAAAGCGATAAAAAAGAATCCCGCCCGCTTATAGAGGAATATGCCGATAAGATAAAAAATGAAAAGCCGCTGAATTTCCAATCGCTTGAGCGTTATCTTTTGCTGGCTAGTGATCTGCCTGGCGTGACAGCGCGCGGGTACCTAAGCCCATCTGCAACTCCGGGCGCATCTGACCTGGTTATCAAAACCACTAATAAAATGGTGGAAGGCAGCGTGGGGGTTGATAATCGTGGCAGCAGATACCTTGGACCATGGGAAGGCAACTTCAACGTGCAATTCAATAACGTTCTTGGCATTTATGATAAAACCGCATTCCACACCAACGTCACCGCGGATACTGATGAACTGAAATATTTTGAACTGGATCACCAGGAGCAGTTGGATTCGGAAGGAACCAAACTGAATCTTGCCGCTTCTTATGTCGATTCAAACCCCTCTTCCAGCCTCGCCCCTTTGAGTATTGAGGGCATAAGCCGATCATTAACTGTGGGGTTGGAACATCCTTTCATCCGCTCCCGTTCAGTTAACCTGATAGGTGATGCAAGCCTGGATTACCGTAACGTCAGATCAACCTCACCGGTTGTGCCAAGCTATAAGGACAACATCAGGGCGCTGCGCGCTGGCGGCACCGTTGATTTTGCTGATCCGCTTTCTGGCCTTAACCGGCTTTCAGTGCATGGCAGCCAGGGCCTGGATTTTGACGTTACTAATAATGTTGCTCATTCCAGGGCGAATGCTGAACAGGATTTCATGAAAGCCAATTTTGAATTTGATCGCATACAGAATGTTTTTGGACCATTCTCTGTGGAACTAAAAGCAGCAGGGCAAGCTTCTAATGATACACTGTTTGCTTCGGAGGAATTCGGTGTGGGCGGTGCTAGCATCGGCTCTGCTTATGATAGTTTTGAAATAAGCGGTGACAGCGGTATTGCTGGCCGTGGCGAATTGCAGTTCAACCAGCAAACAGATATCAAATATCTGCCTTCATATCAGCTATATGGCTTCTATGATGCCGGTAAAGTATGGAATAATAATGCTGTGGCCGGGCAACCAAGTCAGGCTAGCCTTACCGATACAGGCGCGGGTGTAAGGTTTAATGCTGGTTATAATATCTCCGGCAGCCTTGAGGCTGCCCTGCCTATCAGCCGCAATGTGCAAGCTGAAGGCAATAAAGACGCGCGCGTCTTTGCAAGCCTTGCCTGGCACTTTTAAGGGATTTGCCGTTTAACCCTGGCACGACTGGCCTATGAGCGTGATTCAAAAATTTTCTTAAACGGAATATAGGTTCTGTCCATCCGGTTATATGGCTTTTCCGGAACATAAAAAGGAATACTGAGCGATATGCGCGGGCCATCCTCGTTGCGCACTTTGTGGAAGGTTGCCGGTGGCATATAAAGCATATCGCCAGCTTCTAGAGTGAATTCCTTCTCCTGTTTCAGATATCTCCATTCATCTTCTTCTTTCACCGACACTATTTCGTCATCAAGGTCGTTGCTGTGCGAAAAAACTTTCCACATAGTGCTGCCGATAACCTGGAGATAAAGCTTATGCTGGGGGCGGTCGCGGTGGGCATTATAGCCGCTGCTGCTTTTTTTCAGCGACATATAAAGATGCACATCGGCATGGGCGCCTTCAAAAACCGTTTCAATTTCATCAATCATGGCGGCAACGCGAGGGGTAATCTGCGACATATTGCGCATCAGCATGCTGTTTTTTTCATTAATCAGCTGTAGAATTTCTTTTTTCCTTAAGGAAACCGGCGCCCACAAAATGTTCGTATCCGCTACCGTGCCTCTGCCTCCCTTGACTATCATTTCCACCGGTAGGTTGGTATTACAGCCGTTATTTAGCACCGCTTCAATTTCAGCGAGGCTGATAAGGTGGGAAAATTTTTTCTTCTTGCCTTTGATAACAAAAGTTTCACCTGCCAGAATTTTTTTCTTAAATTCCGGCATTTTTACAGGAGCTATAAGTTCAGAAAATTTCATATGGGTGATATTAAAATATATCTGCCTGTTGTAAAGCCCTAATTCCTTTGACTTTTGCCATATTATTCATATAAGAGAAGCCATTATGGAAATCATAAAATTAGAGCCTGCCGGAAAAAAGAAGCAGGAAAATATGCAGTTCTTGTTCCAGGAAAGGGGCGGGGCTCTTAACTTATTTCCTACCATCTGCCTGCGCAAAGAGCATGTAGGGCCGGAAATAGATAAGATGAATGATAAGTTAAGAAGCCTTATTCTTGAACAGGAGAAGGCTGGCAAGGGCACAAAAGTCAATTCAATAAAAGGCGGCTACCATTCGGATACAAAGTTTTTCGAAATCAAAAACCTGGCGGTAAAGCAACTTGCCAACCTCATTCACCATAATTTTAAGATTTATATAAAAGACCTGTGGAAGCATGATAGTTCCGAAGCATTAGATAAAGTCTGGCCTTTCAATATACATTTGTGGGGTTGGTCAGTGTTAATCCGGGAGGGCGGTTTTTCTGCGCCGCACATCCATCCAAATTCCAATGTCAGCGGTGTTTACTATGTTCACACCGGTGATATAGCAAAGGCAAAAAGTGATATACAAAATGCCGGCTTTCTTGCGTTATGCGATCCCAGGTCACGGGCGCATGTATGGCCCATACGCGGGCATTATGAAACCGTCAACGTGCCTCCGATTGAAGGTTCTATGATCATGTTCCCCAGTCACCTTGAGCACTATGTTATCCCTTTCCGTGGAAAAACCGAGCGCATATCAATTGCTTTCAACATAGCCTTTGAGGAAAAAGCAAGAAAGAATATAGAATATTAAGCTACGAAACCGATTCAGCTGGTTGCCATATGGTTGCCGGATAGTTTTATACGATAGGTCAGTCTGTTTGAAAATACCAGTAACCCATTGAGTTATAGGTGGCGGTGCAGGGAGTCTAGCGCGAATGTCTCTCTCCGCAGTCAAATTCCCTGTTATGCGCGGTATTTACAGGGAATTATTATCAAGAGCAGGGAAAGCCCTATTCATACCATCCTTCCACATTCTTAATAAACTCCACCACCTCGTAAATGTACTATATAAACCGTGTTTCCTTCGGTAATTCTATCGTTGTATCGCCACGACTTAGCTGCATCGCCAGCGAAGGATATACTTGGGTAATAACTCCTCTGATCCCGTCATCAACATCACTGGCTTTGAAACATTCTATCGCTGTCATATCGCGTAAGGCTCTGGTCTGTTTGCGGCCATCTACATCAGTAATTATTCCTTCACCGGAAATGAGATGCGTATCACACTGGCGAAAACTATTATCCTTCGGTACAAAGGCGACACCTTTTGCTCCAGCATAATGCTTGAAGCGGCTCTGTACCATTTCCGGGCTGATATAATTACCAACTTGTAATAATACAGGTGGAATATGGGATTTGGAAACCTTACTCTCAGCTGTTTCCCCCGATTTCTCCAACTCTACTCCTAACGCCTTCGTCTCAATAGCATGCTTGAATACTTGATACGCAGCTACTGATTCTTCCGGCAGTATGGTCTCATTTCTAAAACCTCGGTGCTGTTCCATATAGAGTTTGGCAGCCACATCGTTAAAAGCACCAGGAACTGTAATTACATCTTCGTAACGCCCATTTACTGCTATTCGACGAATAACAAAAGTGGATACTTGCCCGGCTCTATTTCTTATGGAAAAGAAATGCGAGTGGCCATTCAATGCGTCAGGTATAAGGTTTTCGGCACTATGTTTCAATTCCTTGCTTTCCGTTTTCAATGCAGCGCTATCTGTCATGCATACGACACGCATTCCTTTAGCCTGGCCTTCAGGCACAACAAATTCTTTAGTGAGAGAATACCAGGCCCCGCTGGAGGCAAGAGGATTAAGCTCATTTGGAAATTCGGGTCGGCGGTCGTTCCAGTTTTTGAGTACGCCCAGCACACCATCTACAATTTTTCCTTGATAGATAAGTTCTGCCGCTACAGGCAATAATTTCTTTACCAGATGCTGGGTGGGGAGTTTGCGGAGAAAATCTTTATTATCGTGCAATTTTGTCGTCAGCAATAGCTGAGGTAGCAATAGACGTGTCGATACATCAGTCAGCAGATCACGAACATCACGGCAATAATCAAGTGCGTACCATGCAGTATTTCTGTGTTGCTCTGACCAATGCCCTTTTTGCGCACATTGTACCATCAACTTTCCAAATTGGATATGAAATACCGGGTCTTCATGGCTATAATCAAATCCAAAGCACAACGTATAGGCTTTGATGCCTACTTCCAGGAATCCACGAAAATCTTCTGGTTTTCGGTTGGCATGCAGAACGGTATCACGCAGGGACTGGCTACGTCGCTTATTCCAGCCAGGAGCACTCTCACATAGATACACGAGCATCCATCCCAACGTTTTGGCTGCTTCTGGATTATCTATATGTTTGTATAACTCAATCGGTAATTTCTTGCCATCGCGCCGATGCAACGGATTGGAATCAGCGCCGATTTCAAGCACAGAGCACACGGCATCCGCATAACCCGGAGGAAAGGAATTGCCGCAACATAATTTGCCAAGCGGCGTCTCTCCATAGAAATCGGATTGATTGGCAATTTGTTTAACTAGTTCCTTATCTGGGATTTTCTTGAGCCGGTGCGCCACTAGAGTAACTACCTCTGGATTCAATTCACTGCCGCAAGCAGTGAGTAATAGGCTTGGTATGCGCTCGTCTCGATAGGTTGGATCACCCCCTGCATCGAGGCAGCGGTGAACAGCAGAAACATCTTTCTCATACTTAGATACTGCTTCCACTAATGCTTTTGTCTCGGGTGTCATAGGGTGCCTGTAATTCCTTTCTATTTTTAGCAAATTCCCTAAGAATCGTAACAGGGAATTATTTTATTGTATCAGGGAATTTAAAACACCGAACAGGGAATTTGCAAGCAAGAGCAGTGAGCCCAGTTGGAATAAACCATAAGATTATATGGTAAATGGTAGATCAGAGAAAGGAATTATTTATTTTTTAATATGTCCCTTATCTCGGTCAGCAATACTTCCTGAGCATTTGGTAAGATAGGAGTTGCCGCTGCCGCTTTTTTAAAACGATTGACCTGTTTTACCAGCAGAAAAACAGCAAATGCCACGATAAGGAAATGGATTACCTGATTGAGAAATATACCGTAATTAATAGTGGGCGCACCGGCTTTCTTGGCCTCCGCAAGCGAGCCATACACTTTGCCGGAGAGATTAATATAAAATTCGGAAAAATCGATTCCACCTAAAATAAGCCCGATCGGTGGCATGATGATATCGGTTACCAGCGATGCCACGATCTGGC
This sequence comes from Alphaproteobacteria bacterium, assembly GCA_013288565.1. GTDB lineage: Bacteria > Pseudomonadota > Alphaproteobacteria > Rickettsiales > JABDBP01 > JABDBP01. The sequence goes on along the minus strand of JABDBP010000002.1, from coordinate 25,589 downwards.
CAAATGCCGCACCGATGATAACACCGATCGCAAGATCAACCACATTGCCTTTCATTGCAAAATCTTTGAACTCTTTCCACATAACGCTTCTCTGCCTTGTTTTGTATTTATTAAATATTGCCGGCCAAATAACCGAAAATAAAAACATAAGCCGTAATACCGACTGCTATCACGGCTGCTGCTATTCCTATATCAAAAGCGATACGCTTCCGCACCATGGCTGCAACTGAGGCTAGAGCAATCCCGAGTTGTGCTATCATACTGGCGTATCCCAGCATGTCCTTTTGCTGCAAAAGTTTTAATCCATGGGCCAAATGGTCTTCACGCTCCTGAATTTTACCAGTGGCCATCTGCTTGCTTAAAGGCTGGCGGCCGCGGATTTCACTATCCATCTTGGCCAGATTCTCCCGATCTCCAGCGCTTAAATGGTTCGACGGCAGTAATTGCATTTCGACGATATGCGCTTTTATGCTATTCGCCTGATATTCCGACCATGCATCCGAAGCCTGCGTCTGCGATAATATCGCCTGGTTGCTTTCATAGATGGCCTCGTTGGTGAGCACGGTGGAACGCACGGTTAAAAAACCTGTGAGTGCCGCGAGCACTCCCGTCAGCACGGCGACATGGCCGATCCAGCTAGGAGCATCCGGCGCGGTTGCCGCGCTTTTTATATCGCCCGACGCAGCGAATTGCGCCGTCAATGCCTTCACCTTTGAAATTACTTTGCCGGGTTTGATCATAATTCCGTTCCCGCGAATTCGATAAGCCCGGCACCACTTATTAATGACATATTATGCATTTTTAAGATAATCGGCCAGCTGGTCCAATGTTCCGGTCCAGCCCTGCTGCATTCCAACTTTGCCCTCTTCGAAAGTCTTTAGTTCCAGCTCTGTCGCATTCAGTGGCGTCCATTGTATGGTGACTTTTGTGCCGCCTTCATGCTCGGAGAATGTGATCGTCGATAGCGTTTTGAGCGGCCAGTTCGGACTCCACGGATGGCGGGTAATGCCTCCCTTTTCATCGGAAAAGCAATTGACGAAAACCAGGCGCGAAGGTGGGACGATTTCTCGGTAAACGAATTTACCCCACATATCGCTGCCGTCAGGCGCTTGCAGGCAGTAGTGATAGATGCCGCCAGGCCTAAGGTCTAGCGTGTATGATTTTACGGTGAGGCCTTTCGGCCCCCACCATTTTGCCATAATCTCAGGCTTACTCCATGCATCGAACAGGCGCTGGCGCGGTGCAGCGAAAGTGCGGCTAATGGTAAATTCGGGATTATTTCCGGTCATTTCAGCCTAAGCCGCTTTCGCTCCGAACTTCTTTTTTGCCTCTTCCATTTCTTCCGGCGACACATCACGTACATGGGTGGCAAGAGTCCAAACAATGCCGAAGCTATCTTTCAGATTGCCGGTACGGTCGCCCCAGAACATATCTTGCACTGGAGAAAGTTCATTAAGGCCTGCCTGCTTTGCTTGTTTGAAGGTGGCATCAACATCTTCTATATACACGTAAAAACTTGAAGCTGAAGGCGTTCCGCAACCCATTTCTGGGTTAGTGTCCGTGAGAAATATTTTTGAATCGCCAAGTTTTATGCAGGCATGCATGATTTTTCCTGACCCGCCTGGACATTCCATACGGTAGAGTTCCTGTGTGCCAAATGCCTTTTTATATAACTCAATCGCCTTCGCAGCGCCGTTAACAACAAGGCTAGGGGTAACGCTGTGAAAATCTTCCGGGATTTTTTTAACCATGACTTATCTCCTGTAATGTTATGAGGAAAAATGTTACCGCACTTCTATAAAGAAACAATAGGAGTTTTTCTAGATAGGGTAAAGTTCTCAGGTAAGTATCGCCAATACCAAGCCAATAGGCTGCATAAAGAAGGTAATAAGCAAACTGATTTGTACTTGGATACCTACCCCGATAAATGATTGCTCTGTATAGGCATCTCAATTCGCAGTTTTACCTTATCCTGGTTTCCTCTTTCCGCTTTTTCTTCACAGATCATTTTCTTGATTTTTTCGATGATATATCGTGCTGCATCTTCCGGACTGCGCTGGGTGACATCAATCTCGAACAAGTTATCATGTGTAGGTTTGAGTATGGTATGGCTGAATTTCTTATGTGCCGTACCCAGATGCATAGCCTCGATCCGCATCTTTCTTTCTTCCCACGCTATACGGTTTAATACTTCCTCCTTATTACATAGCATCCTGATTGGGAAGAGTTGACTGTTGCGCGCTTTCGCCACCGCCTGTATCTGGCGGAATATTTTACTGTCTACTTCATCCTCGGCGTAAAACTCATTGGTTATGATGAAATTACTATTCTTATCTGCCATTTTGATTGAATTATAGACGGCACTTCTTACCTTCTCAACCTCACGCCAGGTATTATAGGGAATCAATGAGTTGCCGTTCGGCTGCAAAATGCTGAAAATCGGGTTATGGATGAGATGATTATTGACGATGATAAAATTTTCGAGTTTGGCTATCTCATGGGTGACAGTATATTTCTGAGAATCGCAAAGGCCGAATATATAGATGATAATATTTTGCATGTCCGCTAGAGGAGTCAGTTATCTCCAGTGCCGGCCGCCGCCGATTCCTATGCCTACACCAAATGACGTGACGACCGGCGCAGGATAATAATACGGATACCCATAGTATGGATATCCGTAGGGATATACGTAAGCCTGTGTACTCGCTGGGTAAACTGGTTGCGTCGCCACAGCAGCGGGCGGCGGAGGCGGATATGCGACACACCCTGTAGTGGCCATTAGTAGTGTCGCCATTGCCATAAATCTTTTCATATCTGTTGATATATTCTTCCAAGAATAAATTTTCCATTACGATTTTCCGGGTTTTACGCTGCGTATTTACAGCAAATTGACGTAATGAATTGGAATACGGAACGGAAAATTTATTCGATCAACGTTACCCTACGCCATGTATTCTAATTCAAATATAAGTAGGAGAATTTATCATGGCTACAAATCCGAGTTTTAAACCAACAGAAGAGCCCCGGCTCTCTGATGCTTCCAGCACCTACCAAAGAAATTACGACAACAGCAATGAAAGATCCGGCATAAGTAGGCCTAGTCGTGTGAGCAGTACAATGCCGGAAAACTCTGCACTTGGTTGGCTTCTAGTTGCAATTGTAATCGTTATGGCCGTAATTATCGGCTATTCCTGGTACAAGAATATCGGCGGAAATATTGCCCCAAATCCTGAAATAAATAACGCGAGAGCTTTAAATACTTCTGCAACAGGCCCGGCAAACCAAAGCACTCCTACAGCCAATCAAAATGGAAATCCTACTTCCCAAAATGGCGCGGATTAACTTTCATCTTTATAAACATCAAAGGAAAATGAGAAATGGGTAGTCACAGTCTCGGACAAGCAAAACAGAAAGCATGGGCGTATCGGCAGTCCAAAAAATTTAACCAGAACCGAGTAAACCCTGAAAGCAAGCAGGAGCAGCCTCTGGATGCCTGGACTTCGGAAGGTGGTTCTCCAGGTATTCCGGAGAATGAAAATAATAAAAACAAAAGTGAAAAGGAAAACGTACATATATCTGCTTCCGACGAAGGCAACAAAAAGAGTGAGGCCGAATCAGGGAGTGGCAGAGCTTTGTCTGCCAATAACCATGATACAGATGAGGAAAATAGCTGGGTGGTGAATTCTTCTCCAGATTCTCCAGCGAAAAGATCAGCTTATGGAGAATAATTCCCTATCCTTGGACACAATTTGTGGTGACGCCGATACCAGATGAAATAATTTTTAAGGAGATAGTTTATGATGCAAAAAATGTTTTCTATTATAGCCGGCACCCTATTCGCGCTTGTGGCTCTGGCACATCTTGGCAGGATAACTCAAGGATGGGATATTACGGCGGCGGGCATGGCAATTCCTATGTGGGTAAGCTGGGTTGGCTTGGTGGTGACTGCGATACTTGCCTTTTTTGGTTTCAAGTTAGGCTTAGAATCGGGTAAGATTCAAGGTAGGTGAAAGTTGTAGTATCCTTAGCTCCATACATCTGGAAATCCCAGCCCACCAATAGATATTAGAAGGTGCTTAAATCTTGCGGGTGCAATTTAAGTGCTGGAAGGGGGATATAACTTGCAAGCAAAGGCGGAGAGCACAGTCAACTATGTCTCCGCCTTTGTATAACATGACAACTTTAAGCTACTTGTTTTATTTCTAGGTTGCGCGGCTTGGCCTCAGTGCCGGGTTTTTTCGGGACTGTGATGGTAAGCAGTCCTTTATTTAAAGAAGCCTCTGCCTTATCACCATTTGCCGAATCTGGGAGAGCGATAACTCGCTGGAATTCCCCATAAGAGCGTTCTTTGCGGTAATAACCGTCTTTCTCTTCCTTCGACTCATCCTCCTTTTTGCCTTTGATGGTCACATAATGATCCGCTACCTGTATCTGGACATCCTTTGCTTCCAATCCTGGCAATTCTGCGGTGATTTTTATATTTTTATCGTTTTCTTTTACATCAATGGCAGGGGTGATTCCGGTTATACTTTCTATCGGCTGAAATTGCGCCCACGATGCAGGCAGAAAGCTTCCGCCGAAAAAATTATCGAACAGCCGATTCATTTCTTCTTGTAGATTGATAAGGGGATTTTCTCCTCTTGTTACCGGAACCGACCTATCAGCACTAAATAAATTGCGAACAGCCATATATGCCTCCTTTCTCTATTGTTTGGGTTGATTTCAGGACGAGATTATGGAGTTCTATATAAGAAAAATATTGGAAAATCCGAGAAAGTTCATAAAAAATAAGTAAAAAAACTTATAGAAAGTTTATGAAAGCAACAATACGAACTGTTATATAAAACAAAAAAATGGAAAGTCAGTGCGCAACTTAGCCAACTTTATTAAACCAGTCATAGTTGTATTAGCCTTGGCCGCTGTCTATTTTGTAGCCTCGAAAATCGGTTTCCTTATGGCGTTTGAGGCCGAGCAGGTTACGGTGGTATGGCCTCCCACAGGAATAGCCTTGGCCGCCGTTCTGTTTTTTGGCTACCGTGCCTGGCCGGGCATTGCGCTTGGCGCCTTTTTAACTAACGTCACCGCACATGAGCCAACTCTCACTGCTCTTGGCATTGCAATTGGCAATACACTGGAAGTTGTAATCGGAGCATATCTATGCAGACGGGTTGGTTTCGACAATTCATTGGCGCGGGTCAAAGATGTCTTAAGCCTGGTGATTTTTTCCGCGATTTTTAGCACCATGGTCAGTGCCACTATTGGGGTGACCAGCTTGTGCCTTGGCCACGTACAACTATGGACTGCTTATCACTCACTTTGGATGATATGGTGGCTCGGAGACGCGACTGGCGCATTGATTTTCGCTCCTGTATTGCTGATCTGGAGCAATCGCCGTTCCTATGACTCATTTAGACAGTATAATATGTGGGAAGCGTTTGCCTTGGCGTTGGGAATGATTATCACCAGCCTTGGAATTTTCACCGAGCCCTTAAGCATGGGAATAATCGGCCATGTCTTTATCTATTTAATTTTCCCTTTCACCATATGGGCAGCACTTAGGTTCGGCCAGCATGGAACTACTTCCGTTACTTTGGCTGCATCGATCATAGCGATATGGGCGACGATGCACGGATCAGGGCCATTTACCACCGTATCCCTAGATCAAAGTCTAAACTTCCTTCAGATTTTTATGGCGGTCGTGGCGGTAACGGGATTGTTGCTGGGCTCAGCTATTACCGAGCGCAAATGGGCGGAGAAAGCGTTGAAAGAGGCGGACCGGCGAAAGGATGAATTCATTGCCACGCTGTCGCATGAGTTGCGTAATCCTCTGGCGCCGTTAAGCAATGCACTCTCAATCCTGCAATCTTCTAATAGCGGTACGAAACACTACTCGGATTCCCTAGAAATAATGGGGCGTCAGGTAAAGCAGATAACCAGGCTAGTAGATGATCTACTCGATATATCGCGGATTTCGCATGGGAAGTTAGAACTCAAGAAAAATCACATCACGCTTGAAGAAGTGATAAATAACGCGTTGGAAACTGCAAAACCTTTAATAGAAGAAAAAGGCCATCAGCTTTCCGTACATTTGCCTACGGAACCAATCTGGCTGAGTGCCGATTTAACCAGGCTTTCCCAAGTTTTTTCCAATCTGTTAAATAATGCAATTAAATATACACCTGCCGATGGCTGGATTCTGATTGAAGCGAAGGCGGATGAAAAAACTATCACAGTAAGCATGCGGGATACAGGAATCGGTATTCCTGAAAATATGCTGACGCGCATATTTAATATATTCACGCAAGTTGATAGCTCTATAGAGCGAGCGCACGGAGGGCTTGGAATCGGTTTGATGCTGGTAAAAAACCTGGTGGAAATGCATGGCGGCAGTATAGAAGCGCATAGCGAAGGAAAAGATAAGGGCAGCGAATTCCTGGTAAAATTGCCGATAGTTGCCGCACCAGCGGTGCAACCAATACACGATTCTTCTCCTTCCACTTCAGTGCCTGAACCAGAGATGTTTGTACCAGAAACGCCATCGCTAAATCTGCGGGAAAGAAAATTACGGGTGTTGGTGGTCGAAGATAACAAGGAACTGGCACAAACTCTTGGTTGGATGATAGAGCTGCTAGGATATGAGGTAAAAATCTTGTGTAAGGCTGAGGAAGCGTTGGATGTCGCTAAATCTTTCCTGCCCGATGTAATCATGCTGGATATCGGACTTTCCGGGGTGAGCGGCTATGAATTGTGCCGGAAGATGCGTGAGGAACCGTCATTAAAGCATAGAATTTTTATTGCCCATACCGGATGGGGTCAGCAAGAACATCGGAAACGCTCAAGCGAAGCGGGTTTTGATCATCATCTGGTTAAGCCGGTCAGCATTGAAACCCTTGGGCAATTGCTTAAATCATTACCAGAGAATAAAGCTTAAGCAACCGCTGCAAGAAATCCCGATAGTGCTTCCGATTGGTGATGGGTAAGATCTTTGACGACTTCCGTAATTATCGATTTTTTGATATCGGCACTTAAGGATTTGCGCAATATTCCTATTATCTTAGCCGGTGCCACCAGAACCAACTGATCGAAAGCTTTTGCCGCATGACATTTCTCAAGAGTTTCAACAATCTTTCTAATAAATCGCAATTTTATCTCTTCTGAGATACCAGTATGGGAACTCGGTGAATGCCGGGGCGGATTGGCGCTCTCGAAAACTCTGCCTAATTGATGCCGCCCGATTTCATAATCCTCTATCGATTCGGCGACTAAAGATGTGTCGAATATCGGTTCCAATCTGCGGCCATTATGACTCAGACTCTGATCCGGTTCCTTATGCATCGGTTTGCGCTGGTAAAATTGCGCGCGCCTACTGTCTAATACGGCAAACCATGTAATCGGAGACTTTTTACTAGTTATCATTTTTAAGAATGCACCAGTTCCGCCTGCATGACATCGCTGCGCTTGCTTAAGAAAGAAGCGATACAACTTGAAAGATAGAACCGCCACAGGCGGATGAATGATTCGTCAAACCCGAGCGCAATAACTTTATCCCTGTTCAATTCGAACCTGTACAGCCAATGTTTAAGCGTCCTGGCGTAATCTTCACCGAATGCAAACATTTCCCGGCATTTCAATCCCACCTTTTCCGCATTCATGCAAAACCTGGATTTTGAAGGCAACATTCCGCCCGGGAAAATATAATGCTCAATGAATCCAGTGGCGCTGCCAAGTTCCTCGAATAATAGGCAATCTAGTGTGATTGACTGGATCATTGCCTTGCCGCCGGATTTTAGGGCGTTCTTTATGATGTCAAAATAAGCCAGCCAATATTGTTCCCCTACATGCTCAAGCATACCTATGGAAACGACATGATCAAACTTGCCTTTTATTTCCCGGTAATCGGCAATCTCCACCAAAACTAGGTTATCAAGTTTTGCCTTCCGTATCCTTTCTCTGGCATAATTGGCCTGTTCCTTGGAAATTGTGATGGCAGTAACGCGCAAACCTTCTTTAGCTGCAGCTTCAGCAAACCCTCCCCAGCCGCAACCGATATCCAATATATGATCGCCTGGTTTAGTCGATAATTTGTCCAGAATGCGCCTATATTTTGCGGCTTGTGCTTCTTCCAGGCTTCGAGATTCATTACCATCGAATAATGCGCAGGAGTAAGTCATGCCTTCATCCAGCCAGAGCGAATAGAAGTCGTTGCCAAGATCGTAATGTGCCATAATGTTCTTGCGGCTGCCGTTCAGTGAGTTACCGCGCAGAGTATTTTTGAGGCGGAGCCATAATGCATATAGAGGCTTGCCATGGAAAAAGCGTTCCAGGGTGGGAGAGTTAAGAAGAGAAAATGTAAGAAGCGAAGCCAAGTCATCACTATCGCATTTATTATCTATATAATTTTCAGCGAATCCTATTTCGCCGCGCGCTATCAAATCATCCAGTACTTGCCAATCGTTAAGAAGCAAATGTGCTTCCGGCCCTTCCCTTCGGCCGGAGAATTCCAGAATATTATTCTCTGGAGTGGCCATAACCAACCTGCCATGTTCTACTCCCTTAAGGGCTACCAGGAAGGGGTTGCGCTTTAGCGCCGAGGTTTGTTTATCATAAACATTATATGCGAGATTATTTGCTGCCATAATGAAAATCCTCCAAAAGAAAATTTCCATCCTAAGAATTTCTGATAAATTTGCCGTATTGGGAGTTACTCAAAATTGTAAAAAATATATAATCAACAACCACAATTGATTACCGCATATAATTTTTTTATTACTCTTTCACTCCAATCATACTGAAATCTTATAGCAGAATTTTTAAAGTAGGCTCTACTAATTACCCATCATCTTTAGAGAGGTGTTTCATGAATTTTAGAAAAGCAGTTTTCATTTCACTTACCGCCATTCTTGCTGGAATTGCTGGCATATCCTACGCAGAGGAGGGTCATTCCGATTCCTACTACACAACGGGGAATGCATATTCTCATGGGGTAAAACCGGAACCAAGTGACCGTGCAGCCGATGATCTAAATAAAAGAGAAGCCGCGCGCTCTCAGGGTGCGATACATGAGGAAGCCACAACCACGGTATCGACCATTGGTTATCAATGTCCAACTCCGAACACCCTTAGGCAGTGATTTACCACGGCTTTATATTTCTTGTTATTCTTGAATATATTTTTTTTATACAATGGTCCTTAAACCTTCAATCATTCGTTTTGGGATTTATTTCCAAACGATAGAGTCAGGGGAAAATAGCTCCCGTACTTAGATACGCGGAAATTATATTCCCTGACTCGCCCATATTAATATAGGAGGATAAAATGGCACAAACGAAAGTAAAAGAATTGATGCGTAGGAATCCTGAAGTGATTTCGCCAGACAGCACGATAAAAGAGGCGGCACAGAAAATGAAATTTCTTGATTGCGGTGTTTTGCCGGTAGGAGACAAGGATATTCTTGAAGGAATCATCACCGATCGGGATATAGTTTTAAGTGCCGTTGCTAAAGGTAAGGATATTTCTCAAGAAAGAGTCAGAGACCATATGACTTATCAAGTATTCGGTTGTCGCGAGGAAGATTCACTGGAAGAGGCCGCTCAACAGATGCATGACCATCAGGTAAACCGCCTAGTGGTGAGGGATGATAGTGGTAAAGTATCTGGCATTCTCTCCTTTGGCCGTATCATTAGGGAAGATGCCGACGCCACAGAAATTGCCAAAGTGGTAGAATACGCCGTCAGCGGCAAGAAAGCTGCATAATAGCTTTATGCCGCTGCTTTGAGTTCTACCTCGACATTGCCTTGAATAGCTTTGGAATATGGGCAAAGCTGATGCGCTTCTTCGGTTAATTTTTGCACAGTATCATGATCTAGCCCAGCGATTGCGACATCGAGTTCAGCGGCAATCCTGAATCCGCCATCATCTTCTTTAATCAGACTTATATTGGCCGTGACCTCCGCCTTGCTGGCATCAAGGTTGCGTTTTTTAGCCACGGCCTCAAGCGCGCTGCCGAAACAGGCCGCATATCCACAGGCGAAAAGTTGCTCCGGGTTTGTTACTTTGCCAAGTTTCTTACTTTCACCGCCAGGCACGGCAAGTTCCAATGATAGATTCCTATCATCGGTTTCCACGTGACCATTACGGCCACCGATAGCGGTAGCATGTGCGGCATAGATAGCTTTCATAAATAACCTCATAATTACGATTTGTTCATTCCTTAGCAGTTTTTCCCTGACGCTCGCGTCGCTTGGTGCGCTCGAGGTTGTGTTTATTCCCTTGCGGAGTTTCATATTTAGATGCTCCGGCCTCGCTTAGTCCGATTGCAATAGCTTGCTTCGGATTCTCGACTTTCTGCCCTCTTGCAGTTTCCAGTTCACCATGCTTGAACTCATGCATGACGCGCCCTACGATTGCTTTTTGTGTTCTTGATTGCCTTGCCATAGCGGTCTTCCTTTTTTAATGATTATTCATTACTAGTACTAGTATTAGTATCCTTATTCAAAGTTTTCACATCATGCTTCAGGATTTTACTATCTACGCTCTTTTCCACCTTCTTTTCCTTAATCGCGGTTTTGTCTTTGGCTATGGCTAGGCTATCTCCGGCCTGATGTGCCCTATTTCCTAATGTTTTATCGACGGTCTTCGCCCCGCGATCATTCTTCAAGGCTTCTCTATTCTTTTCTATAGCCTGCTGATCTTTATTGAGCGCATTTGCATCAGAATTTACAGTCTGTGCATCTTTTTGGATGGTGGAAGTATCTTCTGCCAGTGCAGCGCCGGAAATGGCAAAAGCACTAATAAAAGCTAAAGTGGTGAGTTTTTTCATATAATACTCCTATTTTTGAAAAACATCCCAACATTATGAAACCAAGTATAAGAATGCAGTAATATGTACACCTTATATTTGTTAAATAAATATAAAATCTCTGATCATTATTGTTTTTATATATGTGGTTTGATTAGCTGGCAGCAGGAACTGATAATGGGAATACTGACAACTGTTAGCCATTAGGTAAGGAGTTGATGAAATGCACAGCAATGAAAGTCCAAAATTTATAGAACATCTATCCCATCAGGCAGTAAAATGGACAGCCAGTTCATGGGCTTTTGTGATTGTATTTAGCTTTACCCTAATATGGCTGGCTTTTGGCCCATTCTTAAAGTTTTCTGTGGGTTGGCAATTAACCATGAGCACTATAAGCAGCACTGTCACCTTTCTCATGGTTTTCTTATTGCAGCGTTCTCAGAATAAGGATTACCTTGCAATGCAGATCAAATTAAACGAAGTGATCGCTTCCCAGAAAGGGGCTAACAATCATTTGATTAACATTGAAAACCTTAGCGAAGCCGAAATAGTCGAATTGCAGAAACGCTATCAGACTGTAGCTACCCACCTTCATGATAATAAGGAGGGTGTAGTTTCCACAGAAAAAATCTCCGCAGAGGAGATAGCTCAGGAAGTAGAGAATATCGGATAGTTTTAGAGTGTGGTTATTTTTGATTTTCCTTTTCTTCTACATCGCCGTAATGTTTTCCAAATTTCTTGATAACCCCATTCACCATCCCCACATTCTGGTCGCTAAAGATTTTATCTAGCTGGCTGGCTATGTGATCGGCTTTCTCCAGCAGATGATCGGTGTGGTCTATAATAGCATTTATACTGCTTTTCTCGGCGCGGATTTCAGGAGCCTCACCTTTTTTTGCCGCTGTCAAATCAGACGCATCAGCGCTATCGGGATTAAGATCGATGTAAATATCTCCGCTAACGCCTTTAAGCTTCATGGTGGCTGTTGTATCGGTTTTAACCGGAGTGGTTTTGAGGATGCTGATATCAACCAGGATCAGCCGTATATCGTTAGAATCAATGGATATTTTCTTCACATTGCCGACATCGACTCCCTGAAACTTGACTGCGCTTCCGACTTTTAAGTTTCCAACTGGTTCGCTAAAACTTATTCGATAATCAACCATTTGGCCTTTACTCGCAGATGTCAGCCATAGGGTGAAGCATAAGCCCGCCGCAATAATGGTAATAACAAATATACCAACCAGGAAATAATTTTTATCCGTTTCCATGTATACTCCTTGCCGCAACAGCAGCACCCTTCGCGCGCGATCCATGCAAAAATTCTTTGATTTCTTTATTATGGTTTTCAAGCAGGTGCGGCAAAGTATCTATTATGATTTTCTTATCAATCAATATTGCTACCCGGTCGCAAACGGCAAATAGCGTATCCAGGTCATGTGTCGCCATAACGACCGTAATGCCCAGGCTTTTGTTAAGATTAGCGATCAGCTCGTCGAACCCGTTGGCATTTATGGGATCAAGCCCGGAGGTTGGTTCATCGAGAAAAAGGATCATGGGGTCCAGGCTAAGCGCCCTGGCCAATGCAGCACGCTTAGTCATTCCCCCAGAAAGTTCAGCAGGGCGTTTTGCAGCTGATTCCGGGGGCATACCGACTAGGGCTAATTTAAACTGCGCCAGCATGACCTGCTGATCATCGGTTAATTTCGTATGTTCCCGCAGCGGCAGCATGATATTTTGCAGAACGCTTAAAGATGAAAATAATGCACCTTCTTGAAATAATACTCCCAGCATTGATGCTGATTCAGAAGGAGTAATATCGTGGATAAGCTTGCCCATTATGCATACTTTCCCGGAATTCGGGTGATGCAATCCGATCATGGTTTTAAGCAATACCGATTTGCCGGAGCCGGAGCCACCGACAATGCCGATAATTTCTCCACGTGCGATGTCTATGCTTATATCATCATGCACAATTTGTTTCCCGAAACGATTGGTCAAATTTTTTACAGAGAGGATGGTTTCTTTCATAACCCCACCTTCTGGAAGTAAATGGAAAATAATCCATCCAGCATCAACACCAGGAAAATAGATTTTACCACCGAAGCGGTGGTCTCTTTGCCTACGCTTTCCGAAGAACCGGAAACCTTCAAACCCTGCATGCAGCCAACTAAAGCGATGACAAAGGCAAATACCGGCGCTTTAATCATTCCCACAAAAAAATCCTGCCATTTAACGGCCTGACGCACTTGCTCCAAATATTGCGGCAATGAAATATCCAAAAGTGACGATGAAATCAGCGCTCCGCCGAATAATCCAACCACATCGGCAAGAAACGTCAGCAGCGGCAATGCAATGATAAGCGCAATCAAGCGCGGCAGGACTAATAACTCGAATGGCTCCAGTCCAATGGCGCGCAGTGCATCTACCTCTTCCCGCACTTGCATAGTGCCGATCTCAGCAGTGAAAGCGCTTCCCGACCGTCCAGCTATCATGATAGCCGTCAGCAGCACGCCCATTTCCCTTAAGACCGAAATTGCTATCAAATTGATGGTATATTGCTCGGCTCCCAGAGACCTCAATTGCACCTGGCCCTGATAGGCGACAACTATGCTGATCACGAAAGCTATCATGCCGATGATCGGAATAGCATCTATGCCGATTGCTTCCATATGATGGGTAATAGAAATAAATCGCAGTCTAGACGGATGCCGGAAGACCTTGGCTAATTCGATGCAAGCGTGGCCCATGAAGGTAATGAGTTCAATGCCACCCTCCCAACCTTCTATAGTGGCTTTGCCAATGCGAATCAGCATCCTTCTTAAAGAAGATGAAGATTTTCGGGTGAGCGGTTTGCCTGGCTTAGCCTTGGCAACGAGGTCTAAGAGCGCCTTATGCTCCGGACGAATATGCAAAAATTTTAATCCGGGGTTTGTTGTGTTATAGAGAAGAAACGCACCTGCCGTATCGAGATGCGTGACTTTTGCCAAATCAATGATTGTTTCCTTACCCGATGCGGCAAGCGCATTTTTCAATCCATTCTCAGCATGTCGAAAATGCTGGAGATTCAACGCTCCTTTAATATAGATGCGGTTATGAGGCCTATCAAGCTCAATGTGCAGCGCCAAATCTGGCATTATTTTTATCCCATTAATAAATCATATAAACAGTATGCAGCATATAAATTGATTCATTAGCAGCAAAGATGGAGAAGTGAGATAAAAAATAAAAAAGTGATAAAAAATAAATTTCGCATCGCTTCTTTATAAAAACTTTGTTTGATTCTTATCTCGTTCAAAAAAATGGAGGTACATTATGAAGAATTTTCACATCCGTCACTGCCTACTGTTAATGGCCACTTCAGTAATGCTTGCAGGCTGTTGCCATTGCCCTAAATGCCCAACGGCAAACACCACGGTAGTTAACCCATCACCCTCGGGAACTACTGTAGTAACGCCAGAACACTGATGAGATAATTTGAATAATTACCGAAACATTTATTATAGGGAGGAATTTATTTCTTCTTTAGCAAATGAGAGTGAAAATCTTATCGTTATTTGATGCATGCTTGTTCACACTTGAGTTCTGTAAATGCATCTTTTTATTTAATTTTAGAAAGGAGAATTGTTATGGATAGAATACAAACGAAACAGTGGTATGAGACGGTCTTTGCGGCTATTATGTTCATATTGATAATGCTGGTGGCTGGCATAGCCGATGCAAAGATGGTGGATAAGAACCCCGTGCTTGATAAATCTGTCATGGCTACGCTTGGGAAATGCCAGAAGATTTCCCTTTCCTGCGCAGCCACAATGAAAGATGCTCCCGGCATTCTTGTTTTTCCTAGTGTCGTCAAAGCGGATCTTATAATTGGCGGTGCGGGAGGGAAAGGCGCACTCATAGAGAATGGAAGAATCACCGGATACTATAGTATCGGCGCTGCCTCAGCCGGGTTGCAGGTGGGGATTGAAGACAAAAGCCAGGTCTATGTTTTCCGCACACCTGAATCCTTAGACCAGTTGAAGGGAGGATCGGATTGGAAGGCAAGTGCATCAGCGGGTGTTACCCTGATAGCAACAGATGAGAACGCCAGCAGCGCCACAGGAAGCGTGCTTGCTTATGTTTTTGATGCAAAAGGATTGAATGCCGGCATATCGCTGGACTTATTCGATGTCTGGAAAACCGGGCAAGTGCGGCCTTCGCAACAATAACCGCAAGCGTTTAATTCTTTACGGCTTATCGCTGGTAATACTGACAGCGATAGGCCGGTCCGCAATTGTTGATAGGCGGCCAGAAGTTTAACAATGAAAGTACTAAAACGCACTGGCGGATATATTTTTCTTTTCTTGCTCATTCCTATTGTGATTGGGCTTATGTATGTTTCTGCCAATATTATTATTCCTGGGATTTTGCCGCTGACATCCGGGCAAAATTCTTCAGGCAATCTGGCTTACATAATTATAGCCATACCAATAATTCTTACACTACCGTATTTAATCTTAAAAATATTTTTCAAAATTGCGCGCCTAAGGGATAGGGGTGAGAAGGAAATAAAAGTCAGCGATTTGGTAAAAGGTCAGGATGAATTGGATGGTCAAAGTTAGGCTACCACTTATAATTGCAGCAGTTTCTATATTAATGGCAGCTGAAGCCAGGGCGGATTGCAATACCGATCAGCAGGTAAAATCGGTAATCGAAAAGGGATTTGTTGTGGAATTAAAAGATGGTTCCGTTTGGCAAATTGATCCCGTAGATATCAATAATACCATATATTGGCATCCCGGTGCGCACGTTACCGTGTGCGAGGGAGAGTTAATAAATACCAGCGCCAAGCAACTTGCACATGCAGCGAGAATCCCGGGTGAAGGAGAAAGTCCTAATAAAAAGTCCTAATAATCGTCCCAATACGGAAGAGTTAGTAAGGGCTGTAGTGGGGATTAATATTACTGGCTCTCAATAGTGATGACCTGCTTGGTTGCTTCCGGCACTAGAATGCTCACCTTTTTCCCACTGATTTTTAGATTGGCAACAGCCACATCTGGATCACTCAAGAAGCCATCAACTTTATAAATCACGCTGTTACCGACATTGTTGGTATCGTTAGTTTTTATATGTTTACCATTAACATAATAATCATTTAACCCGAGCTTCCTGACTTCGATAGGTTTACCGCTCACAGAATAGAGTACGGCGTAATTGCCTGGAAGATCATTCAGATAAACTGTGCCTGGCACTATATGATCCTCAGCTATTGCCGTGAGGGCATTAGAATTAGCGGATTTTAGATCACTCTGGCTATCCTCGTCCAAATTGGCGAATGCCTGGTTGGTCGGGGCAAATATTGTGTAATTACCCTTGTTGAAATCAGTCAGGTTTATATTTGAGCGCAGCAGAACATTATCGAACTTGCCTAAATCTCGATCCGATTCGATCTTGCGTAAAATTGGTATGGAGGAAGTATCAGTAGTTTTAGTAATCGTCTCCTCCCGCGTTATCGTTGTAGTTTGTGTCTTAGCTAATGCTAACCCTGGTAATGCGGCAAGAATAGTTGTAGCGACGAGATATACTCTGAGTTTTTGCATAATGGTAACCTCCTGCCAGCCAATAAACCGAAACGGCAATAAGTATGCGCTATGATCAAGTGGGTTGTTTGGTAAAAAGTATGTAAGAAAATAAAGCCGGTTCTTAAATCTCAACAATTTTCGCCTTTATCATTACCATGCGATTATTTCTTTAAAGAAATCTCACAGACTCTGCACATCCGGATAATAGGAGCAATGCACATGAAATAATTAATATTCTTATAATAATTCCCTTTTTATGATGCCGTTCCTAGTTTCTCATGATTATTGAGAACCGCCCTTACCCAGTGGGCAAATATAATGCTTACCACCTATGCTTATTGCGGCTTTCCCCGGTCCATCAATTATGTAGATAATCTTTTTAGCATGACGAATAGACCTATATGGGAAAGTAATTCTATGAATCCTTGCTTTGGGAATGATTTTATTATTTTTGTTCATGACTATTGGAAGCCCTTTTTTATCGAAGATTACCTTATACACAACTGTATCCCTCTATCGTTTCTCCATCAAAACACTGATTAACGAGGAACAATTCTTTAAGAGGTCATGTAAATATTCTATTCTGAATCTGTTTATAAAAAATTAACTTTTTATAAATATAAAGATTAATGTAGCTGACCTTCCCGGGACCGCTAAATTTTTGTCGTGCTGTTTGTCATGAGCCTGTGGTATACACACCCAAAAACTGGGATTGCTACGGAATGGGATTTGCCCGATGTAGGTCAAGAAAAAACCGGCCAGTTTCCCAGCCGGTTTAGTCTTAAGAGATAGTTTAGAATTTACGCTACCAATATAAAATCAGCGGATACTGGAGTATGACCTACAAAATTTATAGTCAAGTGATCTGCCGTAAATGTATTGCCAGATATATGCGTGGCTATCGAGCTAGCTAAGTTTGTAGAATTAAACAGATGCTCGCCTACTGATTGACTAAGGGCTATGTGGTCGCCTGGAGCGAAATTAAAAACGGTTACAGTAGTTGCATTACCAGGAGCATGGATGCCGTCACGTACTACAATGTTATCCCCGCTGGCAGCAGTTACGGTATGGTTTCCGGGTTTAAGGGCGTAAATGTTATTACCGCCGCCGCTATTATCCGTTACAGATCCAACGCCGCCATAAACAGTAAAGTTGCCGGTTCCACCCAGAGTAAGGGTATTATCTGAAGGATCCTTGCCACTTACTAGATACCCTCCGCCGCTTCCGGTTATAGTAGCGTTACTTGCGTTGATGGTATCGCTGTCTGTTCCTGTTGCAATAAAATCGAAAGGATTTGTTCCGGCAGGCCTGCCATGTATAAAATCAAATCCATCCAAGGTAATTGAATCATTGCTGGCGTTAGCTGTAAGGACAACAAATTGATCATCACTGCTGCTTCCTCCAGCAGGAATAGTTTCCGCAGTGTTAGTATCACTAATTGTTATAGCACCCATAAGTACCTCTCTAAATGTTTATCGTTTATCTAAAAAACGTGATTTTACTGTAGCAATATTCAAATCAATTATATGCCATGAAATACTATCAAACTTATTAACAGAGCGTAAATAACTATGACTTAGGCAAAAATCATAAGTAATAGAAATTTATTGAGGGTAAAGGACTGCCGGATTGTCCCTTATTTCTTTGGTAGTAATTTTATTTTTTATACCAGGCTTACATATTTTTGGCGTTAACCTTATTACGGTTTTATATTCTTAGCGGTACCTTAACCCTTAAGAACATTAATGGAGGGTATTATGTCTGTTATTAGTGCAAGGTTAACAATTGTAACGATGGTACTGGCATTATTTCTGTCAGCATGCGGGGATACGAAAGGGCAGCGGGCTCTCTCCGGCGGCGCTATTGGCGCGGGAGCTGGTGTGGGAATAGCGGTATTGACTCATAGTAACCCTGTTGTCGGCGCTTTGATTGGTGGTGGTGCTGGCGCCGCGACCGGGGCGCTTACTAGCAAGAAACAGATCAATTTTGGGCCCATTGATTAAGTAAAATATTATAGAGAGTAATGGAGATGGGTGCATACTTGCGGATTTTATTGTTGTTTTTGTTTATTATTCTAGGTGCTTCCGCACCTGCTATTGCCAGAGTCAATGTTGATGTTGATATCGGTGTAGCGCCTCCTTTTCCCCAGGTTGAGGTTATCCCGGAGCCGCGTGTTGGATATATATGGGCTCCGGGATATTGGGTCTGGGAAGATGGCCGACATGTTTGGATGGGTGGACGCTGGATGGAAGCGCGTCCTGGATATGGCTATGCCCCTGAGCATTGGGAGCATAGAGGAGAAAAGTGGCACTTTGCCCGTGGTGAGTGGAAGCAAAAAGGCCATGAAGAAGAGCACGAGGAACACGGACACGG
>JABDBP010000002.1:0-6754 GCA_013288565.1 Alphaproteobacteria bacterium | reverse complement strand
GAGCATTGGGAGCATAGAGGAGAAAAGTGGCACTTTGCCCGTGGTGAGTGGAAGCAAAAAGGCCATGAAGAAGAGCACGAGGAACACGGACACGGACATGGGCGTGACCGCGATTAATGCGTTCCCTCTGATTCGGCAGAACGAAACTTATACGTCATAAAGATATACACAGGAGGAGAGTCAAATGAGAATAATCAGTTTAGCAGCCTTGGTTTTTGCCATTAGTGTTATTGCTTCACCCCCGGTACTCGCAAAGGGTGGTGGAGGTGGGCCTGCAAAGTAACAGGAAACGGCTAAAAATTCTTCTTAACCTAAACTCACTCCTAAAAGGAGGGCTATGGCCAGCTGTAGTAGATTATTTTCTATTTTTTTGATGGTGATACCTGTTGTCGTGATGATGACATGGCCAGCATTTGCCGAGAATAATAATATTGATAACGCCCTCAACAACTGTGATGAGCTATCGGAATTTAAAAAGGCGCTGGTAGCAACGGGCGTGATAGAAGAATTAGATCCCAAAGCTTCCTATTCAATCTTTGCGCCGACCAATGAGTATCTGGCTAAAATTATTAAAGGAGAGCCTTCCTGCCTTAGTTCCCAGCAGTGCAAAGCAGAAATGGCCACTATATTACGCAACCATATAGTAGAGGGCACAATCAACCTTAGGGAGGTGGCGAAACAAAAAACCATGGTGCTATCAAGTATCAGCGGACATCTCATTACCATTGCTGTGTTGCCAAACGGAGATATCATTGCCGATGGCAATGATATTACTATGCAGCAACCAATGGCAGGCGGCGTTATGCTATATGAAATTAATGGCTTGATCGCTAATCCTCAAGAGCATGCCGATATGCATAGCATAAATTTGGAATAACCAAATTTATTAATAGCGTTGCTGTATATTATTTGATTGCGCTGAAGAACGTCAACAGTGGTTTGCCAGCTTAGAATCTAGTATCGGCGATCGTCACCAGAAGAAACTCCCCTCTGCGATAATCAAATACGCTAATTTTCCTAAAATCAAAGCCATCGGGAATATTTTCCGTGCTGCCTATTGATGATGAACTCTGAGCTCCGTAACTTTAACTTCAGCAAATCGCTCTTACTCTGTATTATTCAATTTTAGGACTTGAGGCTTGCTATCGTTATGTCACTACATTTGAATAAACGCAGAGTTATAATATCACTCGCCTTGCTGGCAACATTACTGGCAATAGTAGCTGTGGCTTTGCCATGGAAGTTTTGGATAGAAAAAAAACTTATCGCCACGCTGGAAGCAAAGGGCTTTCAGAATGTTCACCTTACAGTCTCTAGCCTAGGTGTGAGGGGCATTTCGCTTAAAAATATTTCCGTGGGCAGCAATATACCGCTGACGTTGAAAGATGTGATTGTTGGTTATTCTTTACCAGACCTGTGGCGAGGTGATTTTAATGAATTGGATATCAAGGGGCTTACCTTGGAGGCAAATCATGATCAGGGCAAATGGATAATTGCTGGATTGGAAAATTGGCACTCCAGTTCAAATGGTAACGCCGATGCTTCAATACCAGTAGCACTGGATCAGCTGGAAGGTATTCCACTTGATAGCATAAAACTTGAGAATAGCAGTTTACACCTCACTTCCAACCAGTGGCAAATGGATATTCCTTTCCAGTTGGCATGGCAGAAGGCTCCTATACCTAAACTTAGCTATCATGCACCAGCTCTAAAATATCAAATGCAGGATTTGGAAATTAACACAGGAGAAGCTTCGCTCGAAGCCACACTTCATGAAGGCGATAAAAAGTGGGAGGGTGAGTGGCAAATTAAGGGCATTATGCTGAAAGGTGGGGACGTTCCTATACCAGTTATTCAAGGGAAAGGCACGTTGGTAGCCCAAGCAGAGGATATGTCGCTTCTTGGTGAGTTTAAGAGCACTGACAACGCTTACAAGACAAATTTCAGCATGGAATATGCATTGAATGCGCCTGAAAAATCCTGGCTCACACTTGCGGATGCCACCATTCCTTGGAATAGCGGAACACTATCAGTGCATGACGTAAAGGTGCTATTTTCTGGTAAAAATGCTACCGAAGTGAAGCTTAAGGTACAACATGTATCCATTGACGCACTGATGCAGATGTTAACGGGGAAACGCGCTTCTGCCACCGGTACAGTTTCCGGCATTTTGCCAATTACGATAGGATCAGATGGTATTATCACATTTCACCAAGGTAATTTGCAGGCGGAACAGCCAGGAACAATAACAATGGAACCAGATGCAATTCCCGGTGATAACGAACAGATTACGCTGGTGCGCGACGTACTCAAGAATCTGCATTACACCAATCTTTCCATTGCAGTAAATAGCGAAAAAGGAAATAAATTATCGGTATTGTTAGTGCTTGAAGGTAATAATCCCGATGTTTATGAAGGGCGGCCAGTAAAATTGAATGTGCATTTGACGGGTGATATGCTAAGTCTTGTTCGGCAAAGCATTATGCCATTTATTAATCCTGAACAGTTGCTGCAGTAGATAAAATGCAAAAAAATATTATATATGTCTTATTAATGCTTCCTCTCTTAAGTTGTACGCCTAGCGTACAACTGCAAGCGCCGGATAAACCGATAGAGATTAACCTTAACGTCAATATCGAGCAGCATGTTAGAGTGTCCATCGAGAAAGATGTGAAACAGGCGATCGACAAGAATAAAGAAATCTTTTAGGAGATCTATATGAAACTAAAGTTTTTAACTATATTTGCCGTTTTAGGTGCCTTGATTGCATTTCCTGCATTTGCTCTGGATCTGCATCAGGCCCGCACCTCCGGAATGGTGGGGGAAAAACTAGATGGCTATGCGGCAGCTCTAAAAGCTAGCCCAGAAGTTAATGCACTGGTGGAAAGCGTAAATACCAAGCGCCGGCAAGAATATGCCCGTATTTCTAAGCAAAATGGCCAAACTGTGGATGTGGTAGCCAAACTGGCGGCTGTGCAGATCATTAACGGCTTGGAACCGGGCAGCCCCTATCAAGGTGCAGACGGTAACTGGAAAACCCGGTAGTGCCGTCACTCTGCGGTGTCGCCTAACCTATTGGTATATAAGGATAAAAAGGTGGTGGCGTGTACAGTCTGTGGCGAACCAGTCTCCGCAGTCAAATTCCATGTTATGCAGGGTATTTACAGGGAATTTTTGCAATATCGGCCTCTAAACAGCAATAACCAGTGATGCAGGCATCTGTAATTCCGCTATATTTTTATCAAATTCCCTAAAATCATAACAGGGAATTTAAAATATGTAACAGGGAATTATCAGACAAATAGCAGGGAATTACTCTATCCTGTATAATCATCCACTGACCGTCACTGTTATGTTTCACCTATTTCTAAACTCTAATTAAGCCCAATACTAAAACTGGATCGATCAATGTGGGTGTATATTCCAAATCCAAACTCACATCAAAACTCGAATCTGGCTTTGAGCGTTCCGGTTTGGGCGGTGAAATTTGTCCAGGTTTGCAGACCGTAATCGAGGGATAGGGTGACATTGTTTTTTGCGATGAGATCAGCCCCGGCACCTGCTTTAAAGGAGTTGCGAGGCAGGCGGGTGCCGTTGGCGACGAAACTACCGGCTGTGCCAGCGAAGGTATCTGTGGTTTCAACCGCGTCATTGCCGATAAGATCATAATACCATCCGGCGGATAGATGCGGATTGTAGGTTACATCTCCATCCAGAATCGGATAGGCAAGACGGCTGCCCAGGCCGCTTTGCAGAATGTTTATATTATTGTTATGAACATGAAGTGCAGCAGCGCTACCGGTTTCGTCGTATGAATCCTGAGTGAGTAGGCTATATTGCATAGATGCGAACGGTGTCACTTTCAGGCCGCCTTTGACATCTATATTGTAACCCGCGCCGCCTTTCGCGGTGTATTGCCAGCCGCCGTATTTGCCGTTTGCAACCGAGCCGTCAAACAATGTGCGGTCGTTATTATAGCTGTTATAGGCAAGTGCCGTCACACCCTGATAATATAGCTGGCCGACATGATGGGTTCCGTATACTGAACCCTGGAAGCTATTTATATTGGCCGTATCACCGCTGCCGCGCGCGCTGGTGTTAGTGTAGGAGAACGCACCGCCAAGTCGGCTCCAGTTATCTATTGCCGTATCCGCGCCGAATGTGATGCCCCCAGCGGTGGAGCGATAACCGCTCACATTATTCCTTGATCCCTGGTCGCTGAAAATGCCAAAAACCTTGCCCCACAGATTTCTCGCTTGCGAAACTAGACCGTTGCCGACGAGTTCCATCCGTTCTTCGATTGTATCTATCGTCGCATCTTGCGTGGTGAGTAGTGCGGTGGTGGTTTGGCCGGATACATTCGGATGAAGCGTGGTAAGGGCGGAATCTATAGCTCTGGGATCGCTGAATCTATCAAATTCTCCAATAAGAGCTTGCGTGGAAGGACTGCCGGAATTGTTGGTGACGATTCTATCAAGAATCGCAGCGATGGGAGCGTTGCTGCCGGATGCTGCTGAAGAGAAACTATTACTGGTGACAGCCTGTACCAGATATTGATTGCCGGAAATCTTAGCTTGGAAATCGACGAGATAGGAACTATCTGTCACCAGCCTATTTAAGGCGAATGTATTGGTCACGCCATTCTGGCTGATAGCACCACTCCCGGCCGTAGCATCGAACAGGACAATGGGTGAATTGCGGTTAATCGCTCCCGTTAATCCCGAAACATCGAGATGCACGGTGCTATTACCCAAGGTAATCGCGCTGCCACCCGTAGTCAGTATTTGGCCAGGGGAAGCCGCACTGTTTATTGCAAATGCCGTTGTCCCGGTGGCACTATAGCTGCCGGTCAAGGTAACGGCTTTGCCAGCACTTACATTGACAGTGCCGGTGTTAGAAACGCTGGTTAGCGTATCGGTACTGCTGGTGGTGAAATTCAACGTTGCACCATTTTCCACAGTTACGGTTTTCTGTGCGCCGGTCAAGGTTATGGAGTCACCGACATTCGCGGTTCCGGCTTTTACGTCGATGGTTCCAGCCGATATATTGCCGCCGTTCACTGTAACGTTTGATGCTGCTGTGGAACCGAGATTGACTGTGCTATTGGTGGCTCCGCTCAGATTTATATTACCGGTAACGCTGCCGCCATTCAGGTTTACGGTTTCCATACTGCCCGCAGTTGCCAGTATCGCGGTGCCGCCGTTACTTCCTATGGAACCGGCAGTTTGGGTTAATGTGTCGTTATTGCCGAGTTTCACTTCACCGTTGATGGTACCGCTGTTGGTGACGGTAATGGCATTGCTGGCAGTAGTCTGGCCGCTCAAATCAATGGCAACTGCCGAGGAGTTGGTGCTGCTGATGGTGCCGGTGTTGATTATCCCTCCGGCTATTCCGGTATCATCCGCAACGGTTATCGCCGCTCCAGTGCCGCCAGTGGTAATGGTTCCACTGTTTGTGATTCCGGTAACACTTCCTGTTCCTTCTACTCTAATATCCGTTCCGCTTGTTGATTCGATAATCCCACTATTCGTGATAGTTCCGGTCACGGGAGCAGCAATGTCAATAGCGGTTCCGCCGGTGGAACTGATAATGCCGGTGGCGCCATTGGTAATTCCGCCAACATTGCCGGAACCTTCGATCCTGATATCCGTTCCGGCGCCGCCTGTCTCGATGGTGCCGCTGTTGGTTATAGTGCCGGTTACGGGCGCGGCAACATCGATTGCTGTTCCGGTGGTTGATTCTATCACGCCGGTATTGATAACTGCCGCGACGCTGCCGGAACCTTCGACTCTAATATCAGTCCCGCTTGTCGATTCTATAGTGCCGCTATTACTGATGGTTCCAGTTATGGGAGCTGCAACGTCGATGGCAGTTCCGGTGGTCGAACTGATGACCCCGCCGCTGCCGTTGGTAATCTCTCTAACGCTCCCGGAACCTTGGATTTCGATTGCTGTTCCGTTCCCTCCCACTTCTATGGTACCGGTGTTGTTTATTCCCGCAACGCTGCCTGTTCCTTCAACTCTAATATCAGTCCCGTTGGTGGATTCAACGATACCACTATTGCTTATGATTCCTGTAACGGGCGCAGAAATGTCAATTGCCGTGCCGGTAGCCGAACTGATGATGCCACCGCTATTATTGGTTATCCCGGCAACACTACCGGAACCTTGAACTTCAATGGTCGTACCGGTGCCGCCTGTCTCGATGGCGCCACTATTAATGATGGTTCCGGTCACGGGAGCCTCTATATCAATCGCAGTTCCGGTGTTGGAACTTATTATGCCGGTGCTGCTATTGGTAATTCCGGTAGTGCTGCCTGATCCCTGAACCTCTATGGTCGTCCCGCTCCCACCCGACTCTATAGTGCCGGTATTACTGATAGCGCCAGTCACCGGCGCCGCGATGTCGATTGCCGTGCCGGTGGTAGATTCGATAATGCCGCTATTGGTGACTCCTTGTGTGCTGCCGGAGCCTTGAATCATAATATCCGTTCCGCTTGCCGATGCGATGGTGCCGCTATTAGTGATAGTTCCGGTGACAGGGGCTGCGACATCGATAGTGGTTCCGGTGGTGGAGCTGACCATACCGCTATTGCTGATAGTTCCCGTCACAGGTGCTGCAACATCAATAGCCACGCCGCTGTTCGAACTAATGACGCCGGTGCTGCTGTTGGTAATTCCGGTAGTGCTGCCCGAACCCTGAACCTCGATAGCCATCCCGCCACCTCCTGATTCGATAGTTCCGGTGTTAGAGA
>JABDBP010000001.1:302-108304 GCA_013288565.1 Alphaproteobacteria bacterium | reverse complement strand
CTCATTGATAAAACGCATATATATCGACCAATTCGGCATCCTAATGCCGGGCCTGCCGAAAGAAGATGCCGAGAAGAAAATCCGCGATATATACGAACTTATCCAGGATTTTGAATATAACGCC
Organism: Alphaproteobacteria bacterium; assembly: GCA_013288565.1. Classification (GTDB taxonomy): domain Bacteria; phylum Pseudomonadota; class Alphaproteobacteria; order Rickettsiales; family JABDBP01; genus JABDBP01. The sequence goes on along the minus strand of JABDBP010000001.1, from coordinate 108,180 downwards.
TTCAAAAAGCCGATGCACCTAACCGCCTCTCTCGGCAGCGTCGATTTTCCGCTTTCGGCCAATAACGCGGTGGAGGCGGTGAATAAGGCGTATATGGCGCTGAACATCGCGCGCAATTCTAGTGATACGTTCTACTACGATTTCCGCGACGCCGAAAAGCAGCAGCTCAACTCCAAGAACCAGACGATGCTGATGCATTATATACATGACGCAGTGGAGCAAAATAAAATCTGTTTCGCCTACCAGCCGGTGGTGGAAGCCAAGACCGGCAAGATGAAATGGTATGAATGCCTACTCCGCATCACTGGGGATGACGGCAGCGTCAGCTCGCCCGGTGCGATAATACCTGTAGCCGAGAAAATGGGGTTTATCGACACTATAGATCAATTGGTGCTGGAAAGAGTCATAGAGGATTTGTTGAACAATCCGGACATAACGCTTTCCTTCAACGCTTCTTCCCTCACCACTGACAATCCCAAATGGCTGAAGCAGTGCAATCAACTGCTGCACGATTCCAGCCTCGCCTCACGGATAATAGTCGAAATAACCGAGACCGCGGCACAGCGTGATTTGCGCGAAACCGCGTATTTCGTGGCATCGTTACAAGCGCTAGGCTGCCAGGTAGCGCTTGATGATTTCGGCGCCGGGTATACATCATTCCGGCAACTGAAAACCCTCTCCATCGACATGATAAAAATCGACGGCACTTTCATCCGCGAAATCGCCAATTACCCGGATAATCACCTTTTTGTCAAAACCCTGCTCGATTTCACCAGCTGCTATAGCTTGAAAACCGTCGCTGAATCAGTGGAGGATGGCGAAAGCGCAAAAATCCTCATGGATATGAACGTCGACTATATGCAGGGCTATTATTTCGGCGCGCCGGAAGTAAAACCGGAATGGTATAAAGGAAAAGTAGTGGGCATGAAAAAAGCCTGAAGAGCGGGAGATTGTCACCCAAAGCGCTAGTAATAATAAAAGCACGTGCCCGACAGCCTGCAACCTTCAACCTATTATCTATCGGAATGGTGCAAACGGGACTATAGAATTCACCACTCCTTATTTTCTTAATCAATTAAGAAAAAACGACATCTCTGTCATTCTTAAACAGATATCTATTTACTTCATGGCATTATTAAGTTAAATAAGCGAGAATGAGAGGTATGAAATCAAATAATCACAATTTGCCCGCTTCTGCCAAATGGGGAAGAGCGGCTAATGCCGGTTTTCAGCTTCTTCCCGATATTCTATTAAAAAAACAAAATGAACTGGAGTTAAGTGCAACCGATTTAATAGTCTTAATAAATATTACGATGCATTGGTGGTATGAAGGTCAAAAACCATTTCCTCGAAGTCAAACAGTGGCAACCCGTATGGGGATAGATCCTAGAACGGTGCAGCGCTCTATGAGAAAAATGCAAAACAAAGGTTTATTACAAAGGCAGAAAATTACTAATTCAGTGGGTGAAGAACAAACTGTGTTCGATCTCGGAGGTCTAGTTTCTAGTCTCTCAAAACATGCGGTAAATGATCCGGGTTATAGAGACAGACTATCTGACAAGGAGTTAAAAAATGAAACGCCGTTCTGAATGCAATCTTATCTTTAGATATAAAAACTTTAAAATTGCAGCCGAAGGCTTATTTGCTGTAGCCGGAGTTCTTATATTAATTGCACTTTTTGGCTTTCTTAAATGAAATGGCGTGCCCGGAGGGAATCGAACCCCCGACAACCGGTTTAGAAAACCGGTGCTCTATCCAGCTGAGCTACGGGCACATGACCAGCCTCCAGATACAGAAAAACCGCCCAGTTGACAATCCCAAAAAATATTTGTTTTCCGCGCCGATATTCTTTATATATTCGATATATACTCTAACGGCTGGATTTTTTAACTTGCGAGGAAACAACATGAAAACAAGGAATTTTGCTGCAGCGGTTTATATCTAAAGATAAGATTGCATTCAGAACGGCGTTTCATTTTTTAACTTGCGAGGAAACAACATGAAAACAAGGAATTTTGCTGCAGCGGTTGCCGTAATAGCGTTTGCGGGCTGCGCACAACCGGGATCTAATAATGGATTAAACAAGCAGGATGCCGGGACGCTGCTTGGCGGCGTTGGCGGCGCGGTAGCCGGCGCGCAATTCGGCAAGGGCAGCGGCAAAATCGCTACCACCATAGCCGGCGGCTTGCTCGGCGGCGTTCTCGGCAACCAGGTCGGTGCATCACTCGACCGCGCTGATATGGCTTATTACAATAAATCCTCGCAACAAGCCATGGAAAGCGGCCAATCCGGCCAGCCTGTCACTTGGGTAAACCCAGATTCCGGGCATCAGGGCACCATTACCCCTGCCCAGGCTTACCAGAACAATACTGGCCAATATTGCCGCGAATATACCCAGACCATCAACGTCGGCGGCCAGACGCAGAAGGCTTTCGGCACCGCCTGCCGCCAGCCTGATGGAACCTGGCAGGTGCAGCAATAATTTAATGAGCCAGGCTAGTATTTTGACTTCCGAAGAACAACAGGCAACGCCGACCCCGAAGGGCGATTTGCTCAAGGGCAAGCGCGGACTCGTTATGGGCGTAGCGAATGAGCGTTCGCTCGCCTGGGGCATTTCCGAATATGCGGCGGCGCAAGGAGCAGAGCTTGCCTTCAGCTACCAAGGCGAAGCGTTATATAAGCGCGTGAAGCCTTTGGCGGAGTCGGTGGGTTCGGATTTTGTCGTGCCGTGCGATGTGGCGGATTTCGGGAGCGTTGACAAGGTTTTCGCGGAAATCGAGAAGAAGTGGGGCAGGCTGGATTTCTTGGTGCATGCCATAGCTTTTGCCGATAAAAACGAATTGAAAGGCAAATACCTCGATACATCATTCGAGAATTTCGCCATGACCATGAATATTTCCTGCTATTCGTTCACGGCACTGGCCAAACGCGCCGCCCCATTGATGAAAAACGGCGGCAGTCTTTTAACCCTTAGCTATTACGGCGCGGAAAAAGTGATGCCGCATTATAACGTGATGGGCGTTGCCAAGGCGGCACTGGAAACCAGCGTGCGTTACTTGGCGGTTGATTTGGGCGACCAAAACATCCGCGTCAACGCCATATCCGCCGGGCCGGTAAAAACGCTGGCGGCAAGCGGTATCTCCGATTTCCGTTATATCCTGAAATGGAACGAATATAATTCACCGCTGAAGCGCAATACCACGCTGGCCGATGTCGGCGGCGCCGCTGTTTATTTACTGAGCGAGCTTGGCTCCGGCACCACGGGTGAGGTTCTGCATGTCGATTCCGGTTATCATGTAGTTGGCATGAAATCAATCACCGCACCGGATATTTCGATAGTGTAATGAACTCATTCGGGCACCTTTTCCGATTCACCACCTGGGGCGAAAGTCATGGGGAAGCAATCGGAACGGTGGTCGATGGCACGCCAGCGAAAATCCCGCTTTCCGAAAAAGATATTCAATTTTATTTGGATAAAAGAAAGCCGGGCCAGTCGCGGTTCACGACCCAGCGGAAAGAGCCGGACGCAGTAAAAATTTTCTCCGGGGTTTTTGAGGGGAAAACCACCGGCGCGCCGATTTCCCTCATCATATTCAACCAGGATCAGCGCTCAAAAGATTATTCCGAAATCAAAGATAAATTCCGTCCCGGGCATGCCGATTATACCTATTTCAAAAAATTTGGGCTACGCGATTATCGTGGCGGCGGCCGTGCCAGCGCGCGCGAAACCGCATGCCGCGTCGCCGCCGGGGCCATAGCTAGAAAAATTCTGGGAAATTCGGTTAAAATCCGTGGCGCATTGATTCAAATCGGTACTGAAAAAATCAGCCGAAAAAATTGGGATTGGAAAGAAATCGAAAAAAATCCATTCTGGTGCCCTGACGCAAAAACCGCAAAAAAATGGGAGGATTATCTGGATGGAATCCGTAAAAAAGGCTCCTCCATCGGCGCAGTTATTGAGATAATCGCCGAGGGCGTTCCGGCTGGATGGGGTGCGCCGGTTTATGGCAAGTTGGATGCCGATTTGGCCAGCGCAATGATGAGCATTAACGCAGTGAAAGGGGTGGAAATCGGGGCCGGATTCGCCGCCGCCGAACTTTCCGGCGAGGAAAATTCTGATGAGATGCGGAAGGAAAAAAATGGCGTAAAATTTTTATCCAACAATGCCGGCGGAATATTGGGCGGAATTTCCAGCGGCCAGCCGATTGTCGCGCGGTTCGCGGTAAAGCCGACAAGCTCAATACTTAAGGCCATGAAAACGATAGATATAAATGGCGAGAATACCGAAATATCCACCAAAGGCCGCCACGACCCTTGTGTTGGCATCCGGGCTGTTCCGGTTGGCGAGGCGATGATGGCGTGCGTTTTGGCCGATCATTATCTGCGGCACAAGGCGATAGGAGGAAAGACTTAAAGTCTATCTTTCCGCAGTTACTTTAACCGATGAACCTTTGGTATGCGGCAGCGGCGCGTCCGGTTTTATTATCTCTACCTCGGCGGATTTTACCAGCGGCCTTTTCATGATTATATCCATCACAAACCGGCCAAGCGTTTCCAGTAAATTAAACTCGCTTGATCTCACTTTTTCATAAATTTCCCCGGCTAATTCGGCGTAATTCACCGTCCCCGAAACATCGTCTTTTTTCGGCTCAGCAACCTCGAACGAAACATTCATTACCAATTTCTGCTTGCCAGCCTTCTCCTCCGGATAGAAGCCGATTTTCGCATCTACCGCCAATTCGCGGATGGTAAGTACGGTTTTTGTTTTCATATTATTCTAGGAAAAAACATTCTCCGATTACTTTTTTTTTCAATATGCGATCAATGGTTTTGTTTATATCAGCGAGCGTCGCGGTTTTGCCAAGCCGTTTTTTATATTCCGCATCCTTCTTGGATGAGGGCAGAATAACCCCCAAAGCCAGAGCATTAACGCGGATTTTTGGGGCCAAATCCACCGCTGCCATTTTAGTAAATTCATATAAAAGTTTCTTGGAAAGCAGGTAGGAAAAATATGCGGTCTTGTCTTTTTTTATGAATGCGTCGGTGATGTTTATAACGTTTCCCGACTTGCAATGTTTGGCAAAACTTTGCGTCAGGAAAAACGCGCTCTGGAAATTTATGTTAAAGTGGCGTGAGAAATCATCCGGGATAGTTTCCATGAACGGAATCCGCTCGAAAATCGCCGCACTGTTCACCAAAAGTTTATAATTTTTTAGCATTTCCGGGGCTTCGCGCGCTAGGTTCATAACCTCTTGTAGGTTATTCAAATCGGCCTTGAACAATTCGCATTTACGCCCAATACTCCTTATTTCCTCTGCAGTTTCTTCCGCTTCCGCGTATGAATTATTGTAATGCAGCCCGATATCGTAACCTTGTTCCGCCAGATGCAGAGCAATCGATTTTCCGATTCTTTTCGCCGCCCCGGTGACAAGCGCAGAACCTTTATGTACCGGTTTCATTTAATGATTTTCTCGCCATCCATATATTTTTGCAATGCTTCCGGAATATTCACCGAGCCATCGGCGTTCTGGTAATTCTCAAGAATTGCGACTATAGTACGGCCAATCGGCAAAGCAGAACCATTAAGCGTATGTACGAACTGGATTTCCTTAGAGTTATTGCCTTTGAACCGTGCTTTCATCCGCCGCGCCTGAAACGCTCCATCATTGGAACAACTTGATATCTCTCGATAAGCATTCTGCCCTGTTAGCCATACTTCAAGATCATAAGTTTTTTCATTGCAGAATCCAGCCACACTGGAAAGCAAAACCACACGATAAGGTAATCCCAATTTTTGCAGTATGGCTTCTGCGCAAGCCACCATCCGCTCATGCTCTTCTTTCGATTTATCAGGATGCGTTATGCTGACCAACTCGACTTTACTGAATTGATGCATCCTAATCATCCCGCGCGTATCCTTTCCCGCCGCTCCAGCCTCGGAACGGAAACATGGTGTATAGGCGGTATAGCGCAGCGGCAGTTTTCCTTCGTCCTGAATCGAATCAGTAACTAAATTGGTTAGCGGCACCTCGGCGGTGGGAATGAGCCAATAGCCATTGGTGGTTTGGAACAAATCCTCAGAAAATTTCGGCAATTGGCCAGTGCCATAGACAGCATTATCACGCACCAAAAACGGCGGCACGATCTCGGTATACCCGAATTCTTTTGTATTATGATCTAGGAAAAAACTCACCAAAGCTCGCTCCATTTTTGCCAACGCACCTTTCAGGACGACGAAGCGTGCACCAGAAATTTTCGCTGCTGCCTCGAAATCCATCAGTCCAAGTTTCTCACCGATTTCGAAATGTTGCTTTGCTGGAAAATTAAACTTGCCTGGGATGCCCCATTTACGAATTTCCTTATTGGCGACTTCCTCCTCGCCGACCGGGACATCATCAGCGGGGATGTTCGGCAATTCCGCGAGGAGATTTTCCAATGCGCCCTGCTCACCGGTTTCTGATTCCAGCTTCTGCAACTCTTCTGAAACTTTTTTCGATTCGACCAAAATTGCATCGGCATTTTCGCCGTTTTTTTTCGCAAGGCCAACGGCTTTGGCTAAATCATTTTTTTTCTTCTGTAACTCTTGGATTTCGGTCAAGGATTTCCGGCGCTTCTCATCCAACTCCAATATCTTAGCTGATTGTGCTGGCAATCCGCGCTTCCGCATCCCTAGATCGAAAGCTTCCGGATTCGCCCGGATGAATTTTATGTCATGCATTTTTCGTCTTCTCTATCTTGCGGCAGATCAATATCGAACCTTCATACAACAGCAGCATGGGGATTGCCAGCCCGACCATACTGATGACATCGGGCGGCGTGATGATTCCGGCAATGACGAATATTAGCAGAATTGCGTAGCGGCGTTTGTCACGGAGCTGGGCGGCGGAGATGAATCCTCCATGGCACAATAACGCCAATATAACCGGCATCTGGAATGCCAGGCCGAATGCGAACATCAGGTGCAAAACCAGTGATAGATATTCGCTGACGCGAGCTTGTAGCACTATTGGCATTGTGCCGTTTGGGGTTTCAAAACTTAAGAAAAATTTCCAGGCAACCGGGAAAATGAAATAATATGCCATCGCGATTCCAGCAAAAAACAGAATGGGCGAGCCAATGAGAAACGGCAGCAGAATTTTCTTTTCTTTTTTATAAAGCCCGGGCGCAAGAAAGCGATATAGCTGAAAGGCAATGAACGGGAAAGCCAGCACGAACCCGGCAAAAAAAGCGACTTTGACATAAGTGAAAAACGCTTCGGTTAAGCCCGTGAAAATCAGGTTTTTACCGCCTGCCGCCAGTAGCGGTGCGACTAGGAATTGGTAAATATTCTTGGAAAAATAATAGCAGATGCCGAATGCGCCGAACAAGGCCAGAAGGGAATATATCAGCCGGGTTCTAAGCTCGGTCAGATGCTCTATAAGGGTGAGTTTTCTTGTATCGGTAGATTCTTCCATAAATAAAAAGCCCGCCTTGCGGCGGGCTTTTTAGGCTCGTAACGAAGCCCGCTAAGTATTAGTAGCCGGCTTTAGGAGCGGTTGATGGAGCAGCGGCAGGAGCCGGAGCTGTAGCAGCCTTTTCAGCGGCCGGAGCAGCAGCTGGCTTATTTTCAGCAGCAGCTGGAGCTTTTGGTTGTGCTTGCAGCTTGCCTTCTTTGTTGACTTCCCAATTGCCTTGAGCAGCTTGAGCAGCGCTGATCTTGGTGGCTTTGCCGCCGTTGATGGATACTGCAGATCCAGCTTTAGCAGGAGCCGAAGCACCTTCAGCAAGTGCTTTGCCATCAACAGTTACTTTGCAAGTGTCGCATTCATTGGTGATGGTGCCAGCCATAGCAGCGGTGGAAGCCAAAAGAACAGTGGTGAGTAAAGCGATTTTCTTCATAAAATAAACTCCATTTTAATGATAAATTAACTAGGTCGAGGACTTTTTATACATATTCCGCGCAGGTTGGCAACAGTTATTTGCTAATCTCGAATGTGGCATCGACTTCGACAGCCACACCTTTGGGCAGTTGGGCGACCCCGACAGCGAAGCGCGAGTGCTTGCCTTTATCGCCGAAAAGCTGGACCATCAGGTCGGAAGCGCCGTTAGCGACTTGCGGCTGATCGATGAAATCCGGGGTAGAATTTACGAACACACCGAGCCGGATGCAGCGGACCACGCGATCCAGGCTGCCTAAGGCAGCTTGGGCATGGGCGAGGATGTTAAGCGCGCAAATTTTCGCCGCTTCCTGGCCTTCGCCTACGGCAAAATCCTTGCCCAATTTACCGACGAATTTCACCTCGCCGTTCCAAGCGCAAATCTGCCCGGAGACGAACAATTGGCTGCCGCTGATGACGTATGGAACGTAGTTCGCAGCAGGGGTTGCAGCTTCGGGGAGGGTTAGGCCCTGTTTTTTCAGTTCCAACTCGATTTTTCCTTCCTGATTTGTTTTTTGCGCCAGCATGGTTTTCTCCTTAAGTTTGGTTGGGAAAGGCGATTGTTACAGGGCTTCATAGGGAAAGACAATAGGTTAATTAATGACAAAATAAATCTTATTTTGTCATAAAACTGTAATATTCATGTGGTAATATCGCATCATGGTAAATAACTATTCGCGGACTTGGCACTTGGTGGTTTCGATTCGGCTTGAATTAATTGTGGCCGTGTCATAGAACCACTAAAGTCAGGTTTGCGGATTTCAATAACAAAGGAGATAAAAATGTTAACGAATCAACTTAAAACACAACGAAACATCGATTTATTCTGGAAAGTGTCAATATTTTCATTCCTGGCGCTAATTTTCATCGCACTGCCAGGTGAGAGCATTGCCGGCGGCGCCACCAGCTTAACAAGTATATTGTGCAATATACTTCAAGGATTGACGGGCACTCCGGCAAAGATAATCGCCACTTTCGCTATCTGCTTCCTCGGCATAGCCGCTTTCTTCGGCAAGCTGAATTGGGGTACGGCTATGCTGGTCGGACTCGGAATAGCCCTTATATTCGGTGCTACATTTATAATAGGTATTGTCGCCCCCAACGTTAATGGTAATTGCAACGTCGGCCAGGGTACTTCTTTCTAGTAGCTTGATCAAAAACAGTTGCCGGTGTTTTCCCGGCAACTGTTTTCTACTTACCCCAGCCGGTTATGAATGGCCAAAGATGCTAAGGAAAAAAGCAATGAAATTAGGTTGGAAACCCCGGTGTCCGATTTCGTTCCTTTTGCTTGCCATTATGACGGCAATACCATCCTCACCAAAAACGGCGAGCTTCTCCAGACCATAAAAATCCTGCCGCCAGCTGGCGCGCTACCGGGAAATCCGGCGAATCTCCGGGAGGAAATTCGCAAAGCCGTCGCGGATAATATCCAATCTGACGATTTTGCCTTATGGTTCCATAGCGTTCGCTCACGCCAGGATGTTTCGGTCGCAGCTAAATACCCAGATATATTGAGCGATTACATCGACAAAAGCTGGCGAAAAAAACTTGGCCTAGACCGCCGGTTTTCTACGGAATTTTATATCAGCATCATTCATGAAGGCCAGTTTCTTTCGGCAAGAGCTTTAAGCTCAATCTCTTTCCTGATGCAAAAAAAATCACACAGCAAATACCTGGAAAAGGCGCATATGCGTCTGACCGAGGCGGTTGGCGGCATATTGCTTTCGCTTAAAGGCTATTCCGCTAAGCGCCTGGAGGTTTATGAGAAAGACGGCATCCATTATTCCGAGCCGTTGGAATTTTTCAATAAAATCGTCAACCTTTCCTCGGAGCACCTGCCCTTAAAAGAATCCAGCATGGCGGAGAAATTGACAGAGAACAAGGTTGCGTTCGGGTTCAACGCCTGCGAGATAAGAAACCGCGATTCACTGCGGTTCGGCGGCATTTTCAGCGTCAAGGAATATAACGGGCTTTCCGATATAGCGCTGGCGGAGCTTTTCAACCTGCCGGTGGAAATAGTCATTACCGAAACCGTAGATTTCGTCAGCGGTAAAATTGCGCTTAAGGACTACCAATATCAGAAATACATCGTCGATTTGAGCAAGGATAAGTTCTTAGCCGACATATTGCGGCTGGACGAGGTAGGGAAAACCGACAATGAATCCCACACCGATTACGCCGAGCATCAAGTAACTATAATGATGATCGATGACAGCCTCGCAGTGCTGGAAAAGGAGGCAGAAATGTTCCTAGAGAATCTGGCAGATCTTGGACTGGTTGCGGTCAGGGAGGATTTGATGATGGAGGATTGTTTTTGGTCACAACTGCCGGCTAATTTCGCGTTTATAAGGCGAAAATCCTTCACGCCGTCATCCAGGCTAGGATCGTTCGCCTGGATAAGCAGCGCGCCAGTGGGAAGCCGCACCACCAATCGCTGGGGAAATGCCGTCACCATCCTACCGCTCAAGGATAATACGCCATATTTTTTTAATTTCCACCAGGGCGAGGCTGGCCATAGCCTTATCACCGGCCTCAAGGAAAAAGCCAGAACCAGGCTTTTAAATTTCCTCATATCCGAATCCATGAAATTTAAGCCCGGCGTTTTCTATTTTACGAAAAACCGAGCATCCGAAATTTTCCTGAAAGGAATTGGGGCGAAAAGTTATTCGTTCCATAATTCTCCTCAGAACATAACGCTAAAATTGAATCCGCTCCAACTTCCCGACTCGCCGGAAAACCGGCTTTTCCTAACCGAATGGCTGGAGTTTCTATTGACGACAGAGAATGCCGGGATACCGGAAAACCGGCAGAAATTGTTCGAGGCGGTGGCAAAGATTTATATGCTGACGCCGGATCAGCGAAAGCTCTCCCACATCGTGCCCGTGCTGGAAAATTCCGGCCTCGGAGCTTATCTGAAGAATTTTTCCGAGTGGCATGGCAGCGGGAAATACGCCCATATTTTCGATAACGATGCCGATAATCTCTCCTGGCAATCAAGGATAAATCATTTCGATATGAGCGCGGTTGGGTTAGAGCCTGCGGCTCTTAAAGCAGCGCTCTTATATCTGCTGCACAGGATAAAACCGGCGTTGAACGGTACGCCTGCCATTATCGTCATGGATGAATTGCCGCCTATGGTTTCATCCCCTTCCCTAACCGAATGGCTGCAGGAAATGACTGTCTTAAACTGCGCGGTTATTTTCTCCGGGAGTGATTTTTCCGCCGATTTGCGAACCAGCGTCGCCACCATAATCACTATGCAGGATGAAGGCCGCGAACTGGCGATAACGCAGGGCGGAAACGTGATAGAAGCAAAATTCGACATTTCGGACTTGAAAGACATAGCGGCTATACTAGCAGCCGATAAGAAGGCCTTGGAATTGATGGAAAAAATGATAGTCCAGGCCGGGGCCGGGCCGGAAAAATGGCTGCTCCCTTTGGTGAAAAAAGTGGTATAATGCAACCATGCTGCCTAGACACTGTCGGCAAATTTTCGTTTCTTTTCTTCTGCTAGCCGTTTTTTTCTTCGGCTTTAACGAGGCTTTCGCCCAATGCGCGGGCTTTCAGTCGGTGGTAACCACGTCATCCTGCCCGTACATAGACTCAACTGGTAACTATCAGGTTTTCTGGGCCACGCTCTGCATAGTGCAGAATTATCTAACGGCTGGGCTGGCCAGCATGTGGACCGGCATAACCAGCGCCGCAGCACCGGTGATCCAGACGTTGTTAGTAGTCTATGTGGCGCTTTACGGCTGTGCGTTCATGCTCGGCATGGCTGGTGCTGAGCCGAAGGAATTCCTGTTCCGCGTCCTGAAATTGGCGGTGGTTTTCGTGCTCACCTCATCTACCAACCAATGTTTCTTTTTCCAATATGTGTATCAATTCTTCATGAGCGCTATGCAGCAAATGGCCGTTTTTGCCGGAGCGAGTAACAATGCAGGTTCCTTCAACTCGCTCACCGTCTCCGTACCGTTTTCTGGTTTAGACTACTTCATAAACCAGCAGATCTTCATGTTGGTGGGGCTGGGTGCAGTGGCGCTGGCTTTCCTGTTTTTCGGCCCGGGGATAATCGTTTCGATCATAATCAGCATCGGCATGTTTTACATGCTGAAAGGGCTATTCATGATGTTCAAAGCGTTGGCATTCGCGCTAATAAGCCTGACACTGTGCCTGATGTTCGCACCGATATTCTTCTGCCTGATGCTGTTCCAGGTGACGCGTAGCATGTTCGATGAGTGGCTGCATCTAGTGGTGAGCTATGCCATGCAACCGGCGCTGATTTTCTTCTATCTGGTGATAATGGCACAGCTGATAAGCCTGCCGACCTTCCTCTTTACTACGCTACAGACCGGCCAAGTTATCGTCCCGCACGAATATGATTTTAGCCTGTGGCATTTAATAGGCTGGACCATCCAGTCGGCGGCGGCGGGAGGCAGCGGCTGGCATTTTAATGGAGGCACGGCGGGCTGCTCAGTTCCGACCTGCATCCCCGCGATACCACCGGATCCGGTATGTACGGCTTGTGTCAATCAGACACTTCCTCAGCCGCCGGTGGGATTACTCACCATGATTCAGTTTACATCGACCGGGACTCCAGTCGGTTCCGGTGCCACCTGGACTCCAGGCGCTAATGGTACCGTAGTCGCGACCATGCCGCTGTTTGCCGGGGTGATAGTGTATTTACTTCAGTGGATAATAGTATCGGTCGCAACCGTCGAATTTATGGAAAAGGTTCCGGATCTTGCGACCCGGTTAAGCTGGATGGGTAGCGGCCAACCATTATTCACCCCGAGATTGGGTGATACGCAAAGCGGCAGGGATAACAGGGGCGAGCTTGCAATAAGCGGCGCATCGGAAGGAATGATACTTCCCGGATTCACCGCCGGTTTCGGCGGCGATGCGGTGAAAAGCAGGTTCAAGAAACTGGGCGGCAGTATACCAAGATTATTCAGTAGTGATTCGGAGAAGAAAACATCCAGGCCGGACTTCAAGGAATTCAAACCGGATGGGGAAGAGGAAAGCTAGATAGAGTGTGTTCGGTTAGTGATACGTCACTGCGAGCGTAAGCGAAGCAATCCAGCCACTATAACACTCTGGATTGCTTCGTCGGCCGTTGGCCTCCTCGCAATGACGAACTACCCCCGCATAACATGTACTATATCCAGGAAAGTAAACCGGTCGCGCAGTAAAAAAGCATTGGCTGATGCATGCGGATAATGCCTGCTCCAACCCAGATCGCCTGGCGTCGTCGCCGCGCCGATTTTTTTCAACGTATCATATATTTTTTCCTTACCCGCAAGCAGCGGCAAGATTTTCCCAGAAATCGATTTCCATTCATCGTTCATTTTCTCCCGCGCCTGCATATTCTCATATTTTTCCGCCTTGGCGCGCGCCTGGCGCACTGCCTGCATCCCGATTTCGGTGCCGAGTTTTAATAATATTCTCTCCTCATCAACTACGTAATCGCCGACGCTGATTTTGGTTTTCAGCAATGTTTCCTGGATGTCCTGCATGGTGAGCGTGGTGACGCCAATCTGCTCGCCATGAAAAGTTTTCGGCAGTTCCGGATGCAACATTTCCATATAATGCGCAATTAAATGCTCGCCTTGGCTGGCTGGGGCACTACTGCCCGTGATATACATGCCTATACCCGATAAGATCAACCCTTCCGCTAATATACGCATCGCCTCCAGGTTTCCATTCAATAATTCCGGTGCTAATTCATGCAATTGGCGCTCATTTTCCTCGAGTAGCACGAACGGCGCGGTTTTATATTCGCTGCCGAGCACAAGGTGCGAAACCAGCCAGTCGGCCTGTGCAGTCATGCGACATAATAAATCGCCGACTCCGCTTTTTATCAACCGCGCCGGGGCACCAGCCAATATGTCCAAATCCAAATAAATTGCAGCCGGCATGTGTGCAGGGATGGATTTTTTGTAGCGGCCGATTTTGATCGAAGCATTGGCCGAAGCGTATCCGTTCATCGACGGCGCGGTAGCGAAAACTACATAGGGGATTTTCAGAAAAAACGATGAATATTTACACAAATCGTTGATGGTTCCGCTACCAGATGCGATTATCATTTCCGCATTTGCAGCGTGCTTTTTTATCTTTATCCGCTCGGCGTTTTCAGCCGTTGGTTCCGCATCGGACGGGAAGATTTTAACCGCAACTTGCCAACCTTTTTTCTTTATACTCCCCTCAATCGCTCGTCCTTGTATTTCATAGGTCGTTTCGTCGCATACCAGGAGAAATTTTTCTGCTCTGTGTTTTTCCAGAAGCTCTCCCGTGTTTTGCGTGAGGCCCGGTTCGATCAATATCTCACGCACCGGAAGTGTGACGATTTCTCCCGTATCGGGATCGCGCCAGTCGCCAGAAATCAGTTCCCGCAATAAATTTTTTGCCATACCCGCAAGTTTACTCTAGAAAAATAATATGGCCAAAAGATTTATCGCATTTTTCCTTGTTGCCGTGCTAGCTGGTTGCGCGGCCGTTCCCGAGGGCCAGAAATTCACGTCTGAGAACTTCCGGGATTTCATAAGTCAGGTTAAGCTGGACGCAATAAATAAAGGCATCTCCAAGGAAACGACGGATGCAGCGCTGGACGCAGCGGAATATCTGCCGAAAGTGGTGGAGCTTTATCACAAACAGCCGGAAAAAGTGAAAACATTCGATGAATATATCGACTCGGTTCTGCCGGCAAAAAGAATCCGCGATGCCAACCAAGCCTACCAGAAAAACCGGGTGGTTTTACGTAAAATATCGGCTAAATATGGTGTGGATGCGAAGGTTATCGTGGCGCTATGGGGAATGGAATCGAATTTCGGCAGCAATATGGGGAATTATAACGTTATCTCATCGCTCGCCACCTTGGCTTATGACGGCAGGCGCCGGGAATTTTTCCAGAGCGAATTGCTGAATGCGCTGAAAATAATCGACACGGGAAATGTGAAAAGCGCTGCTATGCGGGGCTCCTGGGCCGGGGCAATGGGCCAAAACCAGTTCATGCCATCGACTTTCCTTTCCTATGCCATCGATGAGGACGGTGATGGACGGAAGGATATATGGAACGATAGGGCCGATGTTTTTGGCTCAATCGCCAATTACCTGCATAATCTCGGCTGGCAGCCGGGCCAAGCCATTTGCCGAAAAATAGATACTCCGGGGAATGAATCGGAAAACATCATAAATCTTGGGGAAAACGAGCATTATATGGTGTATGATAACTTTCATAGGCTTATGAAATGGAACCGTTCAAATTATTTCGCAACTTCGATCTGCCTGCTCGCCGGAGCGATAAGGTGACGTCACGCATTCTCATTGCGGTTTTGCTGCTCCTGGTGGTTTCCGCCTGCGCGACGGGCGGGAAATACCCGATGGGCAAGGTTTTAACACCAGAGGAAAACCTGGATGTCGCGAAAGTTGGCAAGCCTTATCAAGTGGAAGGTAAATGGTATTACCCGAAATTTGATCAACATTATTCCGAGGTCGGAATCGCTTCCTGGTATGGTGAAGATTTCCACCACAACGCCACCGCCAATGGCGAAACTTTCGATAAGGGCGGCATGACCGCAGCGCATAAAACCCTTCCCTTGCCCTCGATGGTGCGCGTCACCAACCTGGAAAACGGCAGGAGCGTGACGGTACGAGTGAATGACCGCGGACCGTTTTCCGGCGGACGGCTGATTGATGTATCAAAGAAGGCCGCCTCGGAGCTAGGTTTCTTGATGCAAGGCACAACTAAAGTGCGGGTTGATTATCTGCGCGAGGAAACGGCGATGCTGTTCCCGCTCGGCCAGAATCCTTATGCGATTGCTAGAACGCAAGTCGCTTCGCGTAGAATCCATCTGGTACCGGAAGCCAACGCCGCAGAAACCGCACCGGTTCAGACGGTCGATTTATCTCCGGCAAAAACCCTCCGTTTGCCCCAGAATCCCACGTATCTGCAAAAAGCCTCCTTCGTAACAAAATCCGCTAATGACAAGAAAGCCAAGAAAAGCTATTACATCCAGGCTGGCTCATATAAGCTGAGGAACAAAGCGTTGGCTGAAGCAAAACGGCTTAACCGGGTGGCGAAGGCAGAAGTTGTGAGCGCGACGTTCAACGGCACAAAATTTTACCGCGTCCGCCTGGGGCCAATTGCGTCGGACAAGGCGGCGGAAAAAAAACTTGCGATGGTGCTAAATTATGGTTTCAAGAATGCGTTCGTTATCAGTGATTAGTTCCGGGACAGCGACTAAAAGCTTCTTTAGTTTTTTCATCATTTTTCTTTTAAGCCTTCCGGCAATCGCACAGGCGGAAGGTTTTGAAACTCGGGCAAAATACTCCATCCTGGTCGATGACAGTACCGATACACCGCTCTTCGAAAAATCACCGGACGAGAGGATAACGCCGTCATCAATGAGTAAGTTGATGACGTTATATGTATTGTTCGACAAGCTCAAAAAAGGCACGGTTGCGCTGCATGATAATTTCCGCGTCAGCGAAAAGGCCTGGCGGATGCAGGGCTCCAAAAGTTTCATGGCAATCGATAGCCGGGTTCCGATAGAGGACTTGATCCGCGGCATCATAATTCAATCCGGCAATGATGCCTGCATAGTGGTCGCGGAAGGCATAGCAGGAAGCGAGGAATCGTTCGCGGGCGAGATGAACGCGATGGCGGCAAAACTGGCCTTAAAAGGCAGCCATTTCAACAATTCCACCGGCTGGCCCGACCCGGAACATTATATGACTGTCCACGATCTGGCTATTCTCGCTCATCGGCTTATCCACGATTTCCCTGAATATTACTCGTATTTCTCCGAAAAGGATTATACTTACAACAATATCCATCAATATAACCGAAATCTTCTGCTCACTCGCAACATCGGCGTCGACGGCCTGAAAACTGGACATACCGACGATGGCGGGTTCGGTATGGTGGCTTCGGCAAGCCGGGACGGGCGGCGACTAATCGCAGTGGTGAACGGCCTGGCCAATGAAAAAGAGCGCGCTGACGAGTCAGAAAAACTGCTGGAATACGGATTCCGCGAATTTGCGACGGTGAATTTCTTTAAAGCGGGAGAAACGGTGGAAACCGCCGAAGTCTGGTATGGCAGGGATAAATCGGTGCTGCTGGTGGCCCAAAACGATATTGCAATCACCATCAATAAAGCCTCAAAAAATAATCTTGCAGCGGAAGTGCTTTATGACAGCCCGGTAGCAGCACCGATACATAAAGGCGACCATATAGCCGATCTGGTGATAAAAAGAGAAGGTATGGGGAACGTCATCATTCCGCTTATCGCCGCCAATGACGTTGAAAAACTTTCGTTCTTCGGCCGGATTATGCGCGGGATAATGTACCGGCTGCCCGGCAAAAAATAATGCGGCCCGGCAAGTTGATAACTTTTGAGGGTGTTGACGGCAGCGGCAAATCAACCCAAGTTTCGTTGCTGGTAGAAAGCTTTGTGCAGGCAAAAGTAAAAGCCGTAAAAACCCGCGAGCCGGGTGGAGTCACGGCAGCGGAAAAAATCCGGGAAATATTGGTGAAAGGCGATGCCAGGTCGCTGCATCCGGTGACCGAGGCACTCTTGAATTTCGCGGCACGAAACGAGCATTTGCAAACACTCATATTGCCGGAATTGCAGAAAGGTGCATATGTAATCTGCGACAGATTCAATGATTCCACTATCGCATATCAAGGGTTCGGACATGGTTTGGGCACGGAATATATAGAATCTTTAAAAAACCTGGTGACGGGAAGTTTCGCGCCCGATTTGACCATCCTGCTCGATATAGCGCCTGAAAAAGGCCTGACACGCGCGGGTAAGCGCCAGGGTAACGAAAACCGGTTCGAGAAAATGGGTGGGGAGTTCCGCCGGCATTTGCGCGAAGGATTCAAAACGATTGCAAAAAAAGAACCGGAAAGATTTTGTGTTATCGATGCTTCCCAAGATCAAAAAACTATCCATGAAAAAATAATCGCCGAAGTGAATAAAAAACTTGGACTGAATTTAAAATGCTAACATCGAAAGAAAATCATTTTTTTACCGGACATAGACATGAGGTGGAAAATCTTTCTCGCATCCTTGCCTCCGGGCGTGTCCCGCATGGGTTTCTCATCACAGGTACGCGTGGGCTTGGCAAAGCGACGTTGGCTTATCGCCTGGCGCGGTTGATATTAAGAGGTGGGATGGAAAACGCCGGTTCCGGTAATCTTTTCGGTACGCCGGAAATCGATTTCGGCATGAGCTCAGCCCATCCGATATTTGCGAAAATCTCGGCTGGAACCCATCCCGATCTGATGGTGCTGGAGAAAAATAGCAATGAAGAAAAAAATGAAATCACCGTCGATGATGTGCGGAAAATTTCCGGGTTTCTGAGACTCACTTCGGCAGAATCCGGCTGGCGCGTGGTGATAATCGACAGCGTTGATGAAATGAACCGTAATGCCGCCAACGCACTGTTAAAAATCCTTGAGGAGCCGACCGCAAAATCATTCCTCATACTCATCAGCCATTCCCCTGGGCGACTGATTCCAACCATCAAATCGCGCTGCTGCATGCTGAAATTAAATCTGCTTAAAGAGCAAGAAATCATCGAGATTTTTGCTGGAATCGGAGCGGACAAGGATGATTTCGCTATTGCGGTTTGCGAAGGCTCGCCCGGAGTTGCACTTATGTTCGCCCAGAACAATGCCCGTGAGGTCTATGAAGACTTCCTGCGGATAATTTCCGCAATGCCGGAGCCAGACATTGAAAAAATCCTCGAATTCGCAGAAAAAGCTTCCGGCAGGAACGAAGAAATATGGCACATCGCCAATTACCTGATTGAGCGATTCATCGCCTTGGCAGCTAAATATTCGGCTGGCTTGGAAGTGATCTTTTCCCTGCGGGAGGAAAAAGCAGCGGTGGAAAAACTGGCTAGTATTTCTTCGATAGAAAAACTTTTGGAACTGGCTTCCAGATTGCAGGAATGGCATTTTGGCGATGAAATTTTTCATCTCGACCGCCGCGCGATAATGACTGATATTTTCAATCTGTTCAAAAAAGCGGCGTAAAAATGGCGCAAGAAAAATTCTATATCACCACGCCAATTTATTATGTCAACGATTCGCCGCACATCGGGCATGCTTACACTACGCTTGCCTGCGATGTTATAGCGCGGTTCATGCGCCTTTCCGGCATTAAGGTAAAATTCCTCACCGGCACCGATGAGCATGGCCAGAAAGTTGAAAAATCGGCGGCAACGGCAGGAAAATCGCCGCAAGCTTTTACTGATGAAGTATCACAGCGGTTCCGCGATTTATGCAAGGCCATGAATTTCAGCAATGATGATTTCATCCGCACCACCGAGCTGCGGCATAAAAAATCGGCGCAGGCTTTGTGGAAAAAACTGGAAGAAAACGGGCATATATATTTGGATAAATATTCCGGCTGGTATTCGGTGCGCGACGAGGCATTTTACCAGGAGGCAGAATTGGTAAACGGCAAAGCCCCGACCGGCGCTGATGTCGAATGGGTAGAAGAAGAAAGTTATTTTTTTGATCTCTCCAAATGGCAGGAGAAATTACTGCAGTATTATGAAAAAAACCCGGATTTTATTGCACCGGAATCGCGGCGGAACGAGGTTATAAGTTTCGTCAAAGGCGGCCTGAAAGATTTATCCATTTCGCGCACCACGTTCAAATGGGGCATCCCGGTACCGGGAAACGAAAAACACATAATGTATGTCTGGTTCGATGCGCTAGTGAATTATTTGAGCGCGGATGGGTTCCCTGATTCCACCTCATTCTGGCCCGCCGATTTGCACGTTGTTGGCAAAGATATATTAAGATTTCATGCAGTCTATTGGCCAGCGTTTTTAATGGCTGCAAACCTGCCACTGCCCAAGCGGATTTTCGCCAATGGCTGGTGGACCGTCGAGGGTGAAAAAATGAGCAAATCATCCGGCAATGTCGTAGCTCCCACTGATTTGATAAACGAATTCGGACTCGATCAGACGCGCTATTATCTCCTCCGCGAATTTCCCTTTGGACAGGACGGGAATTTTAGCCATGAGCGAATGATTGCAGTAGTTAATTCAGAATTAGCCAATAATGTCGGGAATCTTGTCCAGCGTACTCTTTCGATGATTCAGAAAAATTGCAACGGCGCGGTTCCGACGTATGAGGGTGTGGGCCGAGATGTAGATAAAAAATTGAAAGAGCTGGTGCAAGTCACCAAAAAAGAGACGCCGGAATTGGTAAGAAAAAAATATTCCGATTGCAAATTCCAAGAAATAATTCTCGAGATAATTGAGATGTCTTCTGCCTTGAACGCTTATATAGACAGCGAAGCGCCGTGGGTGCAGAAAAAATCCAATCCGCAATTGATGGAGGCGATTTTATATTATCTTGCGGAGGGAATTCGCTGCATAGCCATCATGCTCCAGCCGTTTATGCCAGATTCGGCGGAAAAGATTTTAGACCTTCTAGCGACACCGCAAGATCAAAGAACATTCGAGCATCTCAAGCCCGCCTATGCGCTGAAACCAGGAACAAAACTGCCGGAGCCGAAAGCCATTTTTCCCCGCTACATCGAGAAAAAATAATGCTCGTCGATTCGCATTGCCATTTGAATTTCCCGGATTTCGCCGATGATTTGGAAAACGTCGTGACACGTGCCGGGGAAAACGACGTTAAGGTGATGCAAACGATTGGTACGAAAATTTCTGAATTTCCGGGAGTTTTGGCGGTTGCGGAAAAATTCGCGAATATCTATTGCTCGGTCGGCGTACATCCGCATGAAGTGGAAAAAGAACAGGTGACTCTGGAAGAATTGATAAAGTTCACTGAAAATCCAAAGATCATCGGCATAGGCGAAACCGGGCTGGATTATTTCTATGAACATTCCCCGCGTGATTTACAGAAAAAATCCTTCCTAACCCACATCGCAGCGGCGAGAAAAACCGGATTGCCGCTCATCATCCATTCGCGAAATGCCGACGACGATATGGCAGAAATTTTGGAATCTGAGATGAAAAAGGGAAAATTCACCGGGCTTCTACATTGTTTCACTTCCAGCGAAAAACTGGCAGAAACGGCTATTGCGCTGGGATTTTACATTTCCATTTCCGGGATTGTGACATTTAAAAAGTCCGAGGAGTTGCAGAATCTAGTGAAAAAACTGCCGCTCTCGTCGCTGCTAGTTGAAACCGACGCACCGTATCTGGCGCCAATGCCGCACCGCGGCAAAAGGAACGAACCGGCCTTCACAAAACATACCGCCGAATTCATAGCAAACTTGAAATGTATTCCTTATGCGGAAGTAGCTAAAGTAACCACCGATAATTTCTTTACCCTATTCACAAAAGCAAAACTTACTTAAAATGAAAATAACCATACTCGGCTGCGGCGGTTCTTCGGGAGTTCCCTTGATCGGCTGTGATTGCCCGGTATGCAAATCGCCCGATGCAAAAAACAAACGCCTCCGTGCCTCGATATTGGTGGAGGAAAAAAATACCGCAGTGCTGGTGGATAGCTCGCCCGACCTGCGCCAGCAGGCGCTTAATAACAACATCAGTAAAATTGATGCAGTGCTATTCACCCACGCCCATGCCGACCATGTCGGCGGGTTGGACGATCTGCGCGCATTCAGCCATATAAGCAATAAGCCACTGCCGGTATATTCCGATCGGAAAACGCTGGAAGAGCTGAAAACCCGGTTCGATTACGCCTTCATCCCGGAAGTGCCGAAAAGCTGGTATCGCCCATGCCTGATCCCGCATGAAATCAAGGGTGGGAAGAAATTTACCATCGGTGATATGGCAATAGAACCGTTCGTGCAGGGGCACGGCAAAATCACCACGTTGGGATTCCGGTTCGGCGATTTCGCCTATTCCACCGATACGGATTTCTTACCTAAGGAAACGCTGGAGAATTTGCGCGGTGTAAAGGTTTGGGTAGTCGATTGCCTGCGCTATGAAAAAGCGCCGACGCATTCGCACCTCAACCAGACTTTGCAATGGATTAAATCGGTTCGCCCGAAAACCGCCATCCTCACCCATATGGGGCATGAGATGGATTACCAGACATTAAAGGAAAACCTGCCGGAAGGCATAGAGCCCGCTTACGATGGGATGACGGTGGAAATAACGGATCAGTAGCCACCAGCGTAGGATGGTGGGCATTTAACTTTTATTCATTCCGAAAGAAATAATAACTATTCAAATCGCGCTAATAGTTCTTATAAATCAATATATTATCTTTATTGATATAAACTAAACACAAGCCTAGCGTTCGCAGCGTTCAGCATTATAAAGGGGTGTTATATGCATCTTATAGGAAAAAAAACCAGCAGTACGTTAACGATTTATTAACTATTTCAGCGTAATAATAGCTTTATTGTTATTGAGAGCATAATGGCAGCATGAAAGTTTATAATAATGAACCAATAAATAAGGCATTAAAAGACCTTCTGGACAACTCAGTGACCGGCACCGAACCTTTGCCGGAAATATATGTTGAGAACGGAAGGATAGTTGAGGTTCCTGAACTGAACGATTATGCCAACCGGAAAGCCCGGGAAATTTTCCAGCATTACGTATCTGCTGGTGTGACCCGTGGCTATCCATTTGGGGATCATAAATTCCGCTTCTTATTATCTGACAGGATGGATATCAGCGGCTATATAATGAGAGGGAAGAACGTTTCGATTATCTGTATTTCAAAAGGCATATGCGAACTATACCGCAATGAGATGAAGGCAGATATAGATTTTGAAAAAGGCATATTGATACCAAGTCAGGAAAATATCGGAGTTCGAGTCAGTAAAGACCTGCCTGCGGAAGGTATAATAGAAAGTATGTTCTTGCATACACTGATGCACGAACTTTCACATAAATTATGGGATTTAGAACATCCAGGAGTTACTCAGAAAAACAAGGTAGCTGAAGTACACGCCGATATGCGCCCATTAGGGTATATGAACAGTTCTGGCCATTCAATTTTGCCAGCCATGCAGCTAATGACCCGCCTTGGTATAATAGAAGGTAAATTTGCAAATCCACCAAAGAAAACACAAGAGCAATCCAAATGGGATTGGCAAATTAATGGATCTTTACCTAAATGGGCAAAAATCTTTGCCGATCCTCATATGGAAGGTGACAACCGGTCAGAAAGCGTCAGATACAAGGCAATAAAAGAAATGCAAGTAACAGAACCGGCACCGATACGGCAACTGGACCCGGCATTGGAAAACGCAATAAAAGATGCAAAACATGTTGCTTATTATGACACGCATATACCAGAAAATTTTGCCGCAAAAGGACTTTCTGATAAGTTAAAATGGATAAGGGACGAATTCAGGAAAATACCGCCAGGCTACGATGAGCGTATAGTATTCTTGCTGGAAAAAATTGAGGAATGCAAGATTGATCCGAATAATAGAGCCCATGGACCGGCACTGAAAATAGTGGATGAAATTGCCGACATCATGCTTGATGATCCGTATGTTTTTAACAACTACTACAAGCGTCTGGAACTTATTATAGATGCTGTGCCTCTTGGTACAAAACTCATTAAACTGGCTAACCTGGTTCAAGCCTTCATGGATGTCCGGGTAACCGGCGAGAATAGTAATAGAGATCATGAAATACAGGTGTGCGAGGTGGCAGCAAAAGCGGTGATTGATTATTTGTCTACTTTAAAGCCTTTGCAATGTGATCTCCGTATTGTGGGCGGTATACCTAATTATCAACTTCCATATATTGAAAAGATGATAGAGGCTACAAAAAGGGCCATTTCCTATTCACCGCCATGGGGCGAAAAACTAAGATTGGCCGAAGTGTGTGCAGAAAGGAATAATGGCATTTCTCATGCCGGACAGCTTCTGCTTATGCTTGGACATGAGAAGTTTGACCACAGGCTTTTAAAATTCATCCCCCCTGAAATCCTTGTTGATTTAGACAATAAATACATGGGTGGTGGCGAAGATATTTATGGTGTTGTTTCTAGTGTTATGAGGGGGGTAGAAGAAAAATTTCCCAATTTAAGATATGCTAAAACGCCTAAATATAAGAGTAAGAACAAGGAAAAACGTGCACCCAAATGCTATATTGATATAAATGGAGCCCAGATCGTCTTAATCGTAAAAAAACTAGAATATGGGTATACAGAAAATAATAGTATCAATGATTTAAAATCCTACCTGTATGCCCAGAAAAGAACACTTACCGCGGAAAAGCGCAAAAGTGAAAAACCTGATAATGTGATCCCTGTGCAAACAACCACAGTTTTTGACACCGACGACTCGGGATTTTATAAAAACTATAGTAACCTTTTTGATCAAGGGTTGGAAGCTTTAATGCCGATAGACTGCCGGCCAGATAAAACTGGAGGGTATCATTCTAGTGTTGTCACGCACATAAACAATATGAGAAGTTTTGGCAACAACCTGAAAATTTTGCTTGAGAAAAAAGGTCCAAGGAATGACCCCAGGCGCTACATAGATTTTGTCAGGGGGGTATTTCTTGGCAGAAGCGATAAAAAAGATTTAACTTTTGTACATTATAGTAATTTCGGTAGCGGTTTCAGTTTTTCTGGGTACCCCTTAGCAAGAGTTATATGCTCAAGCCCACATTTTACGCTTGAAGAAAAAGGTGCTTTTTTAAATCTTATGAGGCAGCAGTTAGACAGAGCACCTGAAAGTGACCAAGTTGAAACCGCGGCTGAAACAGAGGCTAAAGAAAGACAAGAGAAAGTAGAGAAAGCTTACCAGGCAGAAAAAAATATTGAAGGAGACCCCGGTATGGCTTTTGACTTCGATAATAATAAATATCTGGAAGAGATAATTTCTACAGGCGGTGTATTGAGTGAGCGAGAGGAACAGGAAGATGCAGCAATAAAATATGAGACTCATTATTTTCAGGAACAGGAGGCTGTGATTCTCTTAGCCGTTAATCATAAAAATCCAAAAAACTTTAGTGAATTGCTAGAAGCGCTCCAAAAAGCCAGACGTTTCATCAATGGCGCAAATAATACCGAGAAATATCTGTCAGGTTATAAAGTAAGGCAACTTACTGGAATAGATGAGGAAAATGTACTTGATGATGTTGGTAAGGACATAATAAACAAGTTTATTGCAAAACATGGCGTACAACACCTAAAGATCACCGATTTAATCCTTAAATATCCTGATTTCCTGGCCGGTGCATACAATGATCAAGGAGGGGCAGGAGATAAAAGGGCGGAAAGAGCGGATGCTATATTAAGAGCCTTGCGCATATATAAATTGCCTGGCCAGGAAATAGAACATTCATTCGACTACCGGTATCAGAATGATTTTGAAGCTTTATACAAAAATAGGGTTGACGACCTATTTTCGTCAGATGCGGAACCGGAAGATGATTTTGAAGCAAAACTGATAATAGAAATACAAAGTGAAATAATGGCAAAACATGGCCGGGCGGATGGCACGGAAAACTGGCCTATGCCTTCCAGGGATGCCTTGATAAAGATATACAAATTTCTCCAGGATACCGAAACTTTCCGTGATAATTATGAAAAAGAGCAATTTGCCGAATGTATAAAAAACGACATTAACCAGATAAAGTCACCAAATTCCAGGGTGAAGCTGTGTGAAGAATTGCTTGGCGGTGCAGTAGTAAAAGATCCAAAATTGCGCCGTGATGTTATTGATATCTGGTGTAAGTCCATGCTGGAAAACCATGGGCCCGATGATAACACCCCCACTTACAGAAAAATTTTTGTGCCGGTATTAAAGCGGCTCAAGAAAACAGTAAGTTATCCCATTCGTGAAAGTATGCTTGTTTTGCTCGCTGAGGAGCTCAAGGCACAGTCAAGGTTGAGTTATCAGTTTGAAGCATCCCTTTCAAATGCCAGTCAGAAAGACATAGATAATTTAAGCCTTGGCATGGCAGGAGCTGAAGTGGTTTTTGATGCTACAAAAAGATCAAATGAGATAAGGGAGGATTTGCTTGGCTACCTATACGCCCGGGAAATGAATCAAGATATTAATAAAAGGCTGGCAGAAACAATAGTGCTTCTTCAACAGATTAACGATGAAACCACCGAATATGCCTTATATGATCGTGAAAATGAGAAATATTCGGCAGAGCTGTATTTCAGCGTGTTATTAAAAACCATGCATGAAAATTTCTGGCAGGGAAGCTTGGAATTGCGTGCCGTAGCTCTTGATCAACTGCTTCTCAATCCTGATGAACGCAACAAAGATGAGCTGAGCGGCGACAAAAAGTATTTCAATAATGCATTTGGCAAAGTTTTGCAAAGACTGGTTCCCTTGGAGGATGGCGCAAAAAAACCCATTTCTTATGCCCAGGAATCAAGGGTGATTATCAGATCCTATGTTGATAATATTGCTCCAATTGAGCGCTCTGTTTTCCTTGCCGGTGCTTTGTCAGCAGATAGCAACGTAAGCGAAAGGGATAGATCGGCTGGGCTTACTGCCGCCGCGGCGCTTCCGCGCCTGCTTGAGCGGGGAATACTTGAAACCAAGTTTGGTCAGGGACTCAATAACCTGAAGCTTTCTGAAGATCCGCATTTAAGGAATCTTGGTAAAGGCTGTGAACATTTAAAAGATAACGCTAACCCGTCAAAGCGCTGGGATACCTGGCACCGCATCCAATCTGAAGATGCGTTGTGGAAAATGTTCGAAAATGGCAGCTTTCTGGGTGACCGCCTTGGTTCCGGATCGGTGCAGGAGGCTTTCCGTATGCGCAAGGGTAAGGGCAAGAATGCAAAAAAGATGGTTTTAACTATTGAGCGGGAAGGTGCTGAATATGTAATAAACCGCGGTGAAAAATGTTTGAATGGCATGGCCAATGACCTGGCAAAACAAACCGATTCAGCCGCCATACAAGATGTTGCATCATACCTTAAACCAGTCATCAGGAGGGCTGCTGTCAGATCAAAAAATGAGGTAAATCGTGATGGCAACACCCAACGCTCTTTACTACTTGCCAACCGTCTTGAGGGATTTGAAGTAAAGCTTCCCAATAAAAAGACTTATACATTTGGCGTAGCTAAAATTGCAGCTGTGGGCAATATATTCACCATTCAAGATGAAATTGCCGGTGTGCAACCTAAAGATATAAAAGATAAAAAATATGCCTGGGAGGTCGCCCTGGCAACCGTTACCGCCTCCTGGTATCTTAAACTTTGCGGCGATATGCGCCCTGACCACGACTGGCATGACGCCCAGGCTAAAGTTAATAAGAATTTTATTGGCAGATTTGATCCGGGCGGGGTTCAACTTAATGAACCGACAAAAGAAGAAAAACAACAGTTTGCCCAGGCTCTGATTAACATATTTGCAGCGGTAGGCAGTTCCGTTACAGAAGAAAGTGCCGGTTCGGCAATGCAAAAATTAAATAAGGCCATGGATAATGAAATAAAGTGGGTTGAGCAATCATCTGGTGGCAAATCGCCCGATTATTTATATGACTTACAAGCAGGTATTGTTGCGGACAGCAATTATATGAGGTTGCTAAAATTTGATGAAATCAAGGCGGCCATCACTGCTTGCTACCTCAGTGGTGAAATGAATCAGGAATTGCTCAATTCGACTGTACAAATCCCATTCCTTGGTGCAAAGAAATTTGATGATGTGCTGGCTCTCTACCTTCCGAAAGAGTCACCTATAAAAATAATACCGCGTAAAGGCAAAAACGTAATACCTGAGCCTATAGATTACCGCCAGAGTAAAAAAACGGCCAGCCCAGATAAAGAAACGCATCCTGCCGCTCCTAATGGGGAAGCACACGATGTGGAAAACGGTATATCTGAATATTCTGAAATATCATTTGTGCTAAAGACAAAAGCACAAAAAGGACCTGTTTTACGTCTTAAACCAAGCAGTAATGTAGTAGGTCTACAATATTAAGGGGCTGCTTTCTCTAAGCTATTAATTATAATAAATTAGCTGTAGTTAGCTTATTCTCTTAATCTTTGGCGGATTTTATTGGATGATGTTGAACTTCAAGTTGGTTGCGGGGGCTGGTATTAGCTTCAGCTTAAACACCTTCTGTTATAAGCCCCTACTGTCTAAGCGGCAATACCGCAAAAGGCGACTAGGCAGGAGCATACCAAGGCAATATACCCCTGTAAACAACAATAGCCAGCTCGCTGGTATCCGGGAGCCTTCGGCTTTACAGCCAAGCCATTAGATTTCCCAAGGATTAATTCTGCGATATAGGAATGCCATTTTTCGGTCGCCTAGGGGTAAATTTTTATTCTTCCTCTTCCTATTTTAATATCCCCGGCGGATGGTAACGGGTTTTAGAATAGAAAATCTGGTCACAGTCCGATCTGTGAGTGCTCAGCTTTTTAAAACATTCTAGAAAACTCAAGTATTATCTTAAAAACAATGCTATACCTCAAAATAACTAAAGATAATGAGATAAGCACTAAAAAACATGGCTAGGAAAACCAGAAATCCATTACTTTTTAGATACCCGGGCGGCAAGCATTACGCCATAGATATATTGGCACCATTTTGGGAATCGGTAGCACATGATGAATACAGAGAGCCATTTGTTGGTGGTGGCAGCGTCTTTTTCAATAAGCCTATAAGCAAAATGAATTGGCTTAATGACATGGATAAGGAACTGGTTACAACTTATAAAATCGTATCAAACCCAAAATACAGAACTAAACTAATAGATTTACTTTCAAAAGAAGTAGCTAGCCCGGATCGTTGGCGCGAGGTTTTAAACTCACGACCTCAAAACGATTTGGAAGTTGCATTTAAGTACTATTATCTCAACCGCACATCCTTTAGCGGTAAGCTTATATCACCGGCTTGGGGATATAGACCAAAGCGCAGCTTGCCGCCAGAAAGGTGGTACGAAAGAATACTCCCATGTGGTGAAAAGGCACAAAAAGCAAAAATTACAAGCTTGGACTTTCAACAAGTTATTGATACCCCTTCTAAGGGCAAAGTGTTGATGTATGTTGACCCACCATACTTTGCACCTCCCAAAAAAAAGCATTACAGGCATGGTCTAGATCATGGAGATCATATACGTTTATGCGATGTGCTTAAATCAACAAAACATCACTTTTTTCTAACTTATGATGATGTACCGGAAGTCAGGCAGTTGTACTTATGGGCTCATATATATCCTGCTAAATTCTTTTACAGGGTGGACAATTCAAATGTTCAGAAGGGCTGCAGAAAAATTGGTTTTGAATTAGTCATAACAAATTATGAGGTAAAAATTCCTGATGCCAAAAGCGCACAAGGCCAGCTCCTCTAAAGAAGAAGTATATTTTGCCGATGATTTCACAAAATCTCGGGAATTTGTTCAATCACCTTTTCGTTATCCGGGCGGTAAATATTATGCCCTTAAACATATTATCCCTTTCCTAGAATGCTACCCCCATGACGAGTATAGGGAGCCATTTCTGGGAGGAGGAAGCGTATTCTTCGGGAAACGCAAGGTTAGAACAAACTGGCTAAATGACTTAGAAAATAATTTAATTACTACGTATCAAATTATTAAGGATAAAAATAAATCCAATAGTTTGATTAAAAAAATCTCTAATGAGATTGCTTCACGTGAGCGCCATACAGAAGTGAAAAATATGGTAGCACTTGATGATCAAGAAATGGCATTTAAAATATATTACCTCAATAGAACGTCATATTGCGGCATTATTAATAAACCTGCATGGGGTTATGCAATAGGGCAATCTTCCCCTCCAGCAAATTGGCACAGATTTATAAAAGGAGCTCAGCCAAAACTGGAGAATGTGACATTAACCACGATGGATTTTAGCGAGGTTTTAAGCGCTCCATTAGCAGGAAAAAGGATGCTCGCTTATTTAGATCCTCCATATTATTTTGCTGACCAAAAAAGAGCATATACAAAACCCTTTAAAACCGAGGATCACATTAGACTGGCAGCACAAATGAGAACTGCACAATATGCTTTTTGTTTATCCTATGACGACTGCGAACCTATCAGGGATTTATATTCCTGGGCTTATATTTACGAGCGTTCCTGGTTTTATAATACCTCCAATACGAAAGGAACCAGGGCAAAAGGTAACGAATTAATCATAACTAATTATAAAGTAGAGCATAATAATCAATTTAAATTGGTTTAACTTTCCGCTGTAACCTGTTCGTACGGCTCAAACCAATCTGGCAAAACTTTGTATTTTTGAAGGTCGGTATAAAGGAATTTCTGCAAGTACTTAAGCCTATTTGGCATTGCCTTGTGCTTTTCTAATTTTTCAGTTGGTATGGCATAAAAAGCCCATTCAAGTTTGGCTTCTTGTAAAATCTTAGCTTGGCATAATTTATTTATAGGTGGATCTATTCCTAAAATTAAGAAATCAAAATCACTATTTAAATATAACCTACTTTGCGTGGGGTGATCATTGACCCTTCCACGTGTTAATTGTGTCTCGGTTGCAATTAGCGGTACATCCGCACTAAAATCGCAATGATTAGTGGATACACCCTTCATCTGCATAAACACATATTTTCCAGAACGTCGCAAAGCATAATCCGCCTTATCTGATCGCTCCGTCCTTGCCGAGGATGGATTATATATTTTTACACTGTGGGCTTTTATATAATTGGAGAATGCTATTTCTCTGGCAAATCCTCTTATAGCCATATCCCAAATTCTAAAATTTGCATTATTTAGAATCGTATTAAGGATAACATCTGATCCCACCCCTATTTTTGCTGCTGTTTTTGGCAAAAGTTCATTCAATCCTAAAGTGTTAGAAGAAGGTATTATTTCTAATGTGGCGCTAATTCTTTTGAAGTTATTTAGCCCAGGATGCCCTTCCCAGGTAATAGAAAAGGGGCTTAAAATATGCTCTGGTGATTTCGAATGGCGCGGTAATTCATTGCGGCCTAATACCAGAATGTTTAAAGGGTCATAACTTATTAGCCCAACCAAAAATTCAGCAAAGTCACTAGCTGTATGGTAATAATCAAACGATTCTTGTTCTGATTTGGCACCATGTGTTTTATGAGTTTTAAATTGAACTTCCACACCACTGGTTCCAGCTTTTGTATATGTTTTTAGCTGTAAAGTGCGGTTATTCACTATTCTATCTACTGAATCATCGCCTCCCACTTCGGTAATTTCATGGCCACTTTGCCTTATTAAGTTGTCGAAAAAGCTTTCAAAAGTGTGACCTCTTACAGTACGAAGTACCGGAGAATTTTCAGAGATCAGCTTATCAAAATCTAAGGAGGTGAGCTGTGTTACTTCGCATAGGGCCGAAAGCTTTGCTTCGGCCGGGATATCTATAATATCTGCACTAAACTTATCCTTAAGGGCATTAATAATTTCTCCGATCCTACCCGTTCCATAATCCATAGCAATCTCCAATTTCCGGGAGATTATCAAAATCCTAGATTATATGAAGTCTTTTATTTGAAGGAGCCTAGGATTCTTGAATTAAGAACTGGTAAGCTCAGAATAGAGAAAGGATAACACACCTTGCAATTTCGACCCCATCCTAGCTAAATCTTGCTGCCTCCCAGCATCTTTGCTAGTGTGCTTGGTGAAGGCAGGGCAAAGACTGTCTTTAGGGGTTGATTACCTCTCGATTAGCGATAAAGAGCGTTGTCGTCACAAACGCTGCCTTTCCGACCCATAGGGCCGGGAGGTAGCGGCGTATGTCCAGGCCTCGCGGCTAAAGGCCGTTGCAATCGTCTAATCGCGATTAATCACTCCCGCGCCACCAGAAGGGGACACTTCTGGTTGGCTTTTTGGATAAACCA
This sequence comes from Alphaproteobacteria bacterium, assembly GCA_013288565.1. GTDB lineage: Bacteria > Pseudomonadota > Alphaproteobacteria > Rickettsiales > JABDBP01 > JABDBP01. The sequence goes on along the minus strand of JABDBP010000001.1, from coordinate 76,511 downwards.
AAGGGAGGCTGCAAGATGATTAACTACTCCAAAAAACATAGCCTGATCGCCGCATCGTTACTCGCAATATTTTTAACCGGCTGCGCCAGAACCGCACATTTATATCCAGCAAATAATTCAGCAAACGCTACCGGCGTCCTTGATGCACATTTCATGTCATATGGTTCTGGGCATGGCGAAGTCGAAATAGATGCGCCAGATGGCGAAGTGCTGAAAGGGGAATATTCCATTGTCAGAGGCGGGATAACAGGTTTTGGCAGCATTTTCGGGGCTGTGTATGGGAAAAATGGTGCGGCGGCGGGTTTTGCAGCAAATACAACCCATACCATAGAGGAGAATGGAAGCCCCGGTACTGTTTCAGCCTATGGCAACAAAGGAACATCGCTGCAATGCGAATTTTATAACGATAATTCGAGCGGTCACGGTTACGGCGGCTGCAAATCATCAAAAGGGTTATTTTACCGGCTGCAATATTAAAACGGGAAAGCTATGGATTGTAATTCCTGCGAGCGCAGCAGAACCTTCCTTGTCGCCCATTGCCAATTAAATTAAAATAGCTGGTAGCTTCGGCGCTCTGGCCGGGGTAAATGCTGGTAATAATTTATGTCGGATTTTCGCTCCGTGTATATGCCGTATTGTTTGCAGCGGCTCCCCGATGGTAGATATACTGTATTAAACCGTGAATATCGTCCGCTTGGCATTACCACTACAGACTTCTCATGCGTAGTTGATTACGAAAAATTTCCCATTGCTGCGCGACTAACAGGATTGACGCCGAAGGGTGTCGCTCGTCGGCTTTCGGTTGATGGTAGCGCGGATATGAATAGAATTTATTTATACCACGATGGCTGTGTTCCGACACACGGCGCGAAGCACATGAACGCCTATATGAAGCGCCTAAAAATCTTGGCATACCTAAGTGTTATAGATGAACGCTTGATTAGAAATCGGTATAGGCGACCGAAAAGACAACCAAAAAATCTTGCTGAATAATTCCGGCTTTGCATCGCCGGTTACAATCTGCTTAAATCTTTGCTATTTTGAAATTACAAAATGGCAAGTTTTACAGATAAGGAACTAGAAGCATTGCGGGATTATTGGTGTACCCCCAATTGGACTATACCCAGGGATTATGGATATATAAATACACTTAAATCGGAAAAGCCTTGGGATTTTGCGCGCTGGGAGTTTGTTCGCCGCGATGATTTTTACCGCTATATCTGGAGAAAACAGCAGAAGGGTGAAGAAACCGGCTTTAAATCAAGTTATTTTGGGCTGGAAGAATTTATTCCCCCAAATAAACGCGGAGATGAGTTGTCGGATGATTTTGCGTTTATAGAATCGGCCTACCATAAAGGCATTATTGCCAGAAATAAAGGTGTTGCCCGTGCAGTTTCGCTGGCCGACTTTATGAAAGACCCGGTAGGAATATCCGAGCTTGCTGTGCCTGATGAAGCAAGGACAGGCCGCAAAGTATTTGATTTGCTTGATAAGGGCTTCCTGATTTTCGTATTTGACCCTCGTATCCCGCCAGAATATTCGCTTAATTATGTAGGATCAAAGTTAGAAAAACATAGGGAATATTTGGAGTCTAAGGGAGAGAAAATAATTAAGCGCCGAAACATACCAAAAGACCCCGTAACATTATTGCGCGTACTTGATGCCGATTATGAAGGGGCAAGTGATGTGGAAATTGGTGAGAAGATTTATAACAAAAAGACCACCGTTAATAACAATGCAAAACATTCCCAACCGGCGAGACATGCTGGCAACAGAGGGCGCAAAAGAGCGAGGCAATACCGGGATAATTTTAGTAGATTACAGGATGCAAAATTACGCGAGCAATAACTACGTTGGTACACTTATAAATATTTTTGATGTGTAATATCCAGCGTTAATCCCACCTCTATAATCGGCTGCAATAGTGAGTTTGCAGTTGATTATGATAAAAAACGATAACAATACTTTACAATTTTCTCTGCACTGCACCTGTGCCGACGATATTCGTGTTGCGTGGAGGTAGGTATGAATCCCGCGCTGGAAGGCATAATACGCTTAATCGCCGAGATTGCCGTCGAAGATTACATAAACGAAATATCCAGCAATAATACGACATCTCCTCCTGATGACTCGGCCTCTCTGGCAGAGCCAAAACCTCCGCCATAGAAAAACAATTAACGCTAAAATTACTACCAACAAAAATATTGTAAACAACCATGAGGCATAAAATGAAAACTACTAAACTAAGCGCAGAAACCCTTGCAGACTTAGCCCGAAGCGGTCTTACAGAAAAAGATGCTGCTGAACTAAAAATTTACGATTTAACCGCCGAGGAAATGCGTCGCCGGTTCGGCGCTCCTGTGAGGGGTTACGCGATACCTTACAACACCGGATTTGAGCGCGCGAAGTTGTTGGAGGAATGGCAAAGCCCCAGCGATAAAAAACCGCGCAAATATATGCAGCAATATAACAGCAAGCCCGAATTATATTTCCCGACTATCGGCGATGTGGATTGGATAAATATCAAAAATGATGTGAAGCATGATCTGTTTATTACCGAGGGCGAAAAGAAAAGTGCGGCAGTTACCAAGGCCGGGTTGCCCTGCATCGCTATTTCGGGCGTATGGTGCTGGTTATCGCGCGGCAAGCCGCTGGCTGGATGGGAGGAAATAAAATTTTCTGGGCGGCAGGTTTTTATTGTTTTTGATAGCGATTTACACGACAAGCCAGAGATACAACAGGCAGAACGAGAACTTGCCGCCTTCCTGTCGCAAAAGGGTGCTATTGTTCGCCGCATTTCTATACCGCACCTACAGAACGGCAATGGCAAGACCGGCGTGGACGACTTGCTGGTGGCTAATGGTTTTCCGAAAAAGGTGAAGCAGGCGCGAAAAATCCTTGAAGCCCGGCCGAAGGAGGTGATTGACATTACCGATAAGGGCGAACACCTGACCGACCTCGGCAATTCCCGCCGCTTGGTTAGGCACCATGCCGAGGATATAAGTTTCGTCCCGCCATGGCGAAAGTGGATAATATATACTCCGAAAACCGGCACATGGAAAATTGATGATGATGGCGAAATTATGCGTCGCGCCAAGGACACCGTCGGCAGGATTTTTATAGAAGCCAGAAAGGAACCAGACGAGGAAAAACGAAAAAAGATACACGGCTGGCAGAAAAGCAGCGAAAGCGAGTATCGGCTCCGCGCCATGATAACTCTCGCCAGCAGCGAACCGGGTATGGCGGTGATGCCAGACGGCCTAGACAGGGATTCCTGGTCGCTTACAGCAGCAGACGGCACTGTGATTGATCTGCGCTCTGCAACATCGCGCCCTGCGCATCCTGAAGACTATCTGGTAAAGAGCATAGCGATATCGGTGCAGCCGAATGCCATTTGCCCGACCTGGGAAAAATTCCTGCGGGAAATTATGGCCAATGATGAAGAGTTGATTAGCTTTATTCGCCGGGCGGTTGGCTACACCTTAACCGGCAGTACCAGGGAGCAATCTTTGTTCCTGCTCTGGGGCGGCGGTGCGAATGGTAAAAGCACTTTCCTAAAAGTGTTGCTGGAACTCCTGGGCGGCTATGGTATGCAATGCGCGGCAGATACTCTTATGGTGCAGGCTCGCGGCGGTGCGATAAGAAACGATATAGCCCGGTTGCGGGGTGCGAGGCTCATAGCAACCAGCGAGGTTGACGAAGGCCAGCGGTTCGCCGAGAGTTTTATAAAACAATGGACTGGGGAAGACCCGATAGTCGCTCGAATGTTGTATGGAGAACCCTTTCAGTTCCCGCCGATTGGAAAAATCTGGATGGCGATGAACCATAAACCTCTGATTCGCGGCAACGATAACGCTATATGGCGGCGCATCCGACTGATTCCTTTTACTGTTACCTTCTCGCCAGAGCGCCAGGATAAGGAACTTTCCGAGAAATTGCGGCGTGAACTCCCCGGCATTCTGAATTGGGCGCTTCGTGGCTGTGCGGAGTGGCAGGAGAAGGGATTGCAACCGCCAAAGAAAGTGACCTCGGCTACCCAGGAATATCGCAGCGAAATGGATGCGATTGGAGCCTGGATTAAAGAGAGTTGCAACACCGGCAGCGGGAAGACGCTGATTAGCACACTTTATAATGATTATAAATCGTGGTGCGAGAATAATGGCGAGTGGTGCTGCAATAAGCGTCTGTTTAGCCAGAAGCTTGAGGAACGGGAGTTTGAAAAGATACAGACTTCCGACCGGGTTGCTGGCGCTAAGGGGTGGTTCTTTATGGGTATAACCTTGGTACCGGTGGTAAAAAAATATTAGAGGTAAGAAGCCAGTCTGACCCCTGAACCCTTTTCGATGGGATAAAAACATAAACTATTAAATACAATTTTGGTTGCTATATAAGTTTACGTTTTTCCTCCCCGAAAGGGGTTAAAGGGTCGGAGATATTTCCCACGCTATGTCGCGATGCCGGTGCCGCCCAGCAACTTTTCCCGAAATTTTGTTTTTGGCACGTAAAAACCGGACTGAAAACGGAGGTGGCAGCCATGCGGCACTTACAACACACTAGCGTTACACCTACTTTTCGGCGGTATTACAGTGGAATGGCGACAGTTGCAATTTGCAGCAGCGGCGCAAACCGAACACCTTGTATTGTTTTTGCTTATTGGATCGGGAATTTTTGGTTACGGCGAATAGGCGCGTAAGTGGTGGTGATATTGAGTTTGGAGTTTCGTGTCGGAGTGGTTCCGTGTAATGATTTGAGTATGAATTTTAATATGAGAGGATAAAAATGAAAGCAGCAATTTACGCCAGATATAGCAGCGACAAGCAGTCTGAAAACTCGATAGAAGATCAGAATAGAAACTGCGAACAATATGCAGAAAAGAAGGGCTGGGAAATTATAAATAAATTTGCTGACTATGCGATTACCGGCACGACCAGAGCGCGGCCAGAATATTTAAGAATGCTAGAGGAAGCAGAGAAAGATGCGTTTGATGTTCTTATCGTTGACGATTTATCGCGCCTTTCCCGCGACGAAATTGAAATGAAAATAGTGATTCGCAAATTTGAATATGCTGGGATTCGTATTATTGCTGTTTCTGATAGTTATGATTCTGCCGATGAAAGCGGTGATATACAGGCTTCGATGCGAGCTTTTGTAAACCAGCTTTATATAAAAGATTTGCGAAAGAAAACTCATCGCGGCTTGGTTGGCAAAGTGCTGAACGGCCAGAGCGCCGGTGGCAGGGCTTATGGCTACAAGCGCGTTCCCATTGAGAATGCAGCAAGGCTTGACCCTAATGGTCGGCCAGTAATAGACGGTGTGCGCTGGGAAATTAACGAAGAAGAGGCCAAGTGGGTTCGGCAAATATTCGAGTGGTATGCTTCGGGCAAGTCTCCGAAAGCAATAGCGATGGAGTTTAACCGGCTAAAGATCACTTCGCCGCGAGGTTCGACTTGGGCGGCTAATTGTATTTACGGCGACGCCGAGAAGGGAACCGGCCTTATTAACAATCCCTTATATAACGGCCAATATGTTTGGAATAGAACCCGGTCGGCCAAGAATCCTGATACCGGCAAGAGAAAATATTTTAGCCGCCCTAAAACAGAATGGATAATAAAAGAAATGCCTGAACTGCGGATAATATCCGAGGAACTTTGGCATAAGGTAAAAGCACGGCAACAGGAAACCCGCCAGCGGTCTGCGAACCTACGCGCAGCCCTTAATAATCCCAACTCAAAAGCAAAACCTGGGAAATATATATTTTCTGGCCTCCTTAAATGTGGCTGCTGCGGGGCGAATTATACAATGTACAGCATCGCCAGCTATGCCTGCGCGACTAATGTAAACCGAGGCGACGCTGCTTGTGCTAACAAGCTGCGGGTTCCCCGGCGGGTAGTAGAAGATTGTCTGCTAGAATGCATACATGATGATTTATATTCTAAGGAGGCGTTTAGCTTGTTCCTAAAAGAAGTGGAAAGCGTATTGAGAAATAAACAAACCGAAGCCAAACCCGACACCGAAGTAACGAAGCGAAGCCTAGAAAAAGTGCAAAAAGAAATCGCCAACCTGGTGGAAGCGGTAAAAGACAGGGGATATGACCAGGTTATCGGTGCAGCTCTGGATAAAGCCCAGGCCGAAAAGGCGAAGCTAGAGACTTCCCTGGTGCCGCAAACCGGCTTACTTGGCAATATTAATAGCTTTTTGCCGCAAGCAAAGGCTCGCTATAAGGCACTTATTGACGATCTGGCATATACTTTAAGCCGCAATGTGCCGCAAGCCAGGGAATACCTAAAAACCCTGGTTGGCTCCTCAATTAAGCTAATCCCGCAAGCCGAGGGCTTTCTTATGGCTGAATTGCAACAATCAGCGGAGGGGCTGATAAAACTAATAGCCGGTGAAAAAGTTATAGTTGATGTGGTTGCGGGGGCTGGATTTGAACCAACGACCTTCAGGTTATGAGCCTGACGAGCTACCGGGCTGCTCTACCCCGCGATAATCGTTAATTAAAGATGGCCTTGATTAAGGATGGCCTTTCTATATTAAATAATCGCGATAAGCAAGAGGGGTTCTAAAGAAAACCGCTAAAGGATAAGCAAAGCAGATACCAGATAGGTCTATGGGCGAGGAAAATCAGAAAGTTGAAACAAACAGGATAATAAGTGACCGGCGGCGGCCAAATGCCCACCTTTACCCGGATCACCGGAATCGCCTGCGCCGCCGTGACGATAGCGTAACCCTCGGAATCACCTTCGCTTTTATATCTACCATCTGCTTCGCCCTCCAGGGCATTGTCGTTAAACTTGCCTATGCTGAACAGGCCAGCGTGATTGCCGTGCTTTTTTGGCGGAAAGCGGTATTTCTGCCCTTCTTTTGGATATTTGCACTGATGAGAATTCCGAGGGATAAGATATTCATTCGGAAAAATGATATAATTTTCAGCCTTACCGCAGGGGCCATAGGTTACTTTCTGGTGCCGCGAATGAGCATTACCGCACTCACGCTGATCGATGCCGGGATAGAGCGAGTAATCATGTTCTCTTTCCCAATCATGGTAATTCTCATCAATGCCCTGCTTGAGCGTAAATTCCCTGAAAAAAAGAATATCCTGATATTTTTTATGACTGAAGCGGGAACTTTCCTCCTGATCGGCGGAATGGAAAAAGATATATTATCTGAGAACCTCAAAGGCGCTGAGATAGTTTTTGCCGCAGCCGTAATACAAGCTATCTTCGTGATCATGACCCAGACGGTGATGAGAAGAATCGGCACCGTTTCTTTTATGCTATGGGCGCAAACCGGAGCCTCGCTGGCGGTGATTGCCGATCTATGGATCAATTGGACGCTTCCCGACCTGATGGTTAGTCAGAAAGCCTTTACGTTTATTATCCTGCTGTCTACTTTAAGTTTTCCGACTGCCGTTATGTTCACCGAAGCAGTGAGGCGGATCGGCGGTTCCAGCGTTTCCCTGATAAGTTCCAACGCCCCTATGCTTACCGTGCTATTCAGCTATTTGATATTGGGCGAGATATTGCTGCCCGACCAGCTATTTGGCGCCGCCATAGTAGTAGGAGCAATGGTTATTATGAATGGAAAAACACTAATGCAAATACTCACGCCCGGAAAACACGTACAGGTAACCAGGAAGTCCTTAAGGCCTTCAGCTATAGGTGATTAAGGCCGGAGAAGGCCAGCCTGAAAACCTTAATCATTCTCGATATTTCTATAGAAAAAGATCAATGAATCATTAATTTTCATTCATTAACCTTTTTTTAACCTTTTTCACGTATTATCTTTAAAATGCTCAAACCTATGGATTCAATCGATAAACTATGTCTAAAACCGTATGGGATATAATTAATTCTAAACAAGATGGGGGGTTGGCTGTATTGGCTCCATATAGGGAGCCACTGACCTACGGAGGGTTTAAAGCACAAATTCTCCATACTACCAACCAGCTTTATAATTATGGTTTAGATGAGGAGAGCAGGGTCGGTGTCGTAGTGCACGGCGCAGAGATGGGAGTGATGACCATGGCGGCAATGAGCTTCTTTGTTGCCAATCCATTCAGCGTCATGAATAAGGCCGATGAACTGGAAAAATATTTCAGACTTTGCGGCACTAAAATCCTGGTTACATCAGAATCCTGTCCTGATGCATTGGCGGCAGCGGAGAATGTTGGAATTCCGGTAATATATTTGAGGCAGCGGATTAAGGGATCGGTAGGCAGCTTTTCCCTATTTAACCGCGATGGCCAAGAATTGAAAGCAGGCCAATCTGCGATTATTCACCCTTCCGCAGAGGATTATTCTTTATTCCTGCTTACCTCCGGCACCACATCTGATCCCAAGGTTGTGCCGATAAGGCATAGGAACCTATATGCCTCTGCCAAGGGCCTTGCCGAGGATATGGGATTGAACAGCGGCGACATGGCGCTGAATCCTGGAATGCCCTTGCATCATGCGGGAGGGCTGGGTGTCAATTTTCTCACATCGTTTTATGTCGGCGGCAGCGTTTATTTACTGCCGGACTGGCAGGGCGGCAGAGGCTTCGCCGATATAATAACCGAAAATCCAATCACCTGGATGACCGCTATCGACGGTCATTACCGAGCGATTGCAAAAAACTGCACCCATGATGTGGATTATGCGGGAAAAGTTAGAAACAGCCGAATAAAAGTTTATAGAATCGGCTCTACTCCTTCCACCGGAGAATTGGTCGGCATGGTTACCGATATGCTTCCGAATGCGAGACCGCTGGCTGGGTTCGGGATGACGGAGGCAACTGGGTATATCGGCTATCAGCTAACTGATGAGGACATTGCCTCGCATAGACAATCACAGAACAATGAGGGGTTCCTATGCCGCCTGCCGCGCAATGGGGTCGATATAAAAATAATAGGTGCGGATGGAAACCCGGTTCTGGATGGCACTCCCGGCGAGTTGGTCATAAGAGGTGATAAAGTAATTACCGAATATCTGGTAACGCCCTCCGATCCGGATGTAAATCAAAACAGCTTTACTTCCGATGGTTATTTGAAAACTGGCGACCTGGTTGTAGAGCGGGATGGGGTTTTATATATAGTCGGAAGATGCAAGGATACTATACGAGTCAACGCCCAAACGGTTATTCCTGCGGAAGTTGAGGAAGTCTTAAAAAGGCACGAGTTATTAAAAAACCGCCCGGTCTATGTGTTCGGAATTCCCCATAACAAATCTGGACAGGCGGTTGGGGTAGTAATCCAGGTCGAAGGCGAATATTTTTCAGAACCGGAAAAGCGCCATGCTTTATATGGGGAGTTGAAACGAATGTGCCAAATGAGTCTAGAATCATTCAAAGTACCGGGTGTATGGGTAATCGCTGATCAGGTTCCGACCGCAGGTCTGCTCGGCAAGATCAGTAGGAGCAATTTACATATGGCTTTCGAACTGCATAAACTGGAGGATATTCAATCACCCAGGAAGGGTAGCTCCTTCCTGCTTACTTGGTCAACACATCAAGACCCAAAATTACAGTCTGCTGCGGTTAGAATTCATGATAGAAAATAAGCCTAACTGTCTCCACATTGCCGCATCACTGCCAACAATAGCGAATTTATGGTATATAAGCCGGAATCCAACCACTCAGCATCTCAAAATCAGTACAATATATTTGACAATTTCCTCAATGTGGCTATATTTGCCGCCTCTTGGAGCAATTTATAGGGTAAAATGACGAAAAGAATTCAATCGAAATACAAGGTGAGCCGCCGTTTAGGCGTCAACCTCTGGGGCCGGGCAAAAGACCCGATAAACAAAAAGAATTTCCCACCGGGGCAGCATGGCGCGTCCGGTGCGCACCGCAAGGCTTCTGATTTCGGGACTCAATTGAAAGCCAAGCAGAAACTGAAAGGCTATTACGGCAATATTTCCGAGCGCCAGATGCGCGCAGCTTACCGCGAGGCATTGCGCCGCCGTGGCGATACTGGTGAAATCCTGGTCGGCCTGCTGGAGCGTCGCCTGGATATGGTAGTTTATCGCATGAATTTCGTGCCGACGATATTCGCCGCCCGCCAGTTCGTAAGCCACAAGCATGTGCTGGTGAACGGCAAATCGGTCAATATCGCAAGCTATCAGGTGAAAGAGGGCGATACCGTCGAAGTACGCGAGAAATCCCGCCAGATTCCGATAGTTATCGAAGCGCTGCAAAACCCGGAGCGCTCTGTTCCTGAATATATCAAGGTTGAGGGCAATGGGCTGAAAGGCACCTTCGTCCGCACCCCGACGCTGGCTGACGTTCCTTATCCAGCGATAATGGAGCCGCATCTCGTAGTCGAGTTTTATTCCCGTTAAGGTGTCAATTCCTGAGAAAGCAGGAACTCAAGCGAAGCCTCGCGCAGCTTAGCGCATCACCGATCAACACCGGGACGATGTGGCCTTTCGGTGTCGATTATCGGTATTTATGCTATCGGAATTGATGGTCTCTTGGCGTCCTGATTTCAGTGAGGCGCTCGGCGCTCGTCATTAATCGCGGTTTTGCATCATCGCTAACGTCAGCGAAGCTCTCCATAGGTACATTTAACCCTGGTTTCCGAGCAGCATCACGCAAAAGAATATCTTGATGACGTCCTAAGAATAAGGCTTTTTCCAATTCCTGCTTATCACCAGGAGGAATTTTCTCAGAGCCTGAGATACGGAAAATGCTTTCCAGTTCTATGGTATGGTCGGTCACCCCACGAAATCTTTGCGCAACAGTGACCCCTGCTAACCCCAAATCTTTCTGAGACAACCTATAAAGAGTAGTTAGCCCTCTTAAAATCCCTGTAGTTTGGGACTGTTCTCCTTCCGGCACTCTTGCTCGATCTCTTATGATAATGCGAGTCTCTGCTGCCGCCTGGTATAATTCCTCTCTTTTTTCCAGCGCATTCAAGGCGCTGGTTATTGTATCGATATGGGACTTATGTGGTGAGGTCGCGCCGGCGAACCAATTATCAAGTTGTGGTGTGGTAATGTCTCCTTTGCATAATTCGGGTACCTTAATTCTGGCAACGCTTTTCTCTTGCAAAAGTATCTCCAGCGCCCGTGCGATTGGGGTGGGCATTTCTTTTTTCTCCCGTCCTTTTCTCTCATTATCCTCTGCCATCAATTTCAGGAAATGTTCCTCAATAGTTATTTCAGGATTGCTGGCCATCCCGGCAGCCTGGTTGCCAAAAACGTCTAATAATGTTTCTCCATTGAACCCTAAGCCACTCACTATAACCTTTATATTATCTTCGATAGGAATATTGCGGCCAGTTGTTAATCCAGAAAGAGTGGTTCTCTCCATACCACAACGTTCCGCAGCCGATGTAATTGGGGGCCTCTTACCTTGTTTCGGACCCTTAGGAAGATCGGCTTTATCTATAAGCGCCAGGATAAATTTCGGACATTTCAGGGAATTACGGAAAAGCTCTCCTGCTTTTTGAGACTCGGCAAAGCGTTGCTCATAAAATTTCTCCTCTTTATGGCTCAGCCGCAACTGACCCTTCAGATCATTAGCTGCATTATCGGAAGGGCAGCTAGCTCCCATGCTTCCTACCCAGCCTTCAATCGAAGAAGCTGCCCAGCCGGTTAATTCTTCCAAATGGTCTTTGCCTAGTTCAACAAATTTTCCCCTTACGATGGCCCAATTCTCATAAATTTCCTCCGCCCGCATTACATGCAATTGGCATGCGGATAATTCTTCGGAATCCGGAATTTTTCGCCTTTGTACATTCAAAATTGCTACTTCAGCATCGGAAAACTTGCTCATATCGATGACATATCGGGATTTTATTAAAAACCCCAAATAATCACCAAAATGGATCATTGCTTGCGCGTTTTTATCCATGAACCTACTCCTATACCTAGAGGTAGTTTAAACGAGAAAGGTTAATAAATCATTAATTATGCAGCGGCTTTTATCGTTAATTGCGATAAAACGTGAGATAAGGCTTGGGTCATCTGCTCCATCATCTCGTTCGTATGCAGCGGCGTCGGCGTTATGCGCAGGCGCTCCTTGCCTTTGGGCACTGTGGGGTAGTTGATATGCTGGACGAAAATATCGTACTCCTCAAGCAGCCTAAGCGATGCCTCGCGGCTTGAGTGAGGATCGCCAATCAGCACTGGAATGATGTGGCTCTCAGTATCAATTATCGGAATATTGGCCGCGATCAGCATTTTCTTCAGTTTTGCCACGTTTTCCTGATGCTTTTCCCTTTCTGAATTACTCGTTTTCAAATGCCGAACGCTGGCAAGAGCCGCGGCGGCGATGGCGGGCGGCAATGCGGTCGAAAAAATAAATCCCGGTGCGAATGAACGTATTGCATCCACCAGGCCCGCCGATGCGGCGATATATCCCCCGATGACGCCGAATCCTTTCGCCAGCGTTCCCTGGATTACCGTGACGCGGTGACTCAAATTTTCCCGGTCGGAGATTCCGCCGCCTTTGTTGCCATAAAGGCCTACGGCATGGACTTCGTCCAGGTATGTCATCGCATTATATTTATCGGCAAGATCCCAGATTTCCTTGATTGGCGCGATGTCGCCATCCATAGAATAAACCGATTCGAAGGCAATAATTTTCGGGCGGTTGATATCCACTTGCCGCAAAAGTTCTTCCAGATGTGCTACATCATTATGCCGGAAAATATGCTTCTCGGCCTTGGATTTCCTGATGCCTTCAATCATTGAAGCGTGATTCATCTGGTCGGAAAAAATCACCGCATTCGGCAGTAACGCGCCCAAAGTTGCCAGCGTAGTTTCATTCGCCACATAGCCGGAAGTGAACACCAGCGCCGATTCCTTATCATGCAAATCTGCAAGTTCGCGCTCTAGTAACACCAGCGGGTGATTGGTGCCGGAAATATTGCGCGTCCCCCCTGCCCCGGCGCCCATTTTCTGTGCCGCATCGACCATCGCCGTCACCACCTTCGGGTGCTGACCCATCCCCAGATAATCATTGCTGCACCAGAGGATTATATCACGTCCGCTCTTATGATCGCGCGCCAGCGGGAATTTCCCGGCGATGCGCTCAATGTCGGTGAACTGCCGGTAATTGCCTTCGGCTTTGAGTTTGGCCAGGCTTTTAGCGAAATGATTTTCGTAATTCATGATTTTTGGCTTATAGCATATAGGCGGTAATTAATAAACAGGGAAACCGAGAATAATACCAGCGCCCCGGCCTGGTGCGCAGCGGCGAAGAGTACCGGAACATGGTTCACCAGGGTTAAAATCCCGAGAAGAACTTGTATAAGTGCCACGGCCAGCAGCAACCCGGCAGCCTTATCTCCAGGATTCTTTACCCGGAAAATCAAGATAAGTATGAACAAAATAAACGCCATCATACGGTGCTGGAACTGGATTGTCGCCGGATTTTGCAAGAAATTCAGCCACAATGGATGCAGGAAAAAAATATCCTCCGGGATAATATGGCCGCCCATCAGGGGAAAATCATTATATATCAGCCCAGCATGCGTCCCCGATACGAATGCGCCGAGGATGGTTTGGAATAGGATGAAAGCGCTGATAGCGAGGGAGTGCAGAGTGCGAAGTGCTGAGTTAAGAGTTGCCTTCTCTGCACTCTGCACTTCGCACTCTGCACTATTAAGCCCCGCCCAGAGTAACATCGCATAAATCACAAATCCAAGAAAAAGATGCAGTGCCAGCCGATAGTGACTGACCGCGGGATTATCAACCAACCCGCTTTTTACCATGTACCAGCCAATAAATCCCTGCAACGCGCCAAGCAGAGCGATAGAAAAAAGCTTCAGAGCGAGATTTTTCCCGATTTTTTTCGTGATGATGAAAAATAATAGCGGAACGAGAAAAACCAGCCCGATAATACGGCCCAGAACACGGTGGATATATTCCAGCCAGAAAATGTTTTTGAATTCCTCCAGGCTCATGTCGTAATTTATTTTCAGATATTGCGGAGTTTGCTTATAGGCAGCGAAAAGATTTTGCCAATCGCGCACATCCAGTGGCGGAATCACGCCTTTCACCGGCTGCCAGCTAACAATCGACAAGCCGGATTCGCTAAGCCGCGTCAACCCGCCGATGATCACTATCAGGAAAACCAACGCGGCACAGGCAAAAAGCCAGATGGAAATATGGGCCTTGTCATTCCCGCGAAAGCGGGAATCCATCGTGCGGCATACTGAGAATTCTCTGGGATATGGATCCCCGCCTTCGCGGGGATGACAACGTTGTTTAAGGGGCATCGCCAGCTTTTATCTTTACTTATCTCAATGGTTGCGTGAATATTTAAGACTAAGAAACTAACCCATTTGCATATGACTGGAAACGATTATCTGCTATTCTCTCCCGCCGCCCGCAAAACCGTGAAACTTGCAAGGCTATGGTTGTATAACGCTGTGTTCGCACTCGGTGTCGCCGGTCTTTTTGCCCTGCCGCCGGTGATTTTACGGAAAACGCTGGCAGGCGTAGCCGATGCGCGGCGCATATTCGATACGGCGTTAATTATCCACGTCAACATGTCGGAGCTGGTCTGGCTGGTTTCGATATGCTGTCTGGTTTTCTCGTTAAGAAGCGCGGAAAAGCTTTATTTTTTCAGCCGTGGCAGCGCGTTCCTGGCGATATTTGGCACCTTACTGATGGCGATTTCCCCACTAATCGCAAAATCCATTCCCTATACCAACGATTACATTCCGATCCTAGGCAATATCTGGTTCATGCTGGGTCTCGCCTGCTTCACCGCCGGAGCGCTGCTGCAATCGGCGATCTGCCTTTGCAGTTTTAGGTTTTCCTGGAAATTCGACGATAATTTCGCTAGGAGCTTCGCCGCATATTCTACCGCCGTAATCATTCTGATCGCGTTCCTGTGTTTCGCACTTTCAGCCAGGGAATTGAAAAGCGCCGCTTTAGCAGCGAAAGATTATTATGAAAATCTATTTTGGGCGGGCGGACATACTTTGCAGTTCGCCTATATCCAGATGATGGTTTTTGCCTGGTTGTGGGTGGGCAGGGTTGAAAGCAAACCGTGGCAAACGATTTTCATCTATTCGTTCGCATTGGCGATGGTGATCGCGGCACCTTTCATATATCTCGAATATCCTGTCCTGTCCGGGGAATTCCCAGATTTCTTCACACGCCAGATGCAATACGGTTTAGGTCTTGCGCCGCTGCTGGCGGGAATTCTTTTGTTATTCTCCCATCGCAAGAGCGGGGTAACGGGATCAGAGAAAAACGCTATCGTCTTTTCTCTGCTTCTTTTCATCGCCGGAGGAATTATTGGTTTCATGATCCAAGGCAGCAACGCCATAATCCCGGCACATTATCATGGCTCTATTGTCGCGGTGACGCTCAGTTTCATGGCGCTGGTATATGATATCCTGCCACGACTTGGGTTCAAAAAACCCTTGGGGAAAATAGCCGCTTGGCAGCCGGTAGTTTATGGAACCGGCCAGCTCATGCACATCAGCGGTCTTGCCATAATGGGCGGTTACGGGGCGCTCCGGAAAGCCGCTGGCTCCTCCGCGACAATCGATACCATCATCGGCAAAGCCATGTTTTTCAGCGGCGGGGGATTAGCTATCATAGGTGGGTTCCTTTTCGTTTTCATCGCCGTGAAGACAATCGTGGGGAAAAATGCCTAGCGCGATCGGCAATTTCGTCGTTGGCATGGTCGGCAATATAGTAATCTTCATCGGCTCGATTTTCCACTCCGGCCAGCACTATCCGCAATTGGACCTAGAGAACGTAATATATATGGATGTTCCGGCCGGTAGGGTGGTTATTCAAATGTTGCCGGAAACTGCGCCGCTGCATGTGCAAAGGGTAAAACAATTGGTGCGCGAACATTATTACGATGGCTGTCCGTGGCACCGGGTGATACCTTATTTTATCGCCCAAACCGGTGACCACACTGGTACCGGCCTTGGCGGAACCGGCGTGAATATCCCGGCGGAATTTTCCAATATTCCATTCAAGCGCGGGACGGTGGCGATGGCGCGTAGGCAGTGGGAAAACAGTGCCGACAGCCAGTTTTTCATCGTGCTCAAAGATTCGGAATATCTGAACGGCAAATTCACCGTATGGGGCAAGGTGATAGACGGCATGGCGGTAGTCGATAAGATAAAAAAAGGCGACGCTAAGGAAGGAAAGGTCAAAGACCCGGACGTAATAATTGACATGCGGATCGCTGCGGATGTTATAGCTAACTAACCTAATATTCACGCATTTGCGGTAGGAGGAAATTGGCAAGGAGCAAACTATAAATTATTTCGCATAGCGGTTCCTATTCGGAATAATTTTAGCGCAGCTCAATTGCCAATTTCCTACACCGTCCAAAGGATTGCTGCAGAAATTGCAATCCGCGTTGTCAAGACGCTTGGGAATAGGGTAAACTATTCCCTGCACGCCTTTCCTAGCGGGCTGGCAATTTCTGCTACGCAACAAATGTGTAAATATTAGGTTAGTTAGCTATAAGTGAAACTCACCGATTTCGATTTTAATCTGCCGCTGGAATTAATCGCCGATTACCCCACAAATCCAAGGGATTCGGCTAGATTGCTCGTCGCATCCAAAGGAATTCTCGATAAAACGGTTGCGAATTTGCCGGAGTTTTTATTGCCCGGCGATGTGATGGTTTTTAACGATACGAAAGTGATTCCGGCGCGGCTGATTGGAAAATGCGGGAATGCAAAAGCTGAGGTTACACTGCATAAAAAAATTACCGGGAATTCATGGTGGGCATTCGCGAAACCGGCGAAAAAAATGAAAATCGGAGAAAATTTTATCGTGGCGGAAAATTTTTCCGCAAAGGTTCTGGAAAAGAATGCAGGTGAGGTTTTGCTGGATTTCGAGAATGCAAATAATTTTTCCGCGCTGCTTGAAAAACACGGCACAATGCCGCTGCCGCCTTATATAAAAAGGAAAGAAAAAAACGCTGCTGATTCGGAAAATTACCAAACCATTTTCGCTAAGCAAGAAGGTGCGGTTGCTGCTCCCACCGCTGGGTTACACTTCACTAAAAATCTTTTGCAGCAGATAAAGGATAAAGGCGTTAATATCGTTTTTGTGACGCTGCATGTCGGCGCGGGAACGTTCCTGCCGGTGAAAGTGGATAATATAAAAGACCATAAAATGCATTCTGAATTTTTTTCTATCGACGAAAAAGCGGCCGCTGCTATCAACAATGCGAAAAGGATTATTGCTGTAGGCACAACATCACTTCGCGTACTAGAAACCGTTGCAAATCAAAAAGGCCAGGTGAAATCAGCCAGTGGCGATACCGATATTTTCATCACTCCCGGCTATACATTCAAAACTGCTGATATACTGCTCACCAATTTTCATCTGCCGAAATCGACCCTTTTCATGCTAGTTTCTGCTTTCGCTGGGATGAAAAAAATCCGCGATATTTACAAGCATGCGATAAAAAACCGCTATCGTTTTTTTTCCTACGGCGACGCATGTTTGCTATATAGGGCCAAATGAAATTCAAAATCACCGCAACATCCGACAAAGCACGAACCGGAGAAATCCGCACCGCGCACGGCATCATAAAAACTCCAGCATTCATGCCAGTTGGGACGGCGGCCACAGTGAAGGCAATGCTACCGGAATCGGTGAGGGCGACGGGCGCGGATATAATACTAGGCAACACTTATCACTTGATGCTACGCCCCGGCGCGGAAAGAATCGCAAAGCTTGGCGGGTTGCATAAATTTATGAATTGGCCCGGTCCAATACTCACCGATTCCGGCGGATTTCAGGTGATGAGCCTGGCAAAACTGCGCAAAATCGATAAAGATGGTGTAACTTTCCAATCGCATATTGACGGCGGCGAACATCGACTCACGCCAGAAAAATCCATGGAGATCCAGCACCTGCTTGGGTCAGATATCACGATGGTTTTTGATGAATGCACGCCATATCCCGCCACGCACGAGGAAGCGGAAGATTCGATGCGGCTCTCGCTGGAATGGGCGGAAAGATCTAAACAGGCTTTCATTCCGAGTCCCGGACACGCGCTTTTCGGTATCGTGCAGGGTGGAATTTATCCAGATTTACGGGAGGAATCGGCACGCGCATTGGTGGATATAGGTTTTGATGGCTATGCTATCGGCGGGCTGGCGGTTGGCGAGGGACAAGAGGAAATGTTCAACGTGCTAGATTATACTATTCCCCTATTGCCGGAAAATAAGCCGCGCTATTTAATGGGTGTTGGCAAACCGGATGATATAATCGGTGCTGTAGCCCGCGGAATTGATATGTTCGATTGCGTGATTCCAACCCGCTCGGGCCGCAATGGGCAGGCGTATGTGCGCGGTGGAACCATCAATATTAGAAATGCTGAATATGCCGACGATCTGCATCCGCTAGACCCCGAATGCCTATGCCCGGCCTGCCTGGATTATGCACGCGCCTATCTACATCACCTGGTGAAATCGAATGAAATCCTGGGCTCGATGTTGATGACCTGGCACAATTTGCAATATTATCAAGATTTAATGAAGGGGTTGCGGGAGGGGTAAGATAGGAAAACCCTCCGCCACTGCTCCCCTAAATACAAAATAGCTTATCTTTGAAATGCGGCTTCAGCAGCTTTGCCATAACCTTCACCAATAAGCAGCATCTGGTAACGGCCTAAATCCGCTTTCGCATTTTCTTTTAATCGAGCAATAATAGGTCCAGGATGAACTATCCTTGGAAGATAGTCAGCATCTGGATCGCCTCGTTCAATAGCCCTAGCATTATTGAGCATTTCAGCTTGCATAGCTATTTCAAGGGCAAAATTGGGATTTTCCATATCCCGAAGAAATTCACTAATGCTTGAGGTTTTTTCTGCTGTAGATAACTTTTGGAAAGTTTTGCTCATACATTCTCCCTACGGTGAAGTTACACTAGGAGAGACACTAACATAGTAATGTTAAAGAATTATTACAGGAATGTTAAACTTTTGTTAAATTTATAAACGTTGAAGATTATATGGCTGTTTTGCTATATCTTCGCCCCTATGCGCGAAAAGAAAATATGGGTTTTGCTTGATGAACGGGCGGGGAATGCCAGCCAGTCGCTGGGCGTTGCGGAGGCTTTGGGTTGGTCGTTCGAAACGAAAAAAATAGAATTCACGCCGCTCATTAAGCTACCAAATTTTCTCATAAACCGCACTTCATTTGGCATCGCAAATCCTGCCGAATTGCAGCCTCCATGGCCGGATATCGTGATAGCGACCGCCCGCCGGCTCGCCGCCGTTGCTACTTATATAAAAACGAAAAATCCACAAACTTTTCTCGCGCAAATTCAATGGCCAACCTTTCCCGCATGGGATTTCGATCTTATCGCCGCACCACTGCATGATAGGGCCAAAGACGCAGCCAATGTTTTTCACACTATCGGCGCGCCGCACCGGGTGACGGATGAATTGCTGAAACAAGAGGCGGACAAATGGCGCGCGCACCTTGCCGAATTTCCCGCACCCAGGTTCGCGGTTTTAATCGGCGGCAGCTCGCACCGCAAAGGGTTTGATGCGAAACACGCGAAAAAGCTGGCGGAATTGGCCTCAACAGCGGCGAAATCCTCCGGCGGTTCGCTGCTCATTACCACCAGCCGCAGAACCAGCGCGGAAATGGTTTCCACATTAACTGCAAACCTCGACTGCAAATATTTCCTGCATGATTGGCGTGAAGGCGCGCCTACTGCTGGCGAAAATCCCTATTATGGATTCCTTGGCCTATCTGATGCGATAATTGCCACCGGCGATTCGGTTTCGATGTGTTCGGAAGCAGCGGCCACGGGAAAGCCTCTATACATCTATTCTTCCGGCGATTTCACCACCGGCAAATACCGCAAATTCCACCGGGCATTATACGAACGCCGGTTGGCTAAGTCCCTGGAGGAAATAAATTCCGGCCTATTTACGCCACCGGGAAAGTTAAATGACAGCCTTGCCGTGGCGGCAGAGATAAAACGACGGATTCTTTTGTAGCAAAAAACCTTTGCAATCCTTAGGGATTTCAGTTATAAGCGCCGCCTCACTCGTTTTTTAGTGTAGTTTTTTAAACGATAATAAAAAGGAGATTCATATGGCCGTTCAAGCAATAGTATTACAAGCGGAAGCCCGCGCAAAAGCCGGAAAAGGTGCGTCACGCGCACTGCGCCGCAGCGGAAAAGTCCCGGCGATTATTTACGGCGGCAAAGACAAAGAATCCATGATTTCGCTGGATTCCAAGGCATTTTACAAAGAATTTTCCCGCTCCGGGTTCATGTCCCGCATAATCGATTTAAAAGTTGGCGAAAAAAGCAACCTGGTACTGCCGAAAAACGTTCAGCTGCATCCAGTGAACGATACGCTGGAGCATGCAGATTTCATGCGTGTTTCCAAGGATGAAAAACTGCATGTGATGGTGAAAATCATCTATAACAACATCGAAAAATCAGCCGGTGTGAAACGCGGCGGGATATTCAACGCCGTGCGCCGCGAAGTGGAACTGATCTGCGATTTCGACAAGATACCGGAATCAATATCAGTCGATGTAGCTGGCCTAGAAATCGGTGATAGTATCCACATTAACGATGCCAAATTGCCTGAAGGTGTGCAAACCGCTATCCGCGGCCGTAATTTCACGTTGGCCACCGTCGTTGGCAGGCTCTCGGAAGAAGAGGAAGAACGCCGGGCGAAAGAGGCGGAAGCCGCAGCTACGGAAGCTCAGGCCGCACTCAAAGCCGCCGATGCCGCAGCGAAAGCCGGTCCTGCCGCAGCTCCGGGCACAGCTCCCGCAGCTGGCGCAGCCGCTCCAGCTGGTGGCAAAGCCGCCGCTCCCGCCGCCGCTGGCAAAGCTCCGGCCGCTGCTGCTGGCAAAGCTCCTGCCGCTCCTGCCGCCGAAAAGGGCAAGGAACCGAAGAAGTAGCATTCTTGCAATATTATTTACTCAGCCGTCATTCCTGCGCAAGCAGGAATCTAAGATTCCGGATAAATCGCTTTGCGATGTTCCGGAATGACGCCGATTAAAAAATGCTCCTCCTGGTCGGTCTTGGCAATCCCGGTTCCGAATATGATGGAACCCGGCATAATATTGGGTTTGCTACCATCCGTTTCATAACCGAATATTATAAATTCACCGCTTACAAGCGGAAATTTTCCGGGCATTACGCAACCGGCGAGATAGACGGACATAAAATCCTGACCTTAATGCCCGCCACTTACATGAACAATTCCGGCGTTTCTGTGAACGAAGCGGCGAGTTTTTATAAAATTCCATTGCCGGATATTTTTGTTTTCCATGACGATCTTGATTTGGAACTCGGGCGCATAAAAGTAAAAACCGGCGGCGGCAACGGCGGACATAACGGACTTGCCAGTTTGGATGAACATATCGGCAATGAATATACCCGCATAAGAGTCGGCATTGGGCACCCGCTGCGCCGTAGCGCTAGCGAGGCGAGCCCGGGAAACAAGGATGTGGTTACCGACTACGTTCTTACCAAATTCAAAAAAACGGAAAAAGCAGTTGCCGATAAAGTCATAATAAACATCGCCGATCATCTGCCGTTTTTACTGAACGATCACCCGGATAAATTCATGAGCAAAATCGCGGAACAAATCAATGGGCTTTAAATGCGGGATTGTCGGACTGCCAAACGTTGGGAAATCCACGTTATTTAATGCGCTGACCTCAACGATGATGGCTGAGGCGGCCAATTACCCGTTCTGCACCATTGAGCCGAATATCGGCCGCGTTTCGGTGCCGGATGAGCGGTTGGACAAGCTGGCCAAAATTGCGAGCAGCGCCAAAATAATTCCTACCCAACTCGAATTCGTCGATATAGCGGGCTTAGTGCGCGGCGCCAGCAAGGGCGAAGGCCTCGGCAACCAATTCCTCTCGCACATCCGCGAGGTGGATGCGATTTTGCACCTGCTGCGCTGCTTCGAGGACAAGGATATTACGCACGTTGAAAATTCCATCGATCCGTTGCGCGATGATGAAATAATCACCACCGAATTGATATTGGCTGATTTGGAAAGTCTAGAAAAACGCCTACCAGCATTGGAAAAAAAATCAAAAAGCGATCCGGAGGCAAAAGCACAAATCGCTGCAATGAAGGATGTTTTCGCTATTTTGGCAGCGGGAAAGCCAGCACGGGAATATCCAAACAAGGCGGCACTCAAAGATTTGCAACTGATTACCGCAAAGCCGGTGCTGCATATCTGTAACGTTGAGGAATCGACCGCAGCAAATGGAAATACACTATCAGAAAAAGTAAAAGCTACGTACAGCGAATCAGTGATAATTTCCGCTGCAATCGAAGCGGAAGTGGCATCACTCGGTAATGATGAGGAAAAAAAGGAATTTTTGGAATCGTTGGGGCTCAGCGAAACCGGCTTAAACCGGGTCATCCGCGCCGGATATAAATTGCTCGGGCTCATCACATTTTTTACCATCGGCCCGAAAGAGGCGCATGCCTGGACGCTGCGCAGCGGCGCCACAGCACCGGAAGCCGCGGGCGTTATCCACACCGATTTCCAAAAAGGTTTCATCCGCGCCGAAACCATCTCCTGCGATGATTACATCAAATTTAACGGCGAGCAGGGCGCGAAAGAAGCGGGAAAATTAAGGCTGGAAGGCAAGGATTATATCGTGAAGGACGGGGATATATTCCATTTCAGGTTTAATGTTTGATTTAAGAGTGGTCATTCCCGCCCTTCCCTTTGTCATTCTGCTACGCCCACAGCCACTTACAGCGAAATATTAAATTTTTATTAAAATCCATTTCCCGCCTTGGGCATAGGCGGGAAATGTGGTATATTACAGGCTGCTTAGGTTCTTACCTTATGGAGGAAATATTTTCCTTGTCCTCCGCTTTTTTCCGCACATGTTGTGTGGTATGGCTGAGGCGTTTCCTCCAGGGCGCTCCCCCCAAGGACTTGGGAGCAAGGAGGGAAGACCTATGCTGGTTCTGTCCAGGAAGAAGAACGAGAGCATTGAGGTCGGCGACATCACGCTCACCGTCCTCGAGGTGCAGAACAGGAGGGTTCGACTCGAAATCCTCGACCCCCAACAGGGGGTGGTAGACCGGTGGTTTGTGCCTAGGAAGCCGATAGTAATCGGCAACCAGCAGAGATCACCCTGACTATTGTCGAGATCCCCAAGGCCGGTAAGGTGCGGCTCGGGATCGAGGCTCCGCGGGACGTCCCCATCGTTCGGGATGATATGTCCCCGGAAGCGGCGGATGCTATTCGTCGCTACGCAGCCGAGGCCCAGGTAAAGCCTCTGGACGCCGAAGACGAAGATTACCTTCGGTGGTGGGAAGAAGACCAACGCCGACGCGATAGCGGTAAGTAAAATAGGCAACCTGGAGCAATGATTGCTCTATAGGTTGCTAAGAGGGGAAAGGGTGGCATGATGCCACCCTTTTTCTTTTTTAAACCGCCGCTAATTCAAGATAAATAGTATATTTCGTCATTGCGAGCAGAGCGAAGCAATCCAGTACTTTGCAACACTCTGGATTGCCACGTCGGCCGTTGGCCTCCTCGCAATGACGATCAACTAAGCATGCCCGACATCGGGGGAGAGGCGGTACATATCCACTCCGGCGGATTTAGCGGCGCCTTGCCATTTCCGGCCGTTTTCCATGCCGAATATCAATTCCTCGCTGGCGGGAACGGTGAGCCAGCTATTCTGCTGCAACTCCTGTTCCAATTGCTGAGGCCCCCATCCGGCATAGCCGAGCGCGAACAGCCGCTGCTTCGGCCCCTGGCCTTCCGCTATATCTTTCAATATCTCAACGCTCGACGATAATGAAACACCCTGGTTGATGTTTATGGTTCCGAGTTTCTGGTAATCAGCACTGTGCAGGATGAATCCGCGCGCCGAATCCACCGGCCCGCCGAAATGCACCGGCAGATATATTTGCTGGCCGTGCGTATCAATGTTGAAATGCCGCCATAACAGCGAGCCGTTCAAATCTTCGAGTGCTTGGTTGATGATGATGCCCATCGCCCCGTGCTCGCTATGGCTGCACAGGTAAATCACCGCTTTGTTGAAGCAAGAAAACCGAAGGCCCGGCGTTGCGATTAGCAACTGCCCTTCCAGGTACCCATCCTTTTTTGTCCTGTTGAATTCGGCCATATCTGATATATACCAAATAAGTTCTAATAAAGATAGTTTCAAGAGGGCTTAGAATCATTTGGCGGTATATACCAAGCTGGCAGCGGCAGAAATAAAAAGCCTCGTAAATCAATATGATATAGGGGAGATGAAGGATTTTCGCGGCATCGAGGAAGGATCGGAAAATACCAATTATTTGATCCAGGCCAGTGCAGCAAAACACATATTGACGATTTATGAAAAACGGGTGCAGCCGGAGGATCTGCCGTTTTTCTTGAAGCTAACCGAGCATCTGGCGGATCGCGGCATTCCCTGTCCCCGGCCGGTGCATGATAAAAACGGCAATGTGCTCAAGGAAATAAAGGGCAAGAATGCGGCGATCGTGAGTTTTCTGAACGGCAAATCGGTTAGTAAAATAACGCCAACGCATTGCCAGGAAGTGGGGGAGATGCTGGCGAAAATGCACCTGGCGGCTGATGGTTTCCCGCTGCAGCGGCACAATAATATCGGCAAGGAAAGTTGGCGGGAATTGTTCGGGAAAATAGCGGGCCGAATTTCTGAAATTCCGGAAATTAAATCCGATATTATAAATCAGGCGCTGGATAAGCTTGATAATGAATGGCCGGCAAATCTTCCCGCCGGAATCATCCATGCCGATTTATTTCCCGACAATGTTTTTTTTACGCGCGACAAGCTCACCGGCGTTATCGATTTCTATTTCGCCTGCAATGATTTTCTGGCGTATGATTTAGCGATATGCGTCAATGCTTGGTGTTTCAACGCGGAGTGGAATTATTTAGCCGGGCGGGCAGAGGCGATGTTTGCCGGGTACGATTCGGTGCGGAAGATTACGCCCAAAGAATCGGAAAATTTCCCGATATTACTCCTGGGTGCAGCACTAAGGTTCCTACTCACCCGTACATATGATTGGTTGAATCCATTAACCAGAAAACGCGACCCCCAGGAATATTGGCAGAAACTCAATTTTTTTCTTAACCAACGGCTTCCTCAGCCCCTTTCGCCGCCATGTAATCCTGGGTGCGGAAAAGGCGGATGACTCTTTCCACCTCATGCTCGGCTATGCCGAAATGGTAGAGCGCCGCCGCGCCGAGCCGGAGCGAAGTTTCGAGTGTTTCCGGCACCACCAGGGTCGCACCGGATTCTTCGAGGTTTTTCACATCATCCAAATCCTTGGCGCGGGCGTATAGCGGCAGCTGCGGGAAATTATCATGCACCGTCTCCACCGCCGCCTTGGATGAACGGATGTTATTGGTGGTAACGATGACGGCGCTGGCTTTGGCAATGCCGAGTGAATTCAGCACTTCCAGGCGCGAGGCATCGCCGTAAAAAACCGGGAAGCCCTGGAGCCTGGCCTTATATATCCTTTTCGGGTCGGTATCCAGCGCGATATACTGGATGTCTTCCAGCGCCAACAGCCTGCCTATGGTTTGGCCCATGCGCCCGAACCCGGCGATGATGACGTGGTTTTTTAGGTCCGCCGCTTCCTGCGAGATATGCTCCATATGGGCTTGCTTGCCTTTATCGATTTTCCCGGCGATTTTCCGCCCGGCCATGGCAAGCAGCGGCGTCAGCGCCATGGTAAGGCTCACCACTACCAAAAGAATCTGCGAAACATCCCGCGGCAATAGACCGGTATGCAAAGCGATGCCGAACAGCACGAAGGCAAATTCGCCGCCCTGCGCCAACAATAATCCGGCCTGTACTCCCCTACTTTTAGGCATTTTCGCCACCTGGCACAGGCCGATTATTATGCCGGACTTGATGGCAATGATGGCAGCGGAGAGCAATATAACGACGGCAAGGTTGGCGATAAGGAATTCCATATTGATCGACATGCCGACCGTCATGAAAAATAGGCCGAGCAACAACCCCTTGAACGGCATTATATTCGCCGTCACCTGATGCCGGAATTCGGTTTCCGCAACCATCAGCCCGGCGACGAAGGCACCGAGTGCCAGCGATAATCCGGCGCGCTCAGTCGCCCAGGCGGCGCCAAGCACTATAATCAGCGTGGTTGCTGCAAACAGTTCCTCGCTTTTCAGCATGCCGATAAGCCTAAATAGCGGACGCAACAATATCCGCCCGAATAGGAAAATCATCACCAGCGCCGCCAGCGCTTTCACGGTGGCGATTAACAGCGCCTCCGCTAAGTTGGTATTGCCTTTGCTTAAGATCGATACCAGCACCAATAACGGCACCACGGCTAAATCCTGGGCGATGAGCACGGAGAGTGTCAGGCGCCCAAGCTGCGAAGTAGCGTTACCTCGCTCGGCCATCACCTGCAATACGATGGCAGTCGAGGAAAGCGCCAATCCTCCGCCCACGATAATCGCCGCCTGTGGGGAGAGCTTAAATATATAAATCCCGGCCAGAGTGAATATGGTGCCGGTGATTATCACCTGGCAGCCGCCAAACCCGAACACCAACTGGTACATGGTGCGCAACCTATCGAATGTTAGTTCCAGGCCGATATAGAATAAAAGGAAAACCACCCCAAATTCCGCCACGCCGCCGGTGGTCCTGATTTCGTTCACCTGTTCCAGGCCGAATGGGCCGATCGCCATCCCCGCAACCAGGTAGCCAAGCACCGGTGAGAGTCTCAGCCGCTTGAAAATAGCAACGATAAACACCGCCGCCATCAGGAGCAACAATATCTCCTTTAAATTATTGTGCAATTCCATGAATAGCAGTTATACTTTATTTGCGGTTTTCGATATACCGAATTTTTAATTTCTGGAGTGTTAAGACATGGGAACGTTCAGCATCTGGCACCTGATAGTTATAATGGTGATAATCTTTGTCCTGTTTGGCGCGGGAAAATTGCCGAAAGTAATGGGCGATGTCGGCAAGGGCATAAAAAGCCTGAAGGAAGGCTTGAAATCCGGAGAATCCGAGGGCGAGAAAAAACCCGGCGAATCGGGAGAAAATAAGAAATAATGCTTGATCTATCCTGGGGCGAGATAGCGGTAATCCTGGTGGTGGCCATCGTCGTCATTGGCCCGAAGGAATTGCCCTCGGTTCTGCGCGCCTGCGGCAGGATGTTCGCCAAGGCTAGGAAAATAGGCGAAGAAATCAAAAAATCGTTCGATGAAGCGCTGGCCGAGGATGAAATTTCCGCCACGCGCGATAAAGTGAAAAAAGAACTGCGCCAGATCGTCGATATGGATGGTAATTTACAGGATGTTTATGACATTTCAGAACTTGCCTTAAATCGTACAGAGCAAGTAAAGCAAAGTCCCGGCGCAGATGAGGTATGAGAATATAATCGCCAGTTTCAGGCCGTATTCGTAGGCTAGCCTTTCGTTGTTATCGCTCCGGCTTACGAAATTGATTTTTTCCGATAATTGCTGATAGGCCTTTCCCGCCTCTTTAAACCCGAATTTATCGCGCTTCAAATGTGTGGCGCTAGTGGAAATTCGGTATATTTCCTGTAGATTACCGTCGCGGGCGGCGCGGCGAATGTTTTTCACCACTTCATCCCGGATATTCTGGCTTTTTATTGATTGCATCGGCAGGAGCAATCGTTCTGATACCCAGGCCGACAGGCCTTTCAACGATTTCGCCTTAGCGGCGGTCTGGGCAGCGAGCAGCAGCGCTAGCATGGTTATTTGCGGGTTGTTTACGAATTCGGAAAATTCGATCAGCTTTTTCAGGATTATTTCCTCACGCAAGTCGATTTTCGTAGCGATGAACGCGGCGATGTGCCGATCAACCGGGTCACCCTCCGCATATTTATCCTTGGCGATGCGGTCGAGGGTGCGTAAAAGCTGCGCTAGATCATCGACATATTCCTGCCCGAGCAGTGGGCTTTGGCAGGGAAGCGTGGGGTTCATCTCATAGAGCGCGCGCTCCATGCCGAAACCAGGCGCCGATTTCCGTACCAGCTTCAAAACCTTCCCAGGTATCCATGTCAAGTCTTGGGAGCGCATATCTTCCTGGTCAGGAGCGGTTTCCGCCACGTCAAGCCAGAATTGCAACAGCCCGCTGGTAAGAATATTGCCGACCAGTTGAATGGATTCCCGGTTGTCCCGCGCGTAAGCATCGGCCAGGAAAGGCCCGAATCCGTAAATATCAAGTATAACGCCAGCCTGTCGCAAAGGACCAGTGGAATCAAGCAGGGTTACTATACGCGGTATTTCGTCTTCGTCCAGTATGGCCGCATCCGAACGCCTGCCACCAGCTAGAATATCGAACTTCCCGGCCAGTTCAGGCTGGAGCACACTATGCTTGATCCAACGCGAAAGATCGGCGGGCTTCAGGTTATGGCGAGCATAGGGAATGTCTTTAGCAATTGCATAGGCCAGATACTTGGTGTTGAAATATTCCTTTTCGCCATATATAAATCCCCGCATCGCCTCTCGTATCAGCGACGATGGGGTGGAGCTAAGTTTCTTGCGTATCCAGCTATCCACTTGCATATATCCCCAGCGGCGGTCGACGCTGTCGGAAAGCAGGCCCTTCAACAATTCCAACACAAATGTCGACAATTTGGTCCCTTGTGTGAACAGCGCAAATGAGCCGAGCTCAAACCGGCGCTCCAGTATTTCCTCGGTATTCATGTCAGGAATTGGCTTTTTTCCAGTGATAAGAAACAATATCACCATGCCGAGCGCATAGAAATCGGCGGTTACATTACCGTCGCCCTTGGCCATGGGATGGCAGACGGCACGCTCGATCGGCTCTGAGACCATGGGTTGATTAAAACCGCAAGGCCCAGAGAGGCAATCGCCAATTACAATCTTTTCGCCCACGGCATCGAAGAAAATATTATCGGCATTCAATGCTCCGTGCATCAGCCGGTTTTCCGCCAGGCTGCCGATAAATTCATTTATCGGACGGACTATATTGTTGATGAGCAGTTTGTCGGAAATCGGGTTATTTATAAAAAGCTCGGAGAGCTTCTTGCCGCTCGGCTGCTCCATTATCGCCACCAGGTTTTCCGCGCCAGTATTCTTGTTGCGAATTACCCCGGATTCCAGCACCGAAAGAAAAAATCCTTCCTCGTTCGGCGCGTTGCGCAAGAAATTGATCATATTCATGCGCGGCGGAAAGCTGCGCTCAAAAACCAGCGCGTAAGCCGGGCGCGGGCTTCTTCCCGACTCTAGGAGCTTCGCCTTGCGGGACGTTACCCCATAGGCCTTGGCGAAATCAGCTGAAAGGTGGGGCAGCGGCTCGTTGAAATTAACGGTGAAATTTTTCTCTAGATCGGTCGCCTTGAGCAGAAACTCGTCAGCAGCGGCGGAACCTTCCAGGCGACCTTCAGCGGTGGAAATCTCTTCAACCATGCATCGGTCATAACCGATTTAGATAGATATTCATATACTAGAATTTTCCTAGTGATTTTTTACCGATGGTTAACTAGTATCCTTCCATCATGACAAAAACTGCATATTCTGTGAAGAAAGACCAGACCGTTTCTATTGAAAAAGGTTCGGTAACGACCGGGCCGTTTCCATCATCGCGGAAAGTTTATATTCCCGGCAAGATGTACCCGGAAATTCGCGTGGCGCTGCGCGAGGTGGATTTGGATCCTTCAGCAAATGAGCCGCCGGTTAGGGTTTATGATACATCCGGACCATACAGCGATCCCAAATCGGATATTGATATTCGGAAGGGATTGCCGAAGCTGGAATGGAGAAAAAAGAAAAAGGGGAAAACACAACTTACCTATGCAAGAGCTGGAATAATTACACCAGAGATGGAATATGTCGCCATACGCGAGAATTTAGGACTCTTAACTCCCAACCCCCAACTTCCAACTCCTATCACCCCCGAATTCGTCCGCTCGGAAGTTGCCTCTGGCCGCGCCATAATTCCCGCCAACATTAACCACCCGGAAGCCGAACCAATGATAATCGGCCGCAATTTCCTGGTGAAGATAAACGCCAATATCGGCAATTCCGCCATCGGTTCGTCGATCGAAGAAGAAGTGGAAAAAATGGTCTGGGCGACACGCTGGGGCGCCGATACCATCATGGATTTATCGACGGGGAAAAACATCCATGAAACGCGGGAATGGATTATCCGCAATTCGCCGGTGCCAGTTGGAACAGTACCGATTTACCAAGCGCTCGAAAAAACCGGCGGCGTGGCGGAGGATTTAACCTGGAAAATTTACCGCGATACTTTGATCGAGCAAGCCGAACAGGGCGTCGATTATTTCACGATTCACGCCGGCGTCCGGCTGGCTTATATTCCGCTGACGGCGAATCGCGTGACTGGCATTGTTTCGCGCGGCGGCTCGATTCTTGCCAAATGGTGCCTGGCGCATCATCAGGAAAATTTCACCTACACTCATTTTGAAGAAATCTGTGAAATTATGAGAGCTTACGATGTGAGCTTTTCTTTGGGTGACGGTCTCCGGCCCGGCTCGATTGCGGATGCTAATGACGAAGCCCAGTTCGCGGAATTAAAAACGCTTGGTGAATTGACGAAAATCGCCTGGAACCACGATTGCCAGGTGATGATCGAGGGCCCCGGGCACGTTCCGATGCATCTGATTAAGGAAAATATGGAGAAGCAACTCGAATATTGCCACGAAGCGCCGTTCTATACTTTAGGCCCATTAACCACCGATATTGCACCGGGATACGATCATATAACCAGCGGCATTGGCGCAGCGATGATCGGCTGGTATGGCACTGCGATGCTTTGCTATGTGACGCCGAAAGAACATTTAGGATTGCCGGATCGTGATGATGTGAAAACCGGGGTGATAACCTATAAAATCGCCGCCCACGCCGCGGATTTGGCGAAGGGGCATCCGGGAGCAAGACTCCGCGATGATGCACTCTCCAAAGCCCGGTTTGAGTTCCGCTGGCGCGATCAGTTTAATTTAAGTCTCGACCCGGAAACCGCCGAAGATTTTCACGATCAAACCCTTCCGGCGGAAGGCGCGAAACTTGCGCACTTTTGCTCAATGTGCGGGCCGAAATTTTGTTCTATGAAGATTACCCAGGAAGTCCGGGAATATGCGATCAAACAAGGCATGAAAGAAATGAGCGATAAATTCCGGGAATCAGGAGCGGAAATTTATCAAAATAACCTTGCCCTTTCTGGAACCAAGGTATAGAAAGAAGCCCCAAAAATTACCCGGCAAATAGGGCTTGAACCCCACTGCCCAGGGGGGCTCGTAGCTCAGTTGGTAGAGCACGCGACTCTTAATCGTGTTGTCGTCGGTTCAATCCCGACCGAGCCCACCACCCTACGCCTAAGACAGACGCGGGACAAACCGAAGCATACGGAAAAATCGCTACTTCAGCAATATGTTGATAGTCCAAGATTATTCTACGAATGGAAGATTAAGGCTATTGTGATCAAATTTAAGAGTATCACGAGTTTATAAACAATCAATAACCCACTTTACTTCACAACATATTGTGGTTATAAAATATAAAACAACCGCTATATGGGGATGGCGATTATTCTTGATGGCTGATTTTCTGGAGAACAGTGCCTAAATGAACGCGGTGATGCAATCGTTCCGGAATCTCGGCGGCATGCGGATTGCAATGCTGGCGGTTTCCGGCGTCATTATGCTGGTCATCCTGGGTTTCCTCACCATGCGGCTCACCACGCCGGTAATGAGCACGCTATACAGCGATCTCTCGATGGATGACGCTGCCAAAATCGTTTCGCAATTGGAGGCAAGCGGCGTGAAATATGAACTCCGCGCCAACGGCACCCAGGTCATGGTTCCAAACGATGAAGTTTTGAGGCTGCGCATGAGCATGGCGCAATCCGGCCTGCCGGCGCAGGGCTCCATCGTCGGCTATGAAATATTCGATAAATCGGAAACTTTCGGCACATCTAACTTTGTCCATAACGTAAACCTGTCCCGCGCATTGGAGGGTGAATTATCCCGCACCATTGCCTCGATAACTACGGTAGAAAGCGCGCGCGTGCACCTGGTGATGCCGAAACGCGAGCTTTTCGCCAGCGAAAAATCCGAGCCTTCCGCCTCGGTGGTGATAAAATTCAAGGGTGCTGGAGGGGGCGCATCCAAGGATGAAATTGCCGGGATAACTCACCTG
Organism: Alphaproteobacteria bacterium; assembly: GCA_013288565.1. Taxonomy (GTDB): domain Bacteria; phylum Pseudomonadota; class Alphaproteobacteria; order Rickettsiales; family JABDBP01; genus JABDBP01. Next base: position 44,396 of record JABDBP010000001.1, on the reverse strand, counting down.
GTCGCTTCGGCGGTGCCGGGACTGAAAGCCAACCGCATCACCATACTAGACGGCAACGGCAACATGCTCTCCAAGCCTACCGATGATAAAGACCCGACAGTCATCGCCGAGACCAACCAATCATACAAGGCTTCCTATGAAAACCGGCTGAAATCGGAAATTGAGAATTTGCTCGAAAAATCGGTGGGTGCGGGAAATGTGAAGGCGCAAGTTTCGGCCGATATGGATTTCGACCGCATCACCACCAACTCGGAAAGCTATGATCCAAACACGCAGGTGGCGCGGTCGATACAAACCACTGAGGAAAAGGATTCATCAGTTGATAAGCAAAACAATACCCCGGTCGGCGTTAGCGGCAATCTGCCGAATGCACAAGGGGCGACTCCCGCCGGCAAAACCGAACCGCCGGGCTCAACCAGCACATCCAATACCGACAAAACCGATGAAACCACTAATTTCGAGATTTCCAAGGTGACGAAGAGCCAGGTCAAGGAAGTCGGCGCGTTGAAGAAGATTTCCGTGGCAGTGCTAGTGGACGGCATCTATAGCGGCGGCAAAACCAGGGCCGATTCAAAATATGAACCACGCTCGCAGGAGGAGCTGGATAAGCTGAAATCGCTGGTAAAATCCACCATCGGTTACGATGAAAAACGCGGTGATTCTATTGAAGTCATCAGCATGCAGTTCAACCGCGAGACCGATTTTGCCGTAGCCGAAACACCTTACGATTGGCTGAAGCGCGATTTCGACAACATCCTAAAAACCATGGTAATAGGCGTTGTGGCAATATTGGTGATATTGCTGGTGATACGGCCACTGGTAAACCGGGCGTTTGAGATCGCTCCGGGACAGGAAGCGGCCGAAACGGCTGCTATTTCCGGTCCAGGCGGCGGCGAAGATCATGAAGAAACGGATTTGGATATTGGCAAGCTTCAACACAAGATGGGTTCGTCCTCGGCCAGGCAGGTTTCCGAGGTGGTAAGCACCAACCCGGAAGAGACTTTGGCAGTTATAAGGGCATGGTTGAACCAGAAGTGAGGAGGTGAGAATCTGAGAGTTTGAGAATCTGAGAGTTTGAGTGAAGTAAATGAGTATTAAAAGTTATAAGGATCTAGTGGTTTGGCAAAAATCCATAGCATTGGTGGAGGAAGTTTATGTCGCTACTGAGAAGTTTCCGGAAAAGGAAAAATACCGGCTTATCAATCAAATTTGCCGTGCGGCAATCTCAATCCCTTCTAATATCGCCGAGGGAAGCAGCAGGAAATCGACGAAAGAGTTTTTAAGGTTCATCAGAGTTTCGCAAGGCTCGGTCGCAGAATGCGAAACTCAGCTTATAATATCCACGAAACTAGGATATATTGATGATTCTGATTTTTCCGGCCTATATGAAAAATTAAAGGAAATTAGCGTTATGCTGCATTTTCTGTATAATTCTCTGAAACGGAAAGAATCTAACTCAGATTCTCAAATTCTCAAACTCTCAGACTCTCAATAAATGGCCCCGCGGACAAGAATTGACGGAAAGCTAACCGGAGCCCAGAAAGCCGGGATCGTTATGATGGCGATCGGCGAGGAGAATGCGTCGAAACTTTTTGCCATGATGAACGAGGACGAGATAAAGGAAGTCTCGTTTGCCATGTCCACGCTCGGCCAGGTTAAAACCGACACGGTGGATACTCTGATGAGTGAATTCGTCGATCAGATTTCCGAGGTCAGCCCTTTTACCGGCAGCATGGAAAATACCGAGAAGCTGTTGATGAAGGCACTCGGCAAGGAAAAGGTGTCCGGAATAATGGAGGGCATAAGCGGGCCGTCGGGACGCACCACCTGGGACAAACTTGGCAATGTCAACGAGGAGGTGCTGGCAACTTATTTAAGGAACGAATATCCCCAGACCGCTGCGCTGGTTCTTACCAGGATCAGGCCGGGGCAAGCGGCTAAAGTGCTCTCGGTGATGAAGGAGGATTTTGCGCTGGAAGTGATAATGCGGATGATAACCATTGAGCCAGTAAAGAAGGAGGTGCTGGCGAGCCTGGAAAAAACGCTGCAGCTGGAGTTCGTCGGCAACCTGGGTAAGGCAAAAAAACGTGACAGCTACGAGGCCATAGCCGAAATCTTCAATAATTTCGACCGCCAGGCCGAAAAAAAATTCATGGAAAACCTGGAAAAACGCGAGCCGGAATCGGCAGAGAAAATCAAGGAATTGATGTTCACCTTCGACGATCTGACGGGAGTGGACAGCAAGGGCATCCAGGCCTTGCTTAGAAACCTGGATAAAGACAAACTGGCAGTCGCGCTCAAAGGCTCGTCGGAGGATATTCGCAGCCTGTTCTTCAAGAACATGTCAGAACGCGCCTCCAAGATTCTAAAAGAGGATATGGAGGCCAAAGGGCCAGTCCGGATGCGCGATGTTGACGATGCGCAAATGTACATCGTCGGCATCGCACGCGATCTGGCGGACAAGGGCGAAATCGTCATTGCCGATAAGGGCGAGGAAGATCAACTGATCTATTAGGAAAATTCCAATGAGTGATTTTATATTCTGATGGCAGTACAGCGATTTAATTTTCCGGCGTTGGAAGGCAAGGCTACAGAGGGTGATGGTGGTTCACTTTCCGACACCAAAGAGTTCGTTGAATCCGGCAAAACTCCAGTGCCAGCCAACCAGCCACAAAAAACCTTCAGCGAAGCTGATCTGGAAAAAGCCAAGGCAGAATCATTCAAGGAGGGCCATGACCAGGGAATGAAGGAAAGTTTGGCCAAAGCCGAAACGGAGAAACTGGAAGTCGATAAGAAAATCGCCATGCTGCTAGCTGATATCCAGGCCGCAGTCGCCAACGTCATCGGTGCATTCGATCAAATGCTGGCCCAGAAAACCGCCGAACTGCTGGGCGTCGTGATGGCGATCTGCAAAAAAATCGCTGGCGATGCGCTAAAGGAATTTCCCGAGGCAAAAATAGAATCCATGGTGAAAAGCTGCCTGCAGATGCTGATGAACCATGAGGAGGTAGATATATTCGTAAGCGATAAAATCTTGCCCCTGCTTCAGGAGAAAATCGTGAAGCTCAAAGAGGCGGGCGGATTTTCTGGCCAAATACATTTACAGGCCGATTCCGCCCTCCCGGAAACCGGTTGCCGAGTCGTCTGGCAGAACGGTGAAGCGCACCACGATACCGAAAAGCTGTGGCAGGAAGTGGATAGGCTGCTGCAAAATATAACAGCTAAGTGAAAATTTATTAATTTATCTGGCAAAATAGGTTAACATCCGGTAGTTTTTTACAAGATAAAAAACATGGCGGAAAATACCCCAACGCAACTTGAAGGCGCGGAAGGCTCGGAGCTTGACCTCCAGGCGGTCTATGAGATTCCAGTGCAGATTTCCGCTGTTCTCGGCAAAACCACCATGCCAATCAGCCAGCTATTGAAACTCGGGCGTGGCGCGGTGGTGGAGCTGGATAGGAAGGTCGGCGAAGCGATAGATATTTTCGTCAATGACCGGCTGGTGGCACGCGGCGAAGTGGTGATAGTGGAGGATAAAATCGGCATCACCATGACCGAAATCATAAAAAACGATAAACCATGAAAAGTATCGTCCGGGAATTTTCAACGTTAATCGGCATTCTACTCGCTTTCTTCTTCATTATCATAAGCATCCATATCGGCGGCGGCACGTTGAAATCGTTCTTCGATCTTCCCGCAGCCTTAATAGTTATTGGCGGTACATATGCACTAACCGCCGCTTGTTTCTCGATTCCAGAGCTGCTAAACGCGCAGAAAGTCATCGGCAAAACCATTTTTTACCACGGCGAGGATTTATCCACCGCTGCGAAAAAAGCACTGGAACTGGCGGAAGCGGCAAGGAAAAAAGGATTGCTCGGCCTGCAAAGCCAAACCGGGTTGTTTAAGCACAATAATTTCCTCGAGCGCGGCGTCAATATGATAGTCGACGGCACGCCGCATGAAGAGGTGGAAAGGATAATGCTCCAGGAAATCGGCGCGATGGTCGATCGTCATTTGCGCAGTTCCTCCATCCTGCGAAAATCGGCGGAAATCTCGCCGGCAATGGGGCTGATCGCAACGCTGATCGGGCTGATACAGATGCTCGGGGCTTTGAGCGATCCATCGACCATCGGCGCGGCAATGGCGGTGGCGCTGCTCGGTACTTTCTATGGTGCGGCGCTTTCCTATATGCTGTTCCAGCCCTTGGCAACCAAGCTAGAGAGGAATTCCAAGCAGGAAGTCCTGATCATGCGGATGTATACGAAAACCGCCACTTCCATCGGCAAGAAGGAAAATCCGCGCCGCCTCGAAATCCTGTTAAACTCCATCCTGCCGCCAGCGAAAAGAGTAAAATATTTCCTGTAATTAGACAATAATTAGGTAAGCTATGCGCCTGCTGATAATCGGAGCCGCCAACAGCCAAATAAATTCTGCAACTGCCATGGCGGAAAAGCGCGGCGCAAAGGTTTCCTATGCCGCCAATATCGAGGATGCGCTTCATTCTTTACGCTCCGGCAAAAGCGCCGAATTGATAATGGCAGATGTTTCCTTGGATATTAAAAAACTTATTGATTCTTTAAGCGCCGAGCGGATTATCGTTCCGGTAGTCGGATTCGGGCTTAACGCTAAATCGGAAGACGCGGTGCGCGCCATAAAATCCGGCGCACGCGAATATATCCCGCTGCCGCCAGACGAAGAATTAATCGCGGCAGTGCTGGAAGCCATCTCGGATGAAAATAATCCGCTAATCTACAAATCGCCGCAGATGGAAAAAGTGGTGGCAATGGCAGCGCAAGTCGCGCCTTCCGAGGCTAACATCCTCATCACCGGCGAATCCGGCACCGGCAAAGAAATGATCGCACGTTATATCCATAGCAAAAGCAAAAGAGCGGATGGTAATTTTATCTCAGTAAACTGTGCGGCGATACCGGAAAACCTGCTTGAATCAGAAATGTTCGGGCATGAAAAGGGAGCATTTACCGGTGCCATTGCCCGCCGCATCGGCAAGTTCGAGGAAGCCGAAGGCGGCACACTGATGCTCGATGAAATCAGCGAAATGGATACGAAATTGCAGGCAAAACTATTGCGCGCCGTCCAGGAGCGGGAAATTGACCGCGTTGGCGGAGCCAAGCCGGTGAAACTCAATATCCGCATCATTGCCACCAGCAACCGCGACTTGGTGAGGGAAGTGAAAGACGGCCGATTCCGCGAGGATTTATTGTTTCGCCTCAATATCATCAACATCCACCTACCGCCGCTCCGCGAACGCAAATCCGACATTGAACTTTTCGCCCGCCATTTTATCAAAAAATATTCCACCACAAACGGCATACCGGAAAAGGCGCTGGGGAAATCGGCGTTGGCGCTGATGGAAAATTACTCATGGCCCGGCAATGTGCGCGAACTGGAAAACACCATGCACCGCGCAGTATTGTTGGCGACCGGCGGAGAAATCGATGAAAAAGCGGTGATGCTTCCAGGTAAGCTGGAGGAAGCAAAATCCGGCACCGCCGGGGGTTCCGGCACTCTGATTGGGCGCACCATGGAAAGCGTGGAGCGGGAATTAATATTGAATACGCTCGACCATTGCCTCGGCAACCGCACCCACGCTGCAAATATCCTCGGCATATCCATCCGAACTTTGCGGAACAAGCTCAAGGAATATGGCGGGGATAAAACCGCCGCCTAACTTCCAATCTCCCGTAGTATAATCTCTGCCGCTTTTTCGCTAGGGGCGCGCTCCTGCCCAAAACCTAATTTGTTCAACGCGATTTTCTGCAGCGAAACCTGATTCACCCTAGCCTGTGGATCGATTAGCAGCTTCTCCAGTTCCAGCGCGATCGCCTCGGCCCGGCATTTTTCCTGGATGAATTCCGGCACTGCTTCGCGCCCTAAAATAATATTTACCAGGCTTGCGAAGTTCACCCGCACCATCCTTTTTACCAGCCAGGCAGAAACCGGATTTACTTTATAGGCGACGACCATCGGGATATTTTCCAATGCGATTTCCAGCGCCGCAGTGCCGGATTTCACCAGCGCAACATTAGCCGCAGCTTTGGCATCTGCCTTTTCCTTAAGCTCCGTTACCACAATAGTTTTCACCGGCCAAACTTTAGCGCACTCGACAAGTGGTGGTGCAAATTGCGGCGTCGCCAGGATAACGGCGTGAAGGTTTTTTATATTTTTCGCCAATAGCCCGATGGTTTTTTCAAAAACTGGCAGCAGTTTTTTCAGCTCGGTCTTCCGACTTCCTGGCATGACTAAAATAACCGGGGCCGATTTTCCGATGCCGTGTTTTTCCCGGAAATCCTGGCCATTACCGGCTAAAAACTGTTCTATCAGCGGATGGCCTATATAATCGGTTGCCAAGCCTTCGCGGGTAAAATACGGCAGCTCGAACGGCAGCAACGTCAACAGCCGGTCAAAAATCTCTGCAGTTTTTTTTGCGCGGCCGGGCTTATACGCCCACACGCTCGGCGCAACGACGTGGATTTTTTTCACTCCGGTTACTTTTTTCGCCACGCGGTAATTGAATCCTGGCGAATCGACAGTGATTAAAATATCCGGATTTATCTCACGGATTTTTTCCACGGTTTCGTTAATGCGCCGCAGAAGCCGCAGCAAATGGGGGATAATTTCGGCAAATCCCATCAGCGCAATTTCGGACATGGGGAAAATGCTGAGAAGCCCTTCATCCGCCATCAATTCACCGCCGATTCCAAAAAACCGGATAGCATTTTTGCTTGAATTTTTTAACGCTGCCATGATACGCGCACCAATATAATCGCCAGAGGCCTCGCCCGCGATTATGAAAATCTTCATTGTTTTATTCCGAATATGAAAACACCGTGCCGGTTCGCCGATTCTATTGCTTCAGCCTTATCCAGCACTAGCGCAGACCGGGCTTCCAGGGCGATTCCGGCCATTCCGGCGGCTGCGATATTTTCAACCGTCCCCACCCCGATTGTGGGCAAATCGGCGCGTAAATCCTGGCCGGGTTTTCTAATTTTTACCAAAACTCCGCCCTTATCTTGCCGCAAATACGGAGCGCACCTTTTTATCAATTCATCGGTTCCTTCCACTGCTTCAATGCCGATTATTCTGCCGTTCTGGGCGATTGCCGCCTGGCCGATATCAAGCTTTCCGATTTCGCGGAGCGTCCGTGTTGCCAGTTCTATATCCTTTTTCACTCGGGCGTCCGGCTTGATTTTCCCAAGCGCACCAACACCTACCAGAAGGTTGCCAAGTAATTCATGCGCGCCCGCCACGCGGAGGCCGCATTCCTCCAGATAGTTAATTATCGCCGAAAGTATCGCATTATCGCCCTGGCTCTTGCGCGCCAGAAATTTCGCCAGGAATTTCGCTCCAGCAAAATCAGGGCGCAGCGAGGAAAGTGCCGGGCGTTTCACGCTGCCCGCCAGCACCACTTCCGTTATGTTATTACCTTTCAGGATGTTTAACGCTTTACCGACGGCAGCGATGTTCACCCATTCGTGCGGAATATTTTCGATGGTTTCCGGCTCGCAATCACCGATGAGGGCGATGACGAAAACATCGCGCTTTTCCTGTAATTCCCTGACCAGAATTTTTGGTAGATTCCCACCGCCAGCAATTAGCCCAAGTTTAGGAGGTTGATTTTCCATTGCGTGGCTGGCAGATCGAGCGCGGGCTTTCCGCTCTCACAAAATTCACTATATCCATCACCGATTTTGTGTCAGCAAAACGCTCGGCAACATCCTCAATGCGCTCAGCCAGCGTTCCTTCCGGCGAGAACAGCATGCGGTAGGCGATGCGCAAGTTGTGGATTTCCTCGCGGTCGAACCCCCGGCGTTTCAGGCCCACGATATTCAGTCCCGCCAGCCCGGCGCGCTCGCTTAAAGCCGAGCCGTACGGGATGACGTCATTCTCAACGCCGCTCATACCGCCGATTATCGCATGCCGGCCAATGCGGACAAACTGATGCACCGCCGATAATCCGCCAATTATCACGAAATCCTCGATGGTGACATGCCCGGCCAGCGTCGCATTGTTGGCGAGGATGACGTGGTTTCCTACCTTGCAATCATGCGCGACATGGCTGCCCGCCATGAACAAGCAATCATCACCGACTTGCGTCAGCATCCCGCCACCTTCGGTGCCAGGGCTCATGGTGACGTATTCGCGGATGATGTTGTTCTTGCCGATAATTAATTCGGATTTTTCGCCCTTGAATTTCAAATCCTGCGGCTGGCTGCCTAACGACGCGAATGGGAAAATCTTGCAGTTTTCGCCGATGGTGGTTCTGGCGGCGATGACGACATGGCTTTGCAATTGGCAATTGCGGCCAAGTTTCACTTCCGAGCCGATAACACAATAAGGCCCGATGACGCAACCCTCGGCGATTTTCGCACCTTTTTCGATTATTGCGGTGGGGTGGATTTTAGTCATTGCCTCTCTGCTTTCTTTGTTTTAGCAAATGGCGGAAGTATCTCGAGCATTGCGATGGCGGCCGTGCGCTCTAAAGAATTTCTAAGCCCTTCAAGAAGCGCATAAGTAGAATCATAACCAGCCCCCGCAGATTTACTTACCTTAAAAATATCCTGCAAATAAGGATCAGAAAATTTCTCTTGGGTGAACTCAACGCTGTCGAACGAATATTTCATAAGCGTTCTGGCCATCTTGTCCGCAAATGCAGGCTTGAAAAAGGAAAAATCTACCTCAGGAGATGTAGCCCTTTCTTGCAGATAATTATAAAAATACTCTTTTCCTCCGTCAAATTTGTACCCGGCGGCTTTCAATTGTACCCTGCTAATAGGCGAATTAAGAAGTCCGTTCCAAACCCGCTTATGCCTATCAGGATTAAATCCCCATTGCGTAAGCTGCGTTACTACAGCTTCGCGGGCAGCTTGTTCTGCCACGTCATATGTAGCTGACGGTGGATTTAGCATCCCCATCAATCCAATATCATCGCCGAAACCACCGCCTCGGCGACCTTGATTTCATCGACCTTGGCGGTGCAGGAGAATTTCCAGGCATTGCCCCGACTTTGCAGCTTTTCCACATGGATGCGCAACTGGTCGCCCGGAACCACCGGCCGCCTAAATTTGGCTTCCTCAATCGACATGAAATAAACCAGCTTGCCCTCGGCTTTCTTGCCCAGGGTATGGACCACCAAAGTGCCGGCAGTCTGCGCCATGGCCTCAACTATCAGCACGCCCGGCATCACCGGGCGTCCGGGGAAATGCCCGGCGAAAAACGCTTCGTTGATGCTAACGTTTTTAATTCCGACCGCGCTTTTATCCGGCACCACATCCACTACCCGGTCGATCAGCAGGAACGGGTAACGGTGCGGAATCATCTGCATGATCCGTTCGATGTTTATGATCTTACTTTTTGGCTCATCACTCATTTTTTTCTTTCTTCAGCTTGGCGCCCATTTCCTCGGCTATCTTTTTAAGCGAAAAACTCAAGCGATGCCATTCTTTTATCGGAATCGCCGGATAGCCGCCTACGCTTTCACCCGGTGCAACGTCGAACCCGACGCCGGAGCCGGCAGCAATTCTTGCCTGTGCACCGATTTTCAAATGTCCGGTCATACCGGCCTGGCCGCCGACCATCACATGATCGCCTAGCTGCGTCGAGCCGGAAATCCCAACCTGCGCGACAATGATGCAATGTTTGCCAATATGCACGTTATGGCCGATCTGCACCTGATTATCGATTTTTGTCCCGTCGCCAATGACAGTATCCGGCCCACTGCCCCTATCGATGCAGGTATTGGCGCCAATTTCCACATTATCACCGATGATGACACGTCCGACCTGCGGCACTTTCACATTATGACCTTTTTCCTGGGCAAACCCGAATCCATCCTGGCCGATCCTGGCGCCATTGTGTATTATCGCACTGTTTCCCACCAGGCAGAAGTTGAGCGAACTGTTGTTGCTGATGAAACAATCATTGCCGATTTTCACGCCGCGGCCGATTACCGTTCCTGCACCAATATGGCAATTATCGCCGATTTCTGCGTTGGCGCCAATGGTTGCGAAGGCTTCTATCCAAACATTTTTGCCGATTTTCGCAGTACCGTCGATCACGGCGGTTTGCGCTATGTCACCCTTGAAACTTGCGTAATCGACCGGGTAGAAATGATTAGTGATTTTAGCGAAAGCGAGGTATGGATTTTCGGTTATCAGCAAATTCATTCCATGCGGTGCTTTCGCCGCATGGCGCTCGCGGGCAACGCAAGCCCCAGCGCGGCTGCGCTCAAACGAGACAATGTATTTCGGATTGTCGAGAAACCCGATCTCATCCACTCCGGCACGATCAAGCGGGGAAAGGTCTTTTACCTGCTTTTCCGCATCGGCTGAAGGATGCAGCGTTGTGCCAGAAATCTCGGCCAGCTCCCTTAAGCGGAAAGGGCCTTTGTAGTCGAAGAACCGCTTGTCGGCCATTTCCGCACCTAAAGGCTAGTTGTTATTGCTTGGCTGGCTTATCCGATTTTTCGGATTGCTCCGCCGCTTTCTTCGCTTCTTTCTCGATGTTCGGATCGATGGTGACAGTGACCTTCGGCAGTTCCTTGTCCAGTTTTTTCAGCACTTCATCCGAGATGTTCATCTTATCCTGCGCATAAAGAATCTGCGAAGTAGGGATGACCAGGGCCAGGTTTTTCTCCTTGGCGAGATCGGCGGTGATTTTTAAAACGCTGGTCTGGATTTCCGACAGCGCTTTGTTATAGGCATCCTCAAGCTGGGCTTTGCGCGTCTGGACATTTCGCTGCACCTTAGTCAGGCGGCTTTTGAACTCATTACGTTTTTTCTCCAGCGCCTCGGCGGAAAGGACGTTCCTCTGCTCCGCCAAATCCTTATCGGCTTTCTGCAGTTCGTCTTCTTGCTTTTTTATCTCGGCCTCGAAATCATCTTTCTTCTTGCTGATCTGGCTTTGCAGGTTTTTCGCCGCCAGTGAATCACGCATTATCTTCTGTATATCGACGACGCCGACCTTACCAGCGATGTCGGCGGGATTATCGGCTCTTGCTGCCCCTCCCAATAGGAAAGTTGCTAGCAGGAAAAAAGCGGCGGCGATTATAAACAGTTTTGTTTTCATAGTGAGAGCCTTCTTTGTTAGTGGTTGAATATTGTTAAAATTTGGTGCCGAAACTAAAATGGACTATCTCGGTTTTGTCATATGTGTTTTTAAGCAAAGCCTTAGCAAAGTCAATCCTGATTGGGCCAAGCGGCGAACTCCAGGAAAATCCGATACCAGCGGAGATGCGCATTGTACTTGAGTCCTCAACGTTTGGGCCTTTGTCTTCGGCCTTGTAGAGAGTGCCGAAATCGGTGAAAGCTGCGCCGTAGAAGCCAAGCTCCTCGGGCAGTCCGAGCGGGAAGGAATGCTCGATGGTTGCGGCGTAATAAAGATCCCCGCCCAGGGCATCGCCGGTGATTTTATCATGCGGGCCAGCACCATCCGGCCGGAAGCCGCGCAGATTATCGCCCCCTAGGAAAAACCGGTTGGTGATGTTTACCCCGTGATCGGGAGCTCCTAGGCCTTCAGTGCCGAAAACATAGCCGCCGCGGCCCAGCACCTTCAATATCCATTTATCGCCAAGAGTGGGAATGAAATAGCCGCCGCGCAATTCATGCCGCAGGAATGCCACCTGGCCGCCAAGCCCGGCGAAATCCTCATTGGCGCGGAGGTAATAGCCCGAGGTGGGATCGAATTTATTATCGGTTTCATCATAGAGTAGAGAATGGCCGATCATTGAGGTGATAAGGGTTCCCGCCTGCTCCTGGATGAAGGCCGAGGCGGTGGGCTGGATGTTGTACACATTATCACTCTTCAGTGTATATTTCACCGTATGCGAGAGATGCTCGTTGAACGGGTAAGTGGCACGCAGGTCGAACCCGACCGAGTTTTCCTCATATTGGCTGATTTGCTGCAGGTCAGTAAGCGTATCGAAAATATCGAACCCGGCGGCGATGTTCTTATTCATAAAATAGGGCTCAGTATAGCTAAGGTCGATTTCCTGGCGGCGCTGCGCCACCACGGTGTTGATCCGCACGCTTTGCCCGGTACCAAGCAGGTTGCGCTCGCTTAAAACTATGTTGGCAAGTAGCCCATCGGTGGTCGAATATCCGGCACCGAGCGTCAATTCGCCGGTCGATTTCTCGGTCACATCGACATCGATATCGACCTTGTCGGGATCTTCACCCCGATTGTTTTTTATCTCCGCCTTGTCGAAATAGCCTAGGTTCTTTATACGCTGCTGTGAGCGGCGGAGCCGGTCGGCATTATAGGGATCACCCTCGGCCAGGCGGAATTCGCGCCGGATTACCTTATCCTCGGTGCGGACGTTACCGTGAATGTTGATGTTCTGCACATAAACTCGCGGGCCTTCCTTTATTATGAAATCCACACCGACGGTATGATGCACCCGATCACGGTCGAATTTTGGATCGATGGCGACGAAGGCGAAGCCTTGATTGCCGAGCTCCTTGGTCAAATCCTGCACTGTATCTTCGATAAAATCGGCGTTGAAAGTATCGCCTTCCTTAGGTTTCAGGAGTTTCTCAAGCTTTTTCATATCAAGCCCTTTGAAGCTCGCTTCCATGTTTATTTTGCCGAATTTGTACTTTTCCCCCTCGGAGAACGAGAAAGTTATGTAGAAGGCGTTTTTATCCGGATCGAGATAGGCGGTATACGAAGTCACTTTGAAATCGGCGTAACCTTTAGAATTATAGAATTTCCGAAGCAATTCCTGGTCATAGGCGAGGCGGTCGGCGTCATAGGAGTCGTCATTGGAGAAAAACCGCCACCAGGCGGTTTCCTTGGTCTGGATTACCGACTTCAGCTTGACGTCATAGAAATTATGATTGCCAGCAAAATAAATCCCACCTACAGCAGTTCGCTTGCCCTCGTTGATTTCATAGACCAGGTTGACGCGGTTCTGATCTAGCTTGATGAGTTTTGGCGCGACGGTCGCCGCGAACCGCCCACTTTTATGGTAAATATCCAATATCCGCGCCACGTCGTTCTGCAGGTCGTTTTTATTATAGACCGAACGACTTTTCAGCTTTAGCTCCTTTTCCAGATCCTCTTTCTTTATGCGTTTATTGCCCTCGAACGCCACTTCGTTTATTACCGGATTTTCTACCACTTTCACGACTAGATCGTTGCCCTGCAGGTTTATGGTAACGTCGGAAAACAGGCCGGTAGCATATATATTTTGCAGCGAACTATCAAGCAGGACGGGGCTGAACCTGTCGCCCTCGTGGAATTTCAGGAACGATTTTACCGTATCGGCCTCGATGCGCTGGTTGCCCTCAACGCTGATGGTTCTTATCATATCGGCGGCGGGTTTAGAAGTCGCACCTGCCGATGCCGCGGTTAGGAAAAATATGGTGATGGAGACAGCCATCTGCCTTAGCAAGTTTTTCGCCGTTATCCCTAAAAATCCTTCTTTCGCAACCACTTAAACCCTTCGCTAACAGTTATGCTTAATGCCTTACGAAATACTTATACAAGGCACGAGACAAACCACAAGCCACTTCTCATATAATAAATATATTTGCCAGGGTATTAACGATTTATTAACCTTTCTTGGATAGAATTTAATCTTATTCCGAGAAATCGTGGGAGTTATGGCGGATAACCAAAAATCATGGCGGCAAAGAGCTTATGAGTGGGCCGATGCAAGATCGGAAAAATTAGGCTATGGACTTATTGCGACTATATTAGGGACGATGACGGTAGCGGCAATTTTGGAGCTTTTTTATCCACAGAACCCGGCAGTTAATAAACCAAATCCAACAGCAAAAACGCCGGTGGCTCCTCCTGTAGTTCCCGAAGCTCCAATTAAAAATCCGTTAGAAGAAACAGTAGAGTTTTTGAAGGGGATATGTACCGATCTTGGATATGATTTTAATTATCGTGGTGAAGATTTTTATATATACTATGACAAAAGAGAGCCGAGAAAACTTATAAATTTTACTTTGGATGTAAAAACAGGAAAAATATTAGGTCTCGGCGGTTGGCCGGGGATTGAGGACGAAAGAAGTGCAGATATTATAATCCGGACAGAGTCAGGAAGAGGTGATGGTGCAATACACGAAAGTAACGCAAACATACACGAAGAAATACAGGAGCTTTTTAGGAAAAAGTTACCCCAGGAAAAATATTTAAGGCTCAAGGAGTTATGGAAAGAGTCAATGCAAAAATGTTCAAAACGTGAAGGTTTTGAATTGAAATAGTCTTAACACTAATCACATATTCGGATAATTCGGGCCGTCGCCGCCTTCGGGGGTTACCCAGACTATCGCCTGGTCGGGGTCTTTGATGTCACAGGTTTTGCAATGCACGCAATTTTGTGCGTTCACCTGGAGCTGCGGCTTCTGTTTTTCATCCCTGACGATTTCATAAACCCCGGCCGGGCAATACCGAGTTTCCGGCGAGTCATAAACTTTCAGGCTATGCTCCAGCGTCAGGTCGTAATCGGTTAGAACCAGGTGCGAAGGCTGATCCTCGGCATGGTTGGTGTTGGAAATGAAAACCGAGGACATGAGATCGAAACTTACCTGGCCGTCGGGTTTTGGATATTCGATTTGCCGACATTTATCAGCCGGTTTCAAGGCGAGGTGATCGGCATGGTTTTTCAGCGTCCAAGGCGCCAGGCCTCGGAAGATATAAGTGTCTATCGCCGAATATATCAGCCCAAACCAAAGCCCAAACCGGAACGCCGGACGAATGTTCCGGGCACGGCGGAGTTCTTTATAAACCCAGCTTTTTTTCAGCATTTTTGGATATTCCACCAGCTCTTTATCGCCTTTCTTTAACGCCAGGAATATCGCGTCGGCCGCTACCATCCCGGATTTCATCGCGGTATGGGTGCCTTTTATTTTCGGAACGTTCAGGAAACCCGCCGCATCACCGATTATCGCCCCGCCGGGAAAGGTAAGTTTCGGGATAGATTGATAGCCGCCCTCACTGATTGCACGTGCGCCGTAAGAAATCCGCCTGCCGCCGGCGAAAGTTCCGCGTATCACTGGATGTGCCTTGAACCGCTGGAATTCCTTGAACGGGTTGAGATACGGGTTTTTATAATCTAATCCAACGGCATAGCCTATTGCCACCTGGTTGTTCTCCAGGTGATAGATGAATGAGCCACCGTAAGTCGCGCTATCCAGCGGCCAGCCGATAGTATGGGTGACCTTACCGGGATGATGGTTTTTTGGGTCAACTTCCCATAATTCTTTAATGCCAATGGCATAAGTCTGCGGATTGCATTTCTTTCTTAAATTAAATTTCTCGAATAATTGCCTGGTGAGCGAACCTCTAGCCCCTTCGGCGAATAATGTATATTTAGCGGTCAGTTCGATTCCGGGCTGGTAATTTTCCTTCCGATTGCCGTTCTTGGCGACGCCGCGGTCAGCGGTCAGGACACCTAAGACCTGCCCCTCCAGGTTGAACATAACTTCTTTGCCCGGGAATCCCGGGAAAATCTGAACACCAAGCTCCTCGGCCTGCAATGCCAGCCAGCGGCAAAAATTGCCTAGGCTGATTATATAATTGCCGTGGTTTTTCATCTGCGGCGGCGTTGGGAGTTTCACCGCACCACTCTCTGAGAGAAACAGGAATTCATCCATTATTGCCGGGGTATTAAGTGGAGCGCCGCGCTTTTTCCAATCGGGAATCAATTCATTCAGTGCTTTCGGCTCGATTACCGCACCCGATAATATGTGAGCGCCGATTTCCGCCCCTTTTTCGATGACACAGACGTCTAAGCCCCGGCCTTGCGCTAGCGCCAATGTCTTAAGCCTTATCGCAGCGGATAGCCCTGAGGGCCCGGCGCCGACGATTAGAACGTCAAAATTCATCCGTTCTTTTGCCAAGATAATCCTTTGATTTCAAGGTATTAACAAAATTGGTTTGCCTGTAGCCAATTAACCTAATATATACACTCTTTCCTCCTGCAAATGGCATATATATTGCATCTATATTCATTATATTGCCACATAACAGTCACTACAAAGAAAAAGTTGGATATAAGCATGGTTTCTAGGGAATTTGATCTGGCTAAGTGGTATTCCGACGTTGGGGCGGACGATGAGATCGCCTCCGTACCGGTCAATAAATTCACGGAAAAGGAAAGTCAGGATTCGAGTATGGCAAATACAGAGCCGCTACAACCGGAAAAAAAGAGGCCGAGCATCTCACAAGCCACAATGTCGGCCGCAGCTCTCTCCGAAAACGCCGCAACTTTGGCCGATTTGGAAAAGGCGGTCAGGGGTTTTGATGGGTTATTGATAAAGAAAACCGCCAACAAAACGGTCTTTGCCGAGGGCAACCCAAAAGCAAAGATAATGCTGGTCGGCGAGGCGCCAGGAGCCAACGAGGATATGGAAGGACGCCCGTTCTGTGGCGTTTCTGGCAAGTTAATGGACGAAATGTTTGCTGCCATAGGCTATTCCCGGGCTAAGAATTTATATATAACCAATACCATATTCTGGCGCCCGCCCGGCAACCGGAGGCCAACGCCTGACGAACTGACGATATGCAAACCGTTCGTAGAGAAGCATATAGCGCTGGTCAACCCGGATTTGCTGGTGATGGTAGGTTCCACCGCGAGCGAGGCATTGAAAGGAGATAAATCGGCGATGTCAGGCCAGCGCGGCAGGTTTTCCAAATATTCCAACCGGTTTTTGCCCCGCGAAATACCGGCAATGGTGATCTTCCACCCCTCATACCTCCTCCGCCAGCCTTCCCAAAAGCGGCTGGCTTGGCAGGATTTGATTAAAATTAAGCACTTTATTGAGGGAAAAATTCGCAATATATAGTTGTAACAAATATTTAATATACTATATATTGTGTTTATGGAGAAAATGCCTTGCCCCGCTTAACTACCCCGGGGTAAAATAGATAAAGTTTTAGTAAAAGTGAGGATAGCCATGGAAAAAGACCGGATATACCGATTCCTTTCAGCGGCGAGTTCAGCGGCAAAGAAGTACTGGCCGGCAGGTGTTTTATTGCCGGTTGCGCTTGGGGCTTTCCTGGTGAAGTCAGATATGTCTTCCAGCTCCATAGCGGAGCCATATAAAGTGGAAATTTCGCTTGAGACTTTACCCACGATATTGAGCTCGGAAAACCCGGTTCCATCAATACTAGAAGATGCCGACCGGGATTCTTATACCAAGATATTCACCCTTCAGCATAGCGGCGATTTCGCTGGGGCCGACCGCGAGATTAAAAAGATAAATGATAAAATCCTGATGGGCCACGTCCTGGCCGATCGCTACCTACAAAATGAATACAAAGCGACCACGCCGGAAATCAAATCCTGGCTAGAGAATTATAGTGATCTTTCCGAAGCCGACCGGATATATGCTAAAGGCAAAAGGCTTGGCCTGGCAGAAAATTATAAACCGGAAAGCAAAGCCTTAAAGGGCTACGGTGAGAATAACGGCCTTTCGGCACGGGTGGAAAATTCGATTTCCCAAGTCCATTGGGGCAATAGAACCAAGGCGGCGGAAGCCTGGAAACGTTTTGCTGGCTTGGTGAAGGGTGGATACCTCGCCAAGGCGGCACAAGTGCTTGAATCACAGAAGTTGCAGATAGTCTGGAAACCATATGAGCAGGATATCGCCAAATGGAGCTTGGCTTCTGCCCATTTCGCCGAAGGGCACGATAAAGAGGCTTATCGCCTGGCCAAGGAAGCGGCCGACCGCTCCGGCGACGATATTCCCGGCGCTTACTGGACGGCTGGCATCGCCGCCTGGCGCTTAGGCGACCTGGAAAACGCCACTAAAGATTTCGCATACCTGGCCAAAGTGAAGGGAATTTCCGGCTGGGAACAATCGGCAGCGGCTTTCTGGGCCTACCGCGGCTACTTGCAGCAAGGCGATAAATCCGCCGCTAAGCAGATGCTGAAAATGGCCGCTGAAAACCGATACACCTTCTATGGCCTGCTGGCGCGTCGGGCGATGAATCAATCGCCGGATTTCGAGTGGAAGAAAGAGGCGTTAACCTCCAGCAACCTGCATTATCTCGCCTCCATCCCGGCGGTGGCACGCGCCATTGCCCTAGTTGAGGTCGGATTCGATTATGATGCGGAAAAAGAACTTAGGAAGTATTACCCCAGCGCTGCGGCAGAGGATAAGGGTAAGCTGCTGGCCTTGGCTGACCGCATGAAAATGCCCGGCCTGCAGGTACGCATCGCCGGGACGATACGCCAGGAGCAGGGCCAGCATAATGATTACGCTAATTACCCGGTGCCGCAGTGGAAACCGGCAGGCGGATATAAAGTGGAACCGGCGCTGATTTTCGCGCTGATGCGCCATGAATCAGGGTTTAACCCGAATGCCGAGAGCAGCGTTGGTGCGGTCGGACTGATGCAGATAATGCCAGAAACCGCAGCCTACATCGCCGGAAAGGAGAATTCCGCATTCAACCGGGACGATCTCTATAAACCGGAGCGCAACATCGGCCTGGCGCAGAATTACGTGCAGCAGCTGCTCTCCCGCGCCGATATAAACGGTAACCTGTTTTTCTTGGCCGCCGCTTATAACGCGGGGCCCGGCAAACTCTCCGAATGGGCGGAGAAGATAGATTACAAGAACGATCCGCTATTGTTCATGGAATCCATTCCCAGCCGCGAAACCCGGAGTTTCGTCGAGCAGGTGGTAGCGAACTACTGGATATACTGCAGGCGCCTGGAGGGCGACAGTAAAACCATGGATATGGTGCTGGCCAACAACTGGCCGGTCTATGGCGGCTCCGCCGGGAAGGCCGGGATTTACCTGGCGCAGCTGGGCGGGGCAAAATAGTTTATCCAGGGGAAGCCCAGAGCTTGGCTTAATATATCACGGTATATTTATAATAGCCCTTGATTACCGCGTAGCTTTTCATCAATATTCCCTACTTACCGAGAAATCCAGAAGCTCCAGCAGAGCGTCCTTCTCCGGCGAGTTTTTGAATATTTCCAGGGATCCCCTGGCTTTTTCCACATATTTTTTCGCGTAATCAATCGCTTCCTGCAATATTCGGTATTTTTCCATGATGGAAATCGCCCGGGCCAAATCGCCCTGCCATTGGTTCTTTTCCCGGACTGTCCTTATCCAGAATTTCTTCTCCTCCGCATTGCTTTTGCGCCAGGCGAGTATCACCGGCAAGGTAGCTTTGGATTCGCGGAAATCGCCACCGATGGATTTACCGAGCTTCTCGCGCCTGGCCGAATAATCCAGCGCATCGTCAGCGATCTGGAACGCCAGCCCTAGATTATGCCCGAAATCGAACAGCGGCTTTTCGTGCTCCTCCCGCTCCGCCAGCGCCGCGCCGATCTGGCAGGCTGCCGCGAACAATTGCGCCGTTTTCGCCGAGATTATTTTTAGGTAAGTCGGCAAATCATTTTCGATGTTATTCTCATGCGTCAGTTGCAGAACCTCACCCTCGGATATGATGGCGGAAGTATCGGAAAGCAACTTCAGAACCTTCAAGCTACCGTCGCCGACCATCAGTTGAAATGCCCGGGAAAGCAGGAAATCGCCGACCAGGATGCTGGCCTCGTTACCCCATAGATTATTGGCGGTTTTTGATCCACGCCTAAGATCGCTTTTATCCACCACATCGTCATGCAGGAGAGTCGCGGTATGGATGAATTCGACGCAGACGGCAAGCCGGATTTGCCGGTCGCCTATATAGCCGGAAAGGCGGCTGGAAAGCAGTGTTAAAATAGGCCGGAGCCGTTTCCCGCCCGACAATATTACATGCTTAGCCACTTCCGGGATAAGCGTGACGTCGTTTTC
Organism: Alphaproteobacteria bacterium; assembly: GCA_013288565.1. Lineage (GTDB taxonomy): Bacteria > Pseudomonadota > Alphaproteobacteria > Rickettsiales > JABDBP01 > JABDBP01. Next base: position 24,618 of record JABDBP010000001.1, on the reverse strand, counting down.
CAGCAGGCGATCTATCTCCAGCTCCACCGCGTCCAGCTCGTCGCCGAACAGCGGGCGGATGGTTTCCAATATGGCGGCGGTGGAGGACATAAATAATTTTTCTGTTGTAAGTTGCAAGTTGCAAAGTTGCAAGCCTTGCCTTCGTTGTTGAAAATCGCCTTTATTCGGTTATATTGGCCGCCTCTATGAAAAATAACGTTAAATCATTCCAGGATTTGATATTGACCCTTCAGCATTTCTGGGCAGATCAAGGCTGCGCCATTTTGCAGCCATATGACATGGAAGTGGGTGCGGGAACATCCCATCCGGCAACGATCTTGCGGGCGCTAGGGCCAAAAACCTGGAATGCCGCTTATGTCCAGCCCAGCCGCCGCCCGAAAGACGGCCGATATGGCGAAAATCCGAACCGGCTCCAGCATTACTACCAATTCCAGGTTATTTTGAAGCCTTCACCTGAAAATATTCAGGATTTATATTTGCAAAGCTTATATGCGATTGGGATCGACCCACTTCTGCATGATATCCGGTTCGTCGAGGATGATTGGGAAAACCCAACGCTCGGTGCCTCAGGCCTCGGCTGGGAAGTATGGTGCGACGGCATGGAAGTAACGCAGTTCACCTATTTTCAGCAGGTCGGAGGGATAGAATGCTCACCGGTTTCCGGAGAAATCACCTATGGTTTGGAACGCCTCGCCATGTTCGTACAAGGCCTGGAGAGTGTTTACGATATTGATTGGAATGGCGTTAAAGGGGCGGGTGCGCTCACCTATAACGATGTATTCAAGGAAAACGAGCGGGAATTCTCCGCGTTCAATCTGGAATTTGCCGATACAAATATTTTATTGCAGCATTTCCGCGATGCGGAAAAAGAATGCCGCGCAATGCTGGATAAAAATCTGCCGCTTCCGGCTTATGACCAATGTTTGAAAGCGGCGCATAATTTCAATCTGCTTGATGCACGCGGGGTAATCGGCGTCACCGAACGGGCGGCATATATAGGCCGAATCCGGACGCTGGCGAAGGGGTGTTGTGAGATGTGGGTAGAGAAGGAAGCGAAAAATGCTGCTTAAAATATTGAAAGGCAAAATTCACCGCGCCATGGTCACCGAGGCAGATTTGAATTATTCCGGCTCGATCGGAATCGATGAAAATTTGCTGGAAGCAGCGGGAATTATTAATAACGAGCATGTGGAAGTTTATAACATTACCAACGGCCACCGGTTCACCACTTATGCTATCCCCTCCCCGCGCGGGAGCGGCCGGATTTTCATTTACGGCGCAGCGGCACATCTGGCGAAAAAGGGCGATTTATTAATCATCTGCGCCTTCGGATTATGCGAGGAAAAAGAGGCAAAGAAATACCATCCGAAAGTGGTGATAGTTGATAGCGAGAATAAAGTGGCAATCAAAAAGGATCACGATTCCGATGCCTGATTTACTGCTCGAATTATTCTCCGAGGAAATCCCGGCAAGGATGCAGGAACCCTCTGCAGCGGTGTTGCAGAAGTTCTTCGAAGATGCATTCAAAAATGGTTCGCTGAAATATGATCAGCTTAAAACACTAGTTACTCCAAGAAGATTAACGCTACTGGTAACCGGACTTCCTATCGTATCTCCACCACTCACGGTCGAGCAGAAAGGCCCTAAAACCTCAGTTCCAAAGGAAATACTGGAAAAATTTATGGCTAAATGGGGTTTTAGCCACGAAGAATTGGTTGTGCGTAAAATGGGAAATGACGAGGTTTATTTTGGGGTAAAGAATGCCGAAGGTTTGCCAGTTGCAGAAAATATCAAAATTAATGTTGAGATGTTTTTAGAGGCCTTTAAGTGGCCAAAATCAATGAGGTGGGGCGATAATAAAATCACCTGGGTTCGGCCGTTACATTCGATTCTGTGTTTATTTAATGGAAAAGTTGTGCCTGTGGAATTTGGCGGAATCAAGGCGGGAAATGTTACACACGGCCATCGTTTCTTGAGTCCAAAGCCGATTACAGTAAAATCTACGGAAAAATATGAATCATTGTTGGAAAAAGCGCATGTAATTGCCGATCGCGATAAGCGCAAAGCGGAAATCTGGAAACAGGCAGAAGCATTAGCGGCAAAGCATGGCCTCACGGTGAAACGCGATGATGGATTGCTCGAGGAAGTTACCGGGCTGGTTGAATGGCCGGAAGTTTTGCTCGGCAATATTGACAAGCAATTCATGGGTTTGCCGCCCGAGGTGCTTTCCACTTCAATGCGTACGCATCAGAAATATTTTTCGCTGCTGCATAAAACGGGAAAGCTTGCCCCGCATTTTCTAGTCGTCTCGAACATCAAAGCCAAGGATGGCGGTAAGGCAATAATTACCGGGAATGAGCGGGTATTACGCGCCCGGCTTTCCGATGCCAAATTCTTCTGGGAACAGGATCTGAAAAAACCTCTTGATGAATGGGCCAAGGGTTTAAGCGGCGTAATTTTCCACGAAAAATTGGGGACGGTTGCGAATAAAGTTAAGCGTATAGACGATTTAGCTCAGAAACTGGCCGAATTTACCGGCGCCGATAAAGCGAAGGTGAAACGTGCGGCAGAGTTGTGCAAGGCAGATTTAGTAACCGGAATGGTTGGTGAATTTGCGGAACTCCAGGGAATCATGGGTAGATACTATGCCATAGCCGGTAAAGAGTCTCCCGAAACCGCCGATGCCATACGCGATCATTATAAACCGCAAGGCCCAAACGATTCGGTGCCGAACAGCCCGGTTTCCATATGTATCGCGCTGGCGGATAAATTGGATACGCTCGCTGGCCTATTTGTGGCGAACGAAAAACCAACAGGATCAAAAGATCCTTTTGCACTTAGACGCACAGCATTGGGGATTATTAGAATTATCTTAGAGAATGATGTGCGACTTAATATTGGTGAAATACTGCAGAACTACAAATCTATTATTGCTAATGATTTTACTAATATAAAAGGGCCACAAATTATAAGCTCTTTAGATCCCCATGACGCCGGCTTTCACAATAATATCCTAGACGCGTATTCTTTCATTCTAGAGCGCCTCAAAATACAACTCAGAGAATCTATCCAACCTGATATAGTTAGTGCAGCAATGCACATTGGCGCAAATCCTATAGCAAAAGGCGATGACGATCTAGTTCGCATCGTGGCACGCGCGAAGGCATTGCAGGATTTCCTGAAAACCGGGGAAGGTGTGAATAATTTGGTCATCTATAGAAGGGCGGCAAATATAGTAGCGGCCGAAGAAAAGAAGGACAAAAAAAATTATAGAAGCCAGGTCAATGAAACTCTGCTGGAAACGAAGGAAGAGAAGGATTTATATAAATTGTTCCGTGAAATAAAGCCTTGGATTGATGGCAAAATAAAACAGGAGCAGTTCATTATGGCTATGGGCGAATTGTCAATCATGCGCGGCACTATCGATGCTTTCTTTGACAAAACGACGGTAAATTGCGATAACCCCGCTTTGCGCGAGAATCGGCTGCATATTCTGGCAGAATTGAAGGGAATAATGGATAACATCGCCGATTTCTCAAAAATAGAAGGCTAAAAAATATGGCGAATAAATGGGTATATAATTTCGGCGACGGATCGGCGGATGGCCGGGGCGATATGAAGGAATTGCTCGGCGGCAAGGGTGCAAACCTAGCCGAGATGTGTTCGTTGGGCTTACCTGTTCCACCGGGATTCACCATCCCTACCGAAGTCTGCGTTGCCTATTATCAGAACAAAAAACAACATCCGAAAGAACTGACAAGTCAGATTCAAGAAAGCTTAAAAAAAATCGAGAAAAAATTGAAACTCGAATTCGGCAATCCCGAAAAGCCGCTGTTGGTTTCGGTTAGAAGCGGTGCGCGCGCTTCGATGCCGGGGATGATGGATACTATTTTAAATCTCGGCCTCAATGATAAAACCGCCGCGGGACTCGCGAAAATGAGCAATAACGAGCGGTTCGCCTACGATTGTTACCGCCGGTTTATTCAGATGTATTCGGATGTAGTTCTGGGAGTCGAGCATTATCATTTCGAGGAAATATTGGACTTAAAAAAACAAGATCGCGGGATTGAACTCGACACCGATTTGACAGCGGAAGACCTGAAAGATTTAGTGAAATCTTACAAAGCCAAAGTGAAAGAGGAGTTGGGAGAAAATTTCCCCGAAGATGTAAACGAACAATTATGGAAAGCGATAAACGCCGTGTTCGATTCCTGGATGAATGCGCGAGCGATAACTTACCGCAAGCTCCATGATATCCCGGAATCCTGGGGCACGGCGGTGAATGTGCAGTCGATGGTGTTCGGCAATATGAACAAGGAATCTGCCACCGGCGTCGCCTTCACCCGCGATCCTTCGACCGGCGAGAAGATTTTCTACGGCGAATATCTGGTGAATGCGCAAGGCGAGGATGTGGTGGCCGGAATCCGTACACCGCAACATATAACAATCGAGGCGAAGAAAAAAAACAGCTCTGATTCGCCAGCGATGGAAGAAGTGATGCCGGAGATTTTCGGCGAGCTGGTGAAAGTTTATAAAAAATTGGAAAAACATTACAAGGACATGCAGGACATTGAATTCACCGTGCAGAGCGGAAAATTATGGATGCTGCAAACGCGCAGCGGCAAACGCACTGCCCCCGCGGCCATCAAAATCGCCGTCGATATGGTGGCCGAAGGGTTGATCTCTAAGGAAGAGGCAATTCGTCGCATCGACCCGATGTCACTTGATCAATTATTGCACCCAACTTTGGATCCTAAAGCAGAGAAGAAAGTAATCACGAAAGGTCTGCCAGCCAGCCCAGGCGCCGCTTCCGGGATCGTGGTATTTTCGGCGGAAGAGGCGGAGCGGCGGAGCGTTGAAAAAACCATCCTCGTGCGGCTAGAAACCAGCCCGGAAGATATTCATGGAATGCATGCTGCAGTTGGGATTTTAACGGCGCGCGGCGGGATGACTTCACACGCGGCGGTAGTTGCACGCGGGATGGGAAAACCATGTGTTTCTGGAGCCGGGGAACTGCGGATAGATTATAAAAATAAAACCTTCAGCGCATCCAACATCACCATAAAAGAGGGCGAAACCATCACTATAAACGGTGGTTCCGGCGAAGTGATGCTGGGTGCAGTTCCCACCATCGAACCAAAATTATCCGGCGATTTCGCAACTGTAATGCAATGGGCGGATGAGTTTCGACACTTAAAAATCCGTGCCAACGCGGAGACGCCGCTTGATGCTAGGACTGCCCGCAAATTCGGTGCGGAAGGCATCGGTCTCTGCCGCACCGAGCATATGTTTTTTGATGCAGAACGCATCGTCGCCGTTCGCGAAATGATACTGGCCGGAGAACCAGAAACACGCAAAAAAGCTATCAATAAATTATTGCCGATGCAGCGCCAGGATTTCGCCGAATTGTTCCGAATTATGGCACCATTCCCGGTGACGATCCGGCTGCTTGATCCGCCGCTCCATGAATTCCTGCCGCATACCGAATCGGAAATTGCGGAGGTTGCAAAAGCGGCGAACGTCGATATTGCGACGGTGAAACACCGCGCGAATGAATTGCATGAGACAAATCCGATGCTAGGCCATCGCGGCTGCCGTCTTGGCATTTCATTCCCGGAAATTTACGAAATGCAGGCTGAGGCAATTTTCCTTGCCGCCGCCGAAGTTTCGCGCGAGCTGCATGATGGTGTGATTCCCGAAATTATGATCCCGTTGGTAATGAACGAAAAGGAATTGCAGATTTTGCGGGAGCTTATCGTCGGTGCGGCACGACGGGTGGAGAAAAAAACCGGCACGAAATTGCAATATCTGATCGGCACGATGATTGAATTGCCACGCGCCTGCTTGCGTGCCGGGGATATTGCCAAACACGCCGAATTCTTCAGCTTTGGCACCAACGATCTCACCCAGACGACGCTTGGAGTTTCCCGCGATGACGCTGGTTCGTTCCTCACGCCATATATAAACAAGGGAATTCTGGAAAAAGACCCATTTGTTGCGATTGACGAAGAAGGCGTGGGTGAGTTGATCCAGATCGCGGCAGAGCGTGGCCGTGCGGCCCAGCCAGCCTTGAAAATCGGCATCTGCGGCGAGCATGGCGGCAATCCCGGGTCGATAAAATTCTGCCAAAAAGTTGGGTTGGATTATGTTTCATGCTCTCCTTACCGAGTTCCGATCGCCCGCCTCGCCGCAGCGCAAGCTGCACTAGAATCAAAGGCAAAAAAGAAAAAGGCGGCGTAGATCTACCGACTGTAGATCACCCCGCGCCTTTCAACTGCAAAAAATGCCACGCCCATCTGAACAGCGTTACATGCAGGAAATAGAAAGCCAGCGAATTGCGGCCGATGAACATAGCCGGATATGAGAGATATTTCGGCACGGCGGGGAATTTGCGGAATCGGTATTGCATAAACATCCAAGTAATCAACGCCATACCTAAGATCAGCAGTACTGATTGAACATAATCGAATGAAAATCCAAGGATTTGGAAAAAGCAATAGGTGATGAGGGTTGTTATGTAAAGATAGACGGGCGGTCTATATTCGTCGCGTTTGCGCGTGAAAACCCCAAGCAGGGAAAAAAGCATAGCCGCCGTGCCATATTCAAAAATCATCGGCGTCAGTATAGCCAGGAACACCAGTACCACGACTACATCGAGCAGATGCTCTCGCAAATATCCCTTTTTTTCCACCCAAACCAGAAACATCCGGCAGAAAATAACGGAAAACAATATGTTCAACGGCAGGTGCTGCCAGCCGATGAGAAAATCGTTTGCCGCCAGTAAAAGCGCCATGATCAGCAAATCTTTCCTGATTTTATAATTCAGCGAATAGCCGATCAGGAAGAAAAAAATCGGGAAGCTCACTCTCCCGATCAGGCGCAGACAAGATGCGTGCGGGAAAAAATAAAACCCGGCATGATCGACCACCATCAGTATTATCGCAGCGAATTTCAGCAGGTCATGCGAATTCATCTCCGTCCCGTGCCGCCGGAAATTTCCCATGAGATATCTCATTTTTCCCCCGGCGCACGGGCGGAAATCGAGAACGCGTGAACGCCCGTCGCTCGTTCCTCCTGCAATATTTCAAGCACCAGCCGGTGGCGTACCAGCCGCGGCATTCCGGCAAATTTTTCTGAAACTATAGTCAACGCGAAATGCGTTTCCCCTCCCTCCCGCCAGCCCGCATGGCCTTTATGCTTATGCGATTCGTCGATAATTTTTAAGGATTCCGGCTGCAATCCTTTAGTCAACTTTTCCTTAATTTTGCCGTAAATTATGTCCATCCTTGATTCTAACTCTTTCTGTTCCATAGCAAATACGATGAAAATAGTTGGAATGATTGTAAACACTAACCCTCAAATTTTCTAGTAAGTTAACCGAAATTCTTGCATCTTTTCCAGCATCTCTCTAAGTTTCCTCCATGCAGAATAACAAATCCGCAAAGGACGGTACTTTTTACCTAGCAAAGAGGCTGTTTTCCGAACACATAAAACAACACCGCGTAAAAATATATCTATCGGTCGTCTGCATGATCTTAGTTGCTGCCACCACCGCCGCTAATGCCTGGCTAATGGAGCCGGTACTGGATAAAATCTTCGTGCAGCGGGAAATGCGAATGCTATTCCTGATTCCGCTAGCCGTCATCATTATTGCCATCATCAAAGCTGTGGCCACATACGGCCAAACTATATTGATGAAATATATCGGCCAGAAGGTGATAACAGAGATGCAGCTCAGACTTTACGAACATCTTCTGGAGTCGGACGTTTCGTTGTTCCAGGAACATTCGTCAGGGCGCTTGCTTTCCCGGTTCTCAAACGATATCCAGGTCATCCGCCGTGCGCTCGCCAATATCCTGACCAACGTCATCAAGGAATCTTTCACCATGGTTTTCCTGCTCGGCGTGATGCTCTATCAGAGCGTAACGCTTTCGCTGGTGGCATTCGCTGCATTTCCCATCGCAATATTACCAATGCTGAAACTCTCCCGCCGCATGAGGAAAGTGGCAAGCCAAACTCAGGAGCACCTGGGCGATTTCACCGCACAGTTGGACGGCACTTTCCATGGTATCCGGGTGGTGAAGGCCTATGGCCGCGAAAGCTATGAAGTTAGCAAAGCGCGCGAATTCATGCAGAAGATTTTCAAGCTTTATTTCAAGGCGGCAAAAATCGAATCGGCATCGCCGCCGCTGATGGAGATGCTTTCGGGTTTTGCGGTAGCTATGGTGGTCTGGTACGGCGGCAGCCAGGTGATTCATGGCCATACCACGCCCGGCGCATTTTTCTCATTCATCACCGCGCTGTTGATGGCGTTCAAGCCGAGCAAAAGTATGTCCAGCCTCAATTCCAGCTTGCAGGAAGGGCTGGCCTCGGTACGCCGCTATTTTGCGGTAATCGACGATAAGCCGAAGATTGTAGATAAACCCGGTGCAACTGTCTATCAGCCGAAGGGCGGCGAGATTATTTTCGACCGCGTACATTTCCGCTATCACCCTGAAAGATCGGCCATCGATGACTTAAGTCTTATCGTACACCCAGGGAAAAAGGTTGCACTAGTCGGCGAATCCGGTGGTGGGAAATCTACAATAATGAATTTAATCCTCCGCTTCTATGATCCAGAAAAAGGCCTCATTACCATAGACGGAATCGACATAGCTTCCTTGCAAATAAAATCATTGCGCGAACAGATCGCCTTCGTCGGCCAGGAAACGATTTTGTTCGACGATACGGTGAAGGCCAATATCGCGTATGGCCGCCTCGACGTGGGCGAAGACGAGATCATCGCCGCATCCTACGCTGCTGCTGCGCACGATTTCATCGTGGAGTTGCCTGAGGGGTACGATACGCTGGTCGGTCAGCATGGGTTGCGTCTATCGGGAGGTCAGCGCCAACGGCTCACCATCGCCCGCGCCATGCTGAAAAATGCGCCGATATTATTGCTTGATGAAGCCACCAGCTCGCTCGACCCGGTTTCCGAGCATCAAATCCAACTCGCTCTGGAGCGGCTGATGAAGGGCCGCACCACGGTAGTAATCGCGCATCGCTTATCCACGGTGATTCATGCCGATTTAATTTATGTGATTTCGGACGGTCGCGTTACCGAGTCCGGAACACACAAGGAATTATTGGAACGCAACAGCGAATATACCCGGCTGTTTAATCGGCAATTTGCAAAGGCGGTTTAATGTTCTCCCTCTACCGCTTCATAACAAAGGCCGCCTCCCCGCTTATCGACTTTTATTTAAAAAGGCGGAAGAAGAAAGGCCGCGAGGATAGCGAAAGATTCCGGGAAAGGTACGGATTCGCCGGGCTGCCGCGCCCACAAGGCAAACTCGCCTGGTTCCACGCCGCGAGTATCGGCGAGGCGACATCCGTGCTGCCGCTGATTGTCATGATCCTGAGAAATTATCCGCAAATGCATATACTCGTCACCACTGGCACTGTGACTTCGGCACGGCTGCTGGCTTCACTGCTGCCCGAACGGGCTTTTCATCAATATGTCCCAATCGATCGGCCGGATGCGGTGAGGCGGTTTGTGCAGCATTGGCAGCCGGAAATAGCCTTCTGGGTAGAATCAGAACTGTGGCCAAACCTCATTCATGAATCGTCACGGCACGGCTGCCCGATGATCTTACTTAACGCCCGAATTTCAGACAATTCATTCCGTATGTGGAAATATTTCCGGCCGTTTGCCGGGAAATTGCTTAGGCCTTTTTCATTATGCCTGGCGCAAAGCCTGCGCGACGCGGAACGGCTGGAAAAACTTGGGAGTAAAAACGTAAAATTCCTTGGCAACCTCAAATACGATTCGGCGGAACTTGCCGCCGACCCGAAGGAATATGCACGGCTTACTTCCGCTATCGGCAGCCGTGACCGCTGGATTGCCGCCAGTACCCATCCCGGCGAAGAGGAGATAATAAAAGACGTCCATATGCGCCTGAAACGCCAGTATCCCGGGCTGCTCACCATTATCGTCCCACGCCATCCCGTGCGTGGTCCGGAAATCGCGGAGCAATTGAAAAGTCCGGGAATCGTTATTGCCCTGCGCTCACGCGGCGAACCAATAACCATGGAGACCAGCATCTATATCGCCGATACTATAGGGGAACTCGGGATTTTTTACCGGTTGTCCTCCATAGTTTTCATGGGCGGCTCGTTGGTCAGGCATGGCGGCCAGAATCCGCTGGAACCGGCCAGGTTGGATGCAGCGGTTATCACCGGTATGTATCACCGTAATTTTGCAGATATTTACCAGCAGATGGCTGCCGACGGCGCGGTTACGGTGGTCGATAACGCCAAGGAACTGGCGGTAGTACTGGCCCGGCTGCTTGGGCATTACGACATATGCGAGGAGCTGGCGCACAAGGCGCGGGAATTCACCGAAGAAAGAAGCGGCGTCGCCGAAACTTATTTACAGGAAATCAAACAATATTTAGATAAGATATGATGTTCAAGAATTTCCTGGATTCGTTGAAAAAATCCCCGCTCAATTTCAAACCTTCGCGGCGGGTGCCAAAATTTTGGCAGAAAAAATCGGTTTTCGCCTCCATCGTTCCCGATCTGCTGCTTCCTTTTTCGGTGATTTATTACAGCATCGTTTTATTTCAGAGTCGCAGAATAAAGCCAGAAAAGCTGGCGGTTCCAGTGATCTGCGCCGGAAATCTGACTGCCGGAGGTGCGGGAAAAACGCCGCTGGCACTGAAGATAGCCGAGGAAATCAAAAAATCGTCGCGGAAGAAAATCGCGTTCGTCAGCCGTGGATATGGAGGAAGAAATAAAGGTCCGCTGCAAGTCGATCCGTCTGCACACGGCGCGGAGGATGTCGGTGACGAACCGTTGCTGCTCTCCCGCATTGCCGAAACCTGGATCGGAAAAGACCGGTTGGAAACCGCAAAATCTGCAGTCGCAAACGGCGCGGAAATCATCATCATGGATGACGGATTGCAGAATCCGACCATTGAAAAGGATTTGTCGTTTGCCGCAATTGACGGCGGGTTCGGGATAGGCAATGCCCTGGTGGTTCCGGCTGGCCCTTTGCGTGAGCCGCTGATGAAGGGCTTGAAACGCGCCAATGCTGTGGTTTTTATCGGAGATGACAAAAACGACGAGCTGCCCTTCCTTTCCCGCTATGCTCGGATAATCCGGGCAAAATTGCAGCCGACCTATGCAGAAAATTTAAATGTGGAGAACCTTAAGGGCAAAAAAGCCATCGCCTTCGCCGGCATCGGGCGGCCAGAAAAATTCTTCGAGACTTTGGAAAATATCGGCGTACAGCTTGTTGATAAAATCCCGTTTCCTGACCATCATTTTTACCGCCGGGCGGAACTGGCAGAATTGGCCGCACGCAGCGAGAAGCTGGATTGCATTTTGATTACTACCGAAAAGGATCACGTTCGCCTTCCCCTAGATTTCCGGGAGAAAATCCTGGCCCTTTCGGTCAAACTGGAAATCCCCGACCCAGCGGTATTCAACGTCCTGCTGCAACCATATCTTTAATGCAGCGCCGACCGATAAAGCATTTCCTCGAATATCTCCTGGTACTGGCGCTTTATTATCCGAGCCGGCTGTTTTCCATTGATGCGACTTCGGCTTTTTTTGGCTTGGCTCTGGAGAAAATCGGCCCACTCCTGAAACCCGCCGCGAATAAAAGGATAAAACGCAACATCGCCATTTGCTTCCCGGATTTCTCACCAGAAAAAGTTGACGAGACCGCCAGGAAATCGTGGAATAATCTGGGCCGGTTCATCGGCGAATTTCCACATATGGAAAAACTCTCAGGCGAAGCCCTCTGGGGCCGAGTAAAAGTCGAGGGTACACATCACCTGGACGCGGCAGTGAAATCGGGCAAAGGCTGCATTGTTTTTTCCGGGCATTTCGCCAACTGGGAAATAATAGCAAAATCCTCCTATGAATATGGCGTGCCACCGGCCCTTATCTACCGCCCGGCCAACAACCGGCTGGTGAATAAATTAATCCTTAAAGCCCGCGGCAAAAGCCATGCCGGGATATACGGCAAAGGCGCCGAATCAACGCGCGGAATATTTAAGGTTCTAAAGAAAAAGGGCGTCGCCGGGATGTTGGTTGACCAGAAGACGAACGAGGGATTGAAACTGAAGTTCTTCGGCCGAGACGCCATGACCACCCCTGGGCCAGCGCAGCTCGCTCTGGCGCTGGATTGCATCCTGCTCCCGGTAGTGGTATTCCGCGAAAACGGAGCGAATTTCCTGGTGCGCGTCGAGCCGCCGCTGCAATATGAAAAAACCGGAGATGGTGAAAAAGACGCTGCCGCAATCATGCAGCAAATCAACGATATTTTAGAGCGCTGGGTGCGTGAACACCCGGAGCAATGGCTGTGGCTGCATCGCCGATGGGTGGAGAATTAATGCAGTCCAGCACTGCTTTCTAAGTTCTTTCCGCTTGAAAAATCGCCGGATTGCTCTATTTATTCCCCATGGCAAAAGAAGAATTACTGGAATTTAAAGGACGGGTGGAGGAAGTGCTGCCCAACGCCATGTTCCGCGTCAAGCTGGAAAACGGGCATGAAGTGCTGGCTCACACATCAGGCCGGATGCGGAAAAACCGCATCAAAATCCTGCTCGGCGACGAGGTGTCGGTGGAAATGACACCGTATGACCTCAGCAAGGCGCGGATAATGCTGAGGCATAAATGATTTTTAATGTCCCCTGCGAATTTTACTAAATTCGCAATGGGACGGAGCTCAAGGCTGGCTCGGACTACTGTCCTCGCATACGGGTAACATCATGGTAAAACCACAACTAATCCTCGCTTCCGCTTCCCCAGGCCGGCTGGAGTTATTGCGCCAGGCTGGGATTGTCCCCGATAAGGTCGAACCAGCGGATATTGACGAAACCCCGCGCACAAAAGAATCGCCGCGGCGTTACGCGCTCCGGTTAGCTGAGGAAAAAGCCGCGAAAATCGCGGTAAAAAACCCAGAAAGCTTTATCATCGCTGCTGATACAATAGTTCTCAGCGGAACCCGGCTGATCGGCAAGGCGGCGGATGAAACGGAAGCACGGGAAATCCTAAAAATCCTCTCCGGCAAAAGGCATATGGTAGTCACCGCAGTCTGTGTGATGTCGCCCGGCAGCGGGAAATCCTCACGCATTGTTGAAACACGGGTGAAAATCGGGAAACTTACCGATGCCGAAATCGAGGATTACATCACATCCAGCGAATGGCGCGGGAAATCCGGCTGCTACACATTGCATGGCCGCGCCGGACGTTATATCGAGTGGCTGAACGGCTCATATTCCGGCGTCATCGGCCTGCCGCTGGCGGAGACGCTGAGAATGCTGCAGGGGTTGGGATTTAAGGCATCTTAGCAGCGGCTTCTGTTTTAGCCCGCTTTATCTCCGCCTGCTTCTCCGATACCGCCTGGAAGAAATCGAGGGCAAGCTTTGGATTATCTAATTTAAATTCTGTGAATTTCTTTTCGGGGTTAAAATGATTGGACACCATTCCCAGTTTTACTAGTAACTTTTTAATACCAGCAGCTGCCTCACTATCTTTCTCCCCATAATAGTGGAGCGTCAAAGGAGGCTCCTCGTCTTTTTTGCAGTACAGGCGGAAATTATCCGGTTCCAATTTCAGCTTATCCCGGGTATTGGGGAGTTTTGCCTTTATAAAATCTTTTAAGTTATAGATTGATACGCCATTAACCTCAGCTACTTCTTCTAATTTGGTGGGATTTCTATAGTTTACATCTTTAAGTTTTTTTACCACGAAATCCCGCAGATTGCGGGTGGTAGCCACCCTGATCTCTTCGCCTTCTTCTACTTCTTCTACTTCTTCTACTTTCTCGAAAACGCCGTCTTCATTCTTTTGCCATACGCGGTATCTCAGGCCATCACTTTGCTCTATGATTTCCTGAGCATGATTTTTGCCAGGCTCGCTAGTTAATTCCTCCTCTTCATCCCAGCCAGCAAAGCCATCCCGCTCCAGAGAGGAGTCATCATCATTCAGTCCCGGCCAGGAATCAAAATCATCCCGTAGAGCGAGATCACTCTCCTCCTCCGGCTCCAGAGAGGATTCATCATCCAAATTCAGCTTGAAATCATCATCTTCTTCTCCGTTAAAAACTGGCCCGTCTTGTTCCGCAACTTCTGGCAATACTTCATCTGGAACCGGATCTTCTTCAAGCTCAGGAGCAGTTTGAGATTGCTCCCGTGGCTCCAGTTTTAAGGTAATCTGCTCAAGATCGTTCTCTTGAGGGCGCTTTATAATCTTTCTATCTTGTACATACCTAGGATCTTCGTATGGCTCACCGTAGAATTGGACTCTGTTGAATATCTGGGTTGGATCATTGCCGATCTTTGCAAAATCTTCTTTATCTATAATAACCGCATGGCCTGTAGCCCTGCCCTTTCTGCCAAATATATCTGTTCGCGTTAAGTCGATAGCCCTGGCAATCACTATTCTATCTCCACTTATTTCCTTATGAAAAAATACTTCGCGACCTCCTTTGATTGTACCATCTTTGCCTTTACCTGTTTTTTGTAAGTCGGTAGGAATATAAATTGTTCCACTTTTTTCATAAAAAATTTTGTAGTTTGCTCCTTTTCTAATTTCTCGTTGTAAATCTGAAAGAGTGTATGTTGTGGTTCCAGAGCCAAGCACTTCTGATATCTCTCGATATGTGGAATCGTTAATTCCTGGAGAGCGTTGCCATAATTGGAAGCCCCGAAATCTATTGGTACTCAGATCTTCTTCCACGTTAGTGTAGATAACTTGTTCCGCTTTAATTTCTAAGGTATCTGCCATATAAACGCTCTATGCCTTCTGAATCTGGCATTATTTATTTTTGAGAATCATACCATGGAATTGTTACAGAATTATGACAAAACGATAAAATTTTCTAAAAAACCTAAAAATTATCCTATTTCACCTCCACCTCTATCAGCAGCATTTTATTTTCCGGTAAAACCAATGCTGCCGGAATGCCTGGAGTTTTTGTGAAAGTGGGTGGGGCGATGACGGTTCTTTTCCCGCCCGGGCGCATCCCCGGCTTCACACCATCCCCGGCGATTGCCAGCTCCAGCGCGTAAGGAAATTTGCCTTCACCGGCAGTGATTTTCACCGCATCTCTCTGAGCAATCAGGTTTCCCCGCATGTACCATACTTTATAATTCACCGTAGCTGCTGTGCCGCAGGATACCGGCTCTCCGGCTCCCAGCGCATCCTCGTACATTTTCAAGGGCGGGCCGTTCGTATCCGCGGGGATTTTCATGCCGCAAAGTTCTGGCACGGCATTGCTTTCTACCGATGCCGGAGAATTTGTGTCGACGGGCACCACCTTCTTCTGTATGAAAAGCACATATAAGATCAGGATAAAGGCCACTATCGTCAATAATTTTCTTGGCAGCATTTTATTTCTCCTTTTCTATTTCTAGATTCTTATCTCAGGTTTCAAATCCAGGCTTTCGGCCAGCTTATAAAATCTTCTCCGAACTGGCTCGCCGACCAAGCTTTCCGAGCGCCGCTCTGGGCTAATCGCCAGCCGGTTTTTCTCCAGGACGAGCGGCGCCTGGCGCAAAACCCCAAGCGCTCCACCAGAAAGACCGATCCCTAAGCGCGCCGCCAAACCAACGGTTTTCGCCGCAGCGATTTCCTTTTTTTCGATCAAGGCAACCGGCCTTGCTAGCCCAGAGCTTTCGAACACGGTCTTATAGCGATGGTAAACTGCTGTGGCAATGAACACCCGCGCTTCGTGGCCGATGCCGGAAATCGCTGCATCCAATATCAATCGGCAGGCCACTCCGGCACGGTATTCAGCATGCTCGTACCAGGCGAGGCGCGATAGGATGCAGGCGGCGAGCCGAAGTTTCGCGGGCCCAGATTTTTCCTCCGGGAAAAGCGGCGACATCCAATCAAAAAGCTCATAGCCGAATTTTGTCCATAGCGATTTCGGCTCGGGCGAAGTGCGCTCAATCATGTCGGAGCAGCCGGTTAGCAGGGGGTCTTCGGATTTTATTTTTTCGCTCAACTGGTCGAACAAATAACCCTCGCGAATGCCATGCACCGAAAAAATCATGCGCTCCGGCTTTAAGTGTTTTATCAACCGGTTGGCGATAAGCGCGGTCAAGGCCATTGTTTCCCGCCGGTTTTCCGAGATGAACGGGAATTTCTTTAGATATGTGGGCGATGTTCCAGCGATGTCATCCAAGGTTTCCTCAAGCTTTTTCACCGGCACAGAATAATTATGCAACACGCGGAGCGGATATTCCGAATTGGCCATATGGATTTTCGCCAGCGCCCGGAAACCGCCGCCGACCGCGTAAAAATCCCGACCCTCCGCCATTTTCAGGTGCGGCCAGGAGAGGATATATTCGTCGATTATTTCCGCGGCTTTTTTATAATCCTGCTTGTCGCGGTTTTTGAGCCGGAGCGGCCCGATGGGGAAGCTTCTATAGCCGCCGAAATCTTTTTTATCGGAGTTTATGTAGGAAAGCTCCAGGCTGCCACCGCCCAAATCGCCGACCACGCCGCGCGCATCGAATATCGATTCCAAAACACCGAGGCAGGAAAGCCGTGCTTCTTCCTCACCACTGATGATTTTCACGTCCAACCGGTATTTATTCCTGATTGTTTCGGCGAATGATTTACCGTCGGAAGCGTCGCGCACCGCAGCGGTAGCAAGCGCGATTACGCGGGTGACCTTCATGCTTTGCGCGATGAGTGCAAACCGGGCGATTGCGCGTTCTGCCGCTTCAATGCCTTCCGGGTTAAGCCGGCCGGTTTTGTTCATCCCTTTGCCCAGGCCACATAATACTTTTTCGTTGAACAACGGCAATGGCACACGCTTTAGCCCGTCATAAACCACCATCCTGACCGAATTCGAGCCGATATCGATTACTGCGATTTTTTGGCCGGCGATTGATAATTGGTCATTGGTCATTGGCAATATATTCTAGTTGCTAGCCTTCTTCTTTCCATGCAGTGCTTTACCACGGCCGGAAAGCGAAGGATTTTGCATGAAAAACTCGTGCGCAGAGAATGAATTCTTTTTATGTTCCGCGCGCGAATAGCTCCCATCGCCTTGCAGCACCCAGCTTTGGTTCTCATCTTTCAAATTTGCGCCCATTATTTGGCTCATGATCTGCTCATGAACCGTCGGGTTTTCGATCGGAACCATGACTTCAATCCGCCAGTCGAGGTTGCGCGGCATCAAATCGGCGGACGATATGAAAACCTTAGCTTTGGCCGAGGGCAGCCCATACCCGGCGCCAAAGCAGAAAATCCGCGAGTGTTCCAGGAATCGCCCGACGATCGATTTTACCCGGATATTTTCCGACAATCCTTTCACTCCCGGCCTGAGACAGCAAATTCCCCGGATTACCAGATCAATCGAAACTCCAGCTGCGGATGCTCGGTATAAATCATCGATTATATCAGGATCGACCAGCGAATTAGCCTTCAGCCATATTGCCGCCTTTTTGCCAGATTTCGCATGCGCCATCTCATCTGCGATCAATGATTTCAGGTTTTGCCGCAGGTTGATCGGCGCGATAGAGATTTTTTCGAAAACGGCAGGCGGCGAATAGCCGGTTAAATAATTGAATAAATGGGCTGCGTCACGGCATAAGGCAGGATCGCAGGTAAAAAAGGACAAATCGGTGTAGATTTTCGCATTCACCGGATGATAATTCCCGGTGCCGAAATGCACGTAGGATTGCAACCCTTCCGGCGTTTTCCGCACGATCAGCGACACCTTTGCATGGGTTTTTAGGCGCACGAATCCGTAAATCACCTGCGCGCCAGCGCGCTCCAGGTTCCTCGCCCACCTGATGTTGGCCTCCTCGTCGAATCGTGCTTTCAATTCCACCAATGCCGTCACCGCCTTGCCGTTTTCCGCCGCTTCGATCAATGCCTTCACTATCGGCGAATCGTTGCTGGTGCGGTATAGCGTCTGTTTTATCGCCACCACGTCCGGGTCGGCCGCCGCTTGACGCAAGAACTGCACCACCACGTCAAAACTTTCATACGGATGATGTACTACAATGTCTTTCGCATGGATGGCAGCAAAGCAATCACCATCGAAATCGCTGATCCGCTCGGGAAACCTAATGTTCATCGCGGGAAATTTTAAATCCGGGCGGTCGATTAAATAAAGCTCGGCAAGACTTGAAATCCCAAGCAGGCCGTCAATTCTTATCACGTCTCCCGGCGCAACGGCGAATTCCTGGATGGCAAAATCCAGGAGATGCGCGGCCATGGAACTGCTCGCCTTAAGCCGGATGATGATGCCACGCTTGCGTTTTTTCAGCGCTGTCTCGAATGAGCTGACCAAATCTTCCGCTTCTTCCATCGCTTCCAAATCGCTATCGCGGGTGATGCGGACGAGTCCAGATTCCAGCACCTTGCAACCGGGAAATAATTCGCTCGAGAAAATATCCAACACGTCCTCCAACAATATGAACCGTATTTCTTGGCCGGAATCAGGCAACCGGACTAGACGTGGCAGACTGGCGGGCAGCGGGATGATGCCACGGAAATCCCGGCTTCCCAGTAGTTTCCGGTCATAGCCCTCCGCGGCACGCTCCAAGTGCAATATGATCGCCAGTGCCAGATTCGGCAGGAAGGGAAATGGATGCGCTGGGTCGATGGCGATTGGCGTCAAAGCTGGGAAAATGCTGGCGATGAAATGTGCTTTAAGCCATTGGGTTTCCTCCAGCGATAATTCCTGCTTTTCCACCAACGTGATGTTTTGTTTTTTTAAATCCGCGCGGAGTGCCGCCCAACAAGATTGTTGGTTTTTCATTAATTCCAATGCGCGCGCATTGATTAATTCCAGTTGCTCGGTTGCGGTTTTGCCGTCGATGCCAGGTTCATCATCCTCGTCTTTAGCGCGATACATCAGCCCACCGACGCGAATCATATAGAATTCGTCGAGGTTGCTGGCGGAAATGCTTAAGAATTTGAGGCGTTCCAGTAGTGGATTGTTCGGATTGTTCGCCTCCTCCAGCACCCGTGCCTGGAACGAGAGCGACGAAATTTCACGGTTTAGGAAGCGGGAGGGATTGGACATAGTTGCGAGTGCAGAGTTCAGAGTTGAGAGTTATAAGTTATCAGTTTAGAACATTTTTCTGGCAACTCGCAACTTGCAACTCTTAACTCGAAACTTATCATGCCAATTCACAGCGAAACCCGCCATTCCAACCACAGCCCGGAAGAGCTTTTTTCGCTTGTAGCTGATATTGAAAAATACTCGGAATTCCTGCCCTGGTGCAAGGCGGCGCGTATCCGGGACAGAGGGGAAGGCTGGCTGATCGCCGATTTACTGGTAAGTTTCGCCGGTTTCAGCGAAAAATACACCTCGAAAGTGCATTTATACCCGCCGGAGCGCATCGAGGTGGAGCTAGTGGAGGGGCCGTTTTCTAGATTGACCAATAGCTGGCGGTTCGACCGGGGAGAAAATGGCTGTGAGATTAATTTTTCGCTGGATTTCCAGTTCCGCTCGTACCTTTTGGAGAAAATGATCGGGCTGGTGTTCGAAAAAGCCCTCAAGGCCATGGTTTCGGCGTTTGAGGCCCGGGCAGATGAGTTGTTTGGCGCCGCTGGATAGATACCCCCTAATCGTCATTCCTGCGACCCGCTGCGCCAGCGCTAGCGCGGCGAGAGGCAGGAATCTCTTGTATAACATGCTGTACTTTAAGGAATATTTCCACCTAGGCGGAAATGACGCATGACATTAACGGTTTATTAACCTTTCTTATGTTATATTGGCAGATTCAAGTAAACGAAAATAATTTCAAAAAACCGCCGGATTGTCATAAAATTGTAACATTCGGGGAGTATAAAGGAACTATAGGATTTAGAATTTTTTAAGGAGAAGTATATGGCGATAGATGAAAAAAAAGAGCCGCGTAGTGAGACAATACCGTCTCCGACACTGAATAATGACGGGGCGTCTGCGGACATACCTAGGGGGACGATTGAAGATTCTGTAGGCGGTAAGAAACAATCTGATCTGGATCGTTTAAAAGAATACATTCTCAATCAGAATAACAGGCCAGAACAGAAAATAAAATTTATAAATAAATTCGTTAGCGCTGATCAAACTAAAGTTAACGATAAAGATGTGAACAACCTTGGCGAGTTTATTTCAAGAATTCAGTCTGCAAAAGGCGGACATAAATTTGATAAGTTATCGGATGCTTTTTTTGATGCGTTGCAGAGTGAACAGAGTAAAAATAAAAGATCAAATGTTCCCCATCAAGCTATAACGCCTCATAGAGATTCCGTACCGCTCTACATCGACGAACTTAGCAAACTGAGTCTGAATGGTTTTATAGTTGATACGAGAGATAAAGAGAGGGCTGCCGTACTTGTAGACAGGATCTTTGGCAAAGACTACGGCGCAACTACCGAACAATTACAGGGCGTTGAAAAACTAATCCGTGATACCAAAAATAAGGATTTAATAAAAACTCTTGATGAAACTCTTGATAAGGAGACGCAAAAACAACCAACAACAGTAGCTCTAGCTACACATCTCGACATCATTCAAGGCCTAGCAGATCAAAAAAATGAGGAACCAGCTCCTGCAAAGATAGGAGGGTTTACTGAAAAAAATCCCCGCTCTGCAACGCATAAAGAGCTTCGCAAGGAGATAGCCAAAGCATTTAATGACCGATACACGAGCAAAGAAGATTTGCGAGCAATCGCCGGGGTTATCGACGGGATACAAGACCCGAAAGTCCAGAAAGATCTGAAAAGAACTTTCAATCAGGCCAGGGAAGAATCCGGAAGCAAAAGGGACGTAGGCAAATTTGAAGGCGTCGATAGAAAAAAACAGAAACCAGAGGAGGCAACTCCTGTCGGAATGACCCTCGACCAGGGCGTAAAAACCGCCGCAACCTTTGGAAAATTAGGGGGTGTGGCGACAATTCTAATTGGAGCTGTCACGACTTTAGTATTTCCTCCAGTAGGCATTGCATTAATGGCACTAGGTGCCGCAGAATTGGCTGCGTCTAAAGTTGCAGAAAAAACCGGGGCTTCCATGATTAAGGGATTAGGGGACTTGACCGGAATCACTGGGTTAGTTGACCTGATAAAAAATGGTGACGAAGCATTTAAACCTTCACCTGCTGGCGGCAGGGGCGGCAGCGGCCGAGGCGGCCGAGGCTAAAACAAACCATTCCGCTTGATTTCCCATCCACCGTCCATATACTTGAGATATGGACGAGGAATTGGCGAATCTGCTCTCGGAATACCCGGAACTCAGCAAAGAGAACCTAGCAGAAATCGACGAGCATATTGCCGTCATCATGATGGTCAAAGGCACCGAGGAAGATGGGGTTACACCGTTCTGGTCATTCGTCGCCATCCCGCCGACGCAACTATACGGATTCAAGAAAGCGCAGGCCAAGGGCGAGGCGTTTTTCGTCGATGATTACGGCGAGATATTGATCACTGGCCCGGGCAAGGAACCACCGCCGGAAGCCATCGAGGAAATCCGTAGCAAATATGGGTTCGACCCGGAGTTCGAGAAGAAAGCTGTCCAGCAATTCCTTGAGTTTAAAAAGGGTAAGGACGATGAAAAACAAACCGGATTCCTCATGGCAAAAATCAAGGAAATGAAGGAAAAGAAGGATAAGAAAGACTGACTCTTCGCTTGACCCCAGCAAAAATTCCGCTAATTTTCCCCTCATGAAAAATTATATATTCACCAGCGAATCGGTGGGTGAAGGCCACCCCGATAAAGTCTGCGATCGGATTTCCGACGCCATCGTCGATGCTTATCTAGCCGAGGAGCCGGAGTCGCGCTGCGCCATCGAATGCTTGGCCACCACCAACCGCGTCATCATCGCCGGCGAGGTGCGCGGACCGGAAGCAGTCTTGAAAAAAATCGAGGGCGTCACCCGTGCCGCGATAAAAGACATCGGCTACGAGCAGGATGAATTCCACTGGAATAAAGTGCAGATCGAAGTGCTGGTGCATAAGCAATCGATCGACATCGCCAAGGGCGTCGATTCCGGGCACAACAAAGAAGAAGGCGCAGGCGATCAGGGCATCATGTTCGGTTACGCCTGCCGCGAAACCGAGGCGCTGATGCCGGCTGCCATACATTACGCGCATAAAATAGTGAAGGCCCTAGCCGATGCTAGGCATTCCGGCGCGGTGAAATTTTTCGGGCCCGATGCCAAAAGCCAGGTTTCGCTGGAATATAAGGACGGCAAGCCGGTTCGTGCACATTCCATTGTCGTTTCCACCCAGCATACGCCGGAAGTTTCGCAAAAGGAAATCCGCGAGACGGTGCGGAAATATGTACTGGACGTATTGCCGAAAGGCTGGATGTGCGGCGAGGATCATTTCTACACCAACCCCACTGGCAGTTTTATCATCGGCGGGCCGGACGGCGATTGCGGGCTTACCGGGCGGAAAATCATCGTCGATAGCTACGGCGGCTCAGCACCGCATGGCGGCGGTGCGTTTTCCGGCAAAGATCCAACAAAGGTCGATCGCTCAGGCGCCTATGCAGCACGATACCTGGCGAAAAACGTTGTGGCCTCAGGCCTGGCTGACCGCTGCACCGTCCAATTGGCTTATGCGATAGGCATTGCGAGACCATTGGCGGTTTATGTGAACAATCATGGCACCAGCCAGATTGCGGAGGAAAAAATCGCCGCGAAATTGCAGCAGTTGATGGATTTATCGCCAAAAGGAATACGCACCCATCTTGGCATGAACCGCCCGATATACGCCCGCACCGCGGCCTACGGCCATTTCGGCCGTGAGCCGGAAAAAGATGGCGGATTTTCCTGGGAGAGATTGGATTTGGCGGATGAGTTGCGCCGACTCGCGGGTGGGCAGAAAACGGCGGCGGTTTAGTTATCCACAATAAAACTTTTTAAGCGTCCGTTCTTTGACAACCTTGGGATTTGGCGGTATATCGGGCCTACCTATGTCGCTAAACATCGCATCGTTTGATAATAACCTGCCGCTTCGCGCGCAGAACGCACTAGCTAAGGCGCTCGGACATCCGTTGGCGGCGGAAGGGGCGGTGAAACTTGCGGAGAAACTGAAAAAACCTGGAAAAATCGCGGTTTATGACCCGCTGAATATCGCCGAAATGTGCAATTTGTTCTATCCGGTGCCAAAAGCTAGGATCTCCGGGATTTATGTCCAGAAAACCGAGGATATAGACCGAGAATTATGGGGCCGCAAGGTTGAACTAATCAGCGAACTCACCAAAACTCAGGCGAAAATATTGTTCATAGCGGCGTTCGATGCGGCAAAAATCATTCCACAATTGCAATTCCTGCTGCCGGATGGAATGGAGATTTTCGGCCTGGATGATTTGCGGATTCCGAACAATATGCTCTCAGCGCCAAACGATTATTTGAGCTCCATCAATTTCGCCACCAATTTCGCACTGATTCAGGAAGGCCAAAGCCGACATACCCGTGTCAGCATCATAAATTACTGGGCGAAATACGGCGCGAAAGCCCCCAAATTATGGCTGCGGCTATTCGACGCTCAAGGGAAAACTCTTGCTACCTGGGAGGAAAATTTAACCAATCCCGGTGGGATGTATCATTTCGACAGCGTCGAAATCCGGAAAAAATTTGGGCTCGGTGAATTCACCGGATCGCTGTTCATCCATGCCACAAACATCGCCGGGCATGATATCGTGAAATACATCCAGGATCACTACGGTGATTCGGATGATGTTCTTTCCGTCACCCATGACGCGAACTCCTGGCCTGCCGATTCCTACGCCGGGCTGCCGGTGTTATCGCCGGAGGACGAGATAAAAATCTGGGTGCAGAACAGCCATCCGGTGACAATTCCGAAGGGCGCAATTCGCCTACGCGAAATGGGTGCGAATGATTCATATCCGTATAAATCCGAAATCCCGCCGTTCGGGACTTCGGCCCTTCGCACCAAGGAAATCATGCCAACGCGGAATCATCCCTGCCAATTGGAGCTGATCGCCGGAAAATATTTCGTTCGGCCACGATATGAGGTGACGGCTGCGAATGGTCACAGCTTCATCGCGCATTTGAATGTCGAGCGCACGGATTTACAGCCCGATCCGAACATTGCGAAAAATGCGAAGTGGCTGGGGAAAGGCTATATATTGGCGCTGCCGATATTGCCGCCAGAGGAATTTGAAACTTTCATCGTGCCGACGCCGATGGCAACTTCCCAACGTGAATTACCGCTGCAATTATTGGTTTACGATGCAAGCGGGGAAAAGGTGCTCACCAAAAAATTAGGCATAATAAACCGGACGGAAACGATAGTTCTGCCCATCGGCGATTATCTGAAGGAAGCCGGAAAATCCTTGAAA
>JABDBP010000001.1:0-292 GCA_013288565.1 Alphaproteobacteria bacterium | reverse complement strand
TGATTTTGCAAATAGCGATGCGGCAGATGGCTGGCTACATGCCGTTGGCCATTACAAACAAAAGAGCGGTCACCAAGCCGAGACCAGCTTCGGCTCGCATATTTACAACATGCTGGAAACTTTCAAGGATGAGCCGCAATCATATTCCGGCAAGCCGCCGGGCCTGACCACAAGGCTTTACCTGCGCCTCGGCCGTGCCAAATCGCAATTCTGCCAGTTGATTTACCCGGTTTCGAAATCCTGGCATCCATATTCTGATACCGAACTGGTGCTGCATGACGGTGAAGGAAAA